>NZ_JAPUVI010000023.1 GCF_029255285.1 Accumulibacter sp.
CAATAGATGTTCTTCAGTAGCGCCCAGTGACTGAATGCGCAGATGCTGAACCATCAGCGTGCCAGTCTGACCTCGCAGGGCTTCGATCACCGACACTTTGGCCCCGTAGGCCTCATAGTTGAGCACCAGCTTGCTCGGAGGCAACGTCGCCCGCTGGGCATAGTCAATCAAGCCTTGCGCGAGTGGGTGCGCCATGCGGTAGATGTGCGCATCTTCGCTCCGACGCGGCAGTTCGTAACGGCCCAATGGAATCGTGGTCGCGTTTCCGTCCTGCACGCCGTCGGGCAAGCTGCTGAGTTGAAAACCCGTATCGTCTTCATCAAAGCTGGCGTGCCCGTTGAGAGCGGCACGCGTGAAGCGCATCAACAGGCGTTCCAGCCTGCCGAGCGAGGCACGGGCATCCATGTTGCGCAGGCGCAGCCGCTCCTGCACGTCTTCGTCGAAGTTTTCCAGCAGCACCTTGCGGGCGTTGAGCATGGCGTCGGAAATCTCGCCCGCCAGATCGAGTTGCAGTTGCTCGAAGGCGGTATGAATGGCCTCGGGGTGGCGGCAGGTCTGGTATATCTCGGCAATGCGGCGCTCGAAATCGACGCCGGACTCCACGGCACCCAGCACTTCATCGCTGGCCCCGAAGACGCCATCGAATAGCTGGAACTTCTGCGCCAGCAGTTCATAGACGCGCCGGTCGGCGTCGTTGTCCCGGTTCAGGAAGTTGACGACGACAACATCGTACTTCTGGCCGTAGCGGTGACAACGCCCGATACGCTGTTCGATCCTTTGCGGGTTCCACGGCAGGTCATAGTTGATGACCATCGAGCAGAACTGAAGGTTGATGCCCTCCGCGCCGGCCTCGGTGGCGATCATGATGCGGCCCTGCTCTCGGAAGTAGTCGACCAGCGCGGCACGGGTGTCGGCAGTGCGCGAGCCGGATACCCGGCCGGTGCCGGCATGCCGGGCAATCCACTCGGCGTAGATTTCCTTGGCCTTGGCATCGGTGTTGCTGCCGTTGAAAAGCACCACGCCGGAGCCATGTGCGGTGCCTGCCAGAAGCTTGAGCAAGTATTCCTGCGTGCGGCGGGACTCGGTAAAGACGATGGCCTTTTTCGCTGCGCCGAGTTCGTCCAGCTTTTTGAACGCGACATCGAGGGCTTGCAGCAACGCGGTACCCTTGGCGTTCTCCGTGATCGAAATGGCCAGATTGCGGAACGATTCGAGTTCGCCCACTTCGGCCCGGATGGCGGAAATCTCTGCGGCGGTCGATACCTTGGTGCTGGCCTCGACAGCGGTACCCAACTCGTCAGCCAGTTCGTCGAGGGCTTCGTAGTCCTGGTCGAGTTCGCCGGCAAGGTCGGTCGTCGCGGCTTTCTCGTCGAGCGTCTGGCCGAGTCGTTTGATGAGCGTTTCCAGTGCCCCGGCAATGGCGAAGGTCGACGACGCCAGCAGCTTGCGCAGGACCAGCGTTATCAGTTGCCGCTGGCTGTTGGGCAGCGCGTACAACGATGGCCGTTGCAGGAATTCCGAGACATAGTTGTAGAGCGTGGTTTCGTCGGCACCGGGTACGAACTCTTGCAGCATCGGAATGCGCCGGGTGTATTTGACGTAGGCCTCCACCTGTCGGCGCAATGTGCGTTTACAGATCGGAGCAATGCGGTTCTTCAGCGCATCGAAGCCGGCGACATCCTTGAGTTGTCCGAATTGGGCACGGAAGCTATCCAGATCGCCGAACACGCGCTCGTCGACAAAGCTGACCAGTCCGTACAGTTCCAGCAAGGAATTCTGGAGCGGCGTTGCCGTCAGCAAGACCTTGTGCGGCAGTGTCAGTGCATCGCGCAGGAGGCGGGCCGTCTTGTTTTCCGGCTTATAGACGTTGCGCAGGCGGTGTGCTTCGTCGATGACCACCAAGTCCCACGGTACGGACTGCACGTCCTTGGCTTTGACCGCCGCGAACTGATACGAGCAGATGAGTGCCGTGGCGCCGTTGCCTGCGAGGTCGAACGGGTTTGTCGCACCGTTCTTGATGGCCTGCCGGTAGGACTTGGCTTCAAGCAGGCCAGCGGCGATACCGAACTTGTCCGCCAGTTCCTGATGCCACTGCTTGCGCAGGTTGGCTGGGGTAATGACCAGAATGCGGCGCTTGTGCTCGGCCCATTTCTGCGCGATCAGCAAGCCGGCTTCGATGGTTTTGCCGAGACCGACCTCGTCGGCAAGGATGACACCCTTTGACAGCGGGTTGCTCGTGGCGAACAGCGCGGCGTCGATCTGGTGCGGGTTCAAGTCGACTTGAGCATCCAGCAACGCACCGGCAACGCGGTCCATGGAATTGGACGCGGCACGGCGGGTCAATTGATGCGCGAAATACGCTAGCTGGTGCGGGCTGTAGCTCATTGCTTGTCGTTTTTATTCCCTGTATGACGGATAGTACTATGGCGTCGGCCTACCGCCCCCAATGCCCCTCGAAGTCGAAGGAAAGTTGCCGCTGATGCCAGATGGCGAGAAGGTAAGTCGCGTCGCCAATCGGCGCGTAGAGCAGCAGGTAATCCTTGAGGACGTATTCGCGCAGCGCCTCCGGGTCTGATGTCAGCGCCAACAACTTTGCGCGGAGCGTCGCCAAGGCATTGGTGGTCTCGACGGAGCGCGCTTGCCGGGCCAAAAACGGTCTGCCCATTCCCGGAAAACGCTCAAGGTTGGGGATCACCGTATCGAGCAGTTCATCCAGCAAGCCGTCGAAGGCCTGCGGTGCTTCCACTTCGGTCAGGAAAAGCTCGATGCCTTCGAGGTTGCGCTCGAAATTCGCGGTGAATTTGACGACAGGTATTCTTGCCATGCTTGTTGCCGTTCCTCGTCTGTATCCCAGGTTGCTCGGTAAGCATCGACGTAGGACGCCGTCGCTGCCGGGTCAATGTCCCAACAGTGGCGACACAGCCGACGGTAGAGTTCGAGCGCAGGTGCCAAGCCGCAATAGCTGAGCAGGCCATCGAGGGTTTGTTCGACAGGCCGTTTGTCCTGGCTGCGGGTGCGCAACATGGCCTCAACGAGGGGCGCACTCGCGCACCGCCTGTTGATTGATGGCTGCGATTTCGGCGGCAAGCTGCGCGATGCTATCCGGTATCGGATCAACTGCCACGCCAACAGCCCTTGAATACGGTTCCGCGAAACCGGTGATCTCGACCAATTACGCGCTACGCGGACGCTTGAGGGCGGCAGTGGCGCTACGGGCGTCCTTCACCTTGCCAGCCGCAACATCGTCGAGCCCCTTGGAAGCGTCGGCGATCAGCAGCAGGTGAATGCGCTCACGCTCCAACTGGTGGTAGTAGTCCAAACGGTTGGCGTCGATCAGGGCGATGTAACTCTCGCCGTTCTTGGTGATGATCTTCTCGGCGCCGCCCTTGACCTCTTCAGCCAGTTCGGAGAAGTTCGCTCGGGCGTGCGAGAGAGGAATGACGTCGCTTGCGGAAATACCCATGATGGCCTCCTTTGTCGCACACGATGTGCAGTATTTTGTACATCATACGCTTCGACAGTCAGAGGCGAAAGTCGAACCGGATCGGCTCCTTCAGGCGGTTGGCCGGGAAATGACGGAATACAGACGGCCCGCGATATGGCGATCCCGCGCGTCAAAGACATCGAATAGCGGGGTGTCGTCCCTGTAGCGGTTGATCCATTCTTCGTTTGAGAACGCCATCACCAAGTCCGCTTCGCGCTGGAGATGGCCCTATCAAGGGAGGTGGCCCCGACCTGCCACGAAATCGAGAAGCTCGGGATCGCGGTGCGTACATGCTGGCTGAAGTTGATCGAGCAGGCAGGGTTGATGGTGTGTTCGGTGCTCGCCTTCCCGGCCGTTCCCGGTGGCCTGACGAAAATGACGTGACGGCCGATCTCGGTTTCTGGGTCGATGAAGCTCCAATGGGCGAGGAGTCTGGCAATCAGGCGGTCGTCCATGAACGAGTACGGGTCATTTCAACCGGGGGAAGCGGCATGAAACTTTGCAGCACAACGCCAAGAACCACGGCGGCTCTGGCGCGTCTGATGAAACAGGAGCCTGTTGTCGCCGAATATGGGAAAATGCCTATTTATCACTAGGTTTAGGCGCGTCTTTCATCCGAAAAGTAGGCAGGCGGTTTCGGCAATGGTCGATGACGGCATCGGCGACGGTATCCGACGTAAGGCAGCGACAACTACCGCACGGATATGGCATCGTGACACTATTGAACGTAATCGCACGCCACTGTGAACGCCAGCTTGGCGCATCCGCCACCGACGAACAGATATCCATTGCTTGGAGAAACACCGAATGAACGAGCAGGAACAGAGGGCCATCCTCACGCTCAGCCTGATGGCGGCATTTGCCGACGGCAGCAAGGACGAGGCCGAGCGCACCGAGCTAAAACGCATCGCCGAAGCGCTGGATGGCGAGGCATCGATCAACTTGGCGGCACTCTATCAGGACGTGCTCCTCAAACGGGTATCGATGTCCTCGGCCGCGGCGATGCTGAGTTCACCGGAAGCCCGCCAGCTGGCTTTTGAAATGGCCGTTTGCGTATGCGACGCCGACGGCGTTCAATCGGGGCCCGAACAGGCTTTTCTCGCCGATCTGCGCCGCGCGCTGGCGCTCGACGCCGAGCAGTCGGCCGCCTATTCCCGACAGGCGGAAGCCATCGCCTCCTTGCCGGTCGCCGCTTCGCCGGGCGAGAGCGCGCCGTCGATACCGGCCAGTGGCTATGCGTCTACGATGAGCGACGCGGAGATCGACAAGCTGATCCTGAATGCCGCGATCCTCAATGGAGCGCTCGAACTGCTTCCCGAATCGCTGTCGACGATGGCGATCATCCCGCTGCAGATGAAGCTCGTCTATCGCATCGGCAAGTCCTACGGTTTCGAGCTCGATCGCGGTCACATCAAGGATTTCCTGGCCACGCTCGGCGTCGGCCTGACTTCGCAGTACCTCGAACAGGCCGGGCGCAAACTACTCGGCGGCTTGCTCGGCAAGCTCGGCGGCGGTCTGCTCGGCGGTCTCGGCAAGCAGGCGGTGAGTTCGGGCATGAGTTTCGCCAGCACTTACGCGCTCGGTCATGTCGCTCGGCGCTACTATGCCTCGGGTCGCAGCTTCTCGGCACCGATGCTGCGCGAGAGCTTCGACAGCGTGCTCGGCGAAGCGAAAGGTCTGCAGGCGAGGTACTGGCCCGAGATCCAAGCCAAGGCGCGCACGCTGGATACGGCGAAAGTCATCGAAATGGTCAGACAGGGCTGATTTTCTCTCGGCAGCCAAGCACGCTGCCGCATGCGTCGAAGTTGGATTTCCTGTCCGGACGCCTCCGATGTTGACCTTCGATAATCGCTTCCTGCGCGAACTGCCGGGAGACCCCGATCTGCGCAATGAACCGCGGCAGGTCTTCGGGGCCTGCTGGTCGCCGGTCGCGCCGACGCCGGTGGCGGCGCCATCACTGCTCGTCTATTCGCGCGAGATGGCCGCCGAGCTCGGCTTGAACGAGGAGGCGATGGCGGCCCCCGAGTTGCTGGCGGCATTGGCCGGCAATGGCCTTCTGCCGGGCATGGTCAGCTACGCCACTTGTTACGGCGGTCATCAGTTCGGACAGTGGGTCGGACAGTTGGGC
The DNA here is from genome assembly GCF_029255285.1 of Accumulibacter sp. Lineage (GTDB taxonomy): Bacteria > Pseudomonadota > Gammaproteobacteria > Burkholderiales > Rhodocyclaceae > Accumulibacter. Next base: position 5,613 of record NZ_JAPUVI010000023.1, read on the forward strand.
GACGGCCGGGCGATCCTGCTTGGCGAAGCGATCAGCCGACAGGGGCAGCGCCTGGAATTGCAGATCAAGGGGGCTGGCCCGACGCCGTATTCGCGGCGGGCTGACGGCAGGGCGGTGCTCCGTTCGTCGATTCGCGAGTTCCTGTGCAGTGAAGCGATGCATCACCTGGGCGTGCCGACGACACGTGCCCTCAGCCTCGTCGGCACCGGAGAAACGGTCGTGCGCGACATGTTCTACGACGGCCACCCGGTCGCTGAACCGGGCGCGGTGGTTTGCCGGGTCGCCCCTTCCTTCACCCGCTTCGGGCATTTCGAGCTGCTCGCGGCGCGTGGCGAGTACGCCTTGCTTCGACGTCTGGTCGATTTCACGATCGCGCGCGACTTTCCCGAAATGCTGGTCGATGGCCAACCTGAATTGTCCCGGTGGTTCCTCGAAATCTGCCGACGCACCGCCCACCTGATGGTGCATTGGATGCGCGTCGGCTTCGTACACGGCGTGATGAACACCGACAACATGTCGATTCTCGGTTTGACGATCGACTACGGTCCCTATGGCTGGGTGGACAATTTCGATCCCGGCTGGACACCCAACACGACCGACGCGTCGAGTCGGCGCTACTGCTTTGCGCGGCAACCGGCGATCGCGCGCTGGAACCTCGAGCGGCTGGCCGACGCGCTGGCCGGGCTGATGCCCGATCCGGAAGCCTTGGCGGTTGCCATCGAGCACTACGATCACGTCTATGCCAGCGAGTTCTGCCGGGCCTTCGCCGCCAAGCTCGGTTTGCGCGACTGGCGGCATGACGATAGCGATCTGCTCGAGGATCTGTTCGAACTGATGCGGCTCTCGGAAATCGACATGACCGAGTTTTTCCGCAGCCTGGCGCGCCTGGATATCGAAAATCCCTCGCCCGATGTCGTACAAGGCGCTTTCTATCGGGAGGACCTGCGCCGGCGCTTTACCGGCGACCTGGCGCGCTGGCTTATCCGTTACGCGGCTCGCTTGCGACACGATGGGCAGCCGGCGGAACAGCGCGCGGCGCAGATGAACGATTGCAACCCACGCTACGTCCTGCGAAACTATCTGGCGCAGCAGGCGATAGACCTCGCCGAGCGAGGGGATGCGCAAATGATTTACGACCTGCTGGACGTTCTGCGCCGCCCTTATGAGGAACAGGCCGGGCGCCAGGCATTCAGCGCCAAGCGACCCGACTGGGCAAGACACAGAGCAGGTTGTTCGATGCTGTCGTGCAGCTCCTGAGTTTGGCGACCGCTGCTCGCGCTAGAATGTAGTCTCCCGGAACCACCGGTACCGTCGAACAAGGAATTGCCATGCCCTTTACGCCCGACCTGGTCGATGAACTCAACACTCTGATCCATTTTGATCTGGCGAGCACACAGCAGGGAATCAAGATTCACAAGACTGCCAGCCCGGAAATCATCGCCGCAACGCGCCGACTGCACGATAAGGGTTTGCTGACGCAGGTGGACGGCGGCTATCTCACCAGCCTCGGCCGGGATGCGGTGGAACATGTACACGCCGCGCTGACCATCCTCACGTCGCTTCCCCTGGCACGCCCGATCGACGCTTCGTGAACGGAGACATGAGCTGTAGGGGCAACGCCGAGCTGAACAAGCGGGCGTTCCCGGGATGGATGGCCTGTGGCTGGCTATCGGGTTCGGCCGGCCGGGCAATGACAAGGATGCAGGCATGAGCGAGAGCCAATTTCGGTCGGCTGCCGGCGACATCGCGCGGCAGATTGTGGTGACCATCCGGAACACCTTGGTCGCGGCCCCGCCCCGCGGTACGCCAGCGGTCGGGGCCGTCGGCCGGCACGCACCCATACGCTGGCTGCTGCTGTGCCTGCTGCTGGCCGCCGGAACGCTCGTGCACGCGGCAGGCGAAGCGGGACGGCCACGCATTGGTCTGGTGCTCGGCGGTGGTGGTGCCCGCGGTGCGGCACATATCGGCGTCCTCGAGGTGCTCGAGAAAATGCGCGTGCCCGTCGATTGCGTTGCCGGCACCAGCATGGGTGCGCTGGTCGCCGGTGCCTACGCCAGCGGGATGAGCGCCGCGCAGATGCGCGACGCGCTGGCGAAGGCCGACTGGGACGACTTGTTCCAGGATGACCCGGCTTTTTCGCAACAGAATTTCCGCAAGAAGGCGAAAGACCGGCGCTTCCTGCCAGCTTCCGAGACCGGTGTCGGCCCGGATGGCATGCGGTATCAGTCGGGTATTGTCACCGGCCAGAAGATCAAGCTGTTTTTCAATCAATTGGTGCGCGACTATATGGGGGAACGCGAAATTGCCTCGCTCCCGCTACCGCTGTCGATCGTCGCGACCGACATCGTCAGTGGCCAGCGGGTCGTTTTTCGCGAGGGCAGCCTGTCGCGCGCCATGCGGGCCAGCATGTCGGTTCCCGGATTGATGTCGCCGGTAGAAATCGACGGCGAAAAGCTCGTCGACGGCGGCTTGGTCGACAACGTGCCGATCGCTGAGGCACGTTCACGCTGTCAGGCCGATATCGTCATCGCCATCAACGTTGGCTCGCCCTTGCTCAAGGCCGACGAGATCGGCTCGCTGCTCAGCGTGTCGGCGCAAATGGTGAATATTCTGACCGAGCAGAACGTTACGCGCTCGCTGGCAACGCTCAAACCGACCGATATCTACATCAAACCCGATCTCGAAGGCATTACGGCCGGCGACTTCAAACGCACCGCGGAAACAGCGGACCGAGGTGTCACGGCGACCGAGGCGCTGGCCGACCGCCTGCGCCCGCTGGCGATCAGTGACGCCGCCTATACCACCTGGTCGGAGAAAATCCGGTTTGCCAAGCGCGACGCGCCATCCATCGACGATATCGAGATCGTTGGCCTCAAGCGAGTCAACCCGGCAATGGTTTCACGTTACATCGAGCTGGCGTCGGGAGACAAGATCGACCCGGACGTGGTCAGACGCGATCTGCTGCGCGCTTACGGCGATGGCTACTACGAGGGAATCGACTACGCGATGGACAGCACGCTGCGCGGTCGCAACATTCTGCGCGTCTCGCCCATCGAGAAGAGTTGGGGTCCCGACTACCTTCGCTACGGCCTCAACCTGAACACCAACTTCAAAGTCGATTCGACCTATACGCTGCGTCTGGCCTACGACAAGACGTGGCTCAACAGCCTGGGCGGCGAGCTTCTCGCCTTCGCGGAAATCGGCTCACGATCGGGCGTCGGGATCGACTTCTACCAGCCGCTCGAAGACCGTCAGCGTTACTTCGTAGAGACCAACTTCCGGTTGAGCAACAAACTCACCGGTCTTTACGAGAACGACAAGAAACTCGCCGACTACCGGATCATGCAGACTGACGTCCACTTGAGTGGGGGGATCAATCTCGGGTTGCTGGGGCAGCTTCATGCCGGCTGGCAGCAAACCTGGTACCGGGCCCAGGTCGATACGGGATCGCCCTTGTTCCCCGAGGAGTCGAAAAGCTATCACGGCTGGTTTACCGGGCTCGAAGTGGATCAGACCGATCGCCTGTACTTTCCGACCAACGGTTGGTCCACCTCGACACGGTACTTCGCTTCGCAAACCGATGACTACAGCAAACTTACCGCCGAACTGAAGGGCTACGGCAGCGTCGGCGACTGGGTTCTCGCCACCAGGCTTTCCTACCAGGGATCGCCGGTCGGCAAGCTGCCGTACTACGATCTGGGAAGCCTCGGCGGAATGTTGAACATGACGGCTTTTGCCGTCGGCCAGTTGAAGGGCGACGACATGAGTTACGGCCAACTGCGTGCCGAGAAGATCATCGGCCGGCTGCCTCTTGGCTTGCGCGGCGACATGCGCCTCGGCGCTGCGCTGGAAATGGCCAAGATCAGTCGGCCGTTTTCGGAGACCGAGCTGAAAGGCTGGATCAACTCGTCCTCCGTCTACCTCGGAGGCGAGACGCCTCTCGGTCCGATTTATCTGGGCTACGGCTACTCGAGTTCGGGTTCGACCGGCGGCTACTCGAACTTCTACCTGTTCCTGGGAACGCCCTGATCTTCGGCCTCCGCCGTGTTATCAGGGTGCCGACGCCGAGCGTATCGGCGGCGCCGGTCGCCGCGCTTCCTGGCAGAAGCCTCGCGGCGCGGCCGGCCGGCGGCGCCCCCGTGAGTCGCCCGGCGAAGTCGTCGGTGTCAGCGGCCCAAGCTGCTCACCACCTGCGAGAAGGTCTGCGCAATCTCCTCGGTCTGCGCTTCGAGTCCCATCTGGCGCTGGATCCGCGACAGCGAGAAAACGCCGCACAGGATGTGGTGGTCCTCCTCGTCATGGTCCACGACCAGGCAGAACGGCGTCCCGAGTTCTTTGAGGGTGGCGACGACGTTACCCACCCGGGCATGCGCGACATCCCTGAGGTGCAGCACGTCGGCATCATCATGCTTGTTGATCATGACGTCACCGACGACCAGTTCGCCGGGACGGACAGCCATCCGGTGTGCGATGGCCAGTGGTTGGTTGCCGCGGGTGCCGGCCTCGGTGACGATTCCCAGCAACTGTTGCTCGTCGGTCACCAACAGGTAGGGCACGCGGCACAGGGTCATCGCCCGGTTGGCGTCGTCGAGCGAGGCGTTGCGCGAGATGGTGACGGGACTCAGGCGGCGGAAGTCGGTCATCACCTCCAAGGCGGGGGAGTTGGCGTCTACCGGGACGCTTTGCGCGGCTTTCGGGAGATAGCACGGGACGCCTCTCTTGAGCCGGGTCCACGGCAACGGCTTGTAGCGATTCTCGGGCATTTGCTGTTCCCTCCTGTCTGTGGCAAGGCGGGAATTAATACACGGATGCGGCGCCGCTGACAAGCGCGGCGCATCGATGGCAGCCGGATGGCGAGCCCCTCGACCGGTGCGCGAACGGCCAGTTTGCCGGCCCGGCCGGCCGCTGCCGGCAGGCTCCGCCAGGCGACGGCAGAATTGCGTCGCGCGAGTGATGAAGGTAGTATCCATGCCGCGCGCCGTACGATCGTCCATTCATTTTGCGCCCCGGCGTCCAACTCCGGACCGCTCGCTACCTGGTCACGACGGAAAAGAACCGGCTCCGCCTGTTGGCTCGGGTCGACATATCAATAACTTGGCAACATCCTCAACCGTTCCCAGAATGATTTCCCGCCTACTCAAGAAGATTTTCGGCAGCCGCAACGACCGGCTGATCAAGCAGTACTCGCAGGTCGTGCGGAAGATCAACGCGCTGGAAGCATCGATTGGCGCCTTGTCCGATGACGGCCTGCGCGACAAGACGGCCGAGTTCAAGGCCCGCGTGGCCAGTGGCGAAACGCTGGACGCCATACTGCCAGAGGCTTTTGCTGTCGTTCGCGAAGCGAGTAAGCGCAGCCTGGGAATGCGTCATTTCGACGTACAGTTGATCGGCGGCATGGTCCTGCATGATGGAAAGATCGCGGAAATGCGGACCGGCGAGGGCAAGACGCTGGTCGCGACGCTGGCTTCCTATCTCAACGCGTTGTCCGGCAACGGCGTGCACGTGGTGACGGTCAATGATTATCTGGCCAATCGTGACGCCGAGTGGATGGGACGCCTGCATCGCTTTCTCGGCCTGACCGTCGGTGTGAACCTGTCGCAAATGGCGCACGAGGACAAGCAGGCGGCCTACGCCGCCGACATCACCTACGGCACGAACAACGAGTTCGGCTTCGATTACCTGCGCGATAACATGGTCTACTCGGCGAGCGAGCGGGTGCAGCGCAAACTCAGCTTCGCCATCGTCGACGAGGTCGACTCGATCCTGATCGACGAAGCGCGTACGCCGCTGATCATTTCCGGACAGGCCGAGGATCACACGGATCTCTACGTCCGCATGAACAAGGTCGCGCCGCTGCTCAAGCGCTGCGAGGAAGAGAACGGTCCGGGCGATTACTGGGTGGACGAGAAGGGACATCAGATCCTGATGACCGAGAACGGCCACGAACACGCCGAGGAACTGCTCGCCAGCGCCGGACTGCTGCCCGACGGCGGCAGTCTGTACGATGCCAGCAACATTCTCCTGATACACCATCTGTACGCCGCCCTGCGTGCCCACAACCTGTTCCTGAGGGACCAGCAGTACGTCGTACAGAACGGCGAAGTGATCATCGTCGACGAATTCACGGGCCGCCTGATGTCCGGCCGCCGCTGGTCCGATGGCCTGCATCAGGCCGTCGAAGCCAAGGAAGGCGTGCGCATTCAGAACGAGAACCAGACTCTGGCCTCGATCACTTTCCAGAACTACTTCCGCATGTACAGCAAGCTGTCCGGCATGACCGGCACGGCCGATACGGAAGCCTACGAGTTTCAGCAGATCTACGGTCTCGAGACGGTGGTCATCCCGACCAACCAGCCGATGCGGCGGACCGACAACAACGATCAGGTGTTTCGTACCGCCAAGGAAAAGCACGAGGCGATCGTCGCCGATATCCGCGGCTGCCGCGAACGCGGGCAACCGGTGCTCGTCGGCACGACATCGATCGAAAACTCGGAACTCCTGTCGGCGCTGCTCGACCACGAAAAACTGCCGCATCAGGTGCTGAACGCCAAGCAGCATGCGCGTGAGGCCGAAATCGTGCGCGATGCCGGCAGTCCGGGCGTGATCACCATCGCCACCAACATGGCGGGTCGGGGTACCGACATCGTGCTCGGCGGCAGCATCGAGAAACAGATCTCGCAGGTCCGCGACGACGAAACTCTTTCCGCTGCCGAAGTCGAGGCGCGTATAGCCGAAATCCGTGCGCAGTGGCAGAAGTTGCACGACCAGGTCGTTGCGGCGGGCGGTTTGCACATCATCGGTTCGGAGCGCCACGAGTCACGCCGGATCGACAACCAATTGCGCGGCCGCTCCGGTCGTCAGGGCGATCCGGGTTCCTCGCGTTTTTACCTCGCGCTCGATGATTCGCTCTTGCGAATATTCGCCGGTGACCGCCTGAAAGCCATCATGGAGCGGCTCAAGATGCCCGAAGGCGAGCCGATCGAGCATCCCTTGGTTTCACGTTCGCTCGAGTCGGCGCAGCGCAAGGTCGAAGCGCGCAACTTCGATATTCGCAAACAACTGCTGGAATACGACGACGTCGCCAACGACCAGCGCAAAGTCATTTACGCGCAGCGCAACGAATTGCTCGAGAGTGACGACATCAGCGAGACCATTGCCGCGATGCGCGAAGGCGTGTTGCACGACATGTTCAGACTGCACGTGCCGGCCGACACGGTTGAGGAGCAGTGGGATCTGCCCGGCCTCGAAACAGCCTTGGCCGCCGAACTGCAGCAACACCTGCCGATCGTCGAGTGGTCGAAGAGCGAGCCGAATCTCAGCGACCAGGAGATGCTCCGACGAATCGTCGATCAAGTTGGCGCCGCGTACGCCGAGAAGGTGGCGCTCGTCGGCGCCGAGAACTTTTATCCGTTCGAGCGCAATGTCATGCTTCAGAGCCTCGATACTCACTGGCGCGAGCATCTGGCGGCTCTCGATCACCTGCGACAGGGGATTCACCTGCGCGGCTACGCGCAGAAGAATCCGAAGCAGGAGTACAAGCGCGAGGCCTTCGAGCTCTTCCAGCGGCTACTCGACAGCGTTCGCGCCGACGTGACCCGCCTCCTGGTCACGGTACAGGTACGCGCCCAGGATGTCGAAGAGAGCGTCCCGCACGCCGAAGTGCAGAATGTCCGCTACCACCACGCCGATTACGACGAGGCCCTGGGACTGGGGAGTGAGGGTGAGGCGGAGACGGCGACGAGCGCACGCAAGCCGATGCCCCATGGCGCCAAGGTTGGGCGCAACGAGCCCTGCCCCTGCGGCTCGGGCAAGAAGTACAAGTTCTGTCACGGCAAGCTGTCCTAGTCGTCGCCTACGCCACGGTGCCGCCGCCTGACCCCGGCTCGCCGCGTAGTTTTTGCTTTCGAGGTTGCCATGCCCGTCAACTACCGCACCCCCGCTCCCGAACAACTTTTTCCGGTGGCGGGCGTCCGCCTCGGGGTTGCCGAGGCGGGGATCCGCAAGCTCGAACGGAGCGACTTGACACTGCTCGCACTCGATGCGGGTTGCCGCGTCGCTGGCGTGTTTACCGCCAATCGTTTCTGCGCGGCCCCAGTCAAGGTCTGCCGCCGGCACCTGGAAATCGGCAGTGACATCCGGGCGTTGGTGATCAACACGGGCGTCGCCAATGCGGGTACCGGGAAAGCCGGCTGGCAGGCGGCGACGGAAAGCTGCGCCGCCGTCGGGCGGCTATTGGGGATCGAGGATCGCCAGGTACTTCCCTTCTCGACCGGCGTCATCCTCGAACCCTTGCCGGTCGACCGCCTGATCGCCGGCCTGCCCCGCTGTGCGGCGGACCTCGCGGCCGATCGCTGGCATGCCGCGGCGCACGCCATCATGACCACCGACACTTTGGCCAAGGCCGCTTCCCGGCGCCTCGACGTGGCCGGCAGAACGGTCACCATCACCGGCATCAGCAAGGGGGCGGGAATGATCCGGCCAAACATGGCGACGATGCTTGCCTTCATCGCCACCGATGCCGGTATCGCCGAGCCCTTGTTGCGGGAATTGGTGCAGGAAGCCGCCGAGGAATCCTTCAACGGCATCACCGTCGATGGCGATACCTCGACCAACGATTCGTTCATGCTCATCGCCACCGGACAAGCCGGAATCGACTTCAGCGACGCGACGGCAGCGGGCTATGCCGAACTGCGTGATGCCGTGATCGGCGTCGCCGTCGAACTCGCGCAGGCCATCGTCCGCGACGGCGAGGGGGCCAGCAAGTTCATCTCGATTGTCATCGAAGGCGGTCGTGACCGCCAGGCATGCAAGCGTGTCGGCTACGCGATCGCACACTCGCCGCTCGTCAAGACGGCATTTTTCGCATCTGATCCCAACCTTGGGCGAATCCTCGGCGCGATCGGCAATGCCGACGTGGCCGAGCTCGATGTCGAACGCGTCCGCGTCTGGCTAGCCGGCGCCGGCCGCGAGATCCTGGTGGCCGAGAACGGCGGACGCGCCGCCACTTACCGGGAAGAAGACGGCGCGCTGATCATGCGCGAAAGTGAAATCGGCATCCGTGTCGACCTCGGCTGCGGTAGCGAGACAGCTCGCGTCTACACCTGCGATCTATCGTACGACTACGTCCGGATCAACGCCGACTACCGTAGCTAGGCGTCCGCGCTGCCGTCGGATGCTCGGCGTCGGTCGGCGAGCCAGCGAGGCGCGGCGTTTACGCCCGCCGCAAGCGAACCAGCCGGAACCAACCGCCCGCCAGCGCCGGATTGTCGCCTTCGAGCTGCAATAGCGGCGTCTGTGCGAGCAGATCCTCGAGAACCACGTCGAGGCGGGTCGCAACTCGGCGCAGCAAGGGATTGAGCAGGCGGCGCACTGGCGCTCGTTGCCCGGGACGAAGAAATTTGTCGAAAATCAGCACAGTACCGCCGGGAGCCAGGACCCGTGCCGTTTCGCGCAGGCCGGCCAGCGGGTCGGGCAGCACGGCCAGGATCAGGTGCAGTACGGCGTGGTCGAAACTGCCGTCGGCAAAAGGCAGGCGCTGCGAGTCGCCCTGCACCCACTGAACATCCAGATCGCCAGTGCGCAACATGGCCCGGCGAAGCATCGCGTGCGTCAGGTCGATACCGGTGTAGCGGTGGCGCGTCGCCGGCAGCAGCGGTAGATCGAGACCGGTGCCGACACCGTTCAGCAGGATGCGCGCTGGCTCTCTGGGCAAGCCCGCCAGACTGCGAGTTCGCTGACCGCGGCTGGCCGCCGCCAACAGCGCATCGTAGAACGGGGCGATCAGCGTGTAACTGTGCGCGAGATTCAAGTTCGGCGAGTCAATGCAGAACGTGCGGAACGGCCAAGGTGAATTCACGGATCTCGGCGTCGAACTGTTTCCCGTCGATGGCCGTCAGCTGGTAGCTGCCACGCATCGTACCGACCGGCGTGCTGAGCTGGCAGCCACTGGTGTAGGAGAACTTGTCTCCCGGCTGCAGCAGCGGCTGTTGGCCAACGACACCGAGGCCGCGCACCTCGCGTACCTCGCCGCCGGCGTCGGTAATGATCCAGTGGCGCGAGATCAGTTGCGCCGCAACGGTGCCGACATTTTCGATGGTGATCGTGTAGGCGAAAACGTAACTGTCGTTCACCGGATCGGATTGCTCGGCAACATACTGCGGAGCAGCGCTTACCGCGATCTCGTACTTCTTGCTTTCGGCCATTGGCGCTCGATGTCGGGTCGATGGGAAACCGCATTGCACACCAAACCGTGCAGGCTGGCAAGCCTGTCGCGCCAAGGCCTTCTCGAGCCAGCAAACGCATGGCTCCGGCCATGAGGGTGTTTCGCGCTAGAATAGACCCCTTCTCTCACGCGGCCTCCCTCCATGCATGTCATAGCTCCTAGTATCCTGTCGGCCGACTTTGCGAGGCTCGGACAGGAGGTCGTGGATGTCATCGCCGCCGGTGCGGACTGGATCCATTTCGACGTGATGGACAACCACTACGTACCCAACCTGACGATCGGCCCGCTGGTCTGCGCCGCGATCCGTCCGCTGACGCAGGCGCCGATCGACGTACACCTGATGGTCAAACCCGTCGATCGCATCGTTCCCGACTTCGCCCGCGCCGGTGCCAACTTGATCAGCTTCCACCCGGAAGCCTCAGAGCACGTCGACCGGACGCTCGCCCTGATCCGCGAGCACGGTTGTCGAGCCGGTCTTGTCTTCAATCCGGCGACGCCGCTCGAGTTCATGGACTACGTCATGGACAAGCTGGACATCGTCCTTCTGATGAGTGTCAACCCGGGTTTCGGCGGACAGCAGTTCATTCCCTCGACGCTCGCCAAGCTCAGGGCCGCGCGCGCGAGAATCGATGCCTATCGGCAGGTCAGTGGGCGCCGCATCCACTTGGAAGTCGACGGGGGCGTCAAGATCGACAACGTTGCCGCAATCGCGCGCGCCGGGGCCGACGCTTTCGTCGCCGGTTCGGCCGTTTTCGGCGCCGGCCTGGAAAGCGACGCCAATCGCTACGACACGGTGATCGCGGCGCTGCGCGCCCAACTGGGAGAACTCTGATGCGCTCGTTGCTCGCCGTGCGTGCTGTTCTGATCGATCTCGATGGCACGCTGCTCGATACGGTGCTCGACCTTCATGCGGCCGCCAACGCCATGCTGCGCGACCTCGGCCGCGAGGAGATCGCCGTGGCGACGATTCGCAGCTTTGTCGGACGCGGCATCCCGAATCTCGTCAAGCGAGTTCTGGCCGGCAAGATGGAGGCGGCCGACAACGCCGCCCCACCGCCGGACGAGGCGCTGAGCAGCTTCAAACGCCATTACGCGGCAGAGAACGGTCGTCGTGCGGCGCTCTTCCCGGGAGTCGTCGAAGGCCTTGAGGCATTCCGGGCGATGGGTTTGCCGCTCGGCGTCATCACCAACAAGGCCGAAGCTTTTACCCTGCCGTTGATCGAGCGTACGGGTCTGGCGCCATATTTCGGAGTCGTCGTCAGCGGAGACCTGTTGCCAAGACCGAAGCCCGATCCGATGCCCCTCCTTTGGGCCAGTGGGCGGCTCGGCATTTCGCCCGCCAACGTGCTCATGATCGGCGACTCGGTGCACGATTGGCATGCCGGACGGTCCGCCGGTTGCCGGGTTTTCCTGGTGCCTTACGGCTACAACGAGGGGCGTGATGTCCACGAGCTGGATTGCGATGGTATAGTCTCGACCCTCGCCGAGGCCGCCCAGCGCATCGCCCAGGAATGACGGCCGCCGGTGGCCGGCGCACACTTAGGTAGAGGCAGCGGCCCCCCTGGCATGGGCGCGCCTTTGCTCTGCCGCGCCTCCGTTTGCGCCATCTTTCCCTGTGGAGTTCCGATGACCGAAGCCTATTTCAATCGCCTGGCTGCCGAGGGCTACAACCGCATTCCGGTGACCCTCGAGACCTTCGCGGACCTCGACACGCCGCTGTCGATCTACCTGAAGCTGGCCAACGTCGCCTACACCTATTTGCTCGAATCGGTGCAGGGGGGCGAGCGCTTTGGTCGCTATTCGATCATCGGCCTGGCCAGCCCAACGCGAATCGTCGTCAATGGCCATCAGGTTCTGGTGCTGAACGGCAATCGCATCGCTGAACGCGAAGACGACACCAATCCGCTCGACTTCATCGGCAAATACATGAAGCGCTTTCGCGCGGCGCCGACAACCGGCCTGCCACGCTTCTGCGGCGGGCTCGTCGGCTGCTTCGGTTACGACACCGTGCGTTACATCGAGACCCGGCTGACGCGCTCGCAGAAACCCGACGACCTTGGCATACCCGACATCGTGCTGCTTCTCTCCGAAGAGATCGCCGTAGTTGACAACCTGTCGGGCAAGCTGACGCTGGTCGTTTATGCCGAACCAGGCGTTCCTGGCGCCTATCAGAAGGCACAGGCCCGACTGCGGGAACTGCTGGCGCGGCTACGCGAGCCGGTGCGCATTCCCCCGGAAACGCCGCAGTCGTCACAACCGGCAACGTCGATCTTCGGCGAAGCACAGTTCAAGCGCGCGGTGAGCAGGGCCAAGCGCTACATCGGTGACGGTGACATCATGCAGGTGGTCCTCTCGCAACGCCTGAGCAAACCGTTGACGGCCCGTCCGATGGCACTCTACCGCGCCCTGCGCTCGCTCAATCCGTCGCCCTACATGTTCTACTTCGACCTCGAGGATTTTCACGTCGTCGGCGCTTCACCCGAAATCCTGGTTCGTCTCGAAGGCGATACTGTGACCGTTCGGCCGATTGCCGGAACCCGTCGGCGCGGCGTTTCCTTCGAGGAAGACCAGGCGCTGGCCGCCGAATTGCTGGCCGACGAAAAAGAGCGCGCCGAGCACGTTCAGTTGCTCGACCTGGGCCGCAACGACGCCGGCCGAGTCGCCCGTGTCGGGACGATCAGGGTGACCGAAAACATGATTGTCGAGCGCTACTCTCATGTCATGCATATTGTGTCCAACGTCGAGGCCAAGCTACGGCCCGAGCTCTGTGCGCTCGACGTGCTCAAGGCGACATTCCCGGCTGGAACGGTCTCCGGCGCGCCCAAAGTGCGGGCCATGGAAATCATTGACGAGCTCGAACCGGTCAAACGCGGTGTCTATGCCGGCGCTGTCGGCTACCTCGGGTTCAACGGCGACATGGACCTGGCGATTGCCATCCGTACGGCCATCGTCAAGGACGGCCAGTTGCACGTCCAGGCCGGTGCCGGCATCGTCGCGGATTCGGACCCCGCCTCGGAATGGCAGGAAACCGAAAACAAGGCGCGTGCCGTGCTGCGTGCCGCCGAGTTGGCCGAGCAAGGCCTCGATACCCGCTGCTGAGCAGCGCGCGTACGCCGTAAACCTCCGCATCCCGGCTCCCTTCCAGCCGCGGCTCGACTCCGGTCAGCGTTGTTCAGCGTACATCGTTCAGGGCTCAGACGGACTTCCCACACAGTTTGGACACGTACCGTGAAAAGAGAGCTCGGCACGTTTGCAGCGAAATCCCTGCGGCAGCGTCGCGGCGATCGTCGGCTGCAGCGCTTCGAGGCAGAAGACGGTACCGCAACGGGCGCAATGAAAATGCGCGTGCCCATGTCCCTCATCGACCCCGGCGTTGAAACGCCAGACACGGTCGGTACCGGCCACGCGGTGCGCCAACTCGTGCGTCACCAGCCAGTCCAAAGTGCGGTAAAGGGTCACCCGGTCGTGCTCGACGGCGCCGCTGTCGAGTGCCGCCCCGACTTCGTCGTGCGAGAGTGGGCGACCAGCGCGACTCAGGATATCCAGGACGGCAACACGCGTCCGTGTCGCGCGTCCACCGCGCGATACGATGCGCGACGCGGTGTTGTTGGCAACTGTTTCGAGCGATAAAGTCATTGGAGGACAAGTCGTGTGCGGGTCGCCGCCAGCGGCAAACAAGCATGCCGCCCGCTGGCACCGGAAACGTCGCCGGCATTTGCCGGGGCCAGAAGCCGCACCTGCCAGGTTCGCGGTTCCAGCCGCTGAGATTCCAAGTGCCCGTATTATGCTTCCATCTGCGGCGCCTGCTCAATCAGCCAGCAAAAACGGGCTTCGGATTGCCGAGGGTAATGATGCCGGAAGCGATGATGGCCATCGTCAGAATGCGCATTCCGTCGCCGTTTCCGGGGCCGATACCCGCCCCCTTGAACAAGCGGCTCAGATCCCTCCGAGGAGACGTTTCTGCGCGTCTTCCGGGCGCTGGACCCGAAGCAATCTGAGGGGGCTGCTTCCCGCCGCTGGGTAGCCGGGGTGGTCGGTACGCTCAGGCTTGGCCAGCATTTCCTGGGGAACGATCCCGCGTCTGAGTAGAGACTCCAGCTGGTTGCCGCCATAGCTCTGCGCCTCCTCCTCGGTGTCGAACGTGAAGAAGAATGGGCATGGAAGCAGCTCGTGCTTCACGCGCAGCTGAAACTTCTCCCCACGTTTCTGGATGGACGCCATGCGGGGCGATTGTACTCGCCTACACGCCCTGCACGATCCGTTTCCAGGTAGCAGTGCTAACTGGATAAGGTAGCACGAAGCGGATTTGAACCGGAATTAAACCCAGGAAGAACCCGGCGCATGGTTCGGGAAACGCGCAGACGATTGATTTATATTGTATTTTCTGGAGGCGCGAGCGGGAGTCGAACCCACCTACACGGATTTGCAGTCCGGTGCATAACCGCTTTGCTATCGCGCCGCGCCCATCTGACGACAGGGCCGCCTCAAGTCCGCAGGATGCGGAGTGTGTGGCAGAAGACTTGGAGCGGGAGAAGAGTCTCGAACTCTCGACCTATACCTTGGCAAGGTATCGCTCTACCAACTGAGCTACTCCCGCATGAAGCGAGTGCGCATTATAAGGGCCTGCCGACGGCTGTCAACCGACTTCTTCCCCCAACCCTTCGCAAACTTCGCGGCACCGCCCCGCTCCTAACGCCTGCGGTCCTCTTCGATCAGGTGCGGCCAAGCCATTCGCATGTAGTAGCCCATCGACCACAGTGTCAGAGCGGCAGCGACGTAAATCAACCAAGTGCCGGCCAGGAAGGTATCGAAGCCAGCGATCGGCGCCCTAAAGAGGAGCAGCGGAATAGCTATCATCTGGGCACTGGTCTTGATCTTGCCGATCATCGACACGGCGACGCTGCGGTGAGCGCCTATCTGCGCCATCCATTCGCGCAAGGCAGAGATCGTGATCTCACGACCAATGATGATTGCCGCGAGAATGGCGTCGAGACGGTGGAGTTGTACCAGAACGATCAGCGCGGCGGCGACCATCAGCTTGTCGGCCACCGGATCCAGGAAGGCACCGAAGGCCGACGTCTGCCGCCAGCGGCGTGCGAGGTAGCCGTCGAGCCAGTCAGTAACTGCCGCCACGATGAAAACGGCGGTCGCTGCGAGGTCACGCCCGGCGCTCTGGAACCAGGAGTCGGGAACGTAGTAGACAGCGATCATCAGTGGAATCAGAATGATCCGCAGCCAGGTCAAGAGAATCGGAATGTTCAGTGGCATCAATGCAACGCTGCGTAAATTTTCTCGGCCAATTCCCGGCTGATTCCTGAAACGGCCGTCAACTGATCGACTCCGGCATCGACGATGCCCTGCCAGCCACCGAAACGGGAAATCAAGGCCTTGCGCCGCCTGGGCCCGATCCCTGCGATGTCCTCCAGTCGCGAAGTCCGTCCCGCTTTGCCACGCCTCGCCCGATGTCCGGAAATCGCAAAGCGATGCGCCTCGTCGCGAATTTCTTGGATCAGATGAAGAGCGGGATGTTCCGCCGTCAATTGTAACGGCTGGCGGCCGTCGACGAAAACCAGTGTTTCCAGACCCGGCTTGCGCACCTCCCCTTTGGCGACGCCGAGCAGCGCTAGCTGCGACAAACCGAGCTCTTCCAGCGCTTCGGCGGCGGCCCGCAACTGCCCACTGCCGCCGTCGATCAGGATCAGCGCCGGTGCCGCGCTGGCGCTGTCGAGCAGCTTCTCGTAACGCCGCCGCACCGCCTGCCGTATCGCAGCGTAGTCGTCACCCGGTTGGATGTCCCGAATATTGAAGCGTCGATAGTCCGCCTTGCGCATCCCACCGCGCTGAAAGACGACGCAGGCAGCAACCGTCGCGTCGCCTTGTGTGTGACTGATGTCGAAGCATTCGATACGACAGTCCTCGTCGACCTCGAGGCCCAGTATCCGGCAAAGCGCGTCGAGGCGCTCTTCCTGCCTGGACAATGCGTTGCGCCGCGCGGCGATGGCCAGCCGGGCGCTCTGTTCGGCCATCTCGATCCAGACGCGCTGCAACGAGTCTCTGGCCGCCGCGAGTCTGACCGGCCGACCCGCCATCTCGCTGAGCCAACCCGCCACCTCGGCGTCGACCGGCGACACATTGACGAGAACCCGCGCCGGGATCGCGTGCGCCAGATAGTGCTGATAGAGGAAGGCCGTCAAAGCCTCGGAGGCCGACGAATCCCCCGAGTTGGCGGGAAACTGCGGCCGATCACCGAGGTGCCGACCGCCGCGGACCATCGCCAGGTTGACGCAAAGCACACCGCGGTCGTCAACGGCCGCGACGATGTCTACGTCACCACCCTTGCCGCTCTCGACATACTGCTTTTCCTGTACTTGCCGCAGCGATTGGATCTGGTCACGATAAACGGCCGCCTGTTCGAAAGCCAGCCGCTCGGCCGCCTCGTCCATCGCGGCCGACAAGCGACCGATGACATCCTGCTGACGGCCCTGCAGAAACAGCGCCGCCATCTGCACGTCCCGGGCATAATCCTCGGCCGCGATCAACCCGACGCAGGGGGCCGAGCAGCGTTTGATCTGGTAGAGCAGACACGGCCGCGAGCGGTTGTTGAAGACGGCGTTCTCGCACGTGCGCAGGCGAAACATCTTTTGCAGAAGATGGACACTCTCGCGCACCGCGAGCGCCGACGGAAAGGGACCGAAGTAGTCCGCCCGCTTGTCGGTCGCTCCCCGAAAGAAACCCAGCCGCGGCGCACTGTCGCGCGTCAGAACGATGTAGGGATAGGACTTGTCGTCGCGAAAGAGGATGTTGTACCGCGGCGCAAGGCTCTTGATGAGATTGTTTTCGAGCAGCAGCGCCTCGCCTTCGGAGCGTGTCACTGTCGTTTCGACGCGAGCCACCTGCGCCACCATCAGAGCGATGCGCGGGCTGGGATGATTGTCCCGAAAGTACGAAGAGACCCGCTTCCTGAGATTCTTCGCCTTGCCCACGTAGAGCACCCGGTCGTCGCTGTCAAGCATGCGATAGACGCCGGGCAACTCAGCCAGGGTGGCGAGCAGGGATTTGGTGTCGAGAGTTTCGTTCATGAGCGTGCGGGCAGCCGTCGGCCAACGGACTGACGTAGTATGGCTAGTTCGATGTTAGCATGCCCGGCCATGCCATCCGCACCGCTCGCCCCCCCCCAATCGAGCTGCCCACCCGACTGGGATCTCTTCTGCCGGGTGATCGACAACCTTGGCGACATCGGCGTCTGCTGGCGGCTGGCTCGCCAGCTCGCGGCGGAACACGGTCTACGCGTACGCCTCTGGGTCGACGCCCTGGACAGTTTCCGCTTGCTCTGCCCGACGGTGAGCGCCGAGTTGTCGATCCAGCATCGGCAGGGGGTCGAAATTCGCCGTTGGGCACTCGATTTCCCCGAAGTCAGCCCGGCGGCGGCCGTCCTGGAGACCTTCGCCTGCCACCTTCCGGAGAGCTTCGTCGAACGGATGGCGGCCCAGTCGCCGCCACCGGTGTGGATCAATCTCGACTATCTGAGCGCCGAAGAGTGGGTTTCCGACTGGCACGCCCTGCCCTCGCCGCACCCCCGCTTGCCGCTCGTGAAGCACTTCTTCTTTCCCGGCTTCACGCGCACGACGGGCGGCCTGCTGCGCGAGCGGGACCTACCGACTCGCCGGCAGGAATTCGCCGGCAGCGCCGCGCAGCAACTCGCCCTGTGGAACGACATCGGCTTCGCTCCGCCGCCCGCAGATACGCTCCTGGTCTCTCTCTTCGCCTACGACAAGCCGGCCATCTCCGACCTGCTCGCTGCCTGGGAAGCGTCGCCTGCGCCCATCTGTTGCCTGGCTCCGTTAGCCGGCGCGCTGCCGGCGATCGAAGCCCATGCCGGGAAGGCTCTCCGCGCCGGCGACCGCTTCCGGCGCGGCGCACTCGACCTTCGCATCCTCCCATTCCTCGAACAGAGCCGCTACGACGAGTTGCTCTGGCTCTGTGAACTGAACTTCGTGCGCGGTGAAGACTCCTTCGTGCGCGCACAGTGGGCCGCACGACCCATGGTCTGGCAGATTTACCCGCAACAGGATGAGGCACACCGGCGCAAACTGGACGCCTTCCTACGGCGCTACTGTGCCGACCTGCCGGTAAGCACAGCCAGCGCTTTGGGCGACCTGTGGCGAGCATGGAATTTTGAGCGCGTCACTACAATGCAGTGGAAAAGCTTTGCCGCCAGCCTCGGCATCCTGCGCCAACACGCGCGCCACTGGGCAGGCGAACTCGCCCGGCAGGACGATCTGTGTAGCCGCCTGCTTTGCTTCAAGGCTTCCCAGTTATAATGGTGAATTGATTCTTACCTGTTTGTGGAACGTACGATGAAAACCGCACAAGAGCTTCGCGCAGGCAACGTCTTCATGGTCGGCAGCAACCCGATGGTGGTTCTCAAGTCCGAATACGTCAAATCGGGGCGCAACGCCTCGGTCGTCAAGATGAAGATGAAGAACCTTCTGACCGACTCGCCCAGCGAGACCGTGTATCGCGCCGACGACAAGTTCGACGTCGTCCAGCTCGAACGTAAGGAAGTCAGCTACTCGTATTTCGCCGACCCGCTCTACGTCTTCATGGACAGCGAGTACAACCCGTACGAAATCGAAAGCGACTGCATGGGCGACGCGCTGAATTATCTCGAAGACGGCATGCCTTGCGAGGCCGTTTTCTACAACGGCAAGGCGATTTCGATCGAACTGCCGACCAGCGTGGTACGCGAAGTGGTCTACACCGAGCCGGCGGTCAAGGGCGATACGTCGGGAAAGGTGATGAAACCCGCTCGCCTGGCGACCGGCTTCGAACTGCCGGTACCCGCCTTCATCGAAATCGGCGACAAGATCGACATCGACACCCGTACGCACGAGTACCGCTCGCGCGTCAGGTAACCGCCGCGCCCCAGGCGTCGAGCCAGCCAGCGAGAGCGGCCGGCAAAAAGCGGTCGCTCGGCGTCAGACCGACAGGCGTTCGGCCGCCGCGACGCCAGCCAGGTAGGCCGGATCGTGCTGCAGGGTCGACCAACCGACGGCCGGCCGGGACGGAACAAGACCTGCGCGCCGGCCTGCCCGTCGGGCATCGGGTGCCGGGCGCCAACCGGCCAGCAGTTCGCCAACGGCGTCGGTCGAGTTGCAAACCAGCAACATGTCGCAGCCGGCCTCCCACGCCGCCGCACAGCGATCGACGATGCCGCCGGCGACACCGGCCGCCGCCATCGACAGATCGTCGCTAAAGATCACCCCGTCGAAGCCCAACTCGTCACGCAGCAAGCGAATCCAGAAAGACGAAAAACCGGCCGGTCTCGGATCGACCTGCCGGTAGATGACGTGCGCCGGCATGACGGCCTCGAGAGGCAAACGGCGATAGGGCTCGAGATCGGGCGACAGCCGGCTCAGGCCGCGTTCGTCCACTGGCAGAGCGACATGCGAATCTGCCTCGACCCAGCCATGTCCGGGAAAATGCTTGCCGCAGGCGATCATGCCGGCGCGGCGCAGCCCTCCGACCAGGGCCTCCGCCAGAGCGACGACGACCGCTGGATCGCGATGCAGGGAACGATCGCCAATCACCTGGCTGCGTCCCCAGTCGAGGTCGAGGACCGGCGTGAACGACAGATCGACGCCGCGAGCGCGCAGTTCGGCCGCCAGCACGTAGCCCAGTTGGCCCGCCACGGTGAGCGCAACGTCCGGTTCGCGATCCCACAATTCACCGAGACGCCGCATCGCTGGCAAGCGTGTGAAACCTTCCCGGCAGCGTTGCACCCGCCCACCTTCGTGGTCGATGGCGATCGGCAACGGCGGGTAACGCAGGTCATGAACCTCGGCCGTCAGCCGGCAGAGCTGCTCCGGCGACACGTAGTTGCGGGTAAACAGGATCAGCCCACCGACCAGCGGATGGCAGAGACGCTCTTTTTCGAAATCGGCCAGTTGCGAGCCGGCGATATCGATCATCAGTGGTCCCAGAGGAAGCTGGCGGGCGGTATTCATACCTGCTCCATGATCACGAAGGCAATCGCGTAGTCACGCTCGTCGCTGATCGAGAGGTGGGCCACCACGCCGCGCTGGACGAGAACAGCTGCCAGCGGCGCGGCGTACTCGAACACTGGGCGCCCTAACGCATCGTGCGCTACACCGATGCTCAACAGGGTAGCCGGGGCGACCAGCCCGGTACCGAGCGCTTTGCCGAAAGCCTCCTTGGCGGCAAAGCGCTTGGCCAGAAAGCGTCCCGGATCGCGCACCGCGACGAACTCGGCACACTCCCTCGCCGTCAGCAGTCGGTCGGCGGCGCGCTGACCGTGTCGCGCGTGGAATGCCGTGAGGCGAGCGACGGCGACGATGTCGGTACCGACGCCGGTAATCATTTGGCGCGCACCTGCGCCTCGCGCAGCAGGCGCTTCATCTCGCGGACGGCTTCTCGCAAGCCGACGAAGACGGCTCGACTGATGATCGCGTGACCGATATGCAGTTCCCGAATCCCCGCTAGCGTCGCCACCGGTTGGACGTTGAAGTAATTGAGCGCGTGACCGGCATTGAAGCGCATGCCGAGCTGGCGAACGGCCTCGCCGGCCCGGCGAATCTTCGCGAGTTCCTCGAGCACGGCTGGACTTTCGGCGTCACGCCCCTGGTGATAGAAGGCGTGCGCATACGGGCCGGTATGTATCTCGCACACCCGCGCACCGATGCGGGCGGCGGCTTCGACCTGCGCTACCTCGGCATCGATGAAGACGCTGCTGAGGATTCCGGTCTCGCCGAGGCGAGCGACCACCTGACGCAGCCGAGCTTCCTGGGCAAGGATATCGAGCCCGCCCTCCGTCGTCACCTCGTGTCGGCCTTCGGGCACGAGCATCGCCATTTGCGGCCTGATCCGGCAGGCAATGGCAATCATCTCGTCGGTCGCCGCCATCTCCAGATTGAGCTTGATCTGGGCGAGATCACGCAGCTTTTCGACGTCGCCATCCTGAATGTGTCGCCGATCCTCGCGCAAGTGGATGGTAATTCCGTCGGCCCCGCCCAGATGCGCTTCCACCGCTGCCCAAACCGGATCAGGCTCGTAAGTGCCGCGCGCCTGCCGAATCGTCGCCACGTGGTCGATGTTCACGCCAAGTTCGATCATAATTCTTGTAACTCCTTGAAAATCCGGCGGCTGGTCAGGCTCCTGCCGCCGGTATAGTGGCCGATCAAGGTGCGCATCAACTGCTTTGCTTCGCCCAGCGAGCGTGGATCGGAGAAATCATCGCGCGCCAGGTCGATCAGTGTCCGGCCGCTCACCGCGAGCGGCGAACTACCGGGTTGCAACAGGCGCACCGGACCGCGTTCGATCTCGTACGCGTAATACGCGTCGACCTCGACCGCCAGTCCGTTGGCATCCCTTTCGAGGAGCAGGCCGTAACCTAGCTCCTGCAGCAAAGCCCGTTCGAAGCAACGCAGATCGGATTCCTGAGCACTATCGGCCAGGCGGCGCAAGGTTTCGGCGTAGGCCAGGAAGAGGCGAGCATGCGCATCCTCGCGGGGTAACAAGTGCATCAGCAACTCGTTGAGATAGTAGCCACAGAACAAAGATCTACCAGAAAGCAGCGGCTGGCCGCCCTGCCACTCGGCTTTCATCAGCGTCTGCACCTCGCCCTTTCCGGCCCAACCAAGTTCGAGCGGCTGAAAAGCCAGCAAGATGCCGCGCAACAGCGACCGTGGTCGCCGCGCACCGCGCGCGAGCAGCGCGACACGACCAAAATCGCGCGAGAAGACGTCGACAATCAGGCTGGTTTCGCTGTAGGGGTAGGCGTGCAGCATGAACGCCGGCTGGCCATCGACTCTCTGCCGCTGCGTCACTTGCCGATTCGCTCGCCAAGCATCAAGCGGACCGCTGGCTACTCGTAGCCCAGGCTTTTGAGCAAACGCTCATCGTCGGCCCAGCCTGACTTGACCTTGACGAAGACCTCGAGAAATACTGGGCCGCCAAACATCCGCTCCATGTCCTGGCGCGCCTCCGACGCGATCCGCTTGATCGTCTCGCCGGCGCTGCCTATGATGATCGCCTTGTGACCTGTCCGATCGACCAGAATCGCCGCACTGATGCGACGCAACTCGCCCGTGACGACGAATTGTTCGACGACCACCGTCGCCGCATAGGGCAGTTCGTCACCGATCAGGCGGAACAGCTTTTCACGGATGAACTCGGCGGCCAGAAACCGCTCGCTACGATCCGTGATTTCGTCCTCGCCGAACAATAAGCCGGGGTTCGGCAAGTGCTTGCGCGTTTCGCCGAGCAAGGCGTCGAGTTGCGCCGCACGCGTCGCGCTGACCGGAACGATGGCCGCAAAATCGCCCTCCTTGGCCAGTTCGGCATGGAAGGGCAGCAAACGGGTCTTGTCCTTCAACTGATCGATCTTGTTGACGACGATGATCAGCGGACAATCGGCCGCGACGAGTTGACGCACCGCCCGGTCGCGGTCGTCGAAGCGACCGGCCTCGACCACGAACAAGGCGACATCGACCTCGGCCAGCGCCTGTCTGACACTGCGGTTCATCACCCGATTCAGCGCGTTGCCGTAGCGCGTCTGAAAACCCGGTGTATCGACGAAAACGTATTGCGCGTCGGGCGTTGTGAGGATGCCCAAGATGCGATGGCGAGTCGTCTGCGCGCGTCGCGAAACGATGCTGAGCTTTTCGCCGATCAGCGCATTGAGTAGGGTCGACTTGCCGACGTTGGGGCGACCGACGATGGCGACCCGTCCGGAGCGGATTTCGCTCATCCTGCCGCCATCGCTTGCAAGGCACGTTCGGCGGCCATCTGTTCGGCCGCCCGGCGGCTCCCGCCGCTGCCCTCGGTACGGATGCCCAGGCCACCGATCACGCAAGCCACCGTAAACTGCTGCGCATGGGCCTCGCCGACGCTGCCGGTCAGCGAATAGAGCGGCAGGGCCAGCCTCCGGCCTTGCAGGTATTCCTGCAGGCGCGTCTTGGCATCCTTGCTGTCTTGCCCCGGAATCAGCCGATCGAGCGTTTCGTCATACAGCCGGTTGATTACCTGGCTCGCCACATCGAAACCTCCGTCCAGCCACAGCGCCCCGAACACGGCTTCCAGAGCGTCGGCCAGAATCGATGGCCGCTGCGGCCCACCGCTGCGTTGCTCGCCCTCGCCTAGACGCAAAAACTCGCCCAGCGAGAGCCGCAAGGCCTGCTGGTGCAGACTGTCCTGACGCACGAGTTGGGCGCGCAGGCGCGAAAGATCGCCTTCCGCAAGGAGCGGGAAGCGCTCGAGCAAGCGGCGCGCGATGACGGCGTTGAGAACGGCGTCGCCCAGGAACTCGAGTCGCTCATTGTGCGGCGAACTGTAACTCCGGTGCGTCAGAGCGGTCTGCAAGAGCCCCCGATCGCGGAACGTGTAGCCAAGCCCCTTTTCGAGTGGTGAATCGGTCATTGGCCGCGACTGCGCCCCGTGGACGAGCCACTGAAATCGATCAACAGGCTGACGTTGGCCAGCAGCGGAATCCGCTTCTCGTAAGAAAACGCGATGACCACTTGGTTGTCTTCCTTGAAGATATCCAGATCGGCCGGCGCGAGGCTCTGCACATGCTCGACTTCGATGTACTTGCCGAAAGCCTGCCGAATCTCGGGCACCGTCTTGCCACCCGCATCCGCGGCGACGGCTTTGACCGCCTGCCGGATCTTGTAGTAGTCGATGACCTCCGGAAGAATCCGGATGGCGAGAATGGACACCAGGGCAATGAGCACGCCCCAGAGCAGCAACGCCGAAAGAGCCAAACCACGCTGACGATTCATGACCGGCACTCCTTACCTGAACGAGCCAATCCGTTTGAAGTCACTGAAATTCCACCAGATGAAGAAAGCCTTGCCGACGATATTCTCCTCCGGAACGAAGCCCCAGAAACGGCTGTCCTTGCTGTTGTCGCGGTTGTCGCCCATCACGAAGTAGTTCCCAGGCGGCACCGTACAAGCGACACCCAGTGCATTGTAGGAACAATTCTGACGATTGGGGAATTGCGCCGGGCCGGGAACGAACGGCGGGGCATCGTCGTCGTTGAGCGTCCGGAATTCCGCTTCCCCCAGCTTTTCGACGAATTGCCGGGAGTAGTAGAGCCGCTCGGAGTGCACATAGTCGTCTGCCTTGCTGCTCGGCACCGCTTGCCCGTTGATCGACAGTTTCTTGTTGTAGTAAGCGATCCGGTCGCCTGGCAGGCCGACTACCCGCTTGATGTAGTCGAGCGACGGGTTTTCCGGATAGCGAAAAACCATCACGTCGCCGCGTTGCGGGCTATTGAGGTCGATAATTTTCCAGTTGGCGACCGGCAGACGGATACCGTAGGTGTATTTGTTGACCAGAATGAAGTCGCCATCCTGCAACGTCGGCATCATCGATCCGGAAGGAATCCTGAACGGTTCGACGAGAAACGAACGGAGCAGGAAGACAACCAGGATGACCGGAAAGAAACTCGCCCCGTACTCGACCCACCACGGCTCCTTGGCGTCGGCCGGCCGGCGTCGGCGCAGGACAAGGGCGTCCGCCGCCCAGATGGCTCCGCTGAGCAGCAAGAGGATCAACAGGATCAATGCAAAGTTCACTCGCTCTCCTTTTACTTGCCGACGCGCAACACCGCCAAAAACGCCTCCTGCGGTATCTCGACCGAGCCGACCTGCTTCATGCGCTTCTTGCCCGCTTTCTGTTTTTCGAGCAGTTTCTTCTTACGTGTGATGTCGCCGCCATAACACTTGGCCAGCACGTCCTTGCGCATGGCCTTGACGTTCTCCCGAGCGATGATGTTGGCGCCGATCGCCGCCTGGATGGCGACATCGTACATCTGCCGCGGAATCAGCTCGCGCATCTTGGCGGCCAGTTCGCGCCCACGATAGATCGAGTTGGCGCGATGCAGGATGACAGACAAAGCGTCGACGCGCTCGCCGTTGATCAGGATGTCGAGCTTGACGACGTCCGAGGCGCGATACTCCTTGAAATCGTAGTCGAGCGAGGCGTAGCCGCGCGACACCGACTTCAGGCGATCGAAGAAATCCATCACTACTTCGGCCATCGGCATCTCGTAGACCAGTTGTACCTGGCGACCATGGTAGGTCATGTCGACCTGGTTGCCGCGCTTCTGATTGCACAAGGTGATGACGTTGCCGAGATAATCCTGCGGCACGAAAACTGTGATCGTGATGATCGGTTCGCGGATCTCCTCGACCTTCGACAATTCGGGAAGCTTGGCCGGATTCTCGACGTTGAGCAGGCTGCCGTCACGCAACAGGACCTCATAGACGACGGTTGGCGCGGTCGTGATCAGATCCTGGTCGAACTCGCGCTCGAGACGCTCCTGGACGATTTCCATGTGCAGCAGACCGAGAAAGCCGCAGCGGAAACCGAAGCCAAGCGCCTGGGAAACCTCGGGCTCGTAGCGCAAAGACGCATCATTGAGTTTGAGTTTCTCGAGCGACTCGCGCAGCGAATCGTACTGGTTGGACTCGACCGGATAGAGACCGGCGAAGACTTGCGACTTGATTTCCTTGAATCCCGGCAAGGCCTGGACGGCCGGCCGGTCGACCAGGGTCAGCGTATCGCCGACCTTGGCGGCCTGCAGTTCCTTGATTCCCGAAATCACGTAGCCGACCTCGCCAGCGCGCAGGGCGTCACGCGCTACCGCCTTGGGAGTGAACACGCCGACCTGCTCGCAAAGATGCGTCGACCCGGAGGCCATCAAGCGAAGACGATCCTTGGGGCGTAAGCTACCGTCAAAGACCCGTACCAGCATCACCACGCCGACGTAGTTGTCGAACCAGGCGTCGACCAGCAGTGCCTTGAGTGGTGCGTCCGCCTCCCCCGTTGGCGGCGGAACACGGGCGATGATCGCTTCCAGAATGTCTTCGACGCCCAAACCGGTCTTGGCCGAGGCCAGTACCGCCTCCGAGGCGTCGATGCCGATCACGTCTTCGATCTCCTGGCGCGCGTTGTCCGGCATCGCCGAGGGCAGATCGATCTTGTTCAGGACCGGCACGACATCGACGCCGAGTTCGATGGCAGTGTAGCAATTGGCCACCGTCTGCGCCTCGACACCTTGCGACGCATCGACCACCAACAGCGCTCCCTCGCAGGCAGACAGCGAGCGCGACACCTCATAGGAGAAGTCGACGTGCCCAGGCGTGTCGATCAGGTTCAGGTTGAAGATCTCGCCGCTACGTGCCCGATACTGCAGTGCCGCCGTTTGCGCCTTGATCGTGATGCCACGCTCGCGCTCGATGTCCATCGAGTCCAGCACCTGCGCCTCCATCTCGCGATCGGAAAGACCGCCGCATAGATGGATGATGCGATCGGCCAGCGTCGACTTGCCGTGATCGATGTGCGCGATGATGGAAAAATTGCGGATGTGTTGCATGGGCATCTTATTGGCTCGGTGGCGACCGCGCCGTCGCTGAAAAAAAGGGTGCCGGCCGCGGGCACCCTTCGTCAAACTGCCTGAAGGCGCGGATTCTAGCGGATTTCGCCCAAATAATCACGGACTTTGCGCACATCGAGGAAGTAGTGGCAAAGTTCCTGGCCGGCATGCAGAAGTACCGGCACGAGTTGGTCATAGCGAGCCTCGAGCGCCGAATCAGCATCGACGTCGAGCACCTCGACGGTGAAACCGAACTCGGCGGCGAGCGGTCGCAAGGCGGCTTCCATCTCCTCACAGAGATGGCAGTAGCGCCGTGAAATCAGGGTCAGTATCGAGGCGGCACTCACTCGGTGCGACGCTCCGGCAAACCTTTGACGGTGACGAAGGTCTGCATCTCGCCACGACGGACGAGCAGCGTAACGTTCGCCGTCTTGTCGAACTGCGCCAGCAAGCCATTGAACTGCTGGGCACTGCGTATCTCCGTGCTCTCGCCGCGCGCGATCAGGGCCAGAATCACGTCGCCCGGGCGCAGGTCGGCGCGCGCCGCATTGCTGCGCACTTCCACGATCAGCAGGCCGCCGTTGACCTTGAGATCCCGCTTCTGCTCGGCCGTCAGTTCAGCGACCACCAAACCCAGCCGGTTGGCGCTGCGCTCAAGCGGTTTGGCCGGACGACCGCTACCGGCAAGCCGCTTCTCCTCCGGGCTCTCGGCGACCACCAGGCTCAGATCCCGGCTCGCCCCCTTGCGCCAAACCTGAAGCGTCACCTTACTGCCCGGCCGGGTGGCCCCGACCAGTCGTGGCAGGTCGCCGGAACTGTTGATCGGCTTGCCATCGAATTTCAGGATGACGTCGCCCGCCTCAACTCCTGCCTTCTCCGCCGGACCGCCTTTCTCGACCGCATTGACCAGGGCCCCCTGCGCCTTGCCCAGGCCAAACGAATCAGCCAATTCCTTCGAAACTTCCTGGATGACCACACCTATCCGCCCACGGCTGACCTTGCCAGTGGCGCGCAGTTGGGTTTGCACCTCCATCGCTACGTCGATCGGAATGGCGAAGGAAATCCCCATGAAGCCACCTGAACGGCTGTAGATCTGCGAGTTGATGCCGACCACTTCGCCTTTCATGTTGAACAACGGTCCGCCCGAGTTGCCGGGGTTGACCGCCACATCGGTCTGGATGAAGGGCACGTAGTTCTCCTGCGGCAGCGAGCGCCCCTTGGCGCTGACGATACCTGCGGTGACGCTGTTGTCGAAGCCGAACGGAGAACCGATCGCCACCACCCACTCACCCACCTTGAGAACGCCGGGGTCTCCCAGACGAACCGTCGGCAGGGACGTCGCTTCGATCTTGATCAGCGCGACATCGGTCCGCTTGTCGGCACCGATCACCCGCGCCTTGAACTCACGCTTGTCGGTCAGGCGAATCAGAATCTCGTCAGCGGAGTCTACGACGTGCGCATTGGTCAGGATGTAGCCATCCGAACTGACGATGAAGCCCGACCCGAGGGAACGACTCTCGAAATCGCGTGGCGCACCAAATCCGGGCCCGCCCGGCTGACGGGGAATGAAGCGCCGAAAAAACTCGTACATCGGGTCGTTTTCGTCGAGCGGAAAGGGCGGCGCACCACGCCCATTGCTGCGCACGGACTGCGTCGTGCTGATGTTGACCACTGCCGGCCCTTGCTTCTCGACCAGTTCGGTAAAGTCCGGCAAACCGCGATTCTGTGCTTGCGCCAGCAGCGAGAAGCAGGTGAAAAGAAAGATCGAAAGCAATCGTTTCATGACACCAAAAACCTCCTGAGTGACACTGAAATCAAGGCGGGAGCCAATGCCTAGATTTGCCGATGTCCGGTCAAAAATCAAGAGCGAATCGACGGCTGGAAGCGTCGCTCGTGAGAACACCGCAACTGGGCGTGCCGCAATCCCAGCCAGCCGACCAGCAGGCCGACGAGCGCGCCAGCCATCGCGCCGGCCTCGCCGGCCAGCACCGACCCGAACAGCGCGCCGCCGAGTAGCGCCAACAGCGGCACACCATAGGCATGAAACGCACTGCGGCCGAGCGAGCCGTCGCCAACGCCAACCTGGACCCGCTCACCGACGCCGCGACGAGTCGGATTGGCGACCTGGAAAACGCGCGGCGCACGGCACAACAGATGGCCGAAGTGAGCACCGCCGCAGCCGCCTGGCTCCCGGCAGCGGCCGCAACCCACGTCGTCCATCCGAATCGTCGCCTGCTCACCATCGACGGCAGTGATCGTCCCCCACGCATCGGCCATGGCAATTCTCCTGTCGCGGCTACCACCGGCGATCAGCGGAAACGTCGAGCAAAGGACGCAGCTTTTCGGCCACCGCTTCACGCGCGCGAAAGATCCGCGAACGTACGGTGCCTATCGGGCAATGCATCGCCTCAGCGATCTCCTCATAGCTTAGCCCTTCGATCTCGCGCAACAGGATCGCGCTACGCAGTTCGTCCGGCAGATCGGCCATCGCCGCACTGATCGTGTCACCCATCTGTCTGGATTGCAGGATGCTCTCCGGAGTATTGATATCGCGCAACTGACCGGCATCCTCGAAACCCTCGGCTTCGTCGGCATCGAACTCGGTAGAGGTTGGCGCGCGTCGCCCCTGCGCGACGAGATAGTTCTTGGCCGTATTGATGCCTATCCGGTAAAGCCAAGTATAAAAAGCGCTATCGCCACGAAACGAAGGCAAGGCCCGATAAGCCTTGATGAACGCTTCCTGCGCAACGTCCTCGACTTCGGCCTGATCGCGGATGAAACGCGACAACAAGCGTCCGAGTTTGCGCTGGTACTTGTCAACCAGTATCTCGAAGGCGTGTTTGTCGCCGGCCTGTGCGCGCTCGACCAGGACCTGATCAACTTCGCGTTCGCTCATAGTCTGTGCTTGTCCTGTCGCGACGGTATCATCGGGTGCGCGGAAGTATAACGCAAGCATCAAAACGCCAACGTAACAGTACGTAAGGGCTTGTTCCGAGTGCCTCCCCGGGCAGGTCTCAGCGACCGACACAAACTTATCGCCGCGCGACACCCGTGCTATAGTGGCAGCCCTTTTTGGGCGGGATCTCCAGCGTGACGATTCGCTTCGACGTTCTCATCATCGGCAGTGGACTGGCCGGCCAAGCCGCCGCACTGCGGCTGGCACCCACCCACAAGGTAGCGCTGATCAGCAAGCGCACGCTCGAAGACAGTGCGTCAAGCTGGGCGCAAGGCGGCATCGCCGCGGTGCTCGACAACCGTGATTCAATCGAGGCGCACATTCGCGACACGCTCACCGCCGGCGCCTTCCTCAATGACCCGAAGGCCACCCGCTTCGTGATCGAAAACGGCCGGCGTGCGGTGGACTGGCTGATTGAACAAGGTGTTCCGTTTACGCGCGACGCGGCCGGCTACCATCTGACTCGCGAAGGCGGACATAGCGCCCGTCGCGTGATTCACGTCGCCGACACCACCGGCCGGGCCGTGCAAACGACGCTGACCGGCAAACTTCGCCAGCAAGCTAACCTCACCCTCCTCGAGCACCATATCGCCATCGACCTGATCACCGGCGACAAGTTGGGACTGGCCGAGCAGCGCTGTTATGGGGCCTATGCGCTCGATAGCGTCAGCGGTGAAGTCCTGACCCTGGGTGCTCGACACACACTGATCGCCACCGGCGGCGCCGGCAAGGTCTACCTGTACACCACCAATCCCGACACCTCGACCGGCGATGGTATCGCCATGGCTTGGCGCGCCGGTTGCCGGGTGGCCAACATGGAGTTCATCCAGTTTCATCCGACCTGCCTCTACCACCCGCAAGCCAAGTCATTCCTGATCTCCGAGGCCGTACGCGGCGAAGGCGGGCGGCTCCTCCTGCCCGACGGACGCCGCTTCATGCCCTGGCACGACCCACGCGGCGAACTTGCGCCGCGCGACGTGGTCGCGCGAGCGATCGATTTCGAAATGAAAAAGCGCGGTCTGGACTGCGTCTACCTCGACATCTCGCACAAACCGGCCACTTTCCTGGCCGAACATTTCCCGAACATCCTGGCACACTGCCGCGAACTCGGCATCGACATCACTCGCCAGGCTATCCCCGTCGTGCCGGCAGCGCACTATACCTGTGGCGGAGTCGTTACCGACCTGCGCGCACGCACCGACCTCGCTGGCCTCTATGTCGCCGGTGAAGCGTCCTCGACCGGACTGCACGGCGCCAACCGCCTGGCCAGCAACTCGCTGCTCGAATGCCTGGTGTTCGCCGAAGCGGCAGCCCGGGACATCCAGCAGCAGCCGGCCGGCGAACTGCCCGAACTCCCCTCGTGGGACGCCAGTCGTGTCAGCGACCCAGACGAAGAGATCGTCATCGCCCACAACTGGGACGAGCTGCGCCGTTTCATGTGGGACTACGTCGGCATCGTGCGCACCACCAAGCGCCTGCAACGGGCACAGAACCGCATCCGACTGCTGGTCCGCGAAATCGATGATTTCTACTCGCACTTCCGGGTCAGCCACGACTTGATCGAACTGCGCAACCTCGTCGTAACCGCCGATCTGATCGTCCGCTGTGCCCTGCGGCGCCACGAGAGCCGAGGTCTGCACTTCAGCCGCAACTATCCCGAGACTCTCCCACGGGCTCGCAACACGGTGCTCAGGCGTCGCCTGCGGCGTGATCGCTAGGCCCGGCACGCCAACGCAACCACAGGCGAAGCACCCGAAAGTGCCCGGTCGACACACTGTCGGGCAACAGCACGAGCGTTCGGAGTCGTCTCCCGCTATCGTCGCGCAAACGTAGAACGATCAACTGACTGAATACCGCTGTACCCGATTGTATGGCCACCGCCAGCGGCTCACCGTTCACTAGCAGCAAAAGCAGCGCGCCATCTTGCTGAAGGCGCAAACCGGCAACCGAGGATGGGCGCAGCGTCCACCATGCCGAGACGGCGACCACCGCCAGCAGGGCGCCTCTCGGCAGCAGCGGCCACGGCAGAACCCACAGGCAAGCGGCAGCCGTGGCGTGCAGCGAGACGAGCAGGGAAGCAAGAAGGCGCGAACGGCGCAGGGCGATGCGAAGCGGGAACTGCACGCCGCCTGCGCTACGGCGCTAGAGCCTCTTGAAGGCGACCGTGGCGTTCGTGCCGCCAAAGCCGAAAGAGTTCGAAATGCCCGCCTCGATGCTCATCGGCCGCGCCTCA
This sequence comes from Accumulibacter sp., assembly GCF_029255285.1. GTDB lineage: Bacteria > Pseudomonadota > Gammaproteobacteria > Burkholderiales > Rhodocyclaceae > Accumulibacter. The sequence goes on from NZ_JAPUVI010000023.1 coordinate 37,426, forward strand.
TTGGCGCAATAATCGAGGTCACAGGCCTCGTCCTGGTTGAAGATGTTGATCGTCGGCGGCGAAACCTGATGATGGATGGCCAGGATCGTGAACAAGGCCTCGATACCTCCGGCGGCGCCAAGCAGGTGCCCGGTCATCGACTTGGTCGAATTGACGACGAGCTTTTTCGCGTGCTCGCCGAAGGCACGCTTTACGGCGACCGTCTCGGCAATGTCACCGAGTGGTGTCGACGTGCCGTGCGCATTGACGTATTGCACATCCTCGGGGTTCAGCCGGGCATTGCGCAAGGCGTTGACCATACAGCGCGCCGCACCTTCGCCGTCCTCGCACGGTGCCGTGATGTGGTGCGCATCGGCGCTCATGCCGAAACCGGCCAGTTCACAGTAGATCCTCGCGCCACGCGCTTTCGCGTGCTCGTACTCCTCGAGGACAGCGACGCCGGCACCTTCGCCGAGCACAAAACCATCGCGCTCTCGGTCCCAGGGGCGGCTCGCAGTCTGCGGATCGTCGTTGCGCGTGGACAAGGCCCGCGGCGCACAAAAACCCCCTAACCCAAGCTTCGAGACACAAGCCTCGGCACCACCGGCGATCATGATATCCGCATCACCGTACTCGATCAGGCGGCCCGCGTCGCCGATGCTGTGGGTGCCGGTCGAACACGCACTGACCAGCGAGATGTTGGGTCCTTTGTAACCATACATGATTGACAGATTGCCCGAGATCATGTTGATGATCGACCCGGGAACGAAGAAAGGTGACACCTTGCGCACGCCGCCAGCGGCAAAGTCGTCGCAGGTACTCTCGATCATCGGCAGGCCACCGATACCGGAACCGATCGACAGACCGATCCGCTCGGCATTGATCGGGCGGGCTTCGAGACCCGCGTCTTGGATCGCCTGAATACCGGCCGCCATACCGTAGTGGATGAACACATCCATCCGGCGAGCTTCCTTCGGCGACAGGTACTGACCGAGGTTGAAGCCGCGGACTTCTCCGGCAATCTGTACCGGAAAACCCGAGACATCGAAACGGGTGATCCGGTCAATCCCGGAGCGACCAGCCAGAATGTTCTGCCATGCTTCGGCTACGGTATTGCCCACCGGAGAAACGATACCCAGGCCAGTGATGACGACTCTGCGACGTGTCAACTTGTGCTCCGAAAACGGAAAGGGATGGAAGCCGTGCTTCCTTGTCAGAACCATCCCTGCCGAACTCTTCCGCTCACGGAAGTCGCCCGCAGGGCCCTGAATCCAGCCGATTACTTCTTGTGCGCGAGCACGTAGTCGATGGCTTGCTGGACCGTGGTGATTTTCTCGGCTTCGTCGTCCGGAATCTCGCAATCGAATTCCTCTTCGAGAGCCATCACCAGTTCCACCGTGTCCAGGGAATCCGCGCCGAGATCATCGACAAACGATGATTCATTCTTGATGTCGGCTTCATTGACACCGAGTTGTTCAGCGACGATCTTCTTGACACGTTGCTCGATATTTTCCATCAGACTGCTCCTTCCAGAGGTTCAGGTGTAAAACAAAAATGTGTCATTCTAACAAACTGACTGCAACTTACCAATCATCCGTCCCAAGAGCGGCGGCGCCTTTCCGGATCGACGGCGATCACTCCATGAACATGCCGCCGTTGACGTGAATCGTCGTCCCGGTGATGTAACCCGCTGCCGCTGAAGCGAGGAAGGCAACGGCGACCGCCACGTCGTGTGGCGAACCAAAACGACCAAGCGGAATACCGGCCAGCAGCGCCTCCCGTTGGCGTTCGTCGAGCGCCCGTGTCATGTCGGTGTCGATCAGGCCTGGCGCCACGCAGTTGACCGTGATATTGCGACTTGCCAGTTCCCTCGCCAAGGCCCGGCTCATGCCGGCGACGCCGGCTTTCGCCGCACAGTAATTGGCCTGACCGGCATTCCCGGCATGCCCGACGACCGAGGTGACGTTGATGATGCGCCCGCGCCGAGCTTTCATCATGCCTCGCATGACTCCCTTGGCGAGACGGAAAACGGCTTTCAGATTGGTGTCCATGACCACATCCCAGTCGTCGTCCTTGAGCCGCAACGACAGGTTGTCACGCGTGATTCCGGCATTGTTGACCAGTACGGTCACCGCACCATGAGTCTTTTCGATGCGACTGATCAAGGTCTCGACCTGCGCCGCGTCGCGCACCTCCAGGAGCGCGCCTTCGCCTTTGCTTCCGGCCGCCGCCAAAAAGGCTGAAATGCTCGCCGCACCCTCGCCGCTCGTCGCCGTGCCGATCACTGTCGCGCCAAGGCGGCCCAGTTCCAGGGCAATCGCCTGGCCGATGCCGCGCGACGCACCGGTCACGAGAGCAAGCTCCCCGTCAAGCATTTTCCTTACTCCAGGTTGCCAACGGCAGCTTCGATCGACGCCAGATCCGCCAGTGCGACACTGCCCAGTTTGTCCGCACAACGCTTGGTGAGACCGGCCAGAACTTTGCCTGGCCCGCATTCCGCCACCGTCGCGACATCCATGACCGCCATTCTCCGAATCGTCTCGACCCAGCGCACCGGCGAGTACGCCTGGCGAACCAGGGCATCCTTGATCCTCGCGCTGTCGGACTCGATCGCCACATCGGCGTTGTTGATGACCGGGATCTGCGGCGCCGCGAAACTCAACTCGGCCAGGCGCGCCGCCAGTTTATCAGCCGCCGGTCTGATCAGCGACGAGTGGAACGGCGCCGACACGGGCAGGAGCAGCGCGCGCTTGGCGCCGCGCGCCTTGCACGCATCACAGGCCCGCTCGACTGCCGCCTTGCTGCCGGCAATGACGGTCTGACCGGGCCCGTTGAAATTGACCGGTTCCACGACCGCTCCCGCGCCTGCCGCAGCCGCCGCTTCGACACAGGCATCAGCAATCTTCTCGTCATCGAGACCGAGAATCGCCGCCATCGCACCGGCACCGGCCGGCACGGCCTCCTGCATCGCGGCGGCGCGCAGCCGAACCAGCGGTACGGCATCACGGAAGGCGATAACCCCGGCCGCGACCAGCGCCGAGTACTCGCCGAGACTGTGCCCGGCAACTACGGCCGGTGGCCGGCCACCCTTTTCGAGCCAGAGACGATAGGCGGCAACGCCGGCGGTCAACATGACCGGCTGCGTATTGACGGTCTGCGCCAGAGCTTCGGCCGGTCCCTCGGCAAGCAACCGCCAAAGATCCTGCGACAGCTCCGCCGACGCTTCGTCGAAGGTCGCGCGCACGACGGGCGACTCACCATAAGCCGCCATCATGCCAACCGACTGAGAGCCCTGGCCCGGGAAAACGAAAGCAAACGCCATGAATCTTTCCCCTCTCTAGAATGCGAGCAGAACAGCGCCCCAGGTGAACCCCCCACCAACGCCTTCGAGCATGACCTTCTGTCCGGTGACGATCCGCCCGTCGCGCACCGCCTCGTCGAGCGCCAGCGGCACCGAGGCGGCGGACGTATTGCCGTGCCGATCGACGGTGACCACGACCTTCTCCATCGGTAGCTTCATTCTCTTGGCCGTCGCCTCCAGGATGCGAATGTTGGCTTGGTGCGGGATCAACCAGTCGAGGTCGGCCGGCGCGACGCCCGCCGCCTGGCAGCATTCGTCGGCCACCTCCGCCAGCACCCGCACGGCGAACTTGAAAACCGCCTGCCCGTCCATACGCAGGAAGGGATCGCCGATCACCTTGCCACCGCAGATACTCCCCGGGACCGACAGGATCCCGTGGTGAGCGCCGTCGGCATGCAGGGCCGAGGACAGGATGCCCGGTGTCTCCGACGCCTCGACGACGACCGCACCGGCGCCATCGCCAAACAGAACGCAGGTCGCGCGATCCGACCAGTCGAGAATGCGCGAAAACACTTCGGCGCCGACCACCAGCGCACGCCGGTGACTTCCCGAACGGACGAACTTGTCGGCAATCGTCAGAGCATAGACGAAACCGCTGCAAACCGCCTGGATATCGAAGGCTGTCGCACCGTGATTGCCAAGCTTGCTCTGCAACAGGCAGGCCGTGCTGGGAAAAATGAAGTCGGGTGTCGAAGTGGCGACAACGATGAGATCCAGATCAGAGGCGGCCAAACCCGCCGCCGCGAGAGCCCGGCGACTGGCTTCGAGCGCCAGATCACTCGCGCTCTGGCCGCCTTCCGCGAGATGGCGGAACCGGATGCCGGTCCGACTGGTCACCCACTGATCGCTGGTGTCGATTCCCCGGCGCGCCAGATCATCGTTGCTGACCGGTTCTCCAGGCAGAAAACCGCCGATACCGGTAATGCGGGAGAACATGTTATGCGGTCTCCTGAAGCGGTTGTTGTTGGGCGACTCGTTCGCTGATGCGAGCGAGAACACCGCTCCTGGCCTCTTCCTCGGCACGCTGCAAGGCGTACCGGAAGGCGAAGGAATCGGCTGAGCCATGGCTCTTGACGACGATACCCTTCAGGCCGAGCAGGCTGGCGCCGTTGTATTGACGATGGTCCACGCGGCTCTTGAAGCGCTTGACGACCGGCATCGCCACCAATGCCGCCAGCTTGGTAAACAGGCTGCGCTTGAACTCCTGGCGCAGAAAAGTGGCCAGCAATTGCGCCAAGCCTTCCGAGACCTTCAACGCGACATTGCCTACGAAGCCGTCGCAGACAATGACATCGGCTTCGCCCTTGTAGACCCCGTCTCCCTCGACGTTGCCGACGAAATTCAGGCCTGATTCCCACAACAATTCGGCGGCGCGCTTGACCACGTCGTTGCCCTTGATCTCTTCCTCGCCGATGTTCAGCAGGCCTACCGTTGGCCGGTCGCGATGCTCGATCGCCGCCACCAGAGAAGCGCCCATGATTCCGAACTGCAGCAGATGCTCGGGGCTGCAGTCGACGTTGGCACCCAGGTCGAGAACATGCGTATGCCCGGTCAGAGTGGGCAGAACGGCGCAGATGGCCGGCCGATCGATCCCCGGCAGCATCTTCAGCACGAAGCGCGAGATGGCCATCAGCGCGCCGGTATTGCCAGCCGAAACACAAGCATCCGCTTCGCCGTTCTTGACCAGATCGACCGCCACTCGCATCGACGAGTCCTTCTTGCTACGCAACGCCAGCGCCGGCGACTCGCCCATTTCGACCACCTCGCTGGCGTGGCGAATCGCCACGCGGCCGACGGCCGCGTCGCCGACGAAAGGCCGAATGCTATCCGCCAGGCCGACGAGAATCACACGCACGTCGGTGTGATCACGCACGAATTCCAGGGCAGCCGGCACGGTGACCCGGGGACCGTGGTCCCCGCCCATGCAGTCGATGGCGACGGTAATGCTCATTCGATGGCGGACAAAAGAAAAGGCAGGCAGATCACCCTCGCGGCAACCTGCCTGCCCCATCCCGTCGAATCACTCGGCCGAACCCTTGACCACCTTTTTGCCGCGATAGTAACCGGAAGGGCTGATGTGGTGGCGCAGATGCACCTCACCGGTGGTCGGCTCGACAGCCAGCGGCAGACTGCCCAGGGAATCGTGCGAACGATGCATGCCGCGCTTGGAGGGTGACTTCTTGTTCTGCTGTACAGCCATGACGAACTCCTAGAATCAAACCTACTGAAGCCGGCCCTGCAGGCCGGCCAAGACCGAAAACGGTGACACATTCAAATCTTCCCGCCCGGCGCCGGGCAAGGCGCAGTCGGTGTGGCGCGGCACCGTGGGCAGGGCAAGAATGAGTTCATCCTCGATCAGCCCGGCCACGTCCAGCGCTTTCTGCAACGGCAAATAGTCCCTGGAGTCATCCTCCAGTTCCTCTTGCGTCAGGTCGCTGTCGCTGTCGACGAACTCCAGCAGACTACGCAACTCGACCCTGTACGGCAGAACTTCGAGACAACGCTGGCAACGCAGCGACAGATCTCCGTCCACTTCGACGCGCAACTCAGGCCGCTTGCGCTCACCAATCGCGCCCCTGATCCGATACGTCAGACAGCCGCCGAAATCGCACAACGAATCGTGCAAACGCGTCAGCGCGGCGACCTCCAGTTCGCCTTGCAGCGAACCCCCCTCGCTTCCAAAAGCCAGACAGTCGATAAGGACGCGTCGCGACATAAGGCGCGCATGATATTATCTTCAGCTTTTGAAGTCAAAGAACGCGCTCGGAAAAGTGCGGAGATCTCCGGATTTGCCGACGCCTACCGTTTTCTGGCGCACTGATCGACCCCCTGATGCCGACTCCCCCGCTAGTTCTTGCCTCGACTTCCCCTTTCCGGCGCGAGTTGCTGGCACGCCTCGGCCTGCCCTTCGCGGTCGCCGACCCGGCGGTCGACGAAACTCTTCTGCCCGGCGAAAAACCCGAGACCAGCGCCCTGCGACTTTCCGAAGCCAAAGCCCGCGCCGTCGCCACCCGATATCCGACAGCCCTGATCATTGGCAGCGACCAGGTCGCCAGTCTCGACGGACGGGTTTTTGGCAAACCGGGCAATCACGCCAACGCCAAACGCCAGTTGCAAGCGATGCGTGGCCGCCAGGTCAGTTTCTTCACCGGCCTGTGCCTCCTCGATGCCGGCAGCGGCAGAGCCCACTTGCGTGGCGTCCCGACGGTCGTCACTTTCCGCGCCTTGACGGACGACGAAATCGAGGGCTACCTGCGCAAGGAACAGCCCTACAATTGTGCCGGCAGCGCTCGCTCGGAGGGACTCGGAATCGCCTTGATCGCCAGGATCGACGGCGAAGACCCCAACGCGCTGATCGGGCTGCCACTGATCGCTCTTTGCGACCTGCTGCGCATCGAGAAGGTCGCTGTCTGTTGACCAACGCTTGACGTTCCCCAGGCCAGGCAAGTCATGAAGAGGGGTCGGCTTTATCTGATTCCGGTGCCGCTCGGGCCGACGACGGCGGCCGATGTCCTGCCAGCCCCGGTGCGCGCCTGTGCGCAAAGCCTGAACCACTTCGTCGCCGAGAACGCCAAATCGGCGCGTGCCTTCCTGAAGTCGTTGCCCTCCGCCTGGTCCCTGCAGGAAATCGAGATTCACGAACTCAACGAACACACGGCCACGGCTGACTTGCCGCGACTGCTGGCGCCGGCACTCGCCGGCCAGGACCTCGGCCTGATCTCCGAAGCGGGTTGCCCGGCCATCGCCGACCCTGGCGCCGCCCTCGTCGCGCTGGCGCATCGGGAGGGCGTCCAGGTGCTGCCGATGATTGGCCCGTCATCGATTCTGCTGGCCCTGATGGGCTCGGGACTGTCCGGTCAGAACTTCGCTTTCCACGGCTACCTGCCAAGTAGCGCCGACGAACGCGAAAGACGCCTGAAGGAACTGGAGAGACAATCGCAGCGCGAGAAGCAAACGCAGATTTTCATCGAAACGCCCTACCGCAACCGGCAAATGCTCGACTCACTGCTCGCCACCTGCGCCCCCGGGACGCGCCTCTGCGTCGCCACCGACCTCACCCTGGCCGGCGAGCAGATCCGGAGCGGCCGCGTCGCCGACTGGCGAGGCCAGGCACTGCCCGACATCAACCGCCGGCCGACGGTGTTCCTCCTTCTGGCCTGACGATCGCCCTCAGGCGTGGCATGAAACGCCGCTCACTCTAACGGAAGACGGGGCGGCCGCTGCCCAGCAAGGCGCCGACGCCCTGCGTCGCGTCGGCACGCAGGCGCTTGGCAAAGCGCTCGGCGATGTTCTCCTTGATCGTGAAATCGACCATCCGCTCGGCCTTGATCACATCGCGCGCGACCGAGCCGACGGTACCGAAGCCGTCCGCCAAGCCTAGTTTGACACTCTGGCTCCCGGTCCACATCAGGCCGCTGAACATTTCCGGCGTTTCATTGAGTCGCGAGCCGCGTCCCCGCCGGACGACCTCGATGAACTGTTTGTGGATCTCGCGCAGCAAGACCTGCGCATGCTCCTTCTGTTTCGCGTCCTGCGGCGAAAACGGGTCGAGGAAGCCCTTGTTTTCCCCGGCGGTCAGCAGACGCCGCTCGACGCCGAGTTTGTCCATTGTCCCGGTGAATCCGAAACCGTCCATCAGGACGCCGATCGAGCCGACGATGCTGGCCTTGTCGACGAAGATCTGGTCAGCCGCGACGGCGATGTAATAACCGCCCGAGGCACAAAGATCCTCGACCACGACATAGAGCGGGATTTGCGGATGCTTGGTACGCAGGCGACGGATCTCGTCGTGCACGATGCCGGCCTGCACCGGACTGCCGCCCGGGCTGTTGACCCGCAGGATCACGCCGGCCGTGCCCTTGTCGCCGAACGCCGCCTGCAGAGCATCGTTGATGTTCTGCGCGCTCGCCTCGCCGCTGGCTTCGATCGTACCGTGCAGATGGATCACCGCCGTGTGCCGGCCGTCGGCGAGTTGCTCGGAGCCGCCCCAATCGACCACCATGACGAGTACCGCCACCAGATACGACAGGACGACCAGCTTGAAAAAGATTCCCCAGCGCCGTTTCGCCCGCTGCTCCTGCAGCGCCGCAAAAGCGATCTTCTCCAGCAACTGCCGTTCCCATGGTGTCTCGTTTTCAGGGGTATTCAAGATATCTGCTCGCCTGGGATAAAATAGACCTCGCCATCCCGCTCTTCGACGGGTAGCGGCGTCAGGCCCCTGCCATTGCAGCGGCCACCGAGGCAACGGCCGTCCTCTGGAGAGTAGAGGGCGCCGTGCGTCGCACAGATCAAGTATACCCCGGAATCATCGAAGAATTCCCCCGGTTGCCAGTCGAGTTCGATCGGCACGTGCGCGCAGCGGTTGAGATAGGCCGCCACCCGACCGCGAAAACGGACGGCAAACGCCACTTCCTCGAGGCCGGACCGCTGCACGGCAAAGCGCACCCCCGGACCGCCGTCGACCAGATCGGCGGCGCGACAGATCAGGCGTACGTGCGCAGCCATTCGGCCATTTCCGCCACATCCCGCAGACGCGCCAGCGGAGCGAAGGCGTCCAGGGCGGCCGCCGGATGCGCGCCATAGGCGACCGCCAGGCAGGCGACACCGGCGTTACGCGCCATCTGCAGGTCATGCGTCGTATCGCCGATCATCAGCGTACGCTCCGGAGCGACCGACAGTTCGTCCATCAACTCGGTCAGCATCTGCGGATGCGGCTTCGAAAAGCACTCGTCGGCACAACGCGACGCATGAAAATGCTGCCCCAGGCCGCTGATCCGCAGCGCCCGTTCGAGGCCGAGCCGGCTCTTGCCGGTCGCCACGGCCAGCAGGAATCCTGCCCCGGCGAGTTCGCCAATGAGTTCCGCGACACCGCCGAACAACAGCAGTTCGTGGTCGCGCGACAGGTAGTGATGGCGGTAGCGTTCGACCATCTGTGGGTAGCGCTCGGCGGGCAGGTCCGGCACGGCGTGCTGCAGAGCATCGCGCAAGCCCAGGCCGATGACGTGCCGCGCCTGACCGTCGCTCGGCACCGGTACCCCCAGATCGTCGCACGCCGACTGAATGGCGTCGACGATCGCGGCAGCCGAATCGAGCAGCGTGCCATCCCAGTCGAAAACCAGCAGATCAAAAGCTCGCGCCATAATCCTGTTCCTCCTTGGCCGAGAGATTCTGCAGAAAGCGACGCAAGGCCGCCGGCAACGGCGCCTCGACCACCAGTTCGCGCCCCTCCAGCGGATGCGGCAGGCGCATCCGGCTGGCGTGCAGAAACATGCGCTTCAGGCCTTGGCGCAGCAGTTCCCGGTTGAGCGCGAAATCGCCGTACTTTTCGTCTCCAGCCACCGGATAGCCCAGATGCGCCAGATGAACCCGGATCTGGTGGGTGCGCCCGGTCCTCAACTGGGCTTCGAGCAGGCTAAAGCCTTGCCAACGCGCGAGCAAGCGGAACACCGTATGCGACACCTTGCCGTCGTCGGCGACCCGCACCCGACGCTCGCCCGAGGGCTGCAGATACTTGAGCAGCGGGGCTCTGACGCTACGCACCGGATCCATCCAGCGCCCAGCAACGAGAACCTGATAGCGCTTGTCGGCCCCCGGCCCGCCACCGCTACCGGCGCGGAACATCTCGTGCAGCGCAACGAGCGCGCTGCGCTTCTTGCCGAACAACAGGATGCCCGACGTTTCACGGTCGAGACGATGCGCCAGTTCGAGAAAACGCGCCTGCGGCCGCTGCCGGCGCAGCGCTTCGATCACCCCGAAGCTCTCGCCGCTACCGCCGTGCACCGCGATTCCGGCTGGTTTGTCGATCACCAACAGGCCTTCGTCCTCGTAAAGAACAGGCAGTTCCACTTTCCGCTCGGCGCCGGCAACGATTTCCTGCTCGTCCTCGGCCACCCGCAACGGAGGAATGCGCACCAGGTCGCCGGCCTGCAGGCGATACGACACGTCCGCGCGGTGGCCATTGACCCTCACCTGCCCGCTGCGCACGATGCGATAAACGTGGCTCTTCGGCACCCCCTTGCATTTTCTCAGCAGCAGGTTATCGAGCCGCTGGCCGTGTTCATTCTCGGTGATCAATGCCTGGGTTACAGAGCTTTTGCTAACTTCGGCCATTTTGAATATACTTCCACTCGATTTGCGTCTTGGGTTGAAAGAGGCGCTGACCCGTTAGACCGTCGAGCGACGCCGATTCTGAAACACTTGCGACGCACTTTCCGGCAGGCCTCAGCCGCCTCGCTTGCGCCAGCCTGCGCAAGATCACTCAACGTCGATCACCTGGTTAAGTACGCTCACCACGAAGTAGCGATACTACTTGAACTGCGCGCGCCTAGCACCCGTGGAGCGGCCAGGTCGGCTTCCCGAGTCCTTGACTTTCAAGGCCCGACGAGTCACCGGGTCGGCGAGATACCCCTATTGGTTGCACTGTCGGAAAGCCCTTCGGGCAGCCCCCCCACAACTGATCCGTTGCTGCCTGCACGAGGCATGTCTCCACCGTGAAAGCGCGCGGGAGACCCATCCATGAAACGAATGCTTTTCAACGCAACACAGGTCGAGGAACTGCGTGTTGCCATTGTCGACGGTCAGAAGCTCATCGACCTGGACATCGAATCGGCCGCCAAGGAACAAAAAAAGAGCAACATTTATAAAGCGGTCATTACCCGCATCGAACCCAGCCTGGAAGCCGCCTTCGTCGACTACGGATCCGAACGGCACGGTTTTCTGCCATTCAAGGAAGTATCCCGCGCCTTTTTCCAGCCGGGAGTGGAAACCAGCCGCGCGACGATCAGGGAAGCGCTGCGCGAAGGCCAGGAACTGATCGTGCAGGTCGACAAGGACGAGCGCGGCAACAAGGGAGCGGCACTGACAACCTTTGTCAGTCTGGCCGGCCGCTATCTGGTCCTGATGCCGAACAACCCGCGCGGCGGGGGCGTCTCACGCCGCGTCGAGGGCAACGAGCGCACCGAGCTGCGCGAAGTGATGGACCAGTTGCCGGTACCACAGGGCATGAGCCTGATCGCCCGTACCGCCGCGATAGGGCGCAACAGCGAGGAACTGCAATGGGATCTCAACTACCTGTTGCAGTTGTGGAAAGCCATTGAAGAAGCGGCACAGCAGCAGAAGGGCGCTTTCCTGATCTACCAGGAAGGCAGCCTGGTCATCCGCGCCATCCGCGACTACTTCCAGCCCGACATCGGCGAGATCCTGATCGACACCGACGAAGTCTTCGACCAGGCGCAGCAGTTCATGGCCCACGTCATGCCCGGCACGGTCAATCGCATCAAACGCTACCGTGACGACGTGCCGCTCTTTTCGCGCTTCCAGATCGAGCATCAGATCGAGTCGGCGTACTCGCGCCAGGTGAGCCTGCCTTCGGGTGGCGCCATCGTCATCGACCACACCGAAGCGCTGGTTTCGGTCGACGTCAACTCGGGTCGCGCCACACGGGGTGCGGACATCGAGGAGACGGCCCTGAAAACCAACCTCGAAGCGGCCGAGGAAGTCGCGCGCCAACTGCGCCTGCGCGACCTCGGCGGCCTGATCATCATCGATTTCATCGACATGGAAAGCCCGCGCAATCAGCGTGAAGTCGAAGGCCGCGTGCGCGACGCCCTGCGCTTCGACCGCGCGCGCGTGCAAACCGGCAAGATCAGTCGCTTTGGTCTGCTCGAACTGTCGCGCCAGCGCCTGCGCCCGGCACTCGCCGAAACCAGCTACATCCCCTGCCCGCGCTGCTCGGGAACAGGCCACATCCGGAGCACCGAATCGGCCGCCTTGCACATCCTGCGCATTCTCGAAGAGGAAGCGATGAAGGACAACACGGCGGCCGTTCATGCCCAAGTGCCGGTGGATGTGGCGACCTTTCTGCTCAACGAAAAGCGCACCGATCTGCAGGCGGTCGAATTGCGGCACAAGGTCAACATCCTGCTGATTCCCAACATCCACCTCGAAACGCCGCAACACACGGTGGTTCGCGTGCGCCACGACGAACTGGCGCAGGACGAGTTGCAGCAACCGTCCTACCGGATGGTCGACATGCCGACCGAGGACAGCGGCAGCGATGCCACTCCGGCGGGCGACGCCCGTGGGGGGCGCGCGGAAGCAGCAATCAAGGGCGTCACCGCGTCGCAGCCGGCACCGATAGTTGCCGAGCGGCAGCCGGCGGCGCCAGCCGAATCAAGCAGCCTGGCCGGCAACCGCTTCCTGACCAGGATTCTCTCGTGGTTCCGCCGCAAGCCACTGGCCGACCCCGAGCCCGTGGCCGATCCGCTGCCGGCCCCGCGCGCCGCCGCGCCGCGCGACCCGCGGCGCAGCACTACGCGGCCCAACCGCCGTGACGAGGCGCGCGAGCTTCCCGAAGCGCGCCTCGCCCGCGAGCCGACTGACGCCGCGCCGCCATCCTCCACCGCACCGAGCCGCGGAGAAGCCTCGAAGCCGCGCCAGCCACGCGACGCGCGCGAGCCGAGCGAGGCGCGCGAAGCGCGCCGACCGCGCGCCGCACCACGCCCCGAACGCCGCGAACCGCCCGCCACGCCGGTGGTCGAGGCAAAGACCGTGGTCGCGCCGGCCGCCGCCGGCCCGGCCAGCCTGCCGCTGGCCGACCCATCGCCCACGGGCGACGAGAGCGCCGGCACGGCGCGCCGTCGCGGGCGTCGCGGCGGGCGCCGTGAGCGCGGCGAAAGGATGGAGAACGCTGGCGAGCTTCAGAACGGCGCAAGCGCCGCGACGACGACCAGCGGCAGTGGCCGACAAGCTTCCGTCTCAGCACCGCCGCCGCTTGCCGCAGGCGAAGCGTCCAGCCAAGTCGCCACGCCCGCAGTGGACCAATCCAGCCCAGCGCTTGCTGCCGCGCAACCGGTAACCGTCGTCCCGGCCGCCGCGCCGATCGTTTCCGTCGAGGCCCAAGCCACCAGCCCGGCGGCCCTTCCGGAGACCATGGTCGACGGCCCAGCCCGGCCGGCGTCTTCGCCAGACGTCGACCTCCCCGCCAGCGCGGATACGCCAGCCCCGGTCGACGCCAGGACCAGCAGCGAAGCGTCGCCGATCGTCGAAACACGGCCGCTCGCCGAAGCGCCAGCGCTCGCCGAAGTGGCGGTGGTCGACGAAGCTGCGGCCGTGAACCTGGCACCGACAGCAGCAGAGTCGCCAGATCCTGTCGAGCCGGAGAGCGTCATCGCGCCGCCCACGCTCGACATCCAGCGATTGATCGAGAGCAGCGGTCTGATCATGGTCGAAACGAGCCGCGACCAGGCTCGGACAAGCGCAGCGGAGGTTCTCGAAAACACCGTTGCTCACCCGCCGCGGCGCAGGCGATCGCCGGTGGTCGTCGCCGACGAGCCACTGATCCTCGTCGAAACACAGAAGTAAGGCTGCACGGCACCTCCCGGTCGGACGAACGCCGTGCGACCGGGAATTCCGGCCCTCCGGAAATCGGGCCCGGTGTTCAGTGAACCAAGGGAGCCGCCGATCCCGTGGCGGCTTCGGACCGCGACGCTACGGCACCGCCGCCACGAAGTTCGCGTCGATCGACTGTTTCACTTTGCTTGCCCGGTTCCAGTGGCGGGTCGGCACCCGCTTTCAGCGCATCGCCGCATCGAGCGCATCGGCCAGGCGGCGCACGCTGCGCTCCGGGTTGTGCAGCTTTTCGAGCCCGAACAGGCCGATCCGGAAGCTCCGGAAATCAGCCGGCTCGTTACATTGCAGGGGTACGCCGGCCGCCGTCTGCACGCCGACCGCAACGAATTTCCTTCCCGACTGGATGTCCGGGTCGTCGGTGTAGCTGACGACCACACCCGGCGCCTGGAAGCCTTCGGCGGCGACGCTACGGAAACCCTTGCCGACCAGCATTTCGCGCACCCGTCGGCCGAGTTCCCGCTGTTCTTGGCGCACACGTTCGAAACCGTAGCTCTCGGTCTCCAGCATCACATCGCGCAAGGCGGCCAGGGCATCGGTCGGCATCGTTGCGTGATAGGCGTGACCGCCGTTCTCGAAAGCCTCCATGATCTGCATCCACTTTTTGAGGTCGCAGGCGAAACTGGTACTGCTGGTCGCGTCTATCCTGGCGCGCGCCCGCTCGCCGAGGACGACCAGCGCACAGCACGGCGAGCCGGCCCAGCACTTTTGGGGGGCACTGATCAGCACGTCTACCCGGTTGGCGACCATGTCCACCCATAGCGCTCCGGAAGCCACGCAGTCGAGCACGAACAGCCCGTCCACCGCGCGCACCGCTTCACCGACAGCCTGCAGGTAGTCGTCCGGCAGAATCATCCCCGACGCGGTTTCGACGTGTGGCGCAAACACCAGCGCCGGCTTTTCGTCGCGAATGCAGGCGACGACCTCGGCGATCGGCGGCGGCGCGAACGGCGCCTGAGGCTCGTCGGCCAGCCGACGAGCCTGGAGCACGATGCTGGACGAAGGAATCCGCCCGCTCTCGAAAATCTGCGTCCAGCGGTAGCTGAACCAGCCGTTGCGAATCACCAGACACTTCCGGTCGGTGGCGAACTGGCGAGCCACCGCCTCCATGCCGAAAGTGCCGCTGCCGGGAACGATGATCGCCGTGTGGCCTTTGTAGACCGTTCTCAGAATGCGCGAAATATCCTTCATGACGCCCTGAAAGCGTTTCGACATGTGGTTCAGCGCCCGGTCGGTGTACACCACCGAGTATTCGAGCAGGCCGTCGGGATCGGGTTGGGCTAGCAGAGCGGGCACGATTGCCTCCAGTGGGTCGAGCGAGTGGGTCGAATGCGTCGCGACGCGAGACGGGGAGGATAACCCCAAGACGCCGCACGGCGCCAGTCGGCGAGCACCGTCTCGACCGGCTGCGGACCAGCGCGGACCGGCGAAGCGAACGGACGACCCCTTTTCCACTAGAATTCGGCCCATCCGCTCGCTGCCGCCCATGCGGCAGCGCCCAACTCAAGACCGGGAACCTCGATGGCCGGAGCCAGCCTGCTTGCCCTGATAGACGACATTGCGACGATCCTCGACGACGTCGCTCTGATGACCAAGGTCGCTGCCAAGAAGACGGCCGGCGTACTGGGCGACGATCTGGCCTTGAACGCGCAACAGGTATCGGGCGTGCGCGCCGAGCGCGAGTTGCCCGTCGTCTGGGCAGTCGCCGTCGGATCGCTCAAGAACAAACTGATTCTGGTTCCGGCGGCGCTCGCCATCAGCCGCCTGCTGCCCTGGGCGGTCATACCGCTGCTCATGCTGGGCGGCCTCTACCTGTGCCTGGAGGGAGTCGAAAAACTGCTGCACCGCTGGCGGCATGCTGCCGCGCCCGGTGCCGCACCGCCCACTCGGGAAATGGCAGCGGTCGACGAAAGCATCGACCTCGCCGAACTGGAAGCCGACAGGATCAAGGGAGCGATCCGCACCGATTTCGTCCTCTCGGCCGAAATCGTCGTCATCGCCCTCGGCACGGTGGCCGAAGCGTCCTTTGCGACGCAGGCGGCGGTGCTTTCGGCCATTGGACTGCTGATGACGGCCGGCGTCTATGGCGTCGTCGCGGGCATCGTCAAACTCGACGATCTGGGGCTCCATCTGCTGACCCGCCGCGGCGCGCTGGCGCACGCTGTCGGCCGCGGACTGCTGCTTGCCGCGCCGCGCCTGATGCGAGCGCTGACCGTAATCGGCACGGCAGCCATGTTCCTGGTCGGTGGCGGCATCCTGGCACACGGCATCCCGCCAGTGCATCACTGGATCGCGCAGACAGCCGCGCTGGCCGGCGCCGCGGCGCCCGCTGGCGGCGTCCTCGAGGCCACCAGCGGGCTGCTGCTCGAGGCTGCCGTCGGGGCCGTCGGTGGCGGCCTGACGCTGCTCGTCGTGCAAGCGGCGACGGCGCTGCGCGCCAGGCTCGGCCGCGCAAAACCTTAGACAAGACGGCCGGCCGCGCCGCTACCGGCCAGACCGCTCATCGGACCGCCGTCAGCCACTCCCGGTGACGCTCGTCCCGCCCGCCGACACAGTCGAAGTAGCGACGCTGCAGTTCCCGGGTCCACGGCCCCGGCGCACCACTGCCGATGCGTCGGCGGTCGATCTCGACGACCGGCGTGATCTCGGCGGCGGTTCCGGTGAACAGCACTTCATCGGCGCAGTACAGTTCGTCGCGCGTGATGCGCCGCGCGACGACGGGGAGGCCCGCTTCGGCGGCCAACGTGAGAAGCGTCCGGCGCGTCACGCCGTCGAGCGCGGAGGTCATTTCCGGTTCATGGAGGATTCCCCGTTTGATCATGAAGACGTTCTCGCCGGCGCCTTCGGCGACGAAGCCCTGGGTGTCGAGGAGCAGCGCCTCGTCGTAGCCGTCGGCCTTCGCCTCCCGCGTCGCGAGAATCGAGTTCGCATAGGTCGACACCGACTTCGCGCGGCACATCTGCACATTGACGTGATGGCGGGCGAAGGACGACACCTTGACGCGGATGCCCCTTTCCAGAGCGCCTTCGCCGAGGTAGGTCTGCCACGGCCAGGCGGCGACCACGGCATGCACCTCGGTGCCCAGCGGGTCGATGCCCAGCTTCTCGGCACCGAGGAATAAGAGCGGCCGGATGTAGCCCGCCAGCAGGCGGTTGCGGACCAGAACCTCGCGGCAGGCGGCGGCCAGCGCGGAGCGTTCGAAGCGATGAAGCAGACCGAGGATATGCGCCGAATCGAACAGCCGGTCGAGGTGATCGTCGAGCCGGAAGATGGCCGCCCCGGCAGGGCCCTGGTAAGCGCGTATCCCCTCGAATACTCCGAGGCCATAGTGCAGCGTGTGGGTCAGCACATGCACCCTGGCTTCGCGCCAGGGAACGAAGCTGCCGTTCATCCAGATCCATCCGTCACGCTCTGCCATGTCCATCCTTGTTCTCCTCGGGTCGCCATGGCGTGCAGCATCGCTTGTCCGCCGCGCGCCGGCAAACGAATTGATTGCATGACCGGATGAACGAAATTCACCGGCTGGAGACGAGCCGGCCACGCGGTGGCCCCGTCGCCGATACGGCGCCGAACCGTTCACCGAGCGATGAATTCGCTGCATCGGAGTCATGAAAAAGCCTCGCCCCAGACGCCCGCCGGGCGACCTAGGATAAGGCCTCGATTCCCACCGTCAGGAGAACAGCATGGAAGACCAGCAAAACAAGGACCTCTTGTCTATCCCCGGCCTGGCCGTCCTCGGGGTGCTCAGCGGCGCTCTGTTCATCGCCGCCGGACAGGCCAACGACCAGAAGCGCCTGGTCGGCTTCGACGCGCAGCGCTCGCTGGTTGCCCATTGCCTCCCGGGCAAGGCCACCGTGTTCACCAATGGTGAACGCCAGGCGGTCTTCTTCGAAAGGCCGAACGGTCGTGTCGCCGCGCAACCGATCTTCCGCGACCCGGCGATCAGCCGCCTGCAATGCGACGCTGTGAAAGGCGAAGTGATCGTCACCACGGCGCGCGGCGAGGAAAGGCTGGCGCTCGCCCAGGTGCGCAGCGCCAGCCACACGCTGGCCATGATGCCCTGAGCGCTCAGGCCTCGGCGGGCGAAGCGCCGGCCGGCCTGGCTGCGGCGATCAGCCAGTTGGCGAAAGCCATCACCCACGGCCGGTCGACCGACTCCGGAGTGAGCACGACGTGGTAGCCGCGGTCTTGCGGTGCAAAAGGGAAAGGCATGATCAGGCTGCCGGCCGCGAGATAGGGCTCGACGAGTTTGCCCGGACTGAGCGCGACGCCGTTACCGGCGACGGCGGTTTCGATCATCATCACCGCATCGTCGAACTGCACGCCGCTGCCGGGTTCCGGCCAGTCGAGGCCCGCCGCGTCGAGCCAGGGCCGCCAGGGCAGGCTGGGGTGACGCAGCAGCCTGGCTTTGGCCAGATCGTCCGGCTTTTCCAGGCCGCCGACGCGCGCCGGATAGTCCGGGCTGCACACCGCCACCAGCACTTCGTCGGTGAGTTTGTAGGCCACCAGGCCCGGCCAGTGGCCGAGGCCATAGCGCACGCCGACGTCGACCTCGCCGGACTTGATGTTGACCAACTGGGTCGACGCCGAAAGAATGAGATCGATCTCCGGGTGCTGGCGCTGGAAGTCCGCCAGCCGGGCGACCAGCCACTTGCTGCCGATTGCCGGTGCGACGCTGATGCGCAGCGTATGGCGCACGGCGTGCGTCACGCCGCGTGTCGCCAACTCGATGTCGGCCAATGCCTTGCGGATCGCCCCGAGGTAGACCTCCCCTTGTGGCGTGAGCGCGATGTTGCGGCTGATGCGCAGGAAGAGCTTGACGCCGAGGTCGTCCTCGAGCTGCCGAATGCGATGGCTGATCGCCGACTGCGTGACGCACAGTTCGTCGGCCGCCTTGACGAAGGACTGGTGACGGGCGGCGGCCTCGAAGGCCACGAGGGCATGCAGCGGCGGCAGGCGGAAGGCCATCGCGTGCTAGCGGCGACCGCGCAACTGGCCGGGTGCCAGGCGCAGGTTCTTGAGCGTCAGTTTTCTGAGCGCCGTGGCGTCGGCGTAGCCGACACGGCTCGCCACTTCGCTGATCGGCAAGCGCGTCGCCTCGAGCAGATGCTGGGCGTGTCGCAAACGGACAGACTGGATCACCGCCAGCGGCGTCTGGCCGGTAGCACGCCGCACCCGGCGGGCAAGCGTTTTTTCGGACACGTGCAGCGAATCGGCGAGAGCCGACAGCGACGGCACCTCCGGCAGGCTCTTCTCGATCAGCATCTCCAGCCGCCGCACCGTATCGTCGGTGCTTTGCAGGTGCGACCAGGCCATGTAGCGCGACTGGCTCGGCCGACCGTCGAGCAGCAGATAGCGCATCACCAGGTCGGCGACCTCGAGTCCGTAGTGCTCACCGATCAAGACCAGCATGAGGTCCATCTGAGCCAGCGCCGCGCCTGCCGTGAGAATGTTCCCGTCGCGCAACACCATCTGCGTCGTATCGACCTTGCAGGCCGGGTAGCGCCGCTGGAGGTAAGCGTTGAGACGCCAGTGGGTGGTCGCCCGGCGGCCGGCCAACAGCCCGGCGGCGGCCAGTACCAGCACGCCGGAGCACGAGGCACTGACCAACTCGCCGCTCGCCGCCAGCGCCTGCGCCTTGGCCGCCAGGAGCTGCGCATCCGGCAGCTCGATCCGTCGGCCGACGAGATTCCCGTCGAAACGGCGGGCCGCGTCGGACGCGGCGGACGCTTCGCCGGCCGCGTCCAGCGACGGATGGTCGAGGCCCAGGCCGGGAATGATCAGCGTCGTCCGACCGAGTTCGGTTTCCGCCAGCAAGGGTTCGGCCGGCAACAGGAGGCCATTCGACAGCGGCACCGAAGCGCGGCTGCCGAGCACCCGCCACGCCAGCCGCCGCCGGCCCAGCGCCTCGGCCAGGCGATTCGCCGAGCGCAAGGCATCGAGCGTGACGGCCACGCTGGATGCCAGCGCCCAATCGAGAACCGCAACAGTGAACTCGGGTTCGGCAGCGCTCACGTCTTTTTTCGCCTCAAACAAGTCGTATTGGACACTCGCATCATGAAGCGATCGCTGCTGAAATGCAAGCAGCCATCACGGTTGGAAAAAATAGTCGCTGTCTGGCACGCTCACCTTGAACGGAGAAGGGAATCATGAAAAACACGGGATCTCTCGCCTGGTCGCGACGCACGGGTGGCGCCCTCAGTCCCGGTGACCGCCTGCACCTCGTCGTCCAGGCGCTGCTCGCCCGCCTGACGCGTCTGACGCCGCACAAGCCTCGGCGCATCGGTCTCGAGAGCGACGCCTGGCGCCGCTTCGACGTGGACAGCCTGCGCCTGCCCGATACCGCCGATGCGCGCCGGGCAGTCGAGCACTCCGCCCTGCTCACCCCTGGCTGGCTCCACCAGCACAGCCTGCGCACCTATTTCTGGGCCGCCTTGCTGGGCAAGGCGCGTGGCGTCAGCTTCGACGAGGAACTCCTGCTCGTCGCCAGCGCACTCCACGACCTGGGCCTGGCCGAAAAACCATGCGGCTGTGACTTCGATCATGCCTGTTTCGCCGTCGAGAGCGCCACGGCGGCAGGCCGCTTCGTCGACCGGCTCGGCTGGTCGGCCGAACGCCGCGACCGCGTCGCGGAAGCCATCACCTTGCACCTCAACATCCGCGTCGGCCTGTCGGCCGGCCCCGAAGCCCATCTGCTGCACGCCGGAGCGGCGCTCGATTGCGTCGGCAGCGGGTGGCACGAAATCCCGTCGCCACTCATCGCCCAGGTGCTCGCGCGCCACCCCCGGCAGAGCTTCAAGCAGCACATGAGCACCGTCATGGGCGATCAGGCGAGCGTCCGTTACGCCTCGCGCGCCGCTTTTCTCGGCAGCCAGGGGTTCACCCGTCTGATCCACGCGGCGCCCTTTGCCGAGTGATCGCCCCACCGACGGCGGCGGCTGGCCGGCCTCCGCCGTCGGCGTGCTGCGCAAGCGCAAGCGACGTTTGCCCGTCGCCTTTCGTCATTCAAAATCGCGGCCACCCGCCCTGGTTAGGCCTTGCAGGCCGGCCAGCACGTCACCGACGGGGCGACGCGGCGCCATGCAACAGAGACCGACGCCTTCCTGCACAGCACTTCACTTGAGAAGCCTGGGACAAGCATGAGCGCCAGCGTGACACCCCCCATGGTCGACAACGTACGAGTCGTCGTCCCCGATTCTCTGGATTTGATCACGCCTTACGTCCTGCTGGAGCAACAGGACTGGTTCGAAGACGAAATCAAGTTTCTGCGACGGCTCCTGCAACCTGAGCAAGCAGTCATCGACATCGGCCCAAGTGCCTGCTTATGGCCCCACCGCGCTTAGCGGCTATGCAGGGCTATTACGGCAGCGAAATGGAACGTCCGCAGCGGCTGCGGGCGAAGGTCAAACCTGGACTTCTGGCCTACCGTTCGCCGAGAGCTCGGGCGTCGCGCCTCCGGGATCGAGCCTTGACTGTTGCCATCTGTCCCACATTCCGAAGTACACCCTTTCCAGCGAGCCAACGAAGCGCGGCATGTCGAAGAGCGGACAGCGGCTTTTCTCCTCGGCCAATTTCATCCTCAGGCCCCGCAGTCGCTCGGGGTGGCGCGCCAGCGCCAGAGCCAATTCGTAGTATTCATCGGGCGAGCCGGCAATCAGTTCGCCAAGGCCCGCCGCCTGCAGCAGACTGGCACCCACCCGTCCGGGAAAGGTATCGCCGAGTAGTGCGACCATCGGCACGCCGGCCCACAAGATATCGACTCCGGTCGAATGCGAGTTGTACGGAAACGGATCCAGCGCCAGATCGGCCAACTGCAGGCGCGTCAGGTGGTCAACCCGCGTCTCGACTCGCGGAGCGAAGATCAGGCGCGCCGGATCGACGCCGCGGACCTGCACCTCGCGCCGCAGACGTTCCGGAGCGGAGCCTGCCGGCAGACTCAACCACAGGTAACTGCCGTCGGACTCGCGCAGCAAGCGGCACCAGAGGTCGAAGACCTGCGGGTTAAACTTGTAACTGTTGTTGAACGAGCAGAAGACGAAGCCCTCGGCCGGCAGTCCAGCGTCACGTCGCGACGGTGGCCGACCGAGGGCGATCGTGCTGTCCGCCGGCAGATAGCAGTGCGGCAGATGCGCGATCGTCTCGGTGTAGTAAGGCGCCTGCGACAGAGGCGTGACCACCGGATCGCCGAGAAGATAATCGGCCAGCCTCGGGTGCCCGATCGTCCCTGCGTAACCCAGCCAGTTGACCTGGACTGGCGCACAGCGCAAGGCCAGCGCCTCGGGCCGGCCATCGGCCGTCCAGCCGCTGAGATCGATCAACAGGTCGATCGCGTCAGCCCGGATGCGCTCGGCGGTCTCGCTGACGCTGCAGTCGCGCAGATCGACGAAATGATCGAAAGCCGCTTCCAGGCGTCGTCGAACGTCGCTCTGGTCGTCTGGCCCCATCGAATAGCCGAACACCTCGACGCGCGCGCGGTCGTGCAACTCGATGACTTGCGGCATGATGAAGCCCACCGGATGATTGCGGTAATCGGCCGACAGATAGCCAAGCCGCAGACGCGCCGGTGCCGCCGCACACCTCTTGCGCTCCGTCCAATCGACTGCGGGCGCTTCGAGTATGCTCGCCGGAATGCTGTGGCGAGCGAAATTGGACGCCACCCGGCGCTGCTCCTCGGGACTTGCCCCGGGAAACGACAGGATGACGAAGGGGTTGTCACTCAGTTCCCGATAGCCCTGGCTCAGCGATCTCAGCCTCTCCAACCTTGGCTGCAGTTCCTCCCAGTCGCAGCGCTTGAGGCTCGCGCAAAGGAGCTGCGACAGGACGCCGGGGTTCGCCGGATCGTTCTTCCACAGCTCGTTGAGGCAGACCCAAGCCTCGTCGGTCCGATTGCTGCTGAGCAGTGCGGCGGCCAACTGCTCGATGGCCTCGACATAATCACCGGGATGAAACTCGATCGCCTTGAGGAAGTACGGAACCGCTGCGTCCCACTTGTGCATGCGCACCAGCGCCACGCCGTAGTTCTTGAGCACCTCGGGGTCATCGGGTTTGAGTTCGATCGAACGGCTGAAGCAGGAGATGGACTCATCCCAGCGCATCATCGCCGAAAGCACGATACCGAGGTTGTTGTGCGCTTCCGGGTCCTCCGGGTGGCGGGTCACCGACAAGCGGGTGACCGGCAAGGCTTCTTCGTAACGCCCCTGCCCGATCAGGGCGAAGCCCAGGGCTTTCAGTGCCAGCGAATGATTCGGCTGCACGGCAAGTAGCCGCTTGGCCGCCGCCTCGACCTCGGGATACCGGAATGCCTCGACGAGACGCAGCAGGGCGATACTGTCCGGACTCAAGGTCCGCCGTCCGCCCCTTACGGTCGACTTCCTGCCCGAATGCTTCATCGACTCCCCGGCATTTTCTCCCGCCCGTGGCGGGCAAGTTCGCAGCGTGGCAATTCAGGACTTTCCGACGGCGTGCATGAACGCGACTTCGAGCGACAGCGTCGGGCGCACCTCGAGCAGCACGTGCCCGGCCTGGCGCAGCGCTTCGAGACGCGGCCACAGATCGGCACGCGGCACTTCGCCGATCCAGCGTCCGGAAAAATCCTCGCGCATCCCGGCCACCGGCACCTGGCCGAAGGTGCGGACGAGCACCTGTTCCTGATCGCCGCTGAGTTCGGCCGGCGCGCGCACGGCACGCAGCACGCCCTCGTGAATCAGGCCGAAACGGTCGGCGAGTCGCTCGACGTCATGCAGCACGTGCGAGGTAAAGAAGAGGGTTCCGCCGCTACGCTTGTAGTCGGAAAGAATCTCGACGACATCGCGCCGGCCGATCGGGTCGAGGCCGGACAAAGGCTCGTCGAGCACCAGCAGGCGCGGCTGGAGGCACAGTGCCTGGGCGATCGCCACGCGCTGCGTCATCCCTTTGGAAAAGGAGCGGATCGGCTTGCCAGCCACCGCCGCCAGCCCGAGGCGTTCCAGCCATTGGCGACAGTGCGCTTCGAGCCGGTCGATCTTGACCCGATGCAAACGCATGCCCATCGCCAGGATTTCGAGCGGCGTCAGGTAGTCGTAAAGATAGGGGTTCTCGGGCACGTAGCCCAACCCCAGCCGCGAGCGCGGGTCGTCCACCGGAACGCCGAAGATCTGCGCGCTGCCGGCACTGGCGCGGATCAGTCCGATGAGGATCTTGATCGTCGTGCTCTTTCCCGCGCCGTTTGCGCCGATAAAACCGAAGGCCTCGCCGGCCTCGACGGTCAGCGAAACGCCGCGCAGCGCCAACACCGACGACGGCGTCCATTTCTTGCGATACGACTTGTCGAGCCGCTCGATAATGATGGCGTTGGTCATGGCTTCGCCTGTGCCGTCGGCGTATTGAACACCGGCCATCCGGACGGATCGAGAGCGAACCCGACGCCCAGCGGATCCTGCGGGATCTCGGTCAGCAAACCCGCCTCGACCAGCTCGTCGAGCCGAGCCACACCCTGGCCGTGGCGTTCGCGGTACTGCGTCACGGCGTTCTGCAGGCGCTCGAGATCGCGCAGCCGGCTAGCCCTGACTTGCAGATACCTGCGGAAGTTGCCCGCCGGCGAACCCGCCGCCATCGCCTCGACCATGCCGGCCGCATCACCGGTCTGGTAACCCTTCTCGATCCACAGCGCGGCCATGTTTTGCAGCGCCCACTGGTCCTGAACGCTATCGGTCACTCGCGGCACGCCCTGCAGCAACCAATGCGCCCCGGTCGCCGGGTCGCGGCGAAAATGGTAAAAAAGAAATCCGTAGTGAAAGAGCGGATACCAGTCGAAAGTCCGCGCTGCCGAGGCCCGGCCCAAGACGTACTGCGCGGCGTCGAGCTGGCCATTCCAGGGAAGTATCGCGGCCGCGATGTAATAATTGTCGGCGTGCATCGGGTTGAACCAGGCAATGTCGCGCTGCAGTTTCGCCTGCACCGCGTAGTCCGCTGGCGCCATCCGCCCCGTGTCGGCCACCAGAACGCGAAAGCCGGCCAGATTGGCCGCCAGGTAGCGATCGCCGCCGGCCATCAAGACCTGCGCAAAGCGCGGCAGAGAGATCAGCAGTTCGGGCTCGGTGCGATCCCTGGCAAGACCGGACAGGCGCTGCTGAGCCAGGCCGTAGACCAACAGCGACAAGACCCCGGCCAGCCAAATCAAGGCGCCCAGCGAGCGATGCATCAGGAAAACTCCCGACGTGCGAAGAGCAGGCTGGCGCCGCTTAACAGCAGGGCAATGTAGGCCACGGCCATGCTCACCGACCATATGATCGCCTCGTTACCCGGCGGTACCTGATACATTGCCCATTCGCGCCAGTCGAGGCGCGACAGGTCTGGTAACACCCGCTGGATCAGATCAATCGTCGGTTGGTAAGTACCGAGCAATTGTTGATCGCCGTCGGCACCGCGCGCCAAGTAGTCGACCGTTGCGCCCAGCGCCTTTCCCGCCACCGCGAAAGCCGCCCCAAGCGCCAGAGGCAAAACGGAAACGGTGGACAGCGCGGCGATGCACAGCGAAAAAGCGCCGACCACAGCGGCATCGAGGGTAAGGCCGGCGATCGTGCTCCAGAACGGCAGGCCCAGCGCGGGCGGGAACTCCTGCGCATATCCGCCGCCGGCCAGCAACACGGACAGCAAGAGCAGCAAACCGAGCACCGTCGCCGCCAGCGTCGACAAAATCATGATCGCGACCAAGCGACCGGTCAGGAAAGCGGCACGCGAAACCGGATAGGCAAGCGAGAAGAGGATGACCCGCCGGTCGATCTCGCGTGCCACCAGCTCCTGCACCCAGAACAGGTTCATCAGGATGAGCGAGAATCTGACCCCGGAAAACCCGACGTCCAGCGCCACGGTCTGCGGCTGACGCGGTGAAAAGAACCCCGAAAGATAGGCGACGCCGATCAACAGAACACCGAGGACGAAAACCGCCTGGAAACTTCTCCCCCGCAAGCCGGAACGCAGCCCCGAGACGATGAACTCACGCATGGATGGCATCCAGCAAAGGGGCGCACCCGCGGGTGCGCCCCGATTTCGAAGCCGTACTGGAAAAAGCGTCGACTAGGTCGCCGGACAAGTGGTTGTCGCTGGAGTTGCCGATTGTGCAGTCACTTCCGCCGCCGTTGCCGCAGTCGTCAGGGCAGCGGTACAGCCGCTAGAAGGGCAGTCACTTGCCGCGGCAAGCGCGCAGACGGCCCCGCCGTTGCTCGAGCCGACGAACAGCTTCTTGCCCTTGGCCGATCCCGCACCGACGACAAACAGTGTGCTGCTGGAGTCAACACCGTCCACGAAAGTATTCGCCGAGCACTTCGGTGTGAAGGACACTTGGACGAAACTGCCCGTGGCGACCGACGCCCCATCCTTGGCAGGCCCCCCGGCACAAATGGTCGCGGCATTGGCCGACATTGACGCTACCGCAGCGATGGCAAACACTGCACCAAGAACGATCTTCTTCATGTCATATCTCCTGTCATCATTCCGTGTCGGTTAGCGGGTCGAGTTGCCGATGGCGGCAGTCAACAAGTTGCGAGCGTCCGACTGCGCCGACTTGTCTTCACCTTTCTTGGTGTACTCCGAGAACTGCGGAATGGCAATGGCCGCGAGAATGCCGATGATCGCGACAACGATCATCAGTTCGATCAGGGTGAAACCCTTTTGCAGCTTTTTCATATGAATGAACTCCTTCGCGTTGAGTGCAACGGACAATCCGTCGAACGAGTACTATCAAGTTCCGTGCCAAGATGGAATCTTCGAAAAACCTCGGCTTTTCGCTTCGTTTGATATCACCGACTGCCCATTGGCGTCACCTGCCTGACGAAAAGCGTCAGCACATCCGATGTCGAAGCCTTCCGCAACCAACCTCGAACTCGGATTTAACAGTCGATGTGGCTGTGACGAACCGGTCGTCGGCGCCCGCCGATCAGCGATGACCACTACGGCCGAAAACTGGCGATCGTCGCCGCCGTTAATAGATTCCTCGCATCGGACTGCGCCCCCTTGTCCTCACTCTTCTTCATGTACTCGGAGAACTGAGGCATCGCGACGGCGGCGAGGATGCCGATGATCGCCACGACGATCATCAACTCGATCAGGGTGAAACCTCGTTGTGGCATCTGCATGGATTCAAGAACTTTCCGGTAGATGCGACGGCCAATCGGTCGCGTCGTTGGTTATCCACAAATTGTACGCCATAGCCAAGAGCCAGCGACACGGCCCGCATCTGCTTCTGTGGAATTTGACACGAGTCAATTCGCCGCCGGCTTCCGGCCAATATAATCAACGGCTAATAGTTACCGCCGAAACGGGTCCAGGATCTTTCCTTGAGTTTCCACGCGACATTGCGCCAGGGCGTGAGCAGCGTCTTGCGGCGCATCGAAGAAGCTCTCGATGCTCCCTTTGGCGGCGAGGACAATCCGCTACGCCACCTCGGGGCGGTGGGGCTTTATCTGCTATGGATCGTGGTCGGCACGGGTCTCTATCTGTATACCGTCCTCGACACCGGCATCGACGCGGTCTACCGCTCGATCGGCTACCTGTCGCTCGAACAGTGGTATCTCGGCGGCGTGCTGCGCAGCCTGCACCGCTATGCGTCGGACGGTTTCATGCTGATCATGCTGCTGCATCTGCTGCGCGAATGGTCGTATGGGCGCTACCACGGCTTCCGCCTTTATTCGTGGATGACCGGCGTGCCGCTGATCTGGCTGGCCTACGCGGCGGGAATAGGCGGCTACTGGATCGTCTGGGATCAACTGGCGCAGTTGTCGGCTACGGCGACCACGGAACTGCTCGACTGGCTGCCGATCTTCAGCGAACCGGCGGCACGCAACTTCCTGGCCCCCGACTCGATTACCGACCGCTTCTTCACGATGCTGATCTTCATCCATATCGGCCTGCCGCTGCTGCTGATCCTCGGCCTGTGGGCACATGTCCACCGCATCGCGCACGTCGACTACCTGCCATCGCGGCGCGTCATGCTCGGTACGCTGGCCGCGCTGCTGGTGCTCGCGCTGCTGCGGCCGGCGCTCAGCCATCCGCCGGCGAATCTGGCGACGGTGCCGGGCGCGCTCGCTTTCGACTGGTTCATCCTGTTCATCCATCCGTTGACCGACCTCACGTCGCCGGCCATCGTCTGGGCGCTGCTCTTCAGCGTCACGGCGCTGCTCTTCGCGCTACCGCTGCTGCCGCACCCGGCGCCGGCACCGGTCGCCGTGGTCGACGCCGCGCACTGCACCGGCTGCGACCGCTGCCTCGCCGACTGCCCGTACGCGGCGATCGGCATGGCGCCGCACCCGACGCGGCCCGGCGTGAAACTCGCCGTGGTCGACGCCGATCTGTGCGCCGCTTGCGGGATCTGCGCCGGCTCCTGCCCCTCGTCGACGCCTTTTCGCCGACGCGAGACGCTCGTCACCGGCATCGACCTGCCGCAACGGCCAGTCGATGCCTTGCGCAAGCAGCTCGAGAAGGCGCTGGCGGAACTCACCGGCCGCTGCCGGATCGTCGTTTTCGCCTGCGCGCGCGGCGCGCCGGCGAAGGCGCTGGCGGCCGACGACACGGCAGTGATCGATCTCCTCTGCAGCGCCCAATTGCCGCCCGCTTTCGTCGAATACGCCTTGCGCAGTGGCGCCGACGGGGTGCTCGTCGCCGCTTGCCGTGTCGGCGGCTGCGAATTCCGCCTCGGCGAGCGCTGGACCGCCAAACGCCTGCTCGGCGAACGCGAGCCGCACCTGCGCCGGACGGTTCCGCTGGCGCGCCGGCAACTCGTCTTCGCCGCGGCGCCAGACACCGCTGCGCTGGCCGCCGCGCTGGCCGAATTCAGAAGCCGGCTGGAGAGACAGCCGGCGGATAGCGACCGCCTTCCAACCTACCTGCGGAGAACTTCCGATCATGCCTAAACCCGCCGCCATCGTCGGCCAGGTGATCCTCTACGGCGCCTTTGCCGCTTTCATCGGCACCTTTGCCAGTTGGCCGAAGTACCGCCAGATCCCGGACGACGTCGCGCTGATCAAGCTGTCGATCAGTCACCTCGGCGACCGCGAATGCCGCAAGCGAAGCCCGGAAGAATTGGCGAAGCTGCCGCCGAACATGCGCGCGCCGATGGACTGCCCGCGCGAACGCTCCGACATCCGCCTCGAAGTCGACCTCGACGGCCAGCCCATCCTGCGCACCGTGATGCATCCGACCGGCCTCTACAAGGACGGTGTATCGACGGTTTACAAGCGTTTCGAGGTGCCGGCCGGAACGCACCGGCTGGCGGTCAGGATGGACGACAACCTCGTGCGACCCGGCTTCGACTACGTGAAGGACGAGCCGATCACGCTTGCCCCGGCGCAGGTGATGGTGGTCGACTTCAATCCGGACCGCGGCGGCCTGTTCTTCAAGTGAGCGCCCCTTCCGCCACGCGACGCCAGGCTGGCGGCCGACTCCACGCCACACCGGCCAGCCGCGACGCTTCACCCATTTCCTGAGCCGACATCCATGGTCAAACTGCTGCAACGCCTCCTGCGCTGGCTGTTCATGCGCATCGAGAATGTCTTCAACGTCGCTTTCGGCGACAAGCTGAACCCCTTCTACCATCTCGGAACGATCAGCTTCTGGCAATTCTGGCTGCTCGTCGGCTCCGGGCTCTATCTCTACATTTTCGCCGATACCGGCGTCCACGACGCTTTCGACTCGGTCGAACGGATCACGCACGACCAATGGTGGGCCGGCGGCATTCTGCGCAGCATTCACCGTTACGCGACCGACGGGATGATTCTGACGATGCTGCTGCACATGCTGCGACACTTCGCCTACGACCGCTATCGCGGCTTCCGCTCGTTCTCCTGGCTGACCGGCGTCGCCTTGCTGTGGCTGGTCTACGTGGCCGGCGTCAACGGCTTCATGCTGGTCTGGGACAAGCTCGCCCAGTTCGTCGTCATCGCCACGGCCGAGTGGTTCGACATCCTGCCGATGTTCAACGGCACGCTGATCCGCAACTTCCTCTACCTCGAAACGGTCAATAGCCGCCTGTTCACGCTGCTCGCTTTCATCCACATCGGCGTGCCGCTGATCGTCGCGATCATCATGTGGGTGCACGTGCAGCGTGTGCCGCGCGCGCACATCAACCCGCCGCGGCCGATCGCCATCGCCGTGACGCTGATGTTTCTCCTGCTCTCGCTGGTCAAGCCGATTCTCAGCCAGGGCGGCGAGGCCGACATGGCGGTCGTGCCGACCGGCATCGAGTTCGACTGGTTCGAACTGCCGGTACTGGCACTGGTGTACGTGCTGCATCCACTGCACGTCTGGTACTGGGTGCTCGGTCTCACGGCGCTGCTCTTCCTGGTCCCCTGGCTGCCGCCGAAGCGACTCGGTTCGGCCAAGGCGCTGACCACGATCACTTTCCACCCCGACCAGCGATCGGTCAGCGCACGCTTCGACGAAACCTTGCTCGACGCCGGCCTGCGGCAGGAAATCGACCTGCCCTACGAATGCCGCAACGGGGGTTGCGGCGTCTGCAAGTGCACCGTCCTGCAGGGCAAGGTCGACCCCGGCCTCTACCAGCCAAGCGCGCTGTCGGCCGAGGAACTGGCCCAGGGCAAAGTGCTGATGTGCTGCGCCTCCGCCCTCGAGGACGCCGTCGTCGAGTACGAGGCCGGCGCTTTCGCCCGCAGTTTCCAGGAATACCGCGCGCGCGTCGTCGGCCTCGAGAAGCTTACCCACGACGTCATGCGCGTTCTGCTCAAGTTGCCGGACGGCCAGCAAATCCGCTTCAAGGCCGGGCAGTACGTGAACATCCTCCTCGACGACGGGCAACGGCGTGCCTTCTCGTTTGCCAATCCGCCGCACGAGGACGAATTCGTCGAACTGCAGATCCGTCTGATGCCCGGCGGCCGCTTCACGACGCATGTCTTCGAACACAT
Source organism: Accumulibacter sp. (assembly GCF_029255285.1). Lineage (GTDB taxonomy): Bacteria > Pseudomonadota > Gammaproteobacteria > Burkholderiales > Rhodocyclaceae > Accumulibacter. The sequence continues at coordinate 68,065 of NZ_JAPUVI010000023.1, forward strand.
GAAGGAAGGCGACGAAGTCCGCTTCGAGGGGCCGATCGGCGACTTTTCGCTGCGCGAGTCGGAGCGGCCGATCGTTTTCGTTGCCGGCGCCACCGGCTTCGCGCCGGTCAAGAGCATGGTCGAGGACGCTTTCGCACGCGGGCTGAAGCGTGAAATCCATCTCTACTGGGGAGTCAGGAGCCTGCGCGACCTCTACCTGCCCGAACTGCCGACGCGCTGGGCGCGCGAGCACGCCAACTTCCACTTCATCCCGGTGCTCTCCGAACCGGCACCCGACGACCACTGGAACGGACGCACCGGTCTCGTCCACGAAGCGATTCTCGAGGATTTCCCGGAGCTCAAGCAGCACGAGATCTACGCCTGCGGTTCGGTGCGCATGGTCGAGGCGATTTTTCCCTTCCTCAAGCAGCACGGGGCGGAAGACGGCGCCTGCTTCTCCGACGCCTTCAGCGTCTCGGCGCGCTCGCTGGCTTTCCAGCCAAGAAAGTAGCCGAACCGCCGCAGCGAGGCGGCGAAACCCAGTCACCGCCGGCACCTCGGTGCGACCCGTCGTCGGGCGACGCGCCGGGCGCACGGCTTCCCGCCAGTCGACCCGCGTCCCGCCGTGGAAGCGACGGTTTGCCTGCGGCAACACGACGGTGAGGCTTGACTTCTATATCGATACACCTACACTGGTCGATACGTTTTTGAGTGGAGTTATGCTGATCGGCTGGTGCGGCCGCGCAGTGGTCGGCGAGGATGGCGGCCGGCGCGGCGCCAAGCCAACGCATGAAGCCCGCGGAGCGGCGCAGCGACAACACTCTCGGGTTGGAAAGGGAAAGCATGCGGCGTGATTACGGCCGGACGATTCCGGCGGAGTGGCAGGCCATGTCGAAGGTTTTTGCGGCGCTCGGCGACGAGCACCGGCAGCGCATCGTGCTGCTGTTCGAGGACGGCGAGCGTCTGAACGTCGGGCAGATAGCCGAGGTGTCCACGCTCGCGCGATCGACCGTTTCGCATCATCTCAAGACCTTGCGCGAAGCGCAGGTGTTGTGCTCGGAAAAGGTCGGCAAGGAGGTCTTCTTCTGGGTGAATAAGGCTTTCCTCGAAGACTGCCTGAGCCGCGTTCTCGGCTACCTGCAGGAATCGGTCTGATGCCAGCCTCGTCTGCGGCCTGGAAATGAGATGAGCCCGCGGCGTCGTCGGCTGCTGCTCGGTGGTCTGGCGCTGGGCGGCGTCGGGCTGTCGGCCTTCGTCGCCGATCGCTCGCCGACCGTCTTCAATAGCTGCCTGGCGAGTCTGCCGCAGAGCGCGGCGGTGGACGATCTGGTCGCCGAAGCCTGGTCCGGCATCAGCGCGCAACGCTTCCTCGATTGCCACGTGCATCTGGTGGGCACCGGCGATTCGGGTAGCGGCATCGAAATCAATCCGCAGATGGAAAGCCTTTTCCACCCGCTGCAATACGCGCAGCGCCTGTTCTATCTCAACGCCGGCTGCGTCCATGACGCTCCCGGACAGGTGGACGAAAGCTACGTCGAGCGGATGCAGAACCTGGTCGACGGTCTGCGGCCGGGAGCCCGGCTGCTGCTCTTCGCCTTCGACCGCTACCACACGGCCGACGGCCGTGCCGATCCCGAGCGGAGTTCGTTCTACACGCCCAACGCCTACGCGCGCGCCGTCGCCGCGCGCCACCCGCGGTACTTCGAATGGGCGGCGTCGATCCATCCGTATCGTCCCGACTGCGTCGACGAGCTGGCGGCCGCCGTCGCCGGCGGCGCGCGGGCGCTGAAGTGGCTGCCGCCGGCGATGGGAATCGACCCCTCGTCGCCACTCTGCGACCGCTTCTACGCCGCGCTCGCCAGCCACGACCTGCCACTGATCAGCCACGCCGGCGAGGAAAAAGCCGTGCATGGCGGCGACCAGCAGGCGCTGGGCAATCCGCTGCTCCTGCGGCGCGCGCTGGACCACGGCGTACGGGTGGTGGTGGCGCACTGCGCTTCGCTCGGCAGCGCCGTCGACCTCGACCGCGGCGGGACGCTCGTTCCCTGTTTCGACCTCTTTGCCCGCCTGATGGGCGAAGCGCGTTACGAAAAACGGCTGTTCGGCGACATCTCGGCGCTGACGCAACGCAATCGCAGCGAAGAGACACTGCGCGTCCTGCTCGAGCGCCGCGAATGGCATCCGCGCCTGCTCAACGGTTCGGACTATCCCTTGCCTGGCATCGTGCCGCTGATTTCGCCCGACGAATTCGCCGCCCGCGGCCTGCTGCCGGCCCCGGCGGCGGCGGTACTCGAGCGCATCAGGCAGCACAATCCGCTGCTCTTCGACTTCGTCCTCAAGCGACATCTGTCGTCGCGCGGTCAGCGCTTTTCCCCGACCGTCTTCGAAACACGCGCCTTCTTCGAAAGGAAGACCGTATGAGTTCCCAATTTGGTCTGCTCCAGACCCGCCGCTTCGCCCCCTTCTTCGGCACGCAGTTTCTCGGCGCCTTCAACGACAACCTGTTCAAGAACGCCCTGATCGTCCTGCTCACCTTCCAGGCGGCAAAGTGGACGGCGATCCCGCCCGAGGTCCTGACCAACTTGGCCGCCGGCATCTTCATTCTGCCCTTCTTCCTGTTTTCCGCCACCGCCGGGCAACTCGCCGACAAGTACGACAAGGCCAAGCTGGCGCGCCTCGTCAAGCTGCTCGAAATCGTCATCATGGGCGTCGCCTGGCTGGGTTTCTCGGCACACAGCCTGCCGCTGCTGCTCGGCGCGCTGTTTCTGCTCGGCCTGCATTCGACGCTGTTCGGGCCGGTAAAGTACGCGATCCTGCCGCAGCATCTGCGCGAAAACGAACTCGTCGGCGGCAACGCGCTGGTCGAAGCCGGCACATTCGTCGCCATCCTGATCGGCACGCTCGCCGGCGGCCTGCTGGCCGGCGCGGCCGATCATCCAACCTGGGTTGCCTACGCCGGACTGCTGGTCGCCGTTCTCGGCTACCTGGCCAGCCGGGGCATTCCGGCAGCACCGGCGCCGGCGCCAGGCCTGGTGGTCAACCTCAACCCCTTGTCGGAAACCTGGCGCAATATCGGCTTCGCGCGCGAGAACCGAACAGTCTTCCTGTCGATTCTCGGCATCTCCTGGTTCTGGCTCTACGGCGCGTTGTTCCTGGCGCAGTTTCCGGCCTACGCGAAGAACGTCCTGGGCGGCAGCGAAAGCTCCGTCACGCTCCTGCTCGCGGTGTTTACGATCGGCATCGGCCTCGGGTCGCTGCTCTGCGAGCGGCTGTCGGCCGGACACATCGAAATCGGCCTGGTACCCTTCGGCTCGATCGGCCTGACGATCTTCGGCATCGACCTGGCGTTCGCCTCGCCCGACCTGCTGCCAGCCGGCGCACCGCTGGCACTGAGCGGGCTGCTCGCGCTGTACGGAACCTGGCGCGTCCTGTTCGATCTTTTCGCGCTGGGTCTGTTCGGCGGCTTCTTCATCGTCCCGCTGTACGCCCTGATCCAGATCCGCAGTGCGCCGGAGCAGCGCGCGCGGATCATCGCCGCCAACAACATCCTCAATGCCTTGTTCATGGTCGTCGGCTCGCTGGCCGCCGCCGGGCTGCTCGGCGACGGTCTGTCGATTGCCGCGCTGTTCGGCGTCGCCGCGGTGTGCAATGCGGCCGTGGCGGTCTACATCTACAGTCTGGTTCCCGAGTTCATGCTGCGTTTCATTGCCTGGCTGCTCGTCCACTCGGTTTACCGCCTGCAGCAGAAGGGGCTGCAGAACATTCCCGAAGAAGGGGCGGCGGTTCTCATCTGCAATCACGTCAGTTTCGTCGATCCGCTGGTCATCGCAGCCGCCAGCCGGCGACCGATCCGCTTCGTGATGGACCACCGGATCTACCGCCGCCCGCTGATCAGCGTCGTTTTCCGCCACATGCACGCCATCCCCATTGCGCCTGCCAAGGAAGATCCGGCGATGATGGAAGCGGCCTTCGAAGAAGTGGCGCGCGCGCTCGCCGCGGGCGAACTGGTGGCGATCTTCCCGGAAGGCAGGATCACCGACACCGGCGAACTCTATCCCTTCCGCCCCGGCGTGCAGCGCATCGTCACACGCACTCCGGTGCCTGTGATTCCGATGGCACTGCAAGGTCTGTGGGGCAGCTTCTTCAGCCGCAAGGACGGGCCGGCGATGAGCAAGCCGCTGCGCCGCGGAATGTTCTCGCAAATCGCGCTGACCGTCGGCGCGCCGGTGACGCCGGAAGCGGCGACTCCCGAGCATCTGCAAGCGATCGTCGCCAGCCTGCGCGGCGACTGGCGTTAGAATGACCGGCATGGAAACCTGGTCAAGACTGGGCGAGCGGATCGACCGCTACGAAAAACTGATGCGCCTCGACCGGCCGATCGGCATCCTGCTGCTGCTCTGGCCGACGCTCTGGGCGCTCTGGCTGTCGGCACGCGGCGAACCGAACTGGCTGGTGGCCTGGATCTTCGTTCTCGGAACGGTTTTGATGCGCTCGGCTGGCTGCGTGATCAACGATCTCGCCGACCGCGATTTCGATCCGCACGTGGCGCGCACCCGCAACCGGCCCCTCGCCGCCGGTCAGGTATCGGTCAGGGAAGCCTGGCTGCTCTTTGGCGTCCTGATCGTCCTCGCCTTTTTGCTCGTCCTGCTCTTCTGGAACTGGCTGATGGTCGGACTTTCCGCCGCCGCGCTGTTCCTCGCCGCCAGCTACCCGTTCACCAAGCGCTTTCTCGCCGTGCCGCAGGCCTACCTCGGCCTCGCCTTCGGCTTCGGCATTCCCATGGCCTATGCGGCGCAACTCGGCAGGGTGCCGACGGAAGCCTGGTGGCTGCTGCTGGCCAACGTCTTCTGGGCGATCGCCTACGACACCGAATACGCGATGGTCGACCGGGCCGACGATCTCAAGATCGGCATCCGGACGTCGGCCATCACTTTCGGCCAGGCCGACGTGGCGGCGGTGATGATCTGCTACGCCCTGGCGCTCGGGCTGCTCGCCGCCATCGGCACGCGCATCGGTCTGGGCGGCTTCTTCTACGGCGGACTGGCCGGCGCGGCGGCGATCGCCACCTATCACTACACGCTGATCCGGCACCGCCTTCCCGAACGCTGTTTCAAGGCTTTCTTGCACAACAACTGGCTGGGTGCCAGCGTTTTTGCCGGCATCGCCATCGATTTCTCCGTTGCGAAAGGACTGTTTGCATGAAAATCCTGCTTCCCGCCTGGCTGGCGCTGTTTGCCGGCGCTCCGCAGGCGGCCGAGGACACGCGCCAACTGGTAGCCATGCCGGCCGCGGCGGACGCCAACCTGCGCAGCGAAATGCGCGCCAGCCTGCTGGCGCTGAACGAGATTCTCGGGCTGGTGGTGGCCGGCAAGCTCAAGGAAGCCGGCGAGATGGCCGAGAAGGAGTTGGGCCTGTCAGCCATGGGCAAGCATCGCCAGCAGCCCTTCGACGCCCGTCCGGGGCCGCACATGCCACCCGCCATGCACCGCCTCGGCATCGACGGCCACCAGGCGGCAAGCGAGTTTGCGCGCCTCGCGGCGAGCGGCGACCGCGAGCGAACGATCGCCGCGCTGCCTTCACTGACCGCCGCCTGCGTCGCCTGCCACTATTCGTACCGGATTCGATGAAGTACCACGACCTGCGCGACTTCATCGCGCAACTCGAAGCCCTGGGCGAGCTCAGGCGTATCGGCGTCGAGGTCGACCCGCGGCTCGAGATGACCGAAATCTGCGATCGCGTTCTGCGCGCCGCGGGCCCGGCTCTGCTTTTCGAGAATCCACGCGGCCATTCGATACCGGTCCTCGCCAACCTGTTCGGAACCGCACGCCGCGTGGCGCTGGGCATGGGACAGGAATCGGTGCTGGCGCTGCGCGAAGTCGGCAAACTGCTCGCCTACCTCAAGGAACCCGAACCGCCGAAAGGTCTGCGCGACGCCTGGGACAAGCTGCCGGTCCTCAAACAGGTGCTCAACATGGCGCCCCGCCTGCGCTCGTCGGCGCCCTGTCAGGAAATCGTCCGCGAGGGCCGCGACGTCGACCTCGCCAGCCTGCCGATCCAGCTTTGCTGGCCGGGCGACGCCGCGCCGCTGATCACCTGGGGACTGACGGTGACGCGCGGACCGCGCAAGACGCGCCAGAATCTGGGCATCTACCGCCAGCAGGTGATCGGCCCGAACAAGGTGATCATGCGCTGGCTGGCCCACCGCGGCGGGGCGCTCGATTTTCGCGAGCACTGCCTGGCCAATCCCGGCCAGCCTTTTCCGGTCGCCGTGGCCCTCGGCGCCGATCCGGCGACGATTCTCGCCGCCGTCACGCCGATCCCCGACACGCTCTCCGAATACCAGTTTGCCGGTCTGCTGCGCGGCGCCAAGACCGAACTGGTGAACTGCCTGGGCTCGGAGCTGCAGGTGCCGGCGTCCGCCGAGATCGTTCTCGAGGGCGTCATCGATCCGGCCGAGAGCGCGCTCGAAGGACCGTATGGCGACCATACGGGCTATTACAACGAGCAGGCGCGTTTTCCGGTGTTCACCATCGAGCGTCTGACCAGTCGTGCAAAGCCGATCTATCACAGCACCTACACGGGCAAACCGCCCGACGAACCAGCGATGCTCGGCGTCGCGCTGAACGAAGTCTTCGTGCCGCTTCTGCAGAAGCAGTTCCCGGAGATCGTCGACTTCTATCTGCCGCCCGAAGCTTGCTCGTACCGCCTGGCGACGGTCAGCCTGCGCAAGCAGTACCCCGGCCACGCCAAGCGCGTCATGTTCGGCATCTGGAGCTTCCTGCGCCAGTTCATGTATACCAAGTTCATCATCGTGGTCGACGACGACGTGAACATACGCGACTGGAAAGAGGTCATCTGGGCAATGACGACGCGCGTCGACCCGGCGCGCGACACGCTGATCGCCGACAATACGCCGATCGACTATCTCGATTTCGCCAGCCCGGTCGCCGGCCTGGGCAGCAAGATGGGGCTGGACGCGACCAACAAGTGGCCCGGCGAGACGAATCGCGAGTGGGGAACGCCGATCGTCATGGATGCCGCCGTGAAACAGCGCATCGACGCGCTGTGGAACGATTTGGGTGTGTGAGTGACAGACTGCCGATACGGCCCCGGCAAGCGACCGACGATCGATCGCTCGCGCCGCTGCGCCAACCATCCTGGAGAAAGTGATGAACGACCAGTTGATTCCCTACACCAACCTTGACGGCGCACGCGCCTGGTGCCATGTCATCTACGGCCTGCATGCGCTGGCCGTGGTGATCGGCGTGACCGGCGCGGCGACGGTAGCCGGCGCCTTCGTTTTTGGCGTTCCGTCGCTGCTTGCCGTCATTCTCAACTACGTCAAGCGCGGCGAGGTCGCCGGGAGCTGGCTCGACAGCCACTATCGCTGGCAGATCCGGACCTTCTGGTTCACCCTGCTGTGGCTGCTGGTCTATGGCCTGCTGGTGATCACCCTGATCGGCATCCCGATCGCCTGGGTACTGATCGTCATCCTCGGCCTGTGGGTCGCCTATCGCGTCATCCGCGGCTGGCTGGCGCTCGCCGACCGACGGCCGGTCGGTCGCTGAACGGCACTCCGCTGTCCACCATCGACCGAGCGTCGCATCGATCGACTGCCCGCACGGGCCTGCTGCGGTATTGTCTTCTCGTGTTGTTCGGAATCACCGCGGCACTCCTGACGAGTTCCGGCGCCGCCGGCGAAAGCCCCCACCAGACCACGCCGCCGCGCCTGCTGCGGGTAGCCATCGACGACAACTATCCGCCCTACGTCTTTCGCGATGCCAGCGGCGCGCTGACCGGTTATCTGGTCGAACTGTGGCGGCTCTGGGAAACGAAGACCGGCGTTCGCGTCGAGCTACTCGGCAGCGACTGGGCGACGGCGCAGCAGCGCATGGCCGACCGCCAGACAGAAGTCATCGATACGGTTTTCCGGACACCGGAACGTGAGAAGACGCTCGACTTCTCGCCACCCTACGAAAACATCCCGGTGTCGATCTACAGCCAGGCCGGCATCGGCGGCATCGTGGACATCGACACCCTGCATGGCTTTCTGGTCGGCGTGAAGGCGGGTGATGCCTGCGTCGACACGCTCGCCGAAGCCGGCCTGACCACCATCCAGCCGTTCGCCAGCTACGAAGATCTGGTTCGCGGGGCGGTCGAGGGCAAGGTCCGGGTCTTCTGCCTGGACGAGCCGCCAGCCAATTACCTGCTTTATCGCAAGCGGGCCGAGCACCAGTTCAACCGGGCCTTCACGCTCTATTCCGGCGAGTTCCATCGCGCTGTCCACAAAGGCAATCGTTCTACCCTGGCGCTGCTGGAAAGCGGTTACGCGGCCATTCCCGCCAGCGAATTGCGAGCCTTGCGACAGAAATGGATGGGCACCCCGGTCGCCTCATCGCCGGCGACGCGCTTGCTCGGCTACGCCTTGCTGGTTGGCTCGCTGGTGGCGGTGCTGCTGCTGGTCTGGGTAGTCACCTTGCGGCGCATCGTCCGGCAACGAACGACGACGCTGAAAGCGACGCTCGAGGCGATTCCCGACCCGATGTTCGAACTCGGACTCGATGGTCGTTACTACGAATGCCATTCGCCGCGCCGCGATCTGCTTGCCGCCGCACCGGACCGCCTGATCGGCCGACGGGTTTCCGATGTCCTGCCCGAGCAAGCGTCGGCCGTCTGTCTGTCGGCCTTGCGCGAAGCCCAGGAAAGCGGCTACTCGACCGGCCGACAGTTCGAACTGTCGCTACCCGGCGGCAAGCACTGGTTCGAGCTGTCGGTCGCCCGAAAACCGACTGGCGAGGGTCAGGAAGCGCGCTTCGTCGTACTTTCGCGCGACATCACCGCACGCAAGTGGGCCGAGGCGGCGCTGCGGCGGCGCAGCGAGCAGCTCGAACTGCTGTCGGCGGCCGGCCAGGAGATCAACCGCCGGCTCGACGTTCCGGTCATCCTGCGGCGGCTCGTCGGCGCTGCGCTGAAGCTCACCCGCGCCACCGGCGGCGCCGCGGCGCGCTTGTCGGCCGGGCAAATGGTGTTCACCGAGTATTACCGGAACGGCCAGTGGCTGCCGGTCGACTACCGCTTCGCTGCCGGCCACGGCGTGCCGGGCCGGGTGATGCAGACGCGCCGCTTCCATCTGAGCAACGACGCGGGAAGCGATCCGTGGGTCGTACCCGAGATTCGTCAGGCGATCGGCTTCGACAACCTGCTCGACATGCCCATCGTCAGCCGCCACGGCGATCTGCTCGGCTGCTTCGAGATCCACGACAAGCCGGGCGGCTTCGACGAGAGTGACGCGCGTCTGCTGCAGGGTTTGGCGGCCAGCGCCGCGGTGGCGATCGAAAACACCGCCCTCCTCGCCCAGCGTGGTCAGGCGGAACAGGCGCTGCGTGCCAGCGAAGCGCTCAAGGCATCGGTCCTCGCCAACGCCGCCTGCGGCATCGTAGCGACCGACCCGCGGGGACTGATCACGGTCTTCAACCCCGGCGCCGAAGCCATTTTTGGCTACCTGGCCGACGAGGTCGTCGGCCAGGTGACGCCGACCCTGTGGCACGACAGCGACGAAATCGCCGCTACGGCCGCGACGCTGAGCCGGGATCTCGGCTTCCACGTCGAGCCCGGTTTCGACGCCCTGGTCGCCCGGGCGCGCAACAGCGGCGAAGCCGACGAGCGCGAGATGATCGGGGTGCGCAAGGATGGACGGCGCATCACCATTCGCCTGGCGGTGACGGTGATGCGCGACGCCCAGGGAACGCTCGGCGGCTACCTGGCGACCATCGTCGACATCACGCAACACAAGGACGCCGAGGCGAGCATCCAGCGCCTGGCGCATTTCGATTCGCTGACCGGGCTGCCGAACCGCAGCCTGCTCGCCGAACGGGCGAGACACGATCTGGCGCGTGCGCAACGCGGTCGCGAGGCGCTGGCGCTGATGTTCCTGGACCTCGACCGCTTCAAGAACGTCAATGACTCGCTGGGCCACCGGATCGGCGACGCGCTGCTGATCCAGCTTGCCGAGCGACTGCGGCGTGCGGTGCGCGACGAGGACACGGTATCGCGCCTGGGCGGCGACGAGTTCATCGTCCTGCTGCCCAACACCGACGCCGACGGTGCAGCGCATGTCGCGGCCAAGCTGCTCGACATCACGGCGCCTGCCTATCGCATCGAGCAGCATGAGCTGAACTGCACCTTGTCGGTCGGCATCGCCATCTACCCGGCCGATGGCAAGAGCTTCGAGGCCTTGTCGATGAGCGCCGACACGGCGATGTATCGCGCCAAGCAGCGCGGCCGCAACGGCTATTGTTTCTTTACGCCCGAGATGCAGGAGAAGTCGGCGCGCAACCTGCAGATCGAAAACGACCTGCGGCGGGCGCTCGACAAGGATGAGTTGCACCTGCACTTTCAGGCGCAGTTCGCCCTCGCCGACCGCCGGCTGGTCGGCGCCGAAGCGCTGCTGCGCTGGCAGCATCCGCAACTCGGCGCCATCCCGCCGACCGAGTTCATTCCGATCGCCGAGGAGTCGGGGCTGATTCTGACGATCGGCGAATGGGCGCTGCGCGCCGCCGCCCGTCAAGCGCGCCAGTGGCAGCACAGCGGCCTGCCGCCGATGACCGTCGCCGTCAACCTCTCGGCGGTACAGTTCCGGCAGGCGAACCTGACCGACAGGCTGTCGTGCATCCTCGACGAGGAGCAAATGCCGGCGCAGTTTCTCGAGCTCGAACTGACCGAAAGCGCGGCCATGGACAACCCGCTGGCCGCCATCGCGACGATGGACAAGCTGCGCGCGCGCGGCGTACGCATGGCGATCGACGACTTCGGCACCGGCTATTCGTCGATGAGCTACCTCAGGCGCTTCCACGTACACAAGCTCAAGATCGACCGCTCCTTCGTCGCCGACCTGGCGGCCGATCCGGAAGACGAAGCGATCGTCGCGGCGACCATCAGCCTGGCGCGCAACCTCGGCCTGCAGACGCTGGCCGAGGGCGTCGAAAACGAGGCACAACTGGCTTTTCTGCGCGACAAGGGTTGCGATGAAGCGCAGGGCTACCTGTTCAGCGAACCGCTCCCGGCAGCGCAGTTCGAAGCCTTCGTGCGCGACCACGCCAAACCTGCCGTGTCTCGGCCATGATCTTGCCTCAGCCTCGGGTAGTGCTTCCTTCCAGCCAGGGTGGACTCGCCGTCTCCGTAGCCGTCACGATTCGGCCTCCGGCGCCGTTGAGCCGGCCTTTTCCCGCCGCCGCCTCGATCCTGTTGCGCAACGTCTCGTCGCTCCGCCCCGGTTCCCGGCAAACCGCGCCGAAGCTTTGCCCGTCCTTCATTCTCAAGACCCGCGCCCTCGCCCCAGCTGCCAAACGCTCTCCTTTGCCGGAATTTTCCCCTTGAAGCCTCCCGGGATTTCTTCTGACGACAGCAGGCTCACGGTGTAGTGATCGCGGTAATGCCGCGCGACTTCGTCGGCGAAGATCGGGAATGGCGGCCCGGGCATCAGGTGGGGTTCGTACTCGAAGCAGATCAGGAGTTGCGGTGCGCACGCGGTGATCGCCCTCAGGTGAGCAGCGTATCGCCCGCGCATCGGTTCCGGCAGCGCGACCAGCGCGGCGCGATCGTAGGTCGCGTCGACGAGGCCGAGCAGTTCGGCCGTGAGCGCGAAGAAGTCGCCGAGGTAGACGTCGAGGTCGGGAACGCTGTAGCGCTGGAGCCGCCCGCAGGAGGTGATGTCCGGTTCGGCCCCGAGTTCGCTGAACAGCTGCTCGACGGCGAGCGGGCTCAGTTCGACGCCGACCACCGGGTGGCCCTTGTCGAGCAGCCAGTGGATGTCGAGCGTCTTGCCACACAGCGGCACGAAGACGCGCGCGCCGTCCCCCAGCCCGAGCGCCGGGAAGTGCCGCACCAACAGGGGGTTGGCCTCGCTCTCGTGAAACCCGATCTCGTTTTGCGCCCACTTGCCGTGCCAGAAATCCGCGTCCATCGTCCGTTCTCCATAAGGTGTCGCCGGACCAGCCAAAGCCGGCCCGACGCCCAGGATTGATATTCGCCGCGCCCTGGCGCGGCCCCTCGTGCTCCGCTACCGCCCCATCCCTTCCCACATCGTCTTCAGTCGCTTCACCGAGACCGGCACCGGCGTACGCAGTTCCTGCGCGTAGAGCTGCACGCGCAGTTCCTCGAGCAGCCAGCGGTACTGCTCGAGTTCCTCGTCGATCACACCGGCCTTGGCGAGCTGGCCGGCGCGGCGCTCGTAGTGCGTCCACAGCGGTCCGTACTCGGCCATCGCCGCGGCGTCGCGGGCGGCGTTGGTGCGCAGCTTGTCGAGGCGCATCTGTGCGGCCTTCAGGTAACGCGGCAGGTGGTTCAGGCGCTCGAAGGGCAACTCGGCAAGAAAGCGCTTGTGCACCAGGCGGCCAACCTGCTTCTCGATGTCGGCGACGGCCTGAGGAAACGCCTTGGCGAAGGGCGGCAGCTTCTTTTGCAGAGCCGCCCATTCGGTGAGAATGGCGAGCGCAAGGCGCGCGATCTCCTGCAGCACGAGCCCGAGGCGCGGCTTGGCGTCGGCGCAGCGCTGGCGGAAGCCGGCCTCGTCGGTCGGCCACGGTTCGACCAGGCAGGCGCGCGCGAAGGCGAGGTCGATCAGTTGGCGCTTCAGTTCCTCGGTGGTGCCGAGGGCCATGAACAGCAGGCCCATCGGCGTGCGGTTGGGCACGTTCTTCGCGAAGTACTTGATCTGCTCGCGGAAGTGGATCAGGAACAGGCGTTGCAGTCCCTTGGCATGCGCGACCTTCGCTTCCTCGGGCGAGTCGTAGACGCGCAGCGTGACGGTGCCCTGCTCGGGGCCATCGTCCGACAGCCCGGGGTAACCGATCACACTCTGGCCGCCGGCCTGGACTTCCATCAGCTCGGGCAGCGCGCCAAAAGTCCAATCGGTGACGCCCGCGTGCTGCGCCGGCGTTTCGTGCAGGCCGGCGAATTCCTGCTTGGCCTCGCGACCCCACTCGGCGCGCAGGTCGGTGAGGCTGCGCGACAGGTCGAGTTGGCGTTGGTGCTCATCGACCAGCTTGAAGTTCATCGACAGGTGCGGCGGCAGCGCATCGGGGCGGAAGGCGTCCGGCGTCACCGCCCAGCCGCGCGCGTGCAGGGCGCGCGTGTCGAGGATGAACTGCACGAGCGCCGGCACGACGCCGGCCTGCCGCAGATTGGCGCCGGCGCCGCCTTCGGCGACCTTGGCGTCCATCCAGTCGACGAACTCCTGCGCGAACTCGGGCACCGGCACCAGCTTGGCGCGCAGCTTCTGCGGCAGTGTCTTCACGAGCTGGACGACCTTCTCCTTGAGCAGGCCGGGCACCAGCCATTCGCAGCGCGCCGGGGTGATCTGGTTGAGCTGCGCGAGGGGTAGCGTCAGCGTCACGCCGTCCTTCGGGCTGCCGGGTTCGTGGTGGTAAGTGAGCGCGTAGTCGATGCCGGAGAGGCGGATCGACGACGGGAAGGCGTCGGTCGTGATGCCGGCGGCCTCGTGCCGCATCAGGTCTTCGCGCCGCAGGTGCAGGAGCTGCGGGTTGGCGCGCTCGGCCTCGCGCCGCCAGTGCTCGAAGGCCGCGCCGTTGTGCAGGCCCAGCGCCGGGTCGTCGGGGATGTGGGCGTCGTAGAAGGCGGCGATCAGTTCGTCATCGACCAGCACGTCGGGCCGGCGCGACTTGTGTTCGAGCTTCTCGATCTCCTCGATCAGCTTGCGGTTGTGCTGCCAGAACGCCCACTGCCGAGCGTAGACCTCGTCGATCTCACCGCCAACCAAGCCCTGGCGAATGAAGATGTGGCGCGCCTCGGACGGGTTCAGCGGTCCGTAGTGGATACGCCGCCTGGCGTAGATGACGAGGCCGTGCAGCGTCGCGCGTTCCCAGGCCGAAACCTGCATCGGTTTCTGCTCCCAATGCGGATCGAAGGTCGATTTGCGGATCAGGTGGGCGCCGACTTCCTCCAGCCATTCGGGCTCGATGCGCGCCACACAGCGCGCGTAGAGCTTGGTGGTCTCGACCAGCTCGGCGCAGACGATCCACTTGCCGGCATTCTTGGCGAGCGCCGACGAGGGATGTACCAGGTACTTCATGCCGCGCGCGCCGAGGTAGTAGCCGGATTCTTCGCTCTTGCAGCCGATGTTGCCGAGCAGGCCGCAGAGCAGGGCCTTGTGGACGCTGGCGTAATCCGCCGGCTGTTCGTTTTCGCGCCAGCCGAGCTCGCCGACCATGCCGTGCAACTGGCCGTGCAACTCGCGCCATTCGCGCAGGCGCAGCGGCGAGAGAAACCGCCTTCGTAACTCCTCGGCCAGCAGGCGGTTCGACTTCTTGTGCTGCAGCGCCTCGGCGTACCATTGCCAGAGCTTCACCCAGGCCAGGAATTCGGAGCGCGGCGGCGCCGAGCCGTCGTTCCCGGTCGCCTTGCCAATCCAGAAGCCATGCGCCTGGTCGGCGGCCTGCTGTTTCTCCTGCGGCCGTTCGCGCGGGTCCTGTACCGAGAGCGCGCTGGCGATGACCAGCATTTCCTTCAGGCAGCCGTACTGCTTCGCCGCCGCGATCATGCGCGCGACGCGCGGGTCGATCGGCAGGCGAGCGATCTCGCGGCCGGTCGGCGTCAGCTCGTTCCGCGCGTCGAGCGCGCCGAGTTCCTGCAGCAGCGCGTAACCGTCGGCGATGGACTTCGGCTGGGGGCGTTCGAGGAAGGGAAAGTCCTCGACCTTGCCGAGGTTGAGCGCCTTCATGCGCAGGATCACGCCGGCCAGCGAGGAGCGCAGGATCTCCGGGTCGGTGAAATTCGCGCGCTGCTTGAAGTCGGCCTCGTCGTAGAGGCGGAGGCAGACGCCGGCGGCGACGCGGCCGCAGCGCCCGGCGCGCTGGTTGGCCGAGGCGCGCGAGATCTTCTCGATCTGCAGTTGCTCGACCTTGTTGCGATACGAGTAGCGCTTGACGCGCGCCAGGCCCGTGTCGACGACGTAGCGGATTCCCGGCACGGTGAGCGAGGTCTCGGCGACGTTGGTCGCCAGCACGATGCGGCGGCCGGTGTGGGAGGCGAAGACGCGGTCCTGCTCGGCGGCGGTGAGGCGCGAGAAGAGCGTCAGGATTTCGGTGTGCGGCGGGTGGTGTTTGCGCAGGGTCTCGGCCGCCTCGCGGATTTCTCTTTCGCCTGGGAGGAAGACGAGGATGTCGCCCTGACCCAAGCGCGCGAGTTCGTCGCAAGCGTCGGCGATCGCGTCGAAGAGGTCGCGCTCTTCGCCCGCTGTTTCGTACATGGCTTCGACGTCGTCGTCTGGCCGGGTAACCGGTCGGTAGCGCACCTCGACCGGGTAGAGCCGGCCAGAGACCTCGATCACCGGCGCCGGCACCGGCTTGTCTCCGCCCTGCGCGAAGTGCTGCGCGAAGCGTTCGGCGTCGATGGTCGCCGAGGTGACGACGACCTTGAGGTCGGGCCGCTTCGGCAGGAGCTGCTTCAGGTAGCCGAGCAGGAAGTCGATGTTGAGGCTGCGCTCGTGCGCTTCGTCGATGATGATCGTGTCGTACTTCGAGAGGAGGCGATCCGACTGCGTCTCGGCGAGCAGGATGCCGTCGGTCATCAGCTTGAGGTAGGCTTCGTCGCGCGTCTGGTCCTGGAAGCGGACCTTGACGCCGACGCCCTGCCCGACCGAGGTCTTCAGCTCCTGCGCCAGGCGGGCGGCGACCGAGCGCGCAGCCAGGCGCCGCGGCTGCGTGTGGCCGATCAGGCCGCGCGCGCCACGCCCGAGTTCGAGGCAGATCTTCGGGAGCTGTGTCGTCTTGCCGGAGCCCGTCTCGCCGCAGACGATGACGACCTGGTGCGCGTCGATCAGCCGGGCGATCTCCGCGCGCCGCGCGTTGACCGGCAGATCTTCGGAATACCCGGGCGTCGGCAGGCGGGCGCGACGCTCGGCGCAGGCGGTCGTCGACTTCGCCAGCAGCGCCGCGAGGTCGGCCTCGAGCTTCGTTCGCTTCTCGCCAGCGCTGCGCTCGGCGTTCTTCTTGAGACTCAGCAGACGGCCGACATCGGACGACAGGCAGTCGTCGAAGGGCCGGCGGCGTGGGCGAACAGGGGCAGAAGACATCGAGGGAGCGCCAAGCGGCGAGAGGTACGAGAGGCACGCATTGTGCCATCGTCCCCGTCGCCGGGTGGAGCGCTTGCACGCCCCTGGCCGGAGAATCGCTCCTCGGCTTCCTGCATCCCCACTGTGGCTCGCCCCTTCAAGCTATGATGGCAGGCGGCGGCGAGTTGCCCAAATGCCGCGTGGCGCCGGCCTGCGCGGCCTCACTTGACGATTCGACCGGGTCCAGCACGACGCATGAAAGACTTCTTCCTTTCGTACAACCAGGCCGACAGGGACTGGGCCGAGTGGATCGCCTGGCAGTTGGAAGAGGCCGGCTACTCGACGGTGATCCAGGCCTGGGATTTCGCGGCCGGCGGCAACTTCGTGCTGGAAATGGACCGCGCGGCCAAGGAAGCGCGCGGCACTGTCGCGGTCCTGTCCGAAAACTACTTTTCCGCGCTCTACACCCAGCCAGAATGGGCGGCTGCCTTCGCGCAAGACCCCACGGGCGCGCAGCGCCAGCTCATTCCCGTGCGCGTGCGCGAGTGCACGCCCGCGGGCCTGCTCGCGGCGATCACCTACATCGACCTGGTGGGGCTGGAACCCGCCGGGGCAAAGACGCAATTGCTCGCCGGCATCCAGGAAAAGCGTCTCAAGCCCGCTCGTGAGCCGCCGTTCCCGGGCGGCGCAGCCGGCCAAGGCGCCGCGCCACCGGCTTTCCCGGCGTCGCCATTGCCACCAATCGACCTCTCCCACCTTCCCGCCGGCGCGCCGCACTTCCTCGGCCGGCAAGCGGAACTGGCCGCCCTCGACCAGGCCTGGGCGGAAACCGGCCGCACCCCCATCGTGCAACTGATCGCCCCCGGCGGCACCGGCAAGACGTCGCTGATGACGCGCTGGGTGGACAGGCTGCGCGCGGAAAACTGGCGCGGCGCGAAGCGGGTATTCGCCTGGAGCTTCTACAGCCAGGGCAGCGGCGAAGACCGTCGGGCGTCCGAAGACGGCTTTCTGGACGCGGCGATCCGATTTTTCGGCGTGACCGTAGAGGCTGCCGCCTCGCCCTGGGACAAGGGCGAACAACTGGCTACCACCGTGGCGGCGTACCGCAGCCTGCTCATCCTGGACGGCCTGGAGCCCTTGCAATACCCGCCGGGCCACGCGCTCGCCGGGGAACTCAAGGCGCCTGGCGTGCAAACTCTGCTCAAGCGGCTGGCCGCGCGCGGCCAGCGCGGACTGGTCCTGATCACCAGCCGCGAACACCTGGCCGATCTAGCCGACCGGGCGCGCGACGCCGAGCGCCCGGATGCCGGCGTGCTGCTGCTCGACCTGGACAACCTGGTGGATTCCGACGGCGCCCGGCTGCTGTACAGGCTGGGCGTCCGGCGCGCCGGCGCGGCGGCCATCGCCGAGCACGCCGCCGCCACCGACGCCGAACTGCAGGCGGCGAGCCGGGAAGTCGAAGGCCATGCGCTGACGCTCGCCCTCCTGGGCAGCTACCTCGCGCGCGCCTGGGGCGGCGACGCGCGCAAGCGCGACATGGTCGATTTTGCCCGCGCCAACGAGCGCACCCACCGCGGCCACGCCTTCCGCGCCATCGCCGCCTACGAAACCTGGTTTACGCGCGAGGGCGCGGCCGGCGAGCGCGCCCTGGCCGCGCTCCGGCTGGTCGGCTTTTTCGACCGCCCGGCAAGCCGCGCCAACCTCGCCGCTTTGCGCCAACCGCCGGCCATCGCCGGGCTCACCGAAGCGCTGGTCGGCCTCGACGAGCCGGACTGGCACGGCACGCTCGCCGACCTGGCGCACGCCGGTCTGCTGCGTTTCGACGCCGGCAGCGGCAGCGTCGATGCCCATCCGCTGCTGCGCGAGTATTTCGCGCAGCGCCTGCGGCACGACCTGCCCGCCGCCTGGCGCGAAGGCCACCGGCGCCTCTACGAACAGATCAAGACCGACACCCCGTACCGCCCGGACGGACTGGCCGGCCTGCAGCCGCTCTACCAGGCCGTCGCCCACGGCTGCCAGGCGGGACTGGTCCAGGAGGCCTGCGACGAGGTATACCGCGAGCGCATCCTGCGGGGCACCGGGCTCGACGGCTTTTACAGCGCCAAGAAGCTCGGCGCCTTCGGCGCCGACCTGGGGGCGTTGGCCTGCTTTTTCGACCCGCCCTGGCGGCGGCCGGTGCCGCAACTGGAGGAGGCCAACCAGGCGTGGCTGCTCAACGAAGCCGCCATCCGCCTGCGCGCGCTCGGCCGGCTCGCCGAGGCGCTGGAGCCCGTGCGCGCGGGGGCAAAAATGCGCGTGCGCCAGAATGTCTGGAATAACGCCGCCGCAAGCTACAACAACCTCAGCGAACTGCAACTCAGCCTGGGCCAAATCGACGCCGCCGTGCAGGAGGCGGCACTCGCGGTGGAGTACGCCGACCGCAGCGGCGATACGTTTTTGCGCATGGTCATGCGTACCGCCCTGGCCAACGCCCGACAGCAGCAGGGCGAGAGCGAGCTGGCGCGGCAGGGCTTCGCCGAGGCCGAGGGCATGCAGGCCGAATGGCAGCCCGAGTACCCGCTGCTTTATTCGCTGCGAGGCTTCCAGTATGGCGAACGGCTGCTGGCCGCGGCCGAGCGCGCGGCCTGGCGCGGCGCGGGGGATGCGGCGACGCTGGCGGCCTGTGCCGGGGTGGCGCAGCGGGCGACGCAGACGCTAGAGTGGATCAAAGGCAAGCTCGGGCTACTCGATGAGGCCCTCGACCACCTCACCCTGGCCCGCTGTGCCCTCTACGCCGACCTGCTGCAAGACCAGCCCCCCGGCGCCGACGCCCGCGGCGAATGCGAAGCCGCCGTATCCGGCCTGCGCGCCGCCGGAACGCAGCACGAACTTCCCCGCGGCCTGCTCACGCGCGCCTGGCTGCGCCACGCCTGCGGCGACGCCGACGGCGCCCGCGCCGATCTGGCGGAAGTGGAGACTCTCGCCAGCCGCGGCGGCATGAAACTGTTTCTCGCCGACCTGGCGCTGACCCGCGCCCGCCTGTTCCGCGACCGCGCCCAACTGCAGCTCGCCCGCGAACTGATCGACGAATGCGGCTACGGCCGCCGCCGGCCGGAACTGCAGGACGCCGAGCAGCAGGCCGAGCGGGATGACGGGTAGCCGCCTTGCGCGGCGAGTCCTGGGCACGCAAACCGGAACGAACAAATGGCAAGGATTACCGTCCTCGGATGACTCGTAGCACGCGCGCACGAGGAGCCGTTGGAAGTCGCGGGAGGGCATCGCAACGCGATCACCTTGCGATTGGGAGAAGGGCAAGGCCGAACGAACAGACTGCCGCGTGGTCTTGCTTTCTAGAGGATTTCTTCATCGCTCCGGATTTCCGCGCCGCGTGCGCCATCGCGGCCAGATGACAGGAGGACGGCCATGCAACCGGAAGAGCTGTTTCGCTTCGTCGCCTTGCGCGCGCCACGTGCGCGCCGGCAGCGACTGGATCTGGGGTTTTCGACTGGCTCGACACCCTTCATGCGCGAACTGCTGGACGACCTGCGCCAGCCCGACGCGTCGGCGCGCGCACTGGCGCGCGCCGACGCGCTGCTCGCGGGTGACAGCGTCCCGCGCGACCCCGCGCAAAACCCGCAGTTCGAGCGGCTCGAGCGCTTCCTTGCGCGCTATCGGCGCCACCCACCGGCGGACGTGGCCACGGCGAACGCGTTGGCCGTCGATGTCTTCGGCCGTGATGCAGCGGCGGTCATCGCCAACCGCCGCTTCGGCGCGGCGGAGCGGAACGCCCGCGACGCCGTCGTCGCCCTGAAACTGCGTTCGGCCGGCCGGGCGGGCTTGCTTGCCCGCTATACGCGCATCGTGCAGTGCGCGGACTTTCTGCGCCGGCTGGCGCGCGACCCGGAAGGCATCGACTTCGCGCGCCCGTCCGCCGCGCTCGCGCGCACGCTGAGCCTGCCGGTCGAATTCGCGGCGCTTGCCGTGCGCGCCGGCCCGCCGACCGATACGCCCGAGGAACCCACGGAGGAAGGCGACGCCGCCGGGGCCGGGCGCGAGATCGAAAGCCGCGTCTCCGCCCTCGATCGTGCCCTGGTCGAACTTTCCGCCAACGCCACCCAGCTCGAACGGCGCACGGCCACGACGCCTGCCGCGCAAGCGGCGCTGGTGCTCTCCGCCCGGGCGCGCGAGCGCCTTTCCGCGCCGACGCGCGCGCTGCTCGCGAGCGAGCGGATCAACCTCGCCACGACCGCGTTCGGCGAGGCGATCGACGCCCTGCACGGAGCCCGGGCCGCGCTGGTGGCGGCCTTGCCTGCCGGCGACGGCGATGTGGACGCGGGCGACGGCGACCAGGCGCGCACGGCGATCGCCGCGCTGGTGCTGCCGCAACCGGCGGCGCAACCGTCGATTCCGCTCGACCCGGCGTTCGTCGATCCGGGAACGATGCCGCCGACCACGGTCGGGCCGCTGCGGCCGACCGGCGTGGGCCAGCTTCTCATCGTGCGCCAGCAACTCCTGCGCTACGAGGCGGCCGACATCAGCCACGTACACAACGTCATGCGCTCCGAAACGCAGTCGCGCAGCACGCGGCGCCTGACGCGCAGCGAAGAAACTTTCCAGACCGAAGAAGAGAGAAGCAGCGAAGAGGAACGCGACCTGCAAAGCACGGAGCGCTTCGGGCTGCGTACGGAAATCGAAAATACCCTCGCCAACACGCGCCAGTTCAATGTGGGCGCGTCCGTGTCGGCCGGCTACGGCCCGTTCGTGCAGGTCGAGGCTTCGACCCAGTTCGAAACCTCGGCCTCGTCCGAACAGGCGGAATCCTCGGCCACCGAATATGCGCGCGAGGTCACCGAAAGCACGGCCAAGCGCGTCGCGCATCGCGTGCGTACGCAGCAGACGCGTACCACGCTCGAAGAATTCGAGGAAAACAACAGTCACGGCTTCGACAACAGCGCTGGCGACAGCCACGCGGTCGGCATCTATCAATGGCTCAATCGCGTCTATCGGATGCAGATTTACGACTATGGCGTGCGCCTGCTGCTCGAATGCACGGTGCTGGAGCCGGCGGCCCTCTACCTCAATGCGCTGAAGTCGCAGATCGTCAAGCCGGCCGGGCTCAACCAACCGAAGCCGCTGACGATCAGGCCCGACCAGATCACTACGGGCAACTATCGCCAGCACGTCGCCACTTATCGTGCCGAGGACGTGAAGGCGCCACCGCCCGAGCGGCGCACGGTCGCGCACACCTTTTCCCACAATTCGCCAGACGGCACGCGCGTCGAACACGCCGCCGAAACGAACCTGATCGTACCCGAAGGTTACCGTGCCTACGAGGTACGCGCCGCGATCGTCATGGACCCGCCCGTGGCGCCAGCGCTGCCGCCGGATTTCGGCGGTGACGACGGCGGCGGTCCGGCGTTGGCCGACGACCCGACCAACCGCGTCGACATCCTCGTCGCGCACCAGCGCGTCTTCCGGCACCAGGCCGTCGACGGCGGCAGCGTCACTGTCACGGAAGACCAATACGATCCGCTGGACCTGCCCGAAGGCGAGGTGCCGGTCGCCGTCAATGCCGTGAACGTGCGCTCCTATGCGGCCACGGTAACGGTCGTCTGCGTGCGCACCGCGCACGGCTTCGAGAAATGGCAGCTCGACACCTACGCGGCGCTGGCGCGCGCCTACGCCGCGCGCAAGACCGAATACGAAGAAAAGCTCGCGTCGCTCGCTGCCGCGCAGGGGGTCACCCCCGAAGGGCGCAACCCGGCCATGAACCGCATCCTGGAGCGCAACGAAATGAAACGCCTCGCGATCATGATGCTGAGCGGTCAGCGCTTCAGGTCGACGGCCGTGCCGCTGTCGCCGCAGGCTGCGGAATTCGATTTCGACCGCATGCTGCGCGCCGGCCGCTACGCGCGCTTCTGGGAAAGCGTGATCGACTGGCGCAATCTCGATTACGAATTCCTGCCCTACTACTGGGCGCGCCAGTCGACCTGGGGCCGGCTGTTGACCGAGGGCGAAGACCCGCTGCACGCGCAGTTCATCGCCGCCGGCGCAGCGACGATACGGCTCGCCGCGACGCCAGGCATGGAAGCGGCTCTGCTGCACTTTTTCGAGACGGGTGAAATCTGGGATGGCGGCGAATTGCCCGCTGTCACGCGCGACGATTTTGTCGCCTTCCTGGAAGAGATTGCCGAGCGCCGGCCCGACCCGGTCGATGCGGGCGTGGCACCGCTGGGCGGCATGCCGTCCGTGGAAATTCCGGTCGGCGACCCCTGGGAAGTCACGCTGCCGACCACCCTGGTACGGCTGCGCCCGGACAACACGCTGCCGCAGTGGCAGCAGGAGGCCGACGGACGCTGGGTCGAGGCGGAAGCCTAGAGCGGCGGGCAAGATGGCACGGGAGAGCCCCGCCGACCGCTATTTTCTGGACGAGGTTGCGAGCAGCGATCCGTTTTTCCGCGCGCCGATGCGGCGCTCATGCCTGGTCGAACCGCTGGTGGACCGTGCTCCGGCGCTGGCGGCCATCGAACGCGCGATAGCGGCGGCCCGCCGGAGCGTCATGCTCGCGGGTTGGGTGTTTCTGCCCGCGACGCCGCTGCTCGATGCGGGCGTGGGCAAGCTGACGCGCGGGCGAACCTGGCTCGACCTGGTCGAATTCGTGCTCACCCAAGCGGAGCCGGTCAACGTTCGCCTCATCGTGACCGATTTCGACCCCTTGTTCGAAGCCGGCAATCACCGCCTGTGCTGGAGCGCGCTCTCCGAATTCGCCAGGCTGCGGGCGCGCCTGCCTGCGGACCGGCGAGCCAACTTCGAATTCATAGGCAGCCTGCACGGATTCTTCCTGACGCCATCCTTCCTCACCCTGGGTTTCCTGTCGCTGACCGAGCAGATAAAGGTGCTGGTCGCCGAATACAACAAAGCGAAGTTCGTGACCGCCCTGGCGCGCTATAGACGCACGCCGGGCCACTGGTCGAGCATCGACGTGGACGAAGGGAAACGCCGCTTCGCGATGAGCGGCACGCCGGAGACGCGTGTGTTCCTGGCCAGCCACCATCAGAAGACCTGCGTCGTCGACGGCGAGGTCGCCTTTTGCGGAGGCATGGATATCACTCCGCTGGCGCTCGACAATCCGACGCACGCGACGCGCCGCCATCCCTTCCGCAAGGGCGAAAACGACCTGTCGTGGCACGACCTGCACGCGCGCCTGGAAGGCGACGTCGTCATCGACCTCGAACGCAACTTCCGCGAGCGCTGGAATCTGGAACTGTTGGCCTTCAGCGCGCGCATCGGCGGCTTCGCGGCCGTCATGCCCGCGAAAGGGGAACTGCCGTTCTCTGCGCTGACCCCGATCCGCGACCCTGGCCGCCGCACGGGCCGGACGCCGGGCACCGACGCCGCCCAGGTGCTGCGCACGATCAGCGCCGACAAGGCCGGGCAGTTCGTGCCGGAAATCAAGCGCGAAGACATCTTCGAGGCCTATGCCAGGGCGATCGGCGGG
Organism: Accumulibacter sp.; assembly: GCF_029255285.1. Classification (GTDB taxonomy): domain Bacteria; phylum Pseudomonadota; class Gammaproteobacteria; order Burkholderiales; family Rhodocyclaceae; genus Accumulibacter. Next base: position 91,590 of record NZ_JAPUVI010000023.1, read on the forward strand.
GCCGAGCAATACGTCTACCTGGAAAACCAGTATTTCCGTTCGACGCCGCTCACCGACGCCATCATCGCCCGTCACGCCGAAGCACCGCGACTCCAGGTGATCCTGGTCATTCCGGTGGCGCCGGAAGAGCTGACCGATCTGGCCGCCGCCGACCCCAAGGCGCTGCACCCCGTGGCCGTGCAGATCAAGGAACTCAAGCGCCTGCAGGCGGCGTTGGGACCGAATTTCGGCGTGTTCTCGCTGGTGCTGCCGCAACGCGCGCGACGCAGGAAATTCACCGACGTCGCCGGCAGTCCGCAGCTCTACGTGCACAGCAAGATTTGCATCGTCGATGACGAATTCGCGACCATAGGCTCCGCCAACGCCAATGGCCGCAGCTTCGCGATGGACACGGAACTGAACGTCGGCTGGTTCCAGCGTTCGCACGTCAAGCGCTTCCGGATCGACCTGTGGCGCCATCTGCTCGGCCGCGCGGCCGCGGACGTCGATACCTGGCCCGCCACCGCGTTCACTGCCACATGGCGCGCCATCGCCACCACCAATCTCCTCGCTCCGCCCGCCGCCCGCTCCGGCTTCGTCGTTCCCCACGACTTCGCGGCGCTGGACGCCGTGGCCAAGGAAATGCCGCTGGTGCCGCCAACCTTCATCGATATCGCGGACATCCTGCCGGAATCGGCCTCGCCCGACCTCGTTTCCGCCGACGAATCGCGCGACGAGCTGGCGGCTGCGCCGCTGAGCTGAGACGGCGCGAGGAAATCGTCGCGCGCAGGCCGAGATGCCAGCAGCCTGCCGGACTTGCGGCTGGCTCGTTGCCTGACATGTAAGCGTCCATCCGCCCCACCGGTAAAACACTGGCGATCTTGTTCACTCTTCGGGTTTTCGACAGGAGACCGAGATGGACAAGAGTGGGGAACGGGAAGCGTACTGGCGAGAGCAGGTGGACGCCTGGCGGGCAAGCGGCGGGCCATTGAACACCGATACGGTATCGCGGCGATCAATCCACCTTGTGGAAACTCATGCCGGGGCTGGCAGGGTTCAACTGCAAGTCGAATGCTGTCGCCTCGACAGCCTTCTGCTCGTCGCCCGTCAGGCGCCCCAAACTGTCGGTGAAGGTGTCGGCAATGCGGAATTTCATGGGAGAGTCGGTCGGATCAGGCAATCAAACGCAAGATTCCGTCGCGGAACTTGGCGAAACTGGGGGACTTGTTCTTTCCCAAATTCATGTGGCGCGAAATGGCTTCGGCCCATTCGTGCTTGACTTGCCCAGGCAAGGGGCCGCCGATTCTGCGTATTGCCGCGCTTCCTCCCGGAAACACCGCATCAGCGAGGCGTTCCCATGTGCCGCAAATGCTGTCTTGCTCATAGCGATCCAGCACAGCCACTTTCGCTCTTGGGTAAGCCAAAAGGATCGCCTCTCTGTCACCTAGAAGCCAGGCTTCCATCTCTTCGATTGCCAATCGGAAAAGCGTATTTGGGACGGGATTGCACTGCGCCAGAAGCGCTTTCAACTCCGCTAGAAATGCCTTGCAATCCCGATGGTCAGTGTCGACTACAACCACAACAGCGTCGACACCAGGGGTCTTGCCGTATCCAGCCAACAATCTTGGAAGCCGATTGAGCAGGGCACGCTTTGCAGGGTCACCCCCAGCGGCCAGATTGGGTGGCAGGCGCCCTATCCCCTTGTACGGATGAATGCGCCAAGTATGTGGCTCATCATAGTTCCCGATCAAAGCAGGCAGCAAGGTCTCGATCAACTTGGCTCCCGAGCCGTCCTCCACAAGCACTTCGATATGCATGGTTCAGTTCGCGTCCAGATAGTCGCTGTACCAGAGGCTACCGAGCGGCAAACCCTCATCGACCAGATTCCTCACCAATGCTAGGTCGGATACGCGTTGCACCGTCGAGTAACCGTCCGCGCCCTTTTTCAGTATCCAGACTTCCTGGGGAGTCAGCGCGTCCACGAAGTAAGGCTGATGCGTCGTCACGAAAATCTGCGGCGCGTTCTTCTTTCCAGTCGCGTGGTTTCGCAATTCGGTGGCGAGCGTATCCAGCAACCTGTGATACAGCCCGTTTTCCGGTTCTTCGATGCAAATGAACGGAGGTGGCTCCGGGTCTTCCATCAACAAGAGGTAAGCAAATATCTTCAATGTGCCGTCCGACATCTGCCCCGCATAAAACGGATCGGCGAACGCCCCGTCATTGAATTGCAGCAGTACCCGCTTGTCCTCCGTCACCAGGGTCTTGATGCGCTGGATACCGGGGATTTTTGCCGCGATCCGGTCAAGAATCGACTGGAAGCGCTCCTTGTGCTCCCGTTCCATGTATTGCACGACGTTGCCGATGTTGTCGCCATGCATGTTCAGGTGACGCTGCGCGCCGGCGGATGGAATAGAGCGTGCCGCGTCGGGGTGGAAGTACGACAGAAACCAGCCTTTCAGAAAATCCCTGAACCGTTTGATACGCGGATGCTCCTTGAGGGTTCCCAGGGTGGCGATCCCCAGTTGCCGGAGATCGGTGAGGGTGACGTCCATCTTCGTATTCGGCTCTTCGTCGCCCTCGCCTTCCAGAGCGGTGTCTCCCGCCCATGCCGTCCCCGAGCCCTGCGTCAAGCGCAGAAAGGGATAAGGCCGACCGAAGCGCTGGCCTTTTCGGCGTTGTCCGAGAAACTCGTAACGCACATAGGGACGACACGATTCATCCAGATCGATGTGCAGATCGTAGGTGATTGGCCGCTCACTCGTTGACTCGCGGTAGTAAATCTCGAAGCAGATCGGTTCGCTCGTGGCGAGCGAGCGCATCCGCTCGAATCCGCCACGCTGTTTTGCATCGCAGGCCGTTTCCAGGTCGGTGGAAAGACAATCGGCGACGAAGCCGAAAGCATCGAACAACGTGCTCTTGCCCACACCGTTCTTGCCGATCACCACGGTGAAGGGCGTCAGAGCTTCGGCCTGCTGCTGTCCGGTCGACAATTTGCCCAGCGTCACGTCGCGGAGCGCCCGGTAATTCCTCACCCGAAATCCTTCGATCAACGCCATTTTGTTCCTCCAAAAACGCCCAGCCACTTAAGCATCGTTACACCCTGAACACCTTCATCACCTCATCCCCCAGGTGATTGATGACCTTCACCGCGATTCGCCCGGATTTCGGTTTCTCGAATGGGCGCGAGGTGTCGCTGTTGAGCGAGGCCCAGGCTTCGGCGTCGATCTCGGCCTTCAGCGTGGTCTTCAATGCGCGGTAGGGGTCGTTGGCGCCGAGGAAGTAGGCATGGCGGACGAAGAAGCTTTCCTCGTTGTAGTCCGTGTCGACGAACCAGCAGGCGATGCCGTCGGCGCCATCGCTGATGACCTCGCCGGTCTGCGGCTTGAACACGTCGACACCATTCACCTTCACGCGTAGGGTGTCGTGGTCTTCCCGGATCAGCGTGATGTCCGGCTCGCCGAAAATCACGAACAGGTTGCCCTTGCCGGTGTTCTTGAGGTCTTCGGCCATGTGCAGGTCGGCGTTCATGCGCGCCTTGAGCACCGGCAGCTTGCCGAGCTTGGAAAACTCCGTGGTGTGCGCCTCGAAGTTGAAGGCGCAGGCGATCAGCACGTCGAAACCGGCATCGGCGGCCTCGCGTGCCGCCTCGACCAGATCGGCGCGCTGCACGGTGCCGAATTCGGGGCCGATGAAGATGGCGGCACGCTTTTCCACGCCTTCCGCTTCCAGGTAGCGGCCTTCCGCACAGACCATGTCACCCGGCCAGGCGACCAGCGAAATGAAGGCAATGCGGTCGGCCTTGTGCGCCTGCTGCACGCCGGCGGTCTTGAGGTTGTCCAGAATCATCTGCGGGAAAGACTGCTTGACCGCATACTTGGCCTCCTGCTGGCGCAGAGTGTCGATCAGTTCGTCGTCTTCATCGACGCCCAATACGCGATGCGGACTCAGGCTCTCGACGGTGAACGGCCCCGCCACGCGCACCGCCTTCCTGTTCTCGTAGGGCTTGTCGTAGAGATACTCGAATTCGGCTTTGGCGGCGATGGAGGCGTCGATTTCCTTCTGCCGCGCGATACGCGCCTGCCACCAGTCGGCGTGGAGCTTCTTCGTCGCGTCCGGCCAGTTCGCATCGGCCTCGCGAGGAATTTCCCATTCCTGCCAGCACTTCTTCAGCGCGGCATTCATTGACTCGCGCAGAGGCTCCAACTTGGCCTGCCATTGCTCCCAGATCACGTCGATCTCCGCATTGTTGGCGATTGATCCTGACGTAATGTAGGCACAACGGCGATAGACAAAGCCGTGGCGGATGTTGCCATGGGTCGGCTGCGAACTGGGCGCCGTACGCGTGACTTCGGCCTCCTTCCATTGGCCTTCGCGGGAATCGGCGAGCAGGTAGTAGGGATAGCGGGTGCCCATGATGCGGGCACGAGCCAGCGCCAACGCGACGCGCGAAGTGTCGATGGTGATCCAGCGACGACCCCATTGTTCTGCAACCGTGGCGGCGGTGCCGGAACCGCAAGTGGGGTCGAGGACGAGGTCGCCGGGGTCAGTCGCCATCAAGATACAGCGTTCCACAATGCGCTCGTTCGTCTGCACGACATAGACTTGATCGGATGCTCCGCCAAGTCCATCCCACCAATTTGAAATGCCTTTGTATGGGAAGTCGTCCAAATAGCGCTTGAAGTCAAGGCTCGATCGCGAGCGAACCAACCTTCCAGCAACCAAGTTGCGCATCATCCCACTCAAACCTATTGCTGGCGTCTTAGACGTATGGCTCCAACATCGCCCTTTGGGGGGATGGGTCAATTCGCCATCTAGGCGTATAGGGTCCATCTGCGAAGCTCTCTCGCCACCATTGGTAACCGGCCATGGTCGGAAGAGGCGACCACCGGGGAACTGTTGGTCAATCCGTCTTGGGTAAGCACGGAAATCGAGTTTTTCACCCGACGAGTCAGTGAAGCTCTTTAAGTTCACCGTCTTTCCAGTCGGTAGCTCGATTCGCGAAAACTCGTCGATAGTCTCACTGTCGAGCATCCGCGCTTCGTAGAGCGTCCTGAACTTCGTTATCCCGTCGGCACGCTTGGACTTCGAGTACCACAGAATGAAGTCGTTTACGGGGTCCATCAATGAAGATTTTTGGCTTCCCTTTTTCTTTACGAGAATCTCGGTTACTACGTTTTTGTCCCCAAACACCTCATCCATCACCGCCCTCACCCGATGCACATTCTCATCGCCAATCTGCACAAAGATCGACCCCGAATCCGTCAGCAGATCGCGCGCCACCGTCAGCCGGTCGCGCAGGTAGGTGAGGTAGGAATGAATCCCGTCGCGCCAAGTATCGCGAAACGCCTTGACCTGCTCCGGTTCGCGGGTGATGTGACTGGCATTACCGTCCTTGACGTCGCGGCTGGTCGTTGACCACTGGAAGTTGCTGTTGAATTTGATGCCGTAGGGTGGATCGAAATAGATGCACTGCACCTTGCCGCGCAGCCCCTCACGCTCGGCAAGGCTGGCCATGACCTGAAGGCTGTCGCCGAGGATCATGCGGTTGCTCCAGTTCTGGTCGTGCTGATAGAACTCGGTCTTGTCGACGCCCTGCGGAATGCCGTTGAAATCGGCGAAGAGGTCGGGCGTCGTCTGCCCCGCTTCGTGCTGGCGTTCCTTCGATGTGCGCAGCAGGTCGTCGATCAGCGCCTTGGGATGCACCTTCTCCTGAATGTAGAGCGGCGGCGCATGGACGACGAGATCGCTCCAGTCCTGTTCGTCCTTGCCGCGCCAGACCAGTTGCGGGTCGAGGTCGCGGTTTCTGGACGACGCTTCCGCAGACAGCGCAGAAACGTCGGGGCGCGGGTAGCGCACCTGCCTGGGGTTTTTCTGCGCGTCGTCGAGCACCGACTGGTATTCGGCGGTGGGGATGTTCTTGCGCTTGGCGTCGTCGTGCTTGATCGCGTCGACGGATTTGGAGGCGGGTGGTTTGGCCATGGTGTCACTCCCGCGCGGCCGGCAAGGCTTCGCCGGTGAGGATGCCGTAGAGCGGCATGTTGATGTAGTAGTTATTGCGACCGACCTTGCGCTTGGCGAGAAAGCCGCCGGCCACCAGCGCATCCAGATACTTGGTGGCGGTCAGGCGCGAGACTTTGAGATCGTGCTCGATGAATTCGATCTTGGTATAGGGATGGGAGAACAGGTTGTTGATCAGGTCCTGGCTGTAGAAGCGATGCCCGGCGCGGATGCGATGCTTGGTGTCCATGAGCAGTGCCTTGATGGCCTGGATGGTGGCGATGCCTTCGGCGGCGGTGTGCTCGACGGCCGCCAGCATGTAGCGCACCCAGTCTTCCCAGGCGTCGCGGTCGCGCACTTCCTGCAACAGGCGGTAGTAATCGGACTTGGTGCGGACGATGTGGCGGCTCATGTAGAGCACCGGGATGTCGAGCAGGCCCTGCTTGACGAGATACAGCACATTGACGATGCGGCCGGTGCGGCCGTTGCCGTCGTAGAAGGGGTGGATGCTCTCGAACTGGTGGTGGATGAGCGCCATCCTGATCAGGGGGTCGGCATCGAACAGGCTGCCGTCGTTGATGAAGCGTTCGAGGTCGGCCATCAGCGCGAGAATATCGTCGGGATTCTGTGGCGGGGTATAGACGGTGCGGCCCCCTTCGCCCTTGAGCGCCGTGCCAGGCAGCTTGCGGAAGCCGGCGTGATTCTTTTCGAGTTCGGCCTGGATTTGCAGGATGTGGTTGCTGGTCAGCAGGCCGGTGCTGCGCACCGCCTCAAAGCCCACGTGCAGCGCCTGGCGGTAGCGCGCCACTTCCTTGGCGGCGGCGCTGCCGGCGCCCTCGGGGAAGGCCGCCTCGCGGAACAGCTCGTCGTGGGTGGTGACGATGTTCTCGATCTCGGAACTGTCCTTGGCTTCCTGCAGGCCCAGGGTGCTGATCAGGATGCCCTGGTTCGGCATCGAAGCGGCGACTCCCTTGAGCTCGGCCAGCCTGCGGCTGGCAGCGTTGAGCTGCTTGAGGATGTCCGGCCTGTCGAAGCGCTCCGATCGCAGTTTCGTCAGCGGCTGAATTGAGGTCATTTGTTTACATGTCCCGATTGACGCGTATAGATATATGCGATTTTATATGCACAATATGCGGGACATGCCAACCGTAGGCGTGAACGGCATTCATTTCCCCGCCACGGCGCCGATCATTCTGGCGAACTCGGCTTCCACCTTCCTGGCGAAGTCGTCCTGCATCTGGAACACGTCGGTGAACTCGGCGAACGCCCAGCGTCCATAGGCGCCGAGGTGATTGACGCCAGGCACCCAGTAGGTGTCCATGGTCGATTTCTTTTCCTTGGCGTCCTCGCGCCGGTAACCCTTGATTTCGACGAGCAGTCGCAGCAGGTCATGCGGCCCCTTGCCGTCGTCGACCAGCACGATGAAATCGGGCAGGTATTTGCGCGTTTCCGAGCCGTAGCGGTAAGGCACCTCGAAGCCCAGGCCGTGGTTCTTCACGTAGGCGCGCACCTTTGGATGCGCTTCGGCCACCCGGCAGAATTCGCCTTCCCAGTCACTGTCGAGCACCACCCAGTTGATATGACAGTGCCGGGAACTGGTTTGCCAGCGGTTGGGTTTCGAGGTATTGAAGCGCACATGCCTCGTCGAGCCGCTGGGGTTGTAGGGGTCGAGCAGCGCCTTGATTGGTCGTTCGCCGAGAAACTGTCGAGTGATGGCGGCGGTGATCCTGTTGCACGCCATGTCGGCCAATTGCAAATACATGAGCTGGGCGGGACAGGTGCCGCCCTTGCACTCCAGATGATGGTCCAGCCATGCCTTCGCGATGCGCTTGAGCTGCCCGAACAGGTGCAGCTTCGGCGGCTCTCCAGGATCGCGCCAGTGGGTATAAACCAGCCGGCGAGTGAGGTGGTAGAGCAGGCTGGAGGAACGAACGTCGCTCAGGTGATCGACAGTCAGGTTGACGCCTTCGCCGATGATGCCCTCGTTCCGAGTTTCGCAGGGACCCACCAGGTCGGGGGTCAGGATGAGCGTTGAGTCGTCATTGAATTTGGCCTGCAATCGCTCTTCCGGCAACTCGATGCGGTAGCCTTCGACGCGCGGGAAGGTGATTTCGAGGGCATCGCGGTCGGGGCGAATCGCCTTGACCTGTACCGTTTCGCGCGGCGGTTGCGGTTTGGCGATGACCGGCTTGGCGGTGAAGTCGAAGGGGATGCCGAACACGTCGGCGTATTCGACGTTGAACTGGCCTTCCTCGTTGAGTTCGTAGGACTGACGGCGCAAGGCGCGGCCGATCACCTGTTCGCACAACAGTTGCGTGCCGAAGGCGCGAATGCCGAGCACGTGGGTGACGGTGTTGGCATCCCAGCCTTCGGTCAGCATCGAGACCGACACCACGCAGCGGATCGAGCCGCCGAGCTGCCCCGCCTTGCCGACCGTGTTCATGACTTCGCGCAGCAGTTCCTGGTCGGTGAGCTTGTCGCCGGCGCGGGCATCGCCGGACCGCTCGACGATCTCGCGGCGGAAGCGATCGATTTCGTCGGCGGCCATGTCGTGGAACTTGTCGTCGAGCGCATCGCCGGCTTCGAGCTGCTCGCTGTCGATCAGCAGGGTGTTGGGGCGCGGCAGGGGGTTGCCGGTGGTTTCGTCGAAGTTGCGGAACAGCGGCAGTCGGCCGTTTTCGAGCGTGCTGCTGCCGTCGTCGTTCTTGCGCTGGAAGCCGGAAATGAAGTCATAGACGAGCTTCGAGATTGCGGTGTTCTGGCAGACGACGATGAAGCATGGGGGCACCTTGATAGCGGCGTCCTGCCAGAGTTTGAAGGTCTTTTCGTAGTGACCGTAGAGTGCTTGCAGTGCCGTTTGCAGCCGGGTCGGCAGCTTGAGCGGGTCGAGTTCCTGATTCGAGCCGCGTCCCTTCTTCGGCATGTCCTGGCTAATGTTCTTCCACAGATCGCGGAAGACCGGCAGTTCGTCGCCAGGGATGTTCTCGGCCACCGGCACGCGAGGCAGCTTGACGATGCCGCATTCGATGGCGTCCATCAGCGAGAAATCGCTCATCGTCCAAGGGAACAGCGTGCCCTCGGCGTAACCCGAGCCGCGCAGGAAGAACGGCGTGGCCGAGAGGTCGATGACACGGGACAAGCCAAGCTTGCGCTTGACGGCTTCAAGCCCGGAGATCCACAACCGGGCAGCCTCGTTGTTCTTCTCGGCTTCCTTCTTGTCGTCGCCTTTCAGTTCCTCGTCGTCGATCTCCTGCGGTTTTTCGCGGTAGCAGTGGTGGGCTTCGTCGTTGATGGCCAGAATGTTCTTCATGCCCATCAGGTCGGGCATGACGCGCTGGATCATCTGGCCTTCGGTTTCGACGGTGATGATTTCGTCGCCTGTGCGGCCCTTCAGCAGTTGCCGCCCGCCTTTGGAAATCTCGACGCGCTCGCGCGGTTTGAACGCGTGGTAATTGGTAATGACGATCTTGGCGCGGCCCATGTCGTCGAGCAGGTCGCTCGGCACCAGTCCCCGTTCCTTGTAGTAGCTGTCAGGGTCGCTGGGCTGGAGGACGCGCAAGCGGTCCTTGATGGTGAGGCCCGGCGCACAAATCAGGAAGCCGCGCGTGAATTGCTTGGCTCCGGGGCGGCGCACGGCGTTGATCGTCTGCCAGGCAATCAACATCGCCATCACGGTCGTTTTGCCCGCCCCCGTGGCCAGCTTGAGCGCGAGCCGCATCAACTCGGGATTGGCATCCTTGTTGGCTGCCGCAAGGTGTTCGAGCAGCCGCTTGCCGTATTTGGTGCCGGGCGCAACCTCGGTCAGCCAGATCGCCGTTTCGACCGCCTCGACCTGACAGAAGAAAGGACGAACGCCACTGAACCCGTGATGGCGCCAGTGCTGAAGGAGTCGCGCGGTCTCGGGGGTCACCTGCCATTGGCTCGGACTCGGGAGCGCACGCCACGTGTCGACGTGATTCCGCACCTCGTTGATGATCGAGGTGGGGTCGTACTGCTGCGTATTGCTGGATAGCCCCTCGCCCTCGTCGAAGATGAAGACTTCCTGCCTGGGTGTCTTCCTTTGCTTCTTCGGCTTCGGGATCGGCGTGATGAACTCGGCGCGACGACGCGTTTCCAGAACTTGTTGCGTCGGTTGACCCGACTCGTCCAACTCCCAATGCCGAGCCGGACGCTCATAGGGAGAGTTCAGGATTGGATGATCGAAGAAGGGGTTCGACATAGCGACGGCTTACACGCTGGCGTTATTCTTGTTGATCGAGTGGGAGGCATTGTCCAGCAAAAGCGATATTTGGGCCATTGCGTAAGCGTCAGGCCTCGACTCGCGCCGCCGAGAACGACTCCCCGCGCGACGGCAGCCGGCAGCGGCAGCCGATCGGGCCAGGCCAGACGCGGGGTTTTCAGCCAGGGGAGCTTTCGGCCTGCTCGCGACGATTTCTTCACCAGCTCCCGGTCAACAACTGCCCGAGCGCAAAGCCGAGATGGAGATCGTCGAGCCGGCCGAAGTGGTGCAGGCGAATCCGTCCGTGGCGGTCGAGCAGTACGGTGGAGGGAGTTCCGCGCAGCCCCAGCTTCTCCATCGTCAGCGGCACCGGGCCGTCTGCCGCGGGTTCGTCTACGCCGATCGGAAAGCTCAGACGGTACTCGTGGATGAACGCGGCGAGTGCCTGCGGCGACATCGCTGCGTGGTGTTCGAAGACGGTGTGCAGGCCGACCACGGCGAGATCGTCGCCGGCAAAGGCGTCGCGCACGCGCTGCGTCTGCGGCAGGCCGTGCGCGACGCAGGCCGGGCAGAGCATCTGAAACGCGTGGATCAGCACGACGCGGCCGCGCAAGTCACCGACGCGCAAGGGGCGCTCGCTGTTGAACCACTGCGATACCTGCCATTCGGCCATCGTCCCCGGCGATTCCGGCATTTACGCTACCCCTTCGCAGTCCGCTGACGCGCTCGACGAGACCGCCGACCCGCCGTGCGGTTCACTTGTCTTCCGATGACTTGAGCTCGCGCTCGAGGAAATAGTTCAGCGCCGTGCGCAAGGTGGCGATCGCCGCCAGCTGGCCGATGTCGTTCCAGTTCGGAGCGACGGCGGTGCGCAGGATGTCGGCGCCGAGCAGAAACTCGAGCGCCAGGGCCAGCGACTTGCCGAGGTTGAGCCGAATCAGCAGGCGCGGCGTGTAGCCGGCCGACCGCAGGCTGCTGTCGCGGACAAACTGGACGAAGGCCTTGAGCGAGGCGAGACAGATGATGGCCGCCGCCATGACTTCGATCAGTTGCGCCAGTTGCAGCGTCGCCGTCTTGATCAGTTCTTCCATCGCGTTGCTCCGGGTGAACGTCCGGCAATGATCGCACGAATCGGCGGCTACGCCGGTGTCGCCGAAAGATCGCGGATCCCGCCCACCGCGCGCGTTCGCGCATCCGTCTTTCGCTGGCGTGCGTATTCGTCACCAGGGAGTCCGTACGGGCGCCCGAGCAAACAGAGCTTTCCCACCCAAACGTTTCTCGACTGAAAGGATCCATGATGCTGATCGAAACCCTGCGTCCGCCCTACGCCGCCCGTCGCAACTTCTTTGCTCGCGGTTCCGGGCTTGCTCTCTCGGCGACAGCCTTCGCGCTGCTCGCCGGCAACTCGCGACTCGCGGTCGCGGAAGCCAAACCGATGGCCGACGTCAATATCCTCAACGTCGCCCTGGGCCTCGAGCACGAGGCGATCGCCGCCTATCAGCTCGGTGCCGAAAGCGGGCTGCTGCAGAAGCCGGTGCTGGATACGGCGGTGCTTTTCCAGAGCCACCACAAGGCGCATCGCGACGCTCTGCTGGCGACGATAGAGAAACTCGGCGGCAAGCCGGTGGCGGCGAAGTCGAACGGTGACTATGCTGCCGCGCTCGGTGCCGGCGGCCTGAAGTCGCAGACGGACGTGCTCGATCTCGCGGCCCGGCTCGAACTCGGCGCCGCCAACGCCTATCTCGGCGTCATCCCGTCGTTCGCCGAGAAGAACCTGGCCAAGGTCGCCGCGCGGCTGGCCGCGGACGAGACGATGCACTGGTCGCTGCTCGCCAACGCGCTGGGCAAACCGGTGCCGCAAGCGGCACTGACTTTCGGCGCCTGAGCATGCGTGCTGGCGACCACTTGCTGGCGGCGACGCTGCTGGTCACTGCCGGCGTTGCCAGCGCGGCGGGCGACGCCGCGCGCGGTGCGCTGCTCTACGAGGCGCGCTGTGGCGCCTGCCATAGCATCGACGCCCACCGCGTCGGGCCGCTGCACCGTGGCGTCGTCGGCCGCCGCGCCGGTTCGGCGCCCGGCTACGACTACTCGCCGGCGCTCGCCGCCGCCGGCTTCGTCTGGGATGCGAGCCGCCTCGCCGCCTGGCTACGGGATCCGGAAGCGCTGGTTCCCGGCCAGCGCATGGCTTATTCGGTGCCGGAGGCGGCGGATCGCAACGACCTCGTCGCCTACCTGAAAAGCGTCTCGTCTCCCTGAACCGGCTTCGCGTCGATCAAGGCAGTCGATGCCTGGCAGCCGACATTCCGGGCACCTGGCGGTGATCGATCCCGCATGGCCAGCAGCCCGCCACGCACCCGACGGGGCGGCGCGGCGACGAAGTCGTGCCGCGGAGCAAGGTCGGCGACGCCGTTCCCACCCGGCCGACGCCCCCGTGCGGACGCGCTGTGCGGTGCTCAGCGCCTGGCCAGCCAGAGCAGCAGCGCGTCGATGGCCGGCTTGCCAAGCCCGGCTTTCGGATCGTTGATCAGGCAGACGACGATCCAGCGCTTGCCGCCGTTGTCGAGCAGGTAGCCGGCGATCGCCCGCACGCCGTCGAGATAGCCGGTCTTCAGATGCGCACGGCCGATCGTCGCCCGGTCGCCGAGGCGTTTGCGCAAAGTCCCATCGACCCCGGCCAGCGGCAGCGAGGCCATCAGCTCGGGCATTACCGGGCTTTGCCAGGCGGCACGCAGCAACTGCGCCAGCCCATCGGCTGAAATCCGCTCGCGGCGCGACAATCCCGAACCGTTGTCGAGCACCAGTTCCGGCAACGCCATTCCCTTCTCCCGCAGCCAGCCGGCGATCTGGCGACGTGCTCCGTCGGGCGTCGCCGGACGCTCGCTGTCGAGGCTCAGGAACAATTGGCGGGCCATCACGTTGTTGCTGTACTTGTTGATGTCGCGCACGATCTCGCCCAGCGTCGGCGACTCGTGGACCGCCAGCGGAAGCGCGGTCACCGGCGTCCGGCCTTCGCGTACGCGGCCGCTGAAGCGACCGCCGAGTTCTCGCCACAGGGCGCGGAACAGGCCGTCGACCTGAACGTCGGCTGTCCACGGGGCCAGATGCAGCGCCTTCTCGCCACAGGCGGTGGAAAAACTGCCCTTCAGATCGATCGTCAGGCCGCTGGCCGTCGGTCTGATCTGCTCCCGCCAGTCACCGCAGGAATCCCGCCCAAGCGTCAGGTGATTGTCGATCCGCAAGCCTTCGCCCGGCGTTTCGACGATCACCCGGACGGCCTTGCGCGCCGGGTCCGGCTGCAAGGTCAGGCGTATGCTCTTGAGGTTGACCAGCAGCGCGTCGGGGCCAGCGTTGTAAGGACGCAGCGGGGCGTTGTCGAACTCGCCGGGATCGTGCGGCGGCAGCGCAAAGGCACTGCGATCGAGGATCAGATCGCCGCCGATCTCGCTCAAGCCACGCGCGCGCAGCTGGCGAAGCAGCAGCCAGAAGTGTTCGAGCGCCAACTTGGGATCGCCACTGCCGCGCAAATAGAGATTGCCGTCGAGTCGTCCGCCGTTCGGTTTGCCCTCGGCAAGCACTTCCGTACGCCAGGTGTGGGCCGGGCCGAGCAATTCGAGGCCGGCGTAGGTGGTGACCAGCTTCATCGCCGAAGCCGGGTTCATCGCCTGTTGGGAATTGTGGCTGACGAGTGGCGGCCCGCCGTCCACCGCCTGCACGACGACGGCGACCGAACGCGCCGGGATCCCGGCCTCCAGCAGCGCCTCGCCGACCACCGGCGGCAGCTCGCCGGAAGCGGCTGCCGGCCGAACGGCGCCGAGAAGCACCGCCAGGGCCAGGCAAAGCAGTCCACCCGGCCAGCCGAAGCGGCGCCGACCGAGCGGCGCCAGCCACGGGCAACGATTCGCCGTCAGTGCCGGTTTCCGCTCATCCGCCAATGCCTCCCCCCGGCCGGGCGCATCGTTCAGCCGTGCTCCCAGGGCGGCTGGTGGCTCAGGAACTCGCCGAGCAGGGAGTCGAGCTGGCTGAGCATCAGATGGCTTCGTCCGGTCAGCCAGGCCCGCACGAGATCGCTATGATGGCCAGGCAGTGCCTGGATGGCCAATTGTTCGGCGACCACCGAATCGTTCATGCGGCCGAGCAGGTCGAGCAGGCCGGCCGCACTCTCGTGATAGCGCTGCAGGCGGCGGGCCGGAAAGAGCGGGGCAAAAAATTCGAGCGCGTAACGCAGCCGCTTCAAGGCGACGCGCAAGGCATGCCGCGCTTCCGGATTCGAATCCTTGGTTTCGCTCGCCAGCGCCGCCACCCGCTTGGCGCGCTTGTTGAGCGAGCGCGGCGCGAAAGCGGTAATCGGCGGCTTCTTGCTTTCCGGCAGGGCGACCGTCGCCGCCGAGAACTCGAGCAGCAATCGCGAGTAGTCCGGCGAAGCGATCGCCGCCTTGGCCAGCTTGCGACAGGCCGCGAGGTGCGTCTTCGCTTCGCCGGCCAGCCGCTTCACATCGCCGTGCTCGGGAAACGCCTGCTGGATCGGCGGCAGGATCTCGGTGATGAAAACGTCCCAATTGCGGGTATCGCCGAGCTGATTGGCCAGCGCCCGCCAACGCGGGTCGAAGTTGCTCACGTAATCGGCCGGCAGCAGCGGTCGCCAGAGCCGGATCGCCGAGCGCAGGCGGCGCATCGCGACGCGCGCCTGGTGGATGAATTCTGGCGCATCGCTCTCGCGCACACCTCGCTCGTTGCCCTGCAGTTGTCCCAGACACGAAAAGGCCGTGCTGCGGAACACGCCGACGCTGCTCATTCCCATTTCCAGCGTCGCATTGGTCGCCCGAACCGGTACCAGAGGAGTCTCGGCGGCCAGCCGGTAGCCGCGCTCGGCCTTGCTGGCGGCTTCCGGGTGCAGGGGCAGATCGCCCTGCAGCGCCAGCGCGGCGGCGAAAAGGTCTCCCACCGGGCCATCGAGCAGTTCGAGTTCGAGCTCGCAGATGACTTCGCTGCGCTCGCCGGCGACGATCTTGCCGCGGTCCAGCGCGACCTCGATGCGTGTCCCTTCCTGCGGCGTCAGCAGCCATTGACTGCGCGTGAAGTCGGTCGTGAACACCGGCACCAGCTCGGGCGTCACCGATTCGAGAAAGCGGCGCAGCTTCGGGTTGTCGACATGCGAAAAGTCGAATTCGCCAGGCTGCCCGGCCACCTCCCATTCCCGGCGCTGGGCCAGGCCGCCGGGCGACGGCGCGTCGCTCTTGACGGTCAACAGCCACTCGCCACCCTTCTGGCGATAGCGTACGGCCAGCCGTTTGCGCTGCAGACGCCGGTCGGGGGTATCGTAGTAGGTATTGACCAGTTTCTGCCGCAAGGGCTGGCTGCCGGCCAGCAAGGGCTGGGCCGGCACGCGACGGGCGGCGCCCGCCGGCAGGCTCAGCTTGATCTCGGTTTCCAATGCCATTCCTGGTGTCTCCTCTGTGTCAGTGTAGGTGTGGTGGGTGAGCACGCTTCAGTGATCGTGGATGCGCAGTCTTTCGACATCCGGGATGTGGATTCTTCGACCCTCGACGACAATCAGACCCTTCTCGGAAAGCTCGTGCAGTATGCGCGAGAAGTGCTCCTGTGTCAGGTTGAGGCGCGAGGCGATGACGCCCTTGTTGGTCGGCAGCGTCACGGTGATCGTCTTTTCCCCGTCGGCGACCTGTTCGCGCAGCAGGTAGCCGATGATCCGCTGACGGCCCGAATGCAGCGAATACGATTCGACATCGGTAATCAGGTGATGCAGGCGCATCGACAGCCCGGCGATCATTCGGCGGCCAAGTTTCGGATCCCTGTCGAGTTCCTCGATGATCGCCGTCTTCGAGATGTGCAGCAGCAGCGAATCGGCCAGCGCCTGCGCATAGACCATGAACGGGCGATCCATGAACATGACGGCCTCGCCAAAGGTTTGCCCCTGGCCGAGGATGTCGACGACCTTCTCGCCGCCCTGCGGCGAAGTGAACGCCAGTTTCACCTGTCCGTAGACGATCAGGTAGAAACCGGCCGGCGTGTCGCCCTTGTGAAAAAGGATATCGCCACGCGCCGCGCTCACTTCGCGCGTACCGCGGGCCAGACGCGCGATTTCGTCGGTCTGGAGTTCGTTGAACAGCGGTACGTGCGTCAACAGCGCCTCGATGTTAACGCCGTGTGGGTGCAAGTGCATGTCGCATGCGGTTTCCGTTAAACAGCGGCCCGAAGCGGGCCAAAGGTCGCCAATATTCGCATTTGTAATCACCCTGGGCAAGCCCGTCACAGAATTCACTGCACATTCGCCGCTCGCCTGCCGAATCCACAGCGGCCACGGCCGAGGCGGACGGCGCTAGCGGCAGTTGTCATATTCGGCAGCCAGACCCTATACTGGCGCGTTTTTTTTCCACCCGAGGCCGCCGTGGATTCGCCAACGACAACCCTTTCTTCGCCCATGCCCGGGCGGCCGACGATCGCCGACGGAACTCCGGTTCGACTGGCGCGCGCCTGGTTGTGGCTGGGAGTCATGGCGCTCATCGGTTCCGGTCTGCTCGCCGTGCTGCTCGTCCTCTCGAGAACGCCCGGCGTACAGGATATCTTTCCGCTCAAGGACTTGTTCCGTGCTGCCCTGGTCGTGCACGTCGATCTTTCGGTCGCCGTCTGGTTCATGGCCTTTGCCGCCGTGATCTGGTCGGCCATCGGCTGCGCCGGACTGGCCGGACTCGGCTGGACGGGTTTCGGACTGGCGGCACTGGCCACCGCGCTGATGAGCGTTTCCCCGTTTTTCCCGGCCGCCGACCCGGTGCTCAACAACTACATCCCGGTCCTCCGGCAACCGCTGTTCTTCGCCGCGCTGTGGATGTTCGCCGCCGGCCTGAGCCTGACCGTGCTGCGCGCGCTGCTCACCACCTGGCCGGCACGCGGGCTCGCCGAGCCGCTGCGTCTCGGCGCCCTGCTCGGCGCCGTCGCCGGCGGCCTGGCGCTGCTCGCCTTCTTCTGGTCCTGGTCGATGGTGCCCTGGATCGAGGAAACCAATTACTACGAAGTCCTGTTCTGGGGCGGCGGTCACACACTGCAGTTCCAGCATGCGCTACTGATGGTCGTCGCCTGGCTGTGGATCGCGGCGCAGCTCGGCCGGCCGTCGCCAGCCTCGCCGCGCGCCGTTTCCGTTCTCTTCCTGGTCGCCGCCGTACCGCTGCTGGCCGTTCCGGCGATCTACCTGCTCGTACCGGCGGGTTCGCTGCCACACATGGAACTGTTCGCCAAGCTGATGCTCTGGGGACATCCCTACATGGGACCGCTGATCCTGCTCGGCGCCCTGTCGCTGTGGAGCCTGCGCGGCGTGCCGGCCGACCCGGCCAAATCGGCCTACGTCGCGTCCTTCACCCTGTTCGCCCTGGGCGGCGTTCTCGGCTACCTGATCCACGGCGTCAACGTCGTCATCCCGGCGCATTACCACGGGTCGACGGTCGGCGTCACGCTGGCGTTCATGGGGCTGGCCTACGTCCTGCTGCCGGAACTCGGTTTCGCACCCGCGGCCGGCCGGATGGCGGTCTGGCAACCCTACGTCTATGGTTTCGGACAGCTCGTCCATGTTCTCGGCCTGGCGTGGTCGGGCGGCTACGGCGTGCAGCGCAAGGTGGCCGGCGCCGACCAGTTGCTGACCACGCTGCCGCAGAAGATCGGCATGGGGATGATGGGCCTCGGCGGCCTGATCGCCGTTATCGGCGGGCTGCTGTTCGTCGTCGTCTGCCTGCGCGCGATGACGCGCCGCGCGCCGCGATGAAACCGCAAACGGCACTCGCCCTGGCTGTCGCGGCCGGCCTGCTGACACTGGCCAGCATCGCTTTCCTGGCTTATCGCCTGCTCGAACAGACCCGCTCGCCGATCGGCGGCCGGCCCGCCGACCTGATCTCGTCGCCGCAGTTGAACCCGCCCGACGGCCAGGCGGCGGCCGACGCCATCATGAAACTCACGCTGCCCGACCTCGCAGGCCGGCCGCAAGCCCTTGCGCAGTGGCGAGGGAAGATCCTGGTGGTCAACTTCTGGGCCAGTTGGTGCACCCCCTGCGTCGAGGAAATGCCGGCTTTCTCGCGGCTGCACAGCCAGTATGCCGGTCGCGGCGTGCAGTTCGTCGGCATCGGCATCGACGAGCCGGACAAGCTGCGCGCCTTCGTCGAAACGCGGCCCGTGTCCTATCCGCTGCTCGCCGCGACGCCGGCGATCAGCCAGACGCCTGGCCTCGAGATCAGGGGCCTGCCGTACACGCTGGTCATCGGCCGGCGCGGCGCCATCGAGCTGAGCCGCCTGGGCCGGCTCGACGAGGCGAAGCTGGAACCCGTCCTGCAGCGTCTGACGCTGCCGTAGGCCGACCGGCCGGCCGTCTCAGGCCTCGCCGGCCGGCGCATCGACGCTCGCTTCGGCGTACCAGGCAGCGCGCGGCAAGAGGATCGAGACCTCGGTGCCCTGGCCAGCCCGACTGACGATCAGCAGGTGTCCGGCGTAGAGGTGGGTCAGCCCGTGGACCACGGCCAGTCCCTTGCCACCCTCCGAAGGTACGGCCGCCAGCGAGAAGAAGGGGGCGAAAATGCGTCCCTGGAGCTTCTCCGGAAACCCTTCGCCGTCGTCGCTCACGGCCAGGCAGACGAACTCGCCGGAAAATTCCCGGTGGCACGAAGTGCAGGTCTGGGCGACAGCGAACACCTGGCGGCGCGCGCTGAGCACGACCGAACCCCGGTCGCCGGCCGCGTGGCCGGCGTTGAGGCAGAGGTTGACCAGCATGCTCTGCAGGTGCGAAGGGTCGATGGCCAGCGCCGGCAAGTCGTCGGCCAGGCGCAGCGCGATACCAAGCGTCGTCGGCAAGGACGCCGCCGCGACCGTGACCGCTTCCTGCAGCGCCGCCGGCAGCGTCACGCGCGTCAGCGGCAAGGGGTCGCCGCGCGCCAGCACCAGCCACTGCAGGATCAGGCTGCGCAAGCGCTGGCCGGCGCTCTCGATTCTCGCGAAGTACGTCGCGGCGCGCGGGTCGCCGTCCTGACCGGCAAAGATCGTCCTGCCCAGCTCGGCGTAGCCGAGAAGGCCGACCAGGAGGTTGTTGAAGTCATGCGTCAGGGTGCGTGCCATCGCCGACATCACTTCCAGGCGCTGCACCCGCTCGAGGCGAGCCTGCAACTGCTCGGTCAGCTCGTCGCGTGGCGGCCGGGTGCGCTGCCAGAACAGCAGAGCGCCGGCCGACAGGCCGGCCAGCGCCAGCAGGAGCCCGCCCTGACGCAGGGCCAGCGGACGCCAGTCGGCGCCCACCGCCGAGCGCGGACGCGAGACGCTGACGCGCAGCGGCCGCAGGGCGCCGATGCCGCTCACGGCAAGGTCTTGCGAGGCGCTGATCAGATCGTCGTCGGCCGCCGTCGCCGGCAGCGTGGCAAGCGGCACGCCTTCGCCGTCGACCAGCGCCACCTGCACGTCCGGTGCGTAGCGCACGGCCGCCAGCGCGCCCTGCAGGCTCGGCCGGTCGAAGACGACGATGGCCGCCGCCGGTCGCTCCCCGCCGCCGTCGGCAATCGTGCGCAGCAAGGCCGGCGCTGCCGCCACCGGCGCCTCCAGGCGCAACAGGTGCGCCCCGGACGAGCGCAGCGCGGTCGCCAGGTCCAGATCCCCGCCGTACTCCCGACCGACCCATTCCGGGCGGCTGGCGGCGCTCACGCGCCCCGCGCGGTCGACGATCATCATGCCGCCGCTGCCGGCCAGGGCGCGCAGACGAACTGGCCAAAGGTCACTGGAATAGCCGTCGCCGGGCGGCGCCGAAGCCGCGTCGACGGCCAGCATCGCCAGCGCTCGTTCGCCGGCCGCCAAGCGCCCGCCGACGATTTCGCCCAGCGCCTGCGCTGCGGCGCGCAGACGATCGCCCTCCAGGGCCTCGACCCGCCGCTGATACTGCAGCAGAGGATAGCCGAGGCAAGCGCCGAGCAACAGCCAAGCGGCCAGCAGAGCAAACCAGAGCGACCGGGAAGAGCGGCGGGCGGTCGCCATCAGCCGTTCACCCACGGTGTCCGGTGACGATCGCCGACGGCGATGGCATTCACGAGGCGGTGCATGGCTATCCCTGGAAGCATTTTCGAGCGGGCCCACCGCCCTGCGGCGACGGCGAGGATACGGCTTTCTCCCTGCTATTGTCCGTATTTTCCCGGAGACGCGATAGAATAATCGGCGCTCGGCATATCGCCACCGCCAGCCAATACGACATTTCGACATTCATGACATCACCCCAGAACCGGACCGTTTGCATCGTCGACGACGATGCGCAGGTCTGCCGCTTCCTGGTCGAAGTATTGTCCAGCATCGGCCTTTCCGCGCAGGTCTTTTCCAGCGGCGAGGACTTCATGCGCCGCTGGCGACCCGAGGGCACCGGCTGCGTGCTGCTCGACATCCGCATGCCGCGCATCACCGGACCGGAACTTCACGACTGGTTGCGCGAGCACAACCCGGAGGTACCGGTAATCTTCCTCTCCGGCTTCGCCGACGTGTCGACCGCCGTCCGTGCGATGCATCTGGGCGCTTTCGACTTTCTCGAAAAACCCTTTAACGTCCAGTACTTGATCGAACGCGTCAACGCCGCCGTACGGCTGGCCGAGGAAAGACGCAACGGTCTCCAGAGCGCCGGACAAGGCGACTGGCCGCACTCGCTGACGGCGCGCGAACGGGAAATCCTGCTCGCCCTGGTGGGCGGCAAACGCAACAAGCAGATTGCCGCCGAACTCGGTATCAGCGAGCGCACGGTCGAAAGCCACCGCGCCAGCGTGATGAGCAAGGCCAACGCCGGAAATCTCGCCGAACTGGTGACGCTGTACTTCGCCACCCACGGCAAACCACAGTAGACAGTAGGCGGCGCGCCGGCCAGAGCCGCGCCCGGCGCCCTCGCAGCGCTCTGCGGCACCCGCCGCCGGCTACGTAGTTCTACCCATCCCCCCGTATATCTCCGGATTGTTGCGCTTCCGGCGCGACCGTAGGATGCGTTCCGTCGAAGCGCAGGCGCTGGGCTTGCAGAGTTTCCCGACACAGATCTTCCACGAGGGGGAATTAACGAGATGTCCAAAACCATTTTCCTGGTCGACGATTCGGCGACCATTCTGCTCAGTGTGTCGAGCATTCTCGGCAAGGCCGGATTCGCGGTCGAAAAGGCGTCGAATGGCGAAGAAGCGCTGAAGAAGCTCAACGGCGGACTGAAGATCGATCTGTTGATCACCGACCTCAACATGCCGGGCATGAACGGCATCGAGCTGATCAAGAAAGTCCGCACGCTGGGCGCCTATCGTTTCGTCCCGATCCTCTTCCTGACCACCGAATCGCAACAGAGCCGCAAGCTGGAAGCCAAGGCGGCCGGCGCCTCGGGCTGGATCGTCAAACCGGCGAGCGCCGACGACCTGCTCAACACCATCAAGCTGGTCCTCCACTGAGAGGCGTTGGCCAGGCGGCCGCCAACACGACAATAACCACTGGATCCCCTTAAACCAGAGAGTTATTTATTGTCGGAGTAAGATTCCGCCTTTTCCCGACCCGCTCCGAGGTATCCCATGACCACACCGCCCCCCCCCGCGCTTCGCCAATACCGCCAGCGCGCCTGGCTCACCGGCCTGCTGGCTGGCGCCGCCCTGCTGCTCGTCGTCTTCGGCGCGCACGCGCTGATCGGCGAGGCCCTGGGCGAAGCGCTCGGCCGCTCGGCGGCTGGCGCCCTACTCGCCCTGGCCGGTCTGCTGAGCTACCTCGGCGTGCGCCGCGCCGCCTCGCAACTCCTCTACCACGACGGCGCCCTGGGCTTCGCCGAGCGCCTGCAGGACGAGCGCTACCGCTGCCCGTCGAACAAAGTCTGCCAGCGCGTCGCCCTGCCCGAGCTGAACGACGTCCCGCGCTACAACCAGGTGCTCGTCGGCCAGTTGCACAGCGTCGTCGAGCAGACCGAAAAAGCCGCCTACGACGTCACCTCGCGCCTGCAGACGATCGACGAAGTCGTCACCGAACTCAACCGCTTCGTCAAGGAGACCACCGCCGAATCGACCCAGCTGGCCAGCGAATCGGAAAAGCAACTGGCCGACAACCGCCAGCTCATCGACCGGCTCGAAGCCTTCATCGCCCAGCGCAGCGCAGAAAGCCAGCTCGACCAGCAGCGCAGCGCCGAAGCCGTC
>NZ_JAPUVI010000024.1 GCF_029255285.1 Accumulibacter sp.
TCACCGACAACGGATGGTGACCACCAAACACTTCCTTCATCGTGTACAGCGGACTGGTCCCGATATCCCCAAAAACCACTCCCATCGCCGCCAGCGCCGTCCCCGCCAGTCCGGAATGCTCGCCGCCCGACTCCTTCCTTTCTGCCATGGTACCTCCGGAAAAGCACTTGCTCGGGTGAATGCCCCTGTGCCACTTGCCCGAGCGTCGGCCGTACCGCCGGGTATCGTCGCCCAGATCGATCGCCTACGATCACCTGTCGGCGAGGCCGCCGCAGGATCTCCGACTTCTCCCCAACGACCGACGGCTGTCGCTCGAGAAGTCTGCGAAATCTGTTGCATTTCTTTTCAAGCGCCGAAATAGGCGCCAATTCGGGAAGTCTACCTCAGCTTCCGGGAGTACAATCGCGCGCTTCCTCCAGCCACCTCATCATCAGGGAGTCGATACCGTGGACGAGCAGGCCAGAAAACCGACGACGCCGGAAATGCTGCAACAGGGACTCGCCGACGTCCACCTGAGTGAGGTGCGTTCTCTGCTTTCGCTGCAGAAACGGGTGGAGGAACTCGTGGCGCCACTGGTACGCGAACAAGGTACGTCTAACCTCGACGAGGCTAGCGCCGGGATCCAGCAGCAGTATCGTCGGGAACTACGGCAAAAGCTCAAGCTGATGCCGGCCAAAGAAGTGGCCTACATCATCGAAGCGCTCGATTCCAACGAACGCTTGGTCGTCTGGGACGAGGTCAAGGAAGGCGCCGACCCGATTCTCGCCTTACTGCCGGACGAAGTTCTCGAGGAGCTGATCGACGATAGCCACTACCGCAACGAAAAAATGTCGATCACCGCGTTCGAGCTGCGCGATGGCCGGCTGCGCCAGATCGCGATCAGCAGCCCCGACGATCTCGAGAGCATCAACCCGATCTGGATAGATCTCATCGCGCCAACCAAGAAAATCCGCGGCTGGATCGGCGACGCCTATGACGTGGAGATTCCCGATCCGGGCAGCCTGACCGACCTGGAGGCGAGCGCTCGCTTCTATGTCGAGGATGACGGAGAGGTCCATCTGCACTCCGATTTCCTGCTCGACACGCGCGACGAATCGCGCAACGTCCCGGTCGCCTTGATCCTGCACAACGAGATTCTGTTCACCGTGCGCAGCGAGGAACTGCCGGTGTTCCGTCTGCAACGGGCGCGCGCCCGCACACGCCCGGGTTACGTGACGGACGGCAAGGATGTCTTGCTCGACCTGTACGCCGCGGACGTAGAGTACTCGGCGAACGCGCTCGAAGATGTCTATGCCGGGCTGGAGAAGGTCGGTACGCAGGTCTTGCGATCGCGCATCAGCGACGCCGAGGCGGCGGAGATCCTCGCGGCGATCGCCGAAGCGGAAGACCTCAACGGACGCACCCGGCGCAGCGTCCTCGACACGCGGCGCGCGCTGTCCTTTCTCCTGCGCGGCAAGGTGCTTTCCGAGTTGCAGCACAACGACATACGCGAGATCCTGCGTGACATCGAATCGCTGGACGGCCACACAGCTTTCCTGTTCAACAAGATCAACTTCCTGATGGATGCCACCGACAGCGCGATCAACATCAACCAGAACAAGGACATCAAACGCCTGACGATCCTCAGCGTGGTCTTCATGCCGATCAACGTGCTGGCCGGCATGGGCGGCATGTCCGAGTTCTCGATGATGACACAAGGCATTCCCTGGCCGATCGCCTATTCCAGCTTTTTTGTCGCGATGATCGCCGTCGGCGGCCTGACCTATGCAGGACTGCGCTTCTTCTCGAATCGCAAGACACGCAGCAGGAGCCACGGCGGCTCCTTGTAAGCGCTTGCCGGGTGCCCTGAAGAGCGCCGTCGGACCGCGCCGGCGGCGACAGTTCCGGTCGCTCCAAAAGCAAGATCACCAGGCAGCGAAAACCGTTTCAGCCGCCACCACGGTCGCCGCGATGTCGGCCTCGCCATGTGCGGCGGAAACGAAACCGGCTTCGAAAGCCGAGGGAGCAAAGTAGTGACCGGCAGCGAGCATGCCGTGGAAGAAGCGATTGAAAGCCTCCCTGTCGCACGACATCACCTCGGCGTAGGTCTGCGGACACTGGTCGCGGAAGTACAGCCCGAACATGCCGCCTATCGATTGTACCGAAAAGCTTACGCCATGCTTGGCGGCGGCGGCGGCCAGCCCGTCAGTGAGCTGCCGGGTCAGCCGCGCCAGCCGTTCATGGAATCCCGGAGCGTGTACGAGTTTCAAGGTCGCCAAACCAGCGGCGACCGCCACCGGGTTGCCGGACAAGGTGCCTGCCTGGTACACCGGACCCAACGGCGCCACCTTGGCCATGATCTCGCGCCGACCGCCAAAAGCGCCGACCGGCATTCCGCCGCCGATTACCTTGCCGAGTGTGGTGAGGTCGGGCGTGATGCCGTAGAGGCCTTGTGCGCCTCCCCCGCCGACGCGAAAACCCGTCATCACTTCATCGAAAATCAACACCGCTCCATAGCGGCTGCACAGCTCGCGCATGGCCGACAGGAAGGCCGGCCGCGGCGCAATCAGGTTCATGTTGCCTGCCACCGCTTCGACGATCACCGCCGCGACCCGCGAACCATGCTCCGCAAACGCCGCTTCGAGTCCCTCGCTATCGTTGTAGTCGAGAACCAGCGTGTGCCGCGCCAGATCGGCCGGCACACCGCCCGAACTCGGGTGACCGAAAGTGAGCATCCCGGAGCCCGCTTTCACGAGCAGGCTGTCCGAGTGGCCGTGATAACAACCCTCGAACTTGATCAACAGATCGCGCCCCGTATAGCCGCGCGCCAGGCGAATGGCGCTCATCGTCGCTTCGGTCCCGGAACTTACCAGGCGGACCATCTCGAGCGCCGGCATCGACCTACAAAGCAGCTCGGCCAAGTCGACCTCGCCCTCGGTTGGCGCGCCGAAGGATAGTCCACGAAGCGCGGCGTCGCGTACGGCAGCGACGACTTCGGGATGGGCGTGTCCGACGATCAGCGGCCCCCAGGAACCGACGTAGTCGACATAGCTCTTGCCGTCCGCATCGGTAACGCGTGGCCCCAGACCGGCGACGAAAAAGCGCGGTGTACCGCCGACCGAACGAAAAGCTCTGACCGGCGAATTGACGCCGCCCGGAATGAACTGCTGGGCGCGTTCAAAGAGTTGCTGATTGCGGGAGATCACGCGAGGCTTCCTCAAAAAGTTGTTGGTAGGTAGCTGCCCGGGCGGCGATATCTTCCGCCTCGAAGAGGTCGGCCACGACGGCCAGCAAATCCGCGCCGGCAGCGAGCAGCGGTGCCGCGTTGCGCACGGTGATCCCGCCGATGGCGCAAGCCGGCACACCGAGTTCGACGCGGCAACGATGGAACAGGGAAAGCGGTGCCGGTACCGCCAGCGGCTTGGTCGACGAAGGATGAACGGCTCCGAAGGCCACATAATCGGCCCCCGCCGCCGCCGCGCGGCGGGCCCGTTCGAAGTCGGCGTAGCACGAAGCACCAAGCAGGCAACCCGGTGCCAGAGCTTGTCGCGCGGCTCCGAGATCACCGTCGGAAGCTCCGAGGTGCACGCCGTCGGCATTGATCTCCAGCGCCAAGCGCAGATCGTCATTGACTATGAGGCGAGCGCCAAATCGCCGGCACAAGCTTTGCAACGCATGTGCCAGTTCCGCGCGTCGGCGTGCGTCTCCGCTCTTCTCCCGGTATTGGACCAAGCTTACACCACCCCTCAGGGCCGCCTCGACGCGGGCGAGCAAATCCTTCGCCGCCAAACCGTCCGGGGTGATCGCGTAAAGCCCGCGCAAGGCGTGCCGAGCGGAGTCACTCATCTCGAGCCGCACGGCGAGCGCGCAACTCGAAGTTGCGATCCGGAATGCACTGCCCCGCTCCAGGCTGGAAAGCAGCGGCCAGCGACTGCCATGTATACTCCTGAGCCGCCCGCACTGCCTCGCCGACAGGCATTCCGGTCGCCAGACAAGCGGCCACAGCCGCCGCCAGGGTGCAGCCCGAACCATGGTATTCGCCGGGCAAGCGTGGCCAGACGTCCTGGCGCAACAGGCCAGAGCGCTGCTCATAGAGGCGATTGACGACCTGCTCGCTCCTCGCGTGCGTGCCCGTCAACAGCACATGCCGGCAACCAAAGTCCAACAGGCGCCGCGCACATTCGGCGAGCGGCAACACGACGGCAGGATCTTCCTCGTCGCCCGCGGACAAGCGACGCGCTTCGAGGGTGTTCGGCGTCAGAACCGTGGTCAAGGGCAGCAACCGTTCCCGTAGGCCCGCGATCATCTTCCGGTCGGCCAGTTCATCGCCCCGGCCCGACGCCAGAATCGGGTCGAGGACCAGCGGTATGCCCGGGTATTCAGCGATGATCTGGGCGATCAGCGCGATATTCTCGACACTACCCAAAAGACCTATCTTGAAGGCGGCGACCGGCATGTCGGCCAGCAACCGCCGCGCCTGCCGCGCGACCCAATCGGCCGGTACGGCCATGATCCCGGCGACGCCGACCGTATCTTGAACCGTGATCGCCGTCGCCACGCTCAGCGGGTGACAGCCAAGCGCCGAAATGGTCAGGACGTCCGCCTGCAACCCTGCCCCGCCCGAAGGGTCAGCAGCGGAAAAAGTCAATACGAGAGGTGGTAGGCAAGCAAGATGGGGGGTGATCAAGGCAGACTGACCTCGGCCGACATTTCTGTCCGAAAAGAAAATCTTGGCAGCGAGAGAAGGGTTTGGCTAGAATCCCCGCTTTTTCTCACGATTCTAACCGAAAATCGACAGCCACCATGAACACAGCAAGTGACCAGCCCTATCGTACCTGGATGTGTCTGACCTGCGGCTTCGTTTATGATGAGGCGGCGGGACTGCCCGACGAAGGCATTGCTCCGGGAACGCGATGGGCCGATGTACCGATCAACTGGACATGCCCGGAGTGCGGCGCGCGCAAGGAAGACTTCGAAATAGTCGAAATATGAAGACAATGAGCAAGACAATGCGGTATAGAATTGACGCGCAGGCGAATCATGCCGGTTTCGCGGGACTCGTAGAATAAGCACCTGGGACACTCTGGAGGAGACAAGTGGCTGAAGCGGCAAACCTGCGCGGCGTCAAGGTCATGGTCATCGATGACAGCAACACGATACGGCGCAGCGCGGAGATTTTCCTTGTGCAGGCTGGTTGTCAGGTGCTGCTTGCCGAGGACGGCTTCGATGCGCTGGCGAAAATTGCCGATCACCAGCCGGCAGTCATTTTCTGCGACATCGTGATGCCGCGGCTCGACGGCTACCAGACCTGCGCCCTGATCAAGAAGAACCAACGTTTCCGCTCGACGCCGGTGATCATGCTGTCGTCACGGGATGGCCTGTTCGATCGCGCGCGCGGTCGCATGGTGGGTTCAGATCAGTACCTGACCAAGCCATTTACCAAAGACAGCCTGCTGCAGACGGTCGCCGCTTTCGCGCCGCCGTCTGACTGAGCGTAGCGAAACGCGTTGACCGATAGCCAGTCGAGGGAGCTACAGGCCATGACGATCAAGAAAATTCTCGTCGTTGACGATTCGCCGACCGAGCGGCACGTGATGAAAACCTTGCTGAGCAGCAACGGTTATGAGGTGATTACCGCCGAAAACGGCGAAGAAGGAATTGCCAAGGCGAAGAGCGAACTACCCGATCTGGTCCTGATGGATGTCGTCATGCCGGGCCTCAACGGTTACCAAGCCACCAGAACCCTGACTCGGCATGAGACGACGCGCAGCATTCCGGTCATCATGTTTACCACCAAGGGACAGGAAACCGACAAGATCTGGGGCCTGCGACAGGGTGCGCACGACTACCTGGTGAAACCGGTCAATGGCCAGGAGCTGCTGGCCAAGATCGCCGCGCTCTGAGCGATAGCGCGAGCATGAGCAAGAAGAAGATCCGGCTGCACGAATTCCAGTCCTACCTCGCGGCGCGGCTTGCCGGAACGAGCGATCGAAGTTCCGCCGGATTGCTCGGTCTGCAGGCAGGATCGGATTACTGGCTGGTCGACCTGGCGGACTCGGGCGAAATCGTTCCCTTATCGCCGCTCACCGACGTTCCCTTGACGAAACCGTGGTTCGCGGGCATCGTCAATATTCGCGGCAACCTGTACTCGGTAGTCGATTTATCGGCCTTTCTCGGTAAGGAAGCCACGCCCCGTAACGGCAGCTCGAGGTTGCTTTTGATCGGCACCCGCCATGGCAGCAACGCGGCCCTGCTGGTAACCCGAATGATCGGCCTACGCAACATCGAAGCCCTGAACGCCGAGCCGCCCGATCCTCAGGCGCCGGTCTGGGCGCACCAAGCCTATACCGACAACGAAGGACGGCGCTGGAGGAAACTCAGGGTGCGTGATCTGCTGGCTGACGACAAATTCATGGACATCGGCGTTTGATCCGCCTTGGTATCAGGCAGTACTCGACGACCGTCACTGCCACCGTCGAGAAAGCGTAACCGGAGAAGCAAGATGACGTTCAAACCCAAGTTGCCCGCTTTCCTGTCCCGCAAGGCGGACCCGGCAGGGGAGACTCTCGTGGTGCGTGCGGCGGCCGACCCGAAGGCAGCGACAGGCCCGGGCAGGAGCAACCTCATGTCCGCGCTGTTGAGCAAGTATCCGGTCGCCAAACAACTGCAGATTCTCGGCGGCGCGCTGCTCGTCGTGATGCTGCTGATCGCGACCGTGGTTTATCGCGACAGCCGGCAGGCGACTTACGGTACCGCTTATATTGCCGCCGCCGGCGACATGCGAATGCTTTCGCAACGCTTGGCGAAAGCTTCCAGCCTGGCCCTGCTGGGCGACCCCGCGGCTTTCAAGCAGCTCCGGGAGTCG
Source organism: Accumulibacter sp. (assembly GCF_029255285.1). GTDB lineage: Bacteria > Pseudomonadota > Gammaproteobacteria > Burkholderiales > Rhodocyclaceae > Accumulibacter. Next base: position 6,845 of record NZ_JAPUVI010000024.1, read on the forward strand.
CGTGACAGCTTCGCGGCCAACCTAGAGGGATTGACCAACGGCGGCGAGTTGGCGGCAACGCGAGTGCCGCCTTCCCCAGATGCCCTCCAGTCGCAGTTGCAGTCACTGGCGCAAACGTGGGAAAAGACCGACAAGAGCGCGCTGCGGCTGCTCGAAATGGAAACGAACCTCGTCTCGCTCGGCAAGGACGTAGCGTCCATCAACGACAAGAACCCGCAGCTTCTCGAACTGTCGGAGCAAATCGCGGCGCTCAAACTGCAGGGCAACGCCAGCATCCGGGAAATTGCTGCCGCCAACCAGCTCGTGATGCTAACGCAAAGAATCGCCAAGAACGCCAGCGCACTGCTGGTCGGCAATGCGATCGACCCGGAAATCGCCTTTCTCCTCGGCAAGGATACGAATACCTTTCGCGACTTACTGCGCGGCCTCGCCAAAGGGAGCGATACGCTACGGATCACGGCTTCGACAGACCCGGACACGAAGCAGAAGCTGAGTGAACTCGAAGCCAGCTTCGGCGAGTACCGGACAGCCGTCGGCGAAATCCTCGGCAACATGCAGCGCTTGGTAATCGCCAAGCAGGCCGGTTCGCAGATTTTCCGTGACAGCGAAGAACTGCTCGAAGCGACCAATCAGCTTGCCCAGGGCTATCAGATCGGAACCATGCAGCGTACCGGCTATGGCCTTGCCTTGGTGACCTTGATTCTGCTCGCCATTGGACTCCTGTTTCTCCTGGCCAGGACCTATCTCGCCGAAAGTGTTCGGCAGGCGGAAGCCGCCGAGCAAAGCCGGCAGGCCACCGAGGCGCTCAACCGCCAGAATCAAGGTGCCATTCTGCGCCTGATGAACGAACTAGGAGATCTTGCCGACGGCGACCTGACGGTCACCGCGACGGTCTCAGAAGACATCACCGGCGCCATCGCCGACTCGATAAACTACACCATCGAGGAACTGCGCGTGCTCGTCGGCCGCATCAACGACGCCGCCAGCCGCGTGACCGAAGCCACAGGCATCGCACAGCAGACATCCACCGAACTGCTGGCCGCCGCTGAACGTCAGGCCAACGAAATCAAGGCGACGGGGCAATCTGCCCTGGCCATGGCAAGTTCGATGACCAGCGTCTCGAGCGACGCCAAGCAGTCGTCGACCGTCGCCCGCCAGTCGCTCGCCGCGGCCGACAAGGGCGCTCAGGCGGTCGAGGACTCGATCAAGGGCATGAACAAGATCCGCGAGCAAATTCAGGAAACCTCGAAGCGAATCAAGCGTCTCGGCGAATCGTCGCAGGAGATCGGCGAGATCGTCGAGCTGATTTCCGATATTACCGAACAGACCAATGTGCTGGCCCTCAACGCCGCGATCCAGGCGGCATCGGCCGGCGAAGCGGGGCGTGGCTTCACGGTGGTGGCGGAGGAAGTACAACGCCTCGCCGAACGCTCCGGTGAAGCGACGAAGCAGATCGGCGCCATCGTCCGGACGATTCAGACCGACACCCAGGACACTGTGTCGGCAATGGAGGAGTCGACCCGTGGCGTCGTCGAGGGCGCCCGGCTGTCCGACGCCGCCGGCCAGGCGCTGGCCGAGATCGGGGAGGTTTCGAAGGCGTTGACGGTACTGATCGAAAACATCGCCGTCGCAACGCGCCAGCAGGCTGATTCGGCAACTCAGGTGGCGCGCAAGATGCAGGAGATTCTGCTAGTCACTGGTCAGACAACGGCGGGTACACAGAAAACCGCGACTGCGATCGGCGAACTGGCCGCTCTGGCAACCGAACTGAAGGGATCGGTTGCCGGCTTCAAGGTGTCTTGAGCGCTGGCGCCGATCAGCGGAGTGGAGAATTTGCCCCGATGAACGCCCAGACGGACTTCGACATCGGCCCGCTGACCTGGGTCAAGAGCGAGATCGACCTCGCGCTAGAGCGCGCCGACAAGGCGCTGCAACAGTTCACGGCGAGCACGGCCGACGGGGCGGGCGATCTGACGCAGCTCAGATTCTGTCGAACTCACCTGCACCAAGTCCAGGGCGCCCTGACCATCGTCGGCTTGGACGGCGTGACGCAGTTCAGCGAGGCCTTGGAATCATTGCTCGAGGCGATGGAACTACAGGAACGTCCGGCCGAACAGCTTTCGGTCGACCTGGTGCGACGGGCGATGGCCGCGCTTCGTCATTATCTCGACGACCTGCTTGGCGGCCAGCCGAATCAGCCGTTGCGCCTCTTGCCATTGTATCGGGAAGTACAGTTGGCACGCGGACAGGAGCGAGTTCTCGCCACCGATCTGTTCTTCCCCAATCTGCTCGTCGGCCCCGGACGGCGGCCGGGCCCGCCGCTGCAGATCGAACGTGCCGAGCGACAACGCGCCCTGCGCCAGCAGCGGGCGCATTTTCAACGCGGTCTTCTGTCCTGGCTGCGCTCACCGAAGGACGGCACCGGCCTTCCGGAGATGCTGGAGGCCGTCAAGCGTATCGAGGCCATCCAGGACTTGCCGTCGGCACGTGCCTTCTGGTGGGTCGCCACCGCCTTCCTGACCGCCCTGACCCAGCGCGGGCTGCCGGCGGATGCCGACGCCAGGCAGTTGTGCACCCGCATCGACCTGCAGATTCGCCGACTCCTCGAAGGCTCGAGCAACGTTGCCGAGCGCCTGATGCGCGACGCACTCTACCTCGTCGGCTGCGCCACGAGCAATGATCGTGCGGTGCGACGAGTCAAAGAGGTTTATCAGCTCGCGGCACTGATACCCGGGGCCCCAGCCACACCGGTCGCGCTGGAGTCCGTCCGCCGCCAATTGCGCGAAGCGATCGCACTCACCGAAGAGAGCTGGAACAAGTTCTGCGCCGGGACGACGCAGGCCTTGCCAGCCTTCCGGGCCAACAGCAGTGCCTTGTCGGCCGTCGTCGAAGAATTGGATCACGCCGACTATCGTCGCCTGGTGCAAGCCATTGGCGAAGTTGCCAATCTGTTGGCGCAGACACCGGCACGGCATAGCGAAGCCCTGGCCATGGAAACGGCGACGGCGATCCTCCTCGCCCAGAACGCGCAGGAAAACATACAGCGCCTCGACCGCGGTTTCTCGCACCAGGTCGACGTCATGGTGGACCGGCTTCGCGCGTGCATCGCCGGAACACCACCGCCTCCCGGATCGGAGCTGCCACTGCTCGACGAAATGTCGCGCCTGGCACAGGAAAAGCTGCTGATTGGGCAGGTCGCCAAGGAGATTCAGAACAACCTGGCGCAAATTGAACAAGTGCTCGATGGTTTCTTTCGCGACACCGACAAGCCCGCCGATCTCGGCGGCCTGGAAACGCCCTTGCGGCAGATCGTCGGCGCCTTGACCATGATGCGCCATGATGGCGCGGCAACCGTCGTACGGCAGTGCGCGGCCGACATCAGCGCTTTCTCGGAACCGAACTATTTGCCGCAGGAGGCCGATTTTTCCCGTGTCGCCGATCGACTGGCGCTGGTCGGGTTCTTTGTCGACGCGCTGCAGACCGGCGCGGCTGATTTCGAGAGCTTTGTCGACAATATGCAGGCGGATACCGCCCGCCGGCCGGCAACCATAGCCGAGCCGGCGGCGACCGTCGAGCAGGAGATCGAGCAGCACAAGCGAGAAGCGCACGGCTTGCTGGCGGCGCTCAAGGAGCAACCGACCGATGCCGGTTTGCTCCAGGAGGTTCAGCAGAATCTCGCCGCACTGCAAAAAGACGCCGATCTGGTGGCCGACAAGAAGCTCGGCCAACAGACGAAGCACGCCCTTTCGGCGCTCGCCGCCGGGGGTGATGCCGCCCGTCAGATCGACGAAGCAATGGCCACGCTCAAACCGCAAGCGGCCGAGACGCCGCTGCCATCGGCTGAGACGCTGCAGCTCTCACAGGCGACCACCGAGGAAGTCGATGCCGAGTTGCTCGGCATCTTTCTCGACGAAGCCGACGAGGTACTGGCCGGTATGGCTCAGAACTACCACTTGCTGCAACAGCGTCCACATGATGTCGAAGTGCTGACGGCGCTCCGCCGTGCGGTGCACACGCTCAAGGGCAGCGGCCGGATGGTCGGTCTGAAGGATCTCGGCGAATCAGCGTGGTCTGTAGAGCAAGTGCTCAACCTCTGGCTGCGGCAGGAGCACGAAGTCACGCCGCCGCTTCTCGACCTGCTTGGCCAAGGATACCAAGTGTTTCTGGCCTGGGTCGGGCATCTGAAGAGTAGACGCGGGAGTGCCCCGGACACCAGCTCACTGATTGCTTTCGCCGACGCGCTCAGGCAGGGCCGTGAAGCCGCGGCAGAATCGTCACTGCCGAGCAGCGTCACGCCCGCGGCCACCGCCACTGCCCCGGAAGCCGTGCCGACCGAGGTCGCCAGCCAGCCAGAGCGAGTTGAGGACGAACCACGGACGACACGTTCTCGACTGGCCTTGGCGGCGGACCTGGCCGAGATCTTCAATGCCGAGGCTGCCGTCCATCTCGCCACCCTGCAGCGCGAGTTCGCGCTGCTCGAAAGCGACCCGCGCGCCGAAACGCGGCATGAGATGTACCGTGCCGCGCATACGCTCGGCGGCATCGCGGCGACCGTCGGCATCGAGGCGGTCAACCGACTCGGTCACGCTCTCGAGAATGCCTTGCTGCGTCGCAATCGCGCCACGCAGCCGGACAGCCTCGAAGCACTTGAGATGGTGCGGCAGACGATCGCCGTCCTCGCCCAGATGCTCTCGGATGTGCTCGACGACCACGAGCCCGAAGCTGCCCCCGCGCTGGCCGAAGCGCTCGACACACTTTACCCGGAACAGCTTGCCGAACATCCACCGGTGCCGCCGGCCGAAGCCGCAACCGAAAACGTGGAATTGACGACCCCCGAGGCAGCACCGTCGCCGACCCCTCCCCACCCGCCGGCGCCGACGGCGAGTGGCACGGGCGCGGCAGTCTCACCACTGCAGGACGAACTGGACGAGCAACTGTTACCACTGTTTCTCGAAGAAGCCGTCGAACTCAACCAGAGCATTGCGAAGCAACTGCGTGTCTGGCGCGGTGATCCCACCGATGGCGAGGTCGTGCGTCGCCTGGCGCGTCTCTTTCATACCCTGAAGGGTAGTGCCCGCATGGCCGGTGCGATGAACCTCGGCGAGCTGACGCACGCCATCGAGACGCGCATGGCCGAGGCGCAGCGTGCGGGTAGTGCGCCGCCGGAACTGATCGATGATATCGACAACGCGTTCGACGTCATCGTGCAAACCGTCGAAGGCTTGCAGCGCGGCGAATCGGCCGACGCCTTCGTCGAGGTGCCAGACAACGCCGTAGCGGAGCTGGCAGCGGAGTCAGCGACCGCCGAAGCGGGTACAGCTGGCGAGCGAGGCGCGGCCGTCAGTCAACGCGAGGCGCAGGAGGCGGAAAGCGAGGCGGCGGCACAGCGCGCGGTACTGCGTGTGCGCGCCGACCTGATCGACCGCCTGGTCAATGAGGCGGGTGAGCTGTCGATCGCGCGCTCGCGGATCGAAGGTGAGATGCGAGCCATCAAGGGATCCTTGCTCGATCTGACCGAGAACGTCATCCGTCTGCGCCGGCAGTTGCGCGATATCGAACTGCACGCCGAGTTGCAGATGCAATCCCGTACCGCCTTGACCGACCATACCCACACCGATTTCGATCCTCTGGAGTTCGACCGCTTTACACGCTTCCAGGAACTGACGCGGATGATGGCCGAATCCGTCAACGACGTCGCCACCGCCCAGCAGAGCCTGCTGAAGAATCTCGACGATGCCAATGCGGCAATCCTCGCGCAATCACGCCTGAACCGCGAGCTGCAGCAGGAGCTGATGTCCGTTCGCATGGTCCCTTTTGCCAGTATCGCCGATCGCCTCTACCGTATTGTCAGACAGGCGAGCAAAGAGATCGGCAAGCGCGCCAACCTGGAGATCAGTGGCGCCGAGTTGGAACTCGACCGGACCGTTCTCGACAAGATGTTGGCACCGCTGGAACACATGCTGCGCAACGCCATCGCACATGGTCTTGAAACGGCCGACCTTCGTCTGGCTAAAGGCAAACCGGAGATCGGCGAATTGTCGCTGTCACTGGCCCAGGAAGGCAACGAGATCATTCTTTGTTTCTCGGATGACGGCGCCGGTCTCGACCTGAGCCGCCTGCGGGAACGTGGTCTCGCCGCCGGCCTGCTGACCAGCGAAGAGGCAACGGATCCCGCGCGCGTGGTCGACCTGATCTTTGCCCCGGGCCTCTCGACAGCCAGCGAGGTATCCCGCCTGTCCGGCCGTGGCATCGGGATGGATGTGCTCAAGAGCGAAGTGGCAAGCCTTGGTGGTCGCATCGAAGTCGCCTCGAGCGCCGGTCAAGGAACGACTTTCCGACTCTATCTGCCGCTCACTCTCGCCGTCACCAAAGCCTTGCTGGTGCGCTCGGGCAATCGCGAGTACGCCATTCCGGCGGCGATGATCGAGCAGGTGCTCGATCTCAAGGAAAAAGGCTTGGCACGCATTCGCGAAGCCAACGCCGCCACTTGGTCCGGGCACCCCTATCCCTTCCACTACCTTCCCCACCTCCTCGGCGACACCCGCGCGCTGCCCGAAAAGCATCAACAGTACTGGGTTCTCCTGTTACGCAGTGGAACCGGCCGGATCGGACTGCAAGTCGATGGCCTGCTCGGCAATCAGGAAATCGTCGTCAAGAACGTCGGGCAGCAACTCGCCCGGGTCATCGGTGTCGATGGCGCGACGGTCCTCGGCAACGGCCAAGTTGTGCTGATCCTGAACCCGGTTGCTTTGGCCAGTCGTACTCGTGGCGCGTCGGCAGTGGTGCCGGTACCGACCGTCCGCCAGCCAACGGCAGAGGCCTCCGTCACGGCGACCTTGCCGACCGTGATGATCGTCGACGACTCGCTGACCGTACGCAAGTTCACCAGCCGCCTGCTGGCGCGTGAAGGCTATCAGATCATAACCGCCAAGGACGGTGTCGACGCACTCGAGCAACTGGTCGCCCTGGTCCCCGACGTGATGCTGGTCGACATCGAGATGCCTCGCATGGACGGCTTCGAACTCACCCGAAACGTACGCGCCGACAAGCGCCTGCGAACCGTTCCCATCGTCATGATCACTTCGCGGACCGCGGACAAGCACCGCCAGTACGCCTTCGAGTTGGGCGTCAATCACTATCTTGGCAAACCCTATCAGGAAGACGAACTGCTGCGCCTGGTCGCGCAACACGTCAAGGAACAGCGCGGGTCTTGACGACGGCGTAACGCTCTAGGGTGCGCCGTCTGGCCTGATCATGGTCGACCAGTGGCGCAGGTGTCGTGCGACCGATCAGCACGGCGCAGGCCTGCTGCTCGTGCTGGGTCATCCGCCAGGGTGCGTGGATGAACTTGTCGGGAACTCCAGCAAGCTCAGGCAGGTAGCGGCGAATGAACTTGCCGGCCGGGTCAAAGCGCTCCGATTGGGTGACCGGATTGAAGATGCGGAAATAGGGTTGCGCATCGCAGCCGCTGGAAGCGGCCCATTGCCAACCGCCGTTGTTCGCGGACAGGTCGAAATCGTTCAACTGGCAAGCGAAGTAGGCTTCCCCAAGCCGCCAGTCGATTCCCAGGTCTTTGCTCAGGAATGAGGCGACCAGCATACGCAGGCGGTTGTGCATGTAACCCGTCTGCTTGAGTTGCTGCATCGCTGCATCGACCAGGGGATAGCCGGTACGCCCGGCGCACCAGGCGGCGAAAGCCTCGTCCGCTGCCGGCCCGCTCTCCCACTCGATCGCGTCGTACGCCGGTTTGAAAGCGCCGCGGACGACATGCGGGAAGTGGTCGAGAATCATGAAGTAGAAATCTCGCCAGACAAGTTCCCCAAGCCAGGTAGTCGCCCCACCATTTCCCTCGCGCAGAGCGCCAGCGGCAACCGCCGCGCCAACCAGCGACCGCACCGACAGCGTCCCGAAGCGCAAATGAACGGAGAGGTAGGATCCTCCATCGACGGCCGGAAAGTCGCGCTGCTCCCGATAGCGCGCTAGGCGCCCGAGAAAGCTGGCCAGCCCCCGACGTCCACCGGACATTCCCGGCACGATGCCCGACGCCCTCAGGTCGGTTCGGGAAAAACCGATATCCGTCAAGGAAGGCAGAGCATTAGCCAGCGACGAGGCAACCAGAACCCCGGGCCCAGCCTGATGCGGGCGCCAATCGTCTTCCGTCAAACGCCTTAGCCAGGCGTTCCGATAAGGGGTAAATACGGTGTATGGACGCCCGGCCTGCGTAAGCACGTCGTTGCCGTCGAAAACGGCCTGATCCTTGAACGACTCGAAGGCAATTCCCGTCGCCTGCAGCGCCGCTCCGACAGCGGCGTCCCTCTGTTTCGCCCCTGGCTCATAGTCGCGATTGGCAAACACTGCCGCGACGCCAAGTCGCCTGGCCAGGCACGGGATTTCGCTGACCGCCCAGCCGTGTCGTACCAGCAAGCCACCGCCGCGCGCGCGCAAGGCCGCGTCGAGTTCGGCGAGCGACTCGAGGATGAACTCGACGCGACGATCGGCTCGCTGCTCGAGGCGGTCGAGAATCTCCCGATCAAACACGAAGACGCAATACACCCGCCGTCCGCGCCGCAGCGCCTGACTTAGCGCGGCGTGATCGGTATCACGCAGATCGCGCCGGAACCACACTAGAATCGATTCCAAAGTGGATTACCTTTGTATCGGCAGCCGCCGCCGATTAGAATAAGGCCATGCAAAGCATCAATCTGACCGATCATTTTCTCATCGCCATGCCGGCGATGCTAGATTCGTACTTTTCCCGGACCCTGGTTTACATCGCCGAGCACAACGATCGCGGCGCCCTCGGCGTGATCGTCAATCGGCCGATCGACATGAGTCTGGGAACACTTCTCGAACGGATAGACCTCCCGCTGGCGGACGACGCCTTCGCCCACCTGCCGGTTCTGTTCGGCGGTCCGGTACAGACCGACCGCGGCTTCGTCCTTCATCGTCCGGTCGGTCAGTGGCAGTCGACCTTGGTAGTCAACAAACAGGTCGGTCTTACCAGCTCGCGCGACATCCTGCAGTCGGTCGCGCGCAGCGGACAACCGCAGGATCTGATGGTGACACTGGGCTACGCAGGCTGGTCGGCCGGTCAGCTCGAACACGAGCTTGCGCAAAACGCCTGGCTAACCGTGCCGGCGGAATTGCGCATCTTGTTTGAACTCCCTTACGAAGAGCGACTCGCTTCGGCCCTCGAGTTACTTGGCGTCAACCTGACCAATCTGGCCGACGAAGCCGGGCATGCCTGAGCGCATCGGCCGACACCAGGGCACGGTGCTCGCGTTCGACTTCGGCGCCAAGCGCCTCGGCGTCGCCGTTGGCGAATGGCAGACGAGGCAGGCGCATCCACTGACGACAATCGAGGTTGAGGCTGTCACCGAGCGCTTCGCGGCGATCGGCGCGCTGATCCGGGAATGGCGACCCGCACATCTGGTAGTTGGCCGCCCCACCGCTTTGGACGGCACCGACCACGCGATGACCGCCCGCTGCCAGCGCTTCGCTCAGCAGTTACGCGGGCGCTTTGGCCTTGATGTCGACTATGCCGACGAGCGGCTCTCTTCGTTCGAGGCGCAGGAAAGACTCCTGGCCAGCGGCCACGACACCCGTCGCGCCAGGAGACACCTCGATGCGGTCGCCGCACAGTTGATTCTGCAAAACTACTTCGACGACATGAGCGGCCCAGCCCGGCTTGACATGCCCGACACACCTAACACTCTTGATCACGCGCACACCGATGCCGACCATTGACCTCCCTGACGCCGAAGCACAATGTAGCGAACTCGCCGAACTGATACGCCCCCACCTTCGGTCAGACACGGTGCTGGTCGGCATCCACAGTGGCGGCGTGTGGGTCGCCCGCCGTCTTTGCGAGCGCCTCGCTCTAAACAAAGAAATCGGCCTAATCGACGTCTCCTTCTATCGCGACGACTACAGCGAACGCGGCCTTCATCCGCGCGTCAAGCCGAGCTCTATCCCTTTCGATGTCGAGGGCCGGCCACTGATCCTCGTCGATGACGTACTTTACACGGGACGCACGACGCGCGCGGCAATCAACGAACTGTTCGATTATGGCCGCCCGGCCAGCATACAGCTTGCTGTCCTGGCTGACCGCGGCCGGCGACAGCTACCGATTTGCGCCGACTACTGCCCCTGGCGAGTGGCGCTCGATCCGTCGCAGGAACTGATACTCTCGACCAACGACGATGGGCGTCTGCAGTGGAGTGTGGCCGAAAATGCGTAATCCGCAACTCAACGCCAACGGTGAATTGACCCACCTGTTGTCCATCGAGGGTTTGCCACGCGAAGTGATTACCCATATTCTCGATACGGCATCCAGCTTTCTCAAGGTTTCGCACCGCGATGTCAAGAAGGTCCCACTGTTGCGTGGCAAGAGCGTCTTCAACGTCTTTTTCGAGAATTCGACACGTACGCGGACGACTTTCGAGATTGCCGCCAAGCGACTGTCGGCGGACGTCATCAACCTCGACGTGACGCGCTCGTCGACGGCCAAGGGTGAGACGCTGCTCGACACGGTGGACAATCTCGTCGCCATGCACGCTGACATGTTCGTCGTCAGGCACGCGGCGAGCGGCGCGCCGCATCTGATCGCCGATCATCTGCACCGCCTCGGGCGGCGCGACGTGCACGTCGTCAATGCCGGGGACGGACGCCATGCGCATCCCACGCAAGGCCTGCTCGACATGTACACCATCCGTCACTATAAGAAGGATTTCAACGACCTGGTGGTAGCGGTTGTTGGCGACATCCTGCACTCGCGGGTTGCCCGTTCGGATCTGCACGCGCTGACCACGCTCGGTGCCGCCGAGCTGCGCGCGGTCGGGCCGCAGACCCTGTTGCCAACCGCCATCGAGAAAATGGGCGTGCGTGTCTGCCATGATTTGCGCGCCGGACTACGCGACTGCGACGTGATCATCATGCTGCGCCTGCAGAACGAACGTATGAACGGTGCCTTGCTGCCATCTGCTCGCGAGTACTTCAGCTGTTACGGACTGACACCAGCAATGCTGGCGCTGGCCAAACCAGACGCCATCGTGATGCACCCGGGACCGATGAATCGGGGCGTGGAGATCGACTCCGACGTCGCCGACGGGCCGCAGGCGGTAATCCTGCCGCAGGTCACGTTCGGCATTGCCGTCAGGATGGCGGTGATGGGCATTCTCGCCGGAAACTGAGCCATGAGCTACCCGCTGTTGCACCTCCGGAACGCCCGCCTGATCGATCCCAGCCAAGGCATAGACGGGCGACTCGACCTTTTCCTTGCCGATGGACGTGTCGCTGGCGTCGGCCAAGCACCGGCCGGCTTCACTGCCCAACGCCGCATAGAGGCCAGCGGACTGATCGCTTGTCCCGGACTGGTCGATCTTTCGGCCCGCTTGGGCGGCATCGAAGCGGAACTCCAAGCCGCTGTCGCCGGCGGAGTGACCTCGCTGGCCTGTCCGCCAGACAGCAAACCGCCGCTCGACGAGCCCGGGCTGGTCGAGCGCCTGGTCCGTCGCAGCGACATGCTCGGCCTGGCGCGGGTCTATCCGATAGGCGCACTGACGCAGGAGCTGGCCGGTCGCAGGCTGGCCGAAATGAACGGTCTTGCGCGTGCCGGCTGTATCGCCTTTTCGCAGGCCAAATGCCCGATCATCGACACGCAGCTCCTGCTGCGCGCCATGCAGTACGCCGCCACCTTCGGCTACGCCGTTCGCTTGCGGCCGCAGGAGCACTTCCTCGCTCGCGAAGGTGTGGCCCACGACGGTGAAGTGGCTTCAAGACTGGGTCTGACGGGAATTCCGGTGTCGGCCGAAACCGTCGCCATCTCGACCGCCCTGCAACTGGCCGGTGAAACCGGAGTCCGTCTACACCTCTCCCGCCTCTCGTCTGCCGCCGGCGTCAAGCTGATCCGCGCTGCCCGGCGGGCGGGCGTACCGGTCAGCTGTGACGTCGCGATCCACCACCTGCATCTGTCGGAAGTGGACATCGGCTACTTCGACAGCAATGCTCGCCTCGACCCGCCACTGCGCTCGCAGAACGATCGCGAGGCCCTGCGCACTGCTGTCGGCGACGGCTTGGCGGCCATCTGCTCGGACCACACACCGGTCGACGCGGACGGCAAGCAATTGCCCTTTGCCGAAGCGACTCCCGGTGCCACCGGCCTTGAACTGCTGTTGCCGCTAACCCTGCTCTGGTCGGAGCAGACGAAACTGCCGCTGACCGTCGCCCTGGCCCGCATCACCTCGGATCCCGCAACGATCCTCGGCATCGACGCCGGATCGCTCGCCGTCGGCTGCCCGGCTGACATCTGCCTTTTCGACCCCGATCAGCTTTGGCAGGTCACGCCGGGAGGCTTGCGCAGCCAAGGCAAGAACACACCTTTCCTGGGTCGCGAAATCAAGGGTCGGGTACGCATGACCTTGATTGGCGGACGAATCGTCTACGAAGCCTGAGCGCAAGGCGCCGCTGGGAAAACGCTACGGGCCAAGCAGCCTCTGCCGCGCGTCTGCTGGCGCACCGCTGACATGTAATACCTTGCGGCGCGCCAAGTGGCCACTTTTCAGGTCGACTGCCGACCTCGCCAAGCCGAGACGCTGTGCCACCAAATCGATCAACGCCATGTTGGCCCGACCGTCGATCGGTAGTGCCGCGAGGCGCACCTTCAACGCATCGCCATGCATGCCGACGACCTCGGTCCTTTTCGCTCCAGGCTGAACGTGGACGGTCAGGGTGACTACACTACCCGCCACGCTTAGCCATTCGGCCATGGACTACAGGAACATCAGAAGTAGTTGCGCAAGAACGATGGCAACCAGCGGCGACAGGTCGACCGACCCAATCGGCGGAATGACGCGCTGCAGCGGACGCAGAAAGGGCCGCGTCAGTTGCACCAGCGGCTGGCCAAGCGGCGAGTACGGGTTGACCCAGGACAGTATGGCCTGCACCAGCAAAGCGCCGATCAGCAGGTAGATACTGAGGCGCAAGGTGGCCAACAGCGCCCACCAGAGAAGCAGGCTGTCGAACGACCATGCGACGCCGTGACCGCGCCAATAAAAGGCCGCCAGAACATAAATGAGTTGCAACAGATAAGCTGGCAACAGGCTCGCCAGATCGAGCCCGAAAAACCCGGGCAGGACTTTGCGCAAGGGCCGAACCAGCCAGTTGCTGAGTTCGACGACGAACACACCGAGCGGATTGTTGAACGAAACCCGCCACGCCTGCATGTAGAAACGCAGCAGCAGGGCGCCGCTCAGAAAGCCGGTCAGCGCTTGCAGCAGGAACAGCCCCGCCTCAACGATCATTCGTCGTCCTTGCCGAACAACTCGCCCAGTTCGCGGCCGCGGACGTTGGCGGCGAGAACTCCGGCGATGAAGCCATCCTTGACGCCGCGTTCCTCCATCGTTCGCAGCGCCGCCTCAGTGGTACCCCCTTTCGAGGTCACGCGCTCGCGCAGCACGCTTGCCGCTTCGTCGGATTGGGCGGCTAGTTTGGCGGCACCGAGTACCATTTCGATCGACAGTTGACGCGCCTGCGCCTGCGTCAATCCGAGATCCCGGGCGGCCTGCTGAAGAGCCTCGATGAACAGGAAAACGTAGGCCGGGCCACTGCCGGAGATGGCGGTAACGGCGTCCATCTGAGCCTCATCGGCGATCCACAGCGTACTGCCAACGGCCTGCATGATGCGCTCGGCGCCCAATCGCTCGGCCATCGACACCGCCGGCATCGCACACAGTCCCGTAATGCCGGCGCCAATCAGCGCCGGCGTGTTGGGCATGGCGCGGACGATCTTTCCGTAGCCGCCCAACCAGCGCGACACGTCGGCAAGGCGCAGCCCGGCAGCGATGCTGATCACCAATTGCTGTTTGAGATGGTGGAGCAACGGCGTACACGCGTCGCGCATCTGCTGCGGTTTGACTGACAGCAGAAGCGCGTCGCAATCCAGCGCCGCGGCGCTCGGCGCCTCGTAACAGCGCACTCCGTAGACGAGCCGCAGCTTGGCACGCCCCTGCGCACCCAACTCGATCACGGCGATGTCCGCCGCCGCAAAGCCGGTCTTCACCAGGCCACCGATCAGGGCGTTGGCCATGTTCCCACCGCCCAGGAAAGTGATTCTCATACTTTCTGTCTCTCGCCAAAAATTGCGCTACCCACCCGAACCAGCGTCGCACCTTCAGCGATCGCCGCTTCAAGGTCATGCGACATGCCCATCGAAAGCGTGTCAAGCGGCAGACCATCGGCCTGCATTTGTTCCGCAAGCTCCCGCAGCCGGCGGAAAGAGTGGCGCTGTTCGAGGAAGTCGTCACTTGGCGCCGGGACGCACATCAGGCCACGCAGGCGCAAACCCGGCAACCCGGCGACAACGCGCGCCAAAGCCGGCGCATCGGCAGGCGAAACACCCGCCTTGCTGGCTTCGCCACTGATATTCACCTGCAGGCAGACGGACAACGGACGCCGTGACGGCGGACGTTGGGCGGAGAGTCGTTCGGCGACGTGCAGGCGGTCGAGGGAATGTACCCAATCGAAGTTTTCGGCCACGCCACGCGTCTTGTTGGCCTGCAGGGCACCGATAAAGTGCCAGTCGAGGTTCAGCGCAGCGAGTTCCGCCATTTTCGCCAAACCTTCCTGAAGGTAGCTCTCGCCGAACGCCCGTTGCCCAGCAGCAGCAGCCTCGCGCACGCAGGCGCTGGACCAAGTCTTGCTGACCGCGAGCAGGACGACATTACCTGGATCACGCCCATACTGCCGCGCGGCGCGGGCTATTCGCGCGCGAACGGCTTGCAGCTTGGCGGTAAGTGTGATCATAATCAGGCGTCGCGCAGATTGTCGCTAGTATAACACCCTGCCCTCTTCACCGCCCGAGGACTGATCCGGATGGACATCACCGAACTGCTGGCCTTCAGCGTCAAGAACAAGGCTTCCGACCTGCACCTCTCGTCGGGCTTGCCGCCGATGATCCGGGTAAATGGCGACGTGCGCCGCATCAACCTGCCGGCGATGGAGCACAAGGACGTACACGGCATGGTCTACGACATCATGAGTGACGGCCAGCGCAAGCACTACGAAGACACGCTGGAATGCGACTTCTCTTTCGAGATCCCCAATCTGGCGCGCTTTCGCGTCAATGCCTTCGTTCAAAACCGCGGCGCGGCCGCGGTTTTCCGGACCATTCCGTCGAAAGTCCTGACGCTCGAGGAGCTCAACTGCCCGAAAATCTTCAAGGACATCTCGGAATACCCTCGCGGCATCGTACTGGTCACCGGGCCAACGGGATCGGGAAAATCTACCACGCTGGCGGCGATGATCAACCATGTCAACGAGACCATGTACGGCCATATCCTGACGGTCGAGGATCCCATCGAATTCGTGCATCAATCGAAAAAGTGCCTGATCAACCAGCGCGAGATCGGACCGCATACGCTGTCCTTCCAGAATGCTCTGCGCTCGGCTCTCCGCGAAGACCCGGATGTCATCCTGGTCGGCGAGATGCGGGATCTGGAAACCATCCGCCTTGCCCTCACTGGTGCGGAGACCGGCCACCTGGTGTTTGCCACCCTGCACACATCGAGTGCTGCCAAAACTATCGACCGTATCATCGACGTCTTTCCGGCAGCCGAAAAAGACATGGTTCGCTCGATGCTTTCCGAGTCGATCCGCGCCGTGATTTCGCAGACCCTGCTCAAAACCAAGGATGGTCAGGGTCGAGTCGCAGCACACGAAATCCTCATCGGCACGCCGGCGATACGCAACCTGATCCGCGAAAACAAGATCGCACAGATGTACTCCACCCTGCAAACCGGCCAGCAGTACGGCATGCAGACCCTAGATCACAGCCTGCTCGAGCTCGTCAAGCGAAACCTCGTCGCCGTCGGTGAAGCACGCAGCAAGGCGGCCAACAAGGATACCTTCGGCGGCGCCTAAGGCTTGCCTCGCAACCGGAAGGACAGCATGGAACACGATCAAGCACTCAAGTTCATGCACGAGTTGCTGCGTTTGATGACGCAGAAAAACGGTTCCGACCTTTTCATCACCGCACATTTCCCGCCGGCGATCAAGATCGACGGCAAGGTCATGCCGGTTTCCAACCAGCCACTCCTGCCCCAGCACTCGGCCGAACTGGCGCGCTCGATCATGAACGACCGCCAAGCCGCAGAGTTCGAGGAAAGGAAGGAATGCAACTTTGCCATCTCGCCCTCGGGAATCGGCCGTTTCCGCGTCAATGCCCTGGTTCAGCAGGGCCGTGTGGCCGTGGTCTGCCGGACGATCAACCTGGTGGTGCCGACTCTCGACGAGCTTCAGTTGCCGCCGGTGCTCAAGGACATCTCGCTTGCCACGCGCGGTCTGGTGGTATTCGTCGGCGGCACCGGCACCGGCAAGACAACATCGCTCGCCGCCCTGGTCGATCACCGCAACCGCAACAGCCACGGCCATATCATCACCATTGAGGATCCGATCGAATTCGTGCACGAACATAAGAAGTGCATCGTCACCCAGCGCGAAATCGGCGTCGACACCGACTCCTGGGAAGTCGCACTGAAAAACACCCTGCGGCAAGCACCGAACGTCATCATGATGGGGGAAATACGTGATCGTGCGACGATGGATTACGCCATCGCATTTGCGGAAACCGGACATCTTTGCCTGGCGACGCTACATGCCAACAACACCAACCAGGCAATCGACCGCATCATCAATTTCTTTCCCGAAGAACGTCGCCACCAGTTGCTGATGGACCTTTCGCTGAACCTGCGCGCCTTCGTATCGCAACGCCTGCTGCCCAAACGGGACGGTCGGGGACGCGTACCGGCGATCGAGGTGATGCTCAATTCGCCGCTGATTTCCGACCTGGTCTTCAAGGGCCAGGTACACGAAATCAAAGACGTCATGAAGCGTTCGCGAGAGCTTGGCATGCAGACCTTCGACCAAGCGCTGTTCGACCTCTACGAAGCCGGCCAGATCAAGTATGAGGATGCCCTGCGCAACGCCGACTCGCTCAACGACTTGCGCCTGCAGATCAAGCTGCATGGCAAGGAATCTAAAGACCGCGACCTCACCGCTGGCATCGGTCATCTGGACATCGTCTAGCAGACCGTTACCAGCGCCTGCCGAACCTCGGTGCAGGACGACCTCCTACCGGTAGCTCGGACCAGAGCGGCACACCGCCACCCCGAAAGCATCGCTCCGAATCCTGGCTTTGCCGTGAAACCCGCGTGGCGCGGCACTGGGCCACCTCCTTCGAGGGCACGCGCAAGCACGGCGAAGGTGTCGGACGCCTTTACAGCTGACGATTGACAGAGGCCAGCCGAAGCGATCATCATTCATTATA
Organism: Accumulibacter sp.; assembly: GCF_029255285.1. Taxonomy (GTDB): domain Bacteria; phylum Pseudomonadota; class Gammaproteobacteria; order Burkholderiales; family Rhodocyclaceae; genus Accumulibacter. Next base: position 24,168 of record NZ_JAPUVI010000024.1, read on the forward strand.
TCAATACAATACTAAATTGGCACGACTGTTGCTTAATGTTTCTCGCAGATCGCACAAACATTCCACCAGGAGAGAGCCATGACCTTTAGAATCAAGACCATCGCCAGTAGCCTAGCACTGGCCGCCGGCAGCCTGCTGATCGCCGGAACCGCCAACGCTGGCGCGATCATCAGCAACGGCACCGTGCAACTCGGGGTGCGCGACCTCGGCAACCTGAACCAGGGTGGGGGTAGCAATGCCGCCGGCTCGGGCACCACCATTGTCGGCCTGCGTTCGGTGGCGACCAATTCCGACTCGACCTCACCCGGCTGCACCTGCGAAGGTTGGGGAGTCGGTATCGTCAGCACCGGGCAGTCAGGCTACGCCAATGACGCCGTCGGCACGGCCAACTTGTCGTTAGTCAGCTTCGTCTCGACGCCGACCACCGCCGTGTCGGTCACCAACGTACTGAATGGCGCTGGCTCTCCCATCCTGCAGGTAACGCACAACTATCACCCGATCGCCGGCACGCCCTATCTCTACGCCGTCGATGTCAGCATCAAGAACACCAGCGGCAGCAATCTCGCCAGCGGCGACCTCGTCTATCGTCGCGTCATGGACTGGGACATTCCGAGCCCGGGCAGTGAAATGGTCAGTATCGCCGGCGTGCCGGCCGCACTGGGCCTGGCCAACGGCAGCAACCTCAAGCGCTCGGACAACAACGGTTTCAACTCCGGCGACCCGTTCAGCTTCAGCCCCTTTGGTCTGACGAACGTCAACTTCACGGACGCCACCGGCGACATCGGCGCCCTGTTCGACTTCGAGTTCGAGGCGCTGGCCGACGGAGCCACGCGCACTTTCTCGACCTACTACGGAGTCGCCCCGGACAAGGCTGCCGCCGATCTCGCCCGCCGCCTGGTCGATGGCGACGCCAGCGACGAGGACATCGGCTTGTACTCCTACGGACGCTGCGGCACCGGCGACAGCTTCGATAGTTTTACCTGCACCGCCGACGGCGGGCCGAACACCTTCATCTTCGGCTTCGGCGGAAGTGGTGGTGTTCTCGACCCGGTCGACCCGAAAGTCCCGGAGCCGGGCTCGCTGGCCCTGCTCGGTCTCGGCTTGGCCGGTCTTGCCGGACTACGTCGTCGCCAGCACAAAGGCTGATCGCCGGGCACATCAGCTCAGCCCTCTTCTCCATCGCTGGAGGAGAGGGCTTTTCGGTGTATGGCTTAGCTTAGAATGATTGCTTCACCTTCGCCAAGGCCCCTCACCATGCGTCAGCCGATCGCCTCTTTCGTCCTGCTCACGGTGCTGCATGTGGCGACACCGGTTTCGGCACTCCCCACCGTTTATCTCGTCGAAACGTCGCCCACGACGGCCGCCCAAAGCGCGTCGTCGGAGTTCCCGTTGTTCGAGCGCGGGCTGATCGCTCTCGACAAGAATGACCTCCAGCAGGCTGAAAAGCTCTTTCGTCAGGCCATCGAGAAAGACCCCAAGTCGCCAAAGCCTTTGCTCGGTCTGGCCGAGACGGCGCGCCGACGTGGCCAGACCGGCGAAGCTGAACGCTGGGTGGCCAAAGCCGCCGAAGTAGCGCCAAATGACCCCGATAGCCAGCTTGCCATGGGCCGCCTGCTGTTTGCCAAACGCAAGTACGCCGAGGCAGAGGCGAGTTTTCTCAAAGCGGCGGCCGGCAACCCCGATGCCGCCGCGCCATGGATAGACCTTGGCGAGTTGTACAATCAGCAGGGCAAGCCCGAACGTGCCGGCGAAGCCTTTGGCAAGGCGATCAGGCTCAAGCCGGAGCACGCCGGCGCACACTACGGCGCGGGGATGGCGTATCTGGCCCGGCGCGATTTCCTCAGCGCCACACCGCTGCTCGAGAAAGCGACGCGACTGGCGCCCGACAATCCGCTGGCGTGGATGGCGCTCAGCCAGGTACTCGCCGCGCAACGCAAGTACAAGGACGCACTGGTTGCCGCCGAAAAGGCGACCCAACGACAACCCGGCATGATTTCGGCTCAATTCAATCTAGCCGATGTCGCGCTGTCCGCCGGGCAGCCCAGGCTGGCGGTGAGCGCGCTCCACGATGCCGCAAGAATCGCCCCTAAGTCGGCGCAGATTCCGCTGAAGCTCGGCATGCTGCACCAGCAGGCAGGCGAATGGAAGGAAGCCTACCTGGCCTACGAACACGCCATCCGGCTCGACCCGAAGCTGGCTCTGGCCTACAACAATCTGGCCTGGATCGCCGCTGAGCGCAAGGAGCGGCTCGATGACGCCCTGCGCTGGTCACAGAAGGCGATCGAGATTGCGCCTCAGGAAGTGGGATTCAAGGACACGCTAGCCTGGGTAAAGCGCGCGCGCGGCGACCTTCCCGGTGCGATCCGGCTGCTCGAGCAGGTAACCGCGGAGAAGTCGGCCAGCGCCGAGCACTTCTACCATCTCGGTATCGCCCGCTCGGACGCTGGCCAGAAGGCGGGGGCGATCGACGCACTGCGCAAAGCGCTGCAAGTAGACCCCGGTTTTCCACAGGCGGGCGACGCTAGCCGGCGGCTGAACGAGCTTGCCGCGCGCTGAAAGGCGGAGAAAGCCGCCCTTCGAAACCAGCCGCCGGACTATCGGCCGCGGTGGACGCTTGCCCACGAGGGACGAGCGTCAGCAAAAAAAGGCTTGGCCGCAAGCCCGGAAAAGCTTACTCTCGCGTCGCGTACCGGCGCAGCCGTCCTGTGGCATCCCGATCTGCGGCTCAAGCTTCGGAAACCACGGGCTCGCCAATCATCCCATGCGGAGATTACCATGCCCGCCTCATACACAGACGTCATCGAAGCTCACCGTAAGACATTGGACAGCCTCGCGGCGCTGGCGTTTACGACCATCGAAGTCTCCGAGCGCCTGCTCAGTCTCAACCTGCAAACGACGCGCCGTTTCGTGAATGACGCCTTGGCACGAAACCAGGCCTTGCGCGGGGTCGGCGACCTCCACGAGGCGCTGGCGGTAAATGCGGCCTTCAGTCAACCCTGGCTAGAGAGAGTCCTGACGTACTCGCGCCGCTACCACGACATCCTGGCGGAGACCCACACGCAACTGGCCAGGACAAGCGAAGCCTGCGCGGCGGACTTCCAACAGTCCATGACAACTCTCTTGGAGCGGACCGCCGCCTCGTCGCCAATGGGCTCGAAAGCGACATCGGCGCTCCTGCAGTGCACACGCCATGCCGTCAGTTCGGCGGTCGAGGAATTCCAGCGTGCCGCCCAGCCCATTCTGGAAATCAGTGAAGCCGGCGCCGCAGCGCTGGCCTGCACGACGGCGCGCGCGGTTGACGCCGCCACGGCCTCTGCCGAATTGGCGACTGAAAGAAAGCGCAAACGCCGCCCCAGCTAGCCTGACCGACCTGCTAACCGGGAGCCAGGATAGACGATTCGCAGGCCGTAGTGATGGGACGACGAACACCTACCTGCCCGTCCAAGAATGGCGGACAGGTGTGCAAAAAAGCGACAGTGTGCCGAGTGACAACGCCCGCTTGATCTGCTTCTCGCCAAGCTGGACGAGCAGCATGCTAGTCTCGCGGACTGTCGTTTCGCCTCCCCATGTTTGTGTCCCCGCGCGTCGTGCGCTACTGTGGGCAAGGACTCGCCGTCATGCGCCATCATCTCAATACCTTTTCGGCGACTTTCCTGGTCGTGGCCAGCATGCTCGGCACGGGCATTCTGACCACCAGCGGAATCATGCTGTCGCTCGTGAAGACACCGGGTGCCGTGCTTTGCATCTGGGTCGCGGGCGGACTCCTCGCCTGGATCGGCGCTTGGTGCTACGGGGAACTGGCGCGCCGCATGCCTCGCAACGGTGGTGAGGCAAGCATCCTGCGCGAACTGTTCTCACCCTCCTTGGGTGAACTGGCCGGGTGGACCTCGTTCGTCGTGGCTTTTGCGGCCGGCAACGCCGCCTCTTCGCTGGCCTTGTCCGACTACCTGGCGCAGGCCCTGCCGGGATTGGCTCTGGCACCGCAAGTCGTGGCCTGTACCGCGCTGCTGTTGGTGACCAGCCTGCACGGCCTGTTCGGCCCGCTCGGCCTGCGCATCCAAACGCTGCTCGCGGCAAGCAAGTTCATCCTGCTCGCTGGATTGACCCTCTACGGCATCTTCCTCGCCTCGCCGGCGATGGAAGCACCGGTCTCGGCCCTCGAACCTCTGCGTCGAACTGCCGAATTCGGTGCCCCTTGGGGTCTGGCAATGATGCTGGTCATGTTCGCCTACAGCGGCTGGAACGCGGCGATCTATGTCGCCGGTGAGGTCGAGGATCCAGTACGCAACGTGCGGCGGGCGATGATCATGGGAACAAGTATCGTCATGCTGCTCTATGTGGCGATCAACGCCGTGCTATTGACCAGTTTGCCGGCACAGGAACTCGAAGGTATCGTCCCGGTCATCGCAGTACTTGTCAAACACCTCTTCGGCGCCCAGGCAGCATCGTTGTTTTCCGGACTCGTCGCGTTTGCGTTGCTCTCCTCGCTGGGCGTCTCGGCTTTTCTCGGGCCTCGCGTTCTGGCCACCATGCTCGGCTGGTACGACAAGGCAGGCGACGACGACTCTGCACGATCCCTGGTACGACCGAGCCTCGTATGGCTGCAAGCTGGACTGTCGATTTTCATGGTGCTCACCGGCTCCTTCGTTCAGATTCTGACCGTGATGGGTTTCCTGCTCGGCTTGTTTCCGATTCTCTGCGTGCTCGGTCTCTATCGCGTCCGTGAGCACGATGGTCACCCGCAGCGTCTCCTGCGCTATGTGTTGGCACCCGTGTTCGTCGGCGTGTCCACCGTCGTTCTGCTGCTCGGTGCAGCGCAAAGCCCACATGAGGTCGGGATCGCGGTGGCGCTGATCGGTTTCTTCTTTTTGGCGCGCGTCGGCATACGCCGTTGCGCCTGGATCTGACTGACGCATAGGGAAAGTCATCATGCGGCACCAACTGACTCGCTGTATGTTGCTTGGCGTGTTGTCTTTCACCGCCTGTTTCGTCCCGGCGCGCGCTGCCGAACCCTCGCCGCAGGAGGCAGCACGCAGCTTTGCCGGGATCGATTCGCCAGCCACCGATGCCGTGCGCAAGGCCTTCCAGGGCCGGGCGGCGGCGGCTTGGGCGAAGTACGACAAACAGGTCGGCCAGCCGCTAGCCACCTGGGCCAAGCGTGAGGTCGGCTACGGCGGTGGCGGAACCGTCTTCTATCCATTTTCGGGCCCGGACTTCCTGACGGTCGCCTTGGTCTACCCGGGTGCGCAACGCTATGTATTGGTAGCGATCCAGAACGCCCGGCCACCGGCGCATCCCGAGCGTATGGGAAGCTCACAGCGCCAGGCGTTCGAGCGAAAACTCGGGGCTGCCTGGGAGAAGTTTGGCCGACTGGGCTTCTTTCGGACCGAGGATCTCGACGACGATCAGCGCGATCTGACGAGCGGCATCGGGCCCACCACCATACTGATGGCCTTCGCCGCGCGTCTGGGCTACAGCGTGACCGCGGTGTCGCCTCTCGGTTTCGACGCGGACAAGGGAGAGTGGGAACCACTGGCCACCGACGACCGTTGGCGCTCTGTGCGTCTGGCGCTGGAGAAGGATGGGCGCAGGGTGACGCTCGACTACCTACGCTTGGATCTGTCCGACAACGGACTGCAGGCGGCCTTGCAGCAGCAGGCCTGGATCAAGCGCATGGCTGCCGGGCCAACGCTCCTCAAGGCGGCTTCGCACCTGCTGCAAAAGCCGCACTTCGGGATCCTGCGTGAAGCGCTGGTAAGCAACGCGACGCAGGTGGTGCAGGACGAAACCGGGCTGGATTTCAAGGACCTCGGCAAAATCGGATCGGTACGCCTGTACGGCAAGTTTACGCAGACTCATAGCCTGTTCACGACGACGACGCAGCGCGCGCTGGCCGAAGCCTACAAACGCGAGAAAGCGCCGGGGGATCTGCCTTTCGCCTTCAGTTATCTGAAACGGGCGGACGCCCGTTCGATGCAGATCGCGCGCCGTCAGGCAAAGACATGAAAGTACGCCGTGAAAACGCGGCGACCAGGCTGTTGAAACGGCTCGGCTCGTCGACGAACAAGGTGTGACCGGCTTCTTCGAACACCTCCACCTGCGCCAGTTCACCCTTGCGTCTCTGCAGCGCTTCCCCCTGCTCTCGCAGGCGCGGGCGGATTGCATACAGCACCGGCACTTCCTGACGGGCCACGATGTCACGCCAATAGGTACGCGGGTACGGCTGGCCGAGCAGCTGTCTGGCGGCACCCGCCGGCACTCGTAGCGCTGAACGGAGGACCGCGTCGGCGATATCGGCCGGCGGCGGGGTGCGAAAGATTCCTCGGCAAAAGTTGGTCAGGTACTCCTCTCGCCGTTTGGGGTCATTCAGGTCGTCGCGGCGCCTGCTCGAACTGGCGGCCGGCGGCCGTCCCTCGCCGATCGAATTGTCGATCAGGACGAGACCGCGCAAACCCTCCTGCGGCTTCTGTTCGATGAAGTCAAGCGATTCGAGGACGCCCAACGACCAACCGGCGAGCACGTAGTCACCGACACCGGCTGCCAATAAGAAATCTTCAAGGTCCGCCATCCTGCGCGCAGGATCGTGCGGTCCGTGAGAAATCTCGGACAGCCCTTGCGATCTGGGATCGAAGGCCAGCACCCGAAACTCGTCACCCAAGGCTTGCAGTTGCAGACGAAACACCGCGGCCGGCATCAACCAGCCAGGGACGAAAACGATGGTTTGCGGCCCACTGCCGGCCTCTAGATAGTGTAGGCGCAAGCCATCCCGGTTGCTGAAAAAGCGTGTGCTGAGCGATGCTCCAAACGTCGCGCTACTCATCACGGCCAATCCGGCAAGACACAGCAGAAGACACGAGCGGGCCAGTTTCATGGTTCGTCCGGATAAACGTCATCAATCATCAGTATTGAGGTGTCCGTCGGCACACGAGAGTCGGAGTCAACTCTCGGACGCCGGCGCAGGGTAGTACGGCAGGCTACCATCAGCTTCTGCCTTCCGGCAAGCCCATGCGCATCCCGGAACGGGTAAGCTGCGGTTCGACAGAAACTCGGTACGGCGGATATACTCCGCGTTCAGCGCCCTGCCACCGTGTGTCGAAGCTGGCGGCAGCCGTTGTTGTTGGCGCTCGCAGGCCCAGTTCACCAGCCAGGAGCGACATGTGGGCATATTTTCCAGCAAATTGCGCATCGGCGAGAAACTCGGACTGGGTTTCGGATTGGTCGGACTGCTCTTCATCGGCGTCATCTGGCACGATCACCAAGTTCTGCGCTCGGTACTTGACGACTACCATCAGTTGCACGCGGTATTCGAAACCCGCAAGTCGCTGGCGCTCCAGATCGAGAGCGAGATGGCCGCCGCCCGGGAAGCGGAGAAAGATTTCCTGATACAACGCCAGGAACGCTACGCCGGCAAGGTCGATCAACACTTGGGCAACTTGCGCGACAAAATCGCCGCCTTGGCGACCGTTGACCAGCAGTCGCGGCAGACGGCCGAGGAACTCCAAGCGCTGACGGCGAGCTACCAGGAAAGCTTCCATGCCGTTGCCGACGCTTGGCGAAGTATGGGCCTCGACGAGAACTCCGGAATTCAGGGCTCGTTCCGCAGCCGAATCCATCGCCTGCACGAGTTGTCGGCCAACTACAACGTCGACCGTCTCTACACCAGCCTTTTGCAGATTCGCCGCAACGAAAAAGACCTCGCCTTGCGCAGAGACGCGAGCTACCGCGATCGTGTCCGCCACCTGATCGCCGAGTTCCGACAACTCATCGAGGCCTCGGAACTACCGCAAGCCGTCAAGGCGAAATTACTCGCCGAGTTGGCCTTGTACGCGCGAACCTTTGAACCATATGCTGAACGGGTACTAAGATCTGGCCAAACGGACAGCGGGAAAGGACCTTTCCGCGACGCCGCGCAGCGCATGGAGGCCCTGCTCGACGCTTACCATGTCACCAACCTGGAAACCAACGTTCTCAAGCTCCGACGACGAGAAAAGGATTTCCTGCTGCGTGGTGACGAATCGTATCCGCAGATGGTAGTCGATATCGCGCGGAGCATTCGCATGCAGATCGCCTCGTCGACCATTTCGGCCGCCGACAAGGAACTACTCAACGGCCTTCTACGCGATTATCAACGCAGTTTCCTGGTGCTCGTATCGCGGCGCTCGCTGATCGCCGACTTGACTCGGCAGATGGACGCGGCCGCCAATCGCGTCGTCCCCCTGATCCAGCAGAATGCCGATCAGGCGAACGAAATGATGGCTGCTCGCGCAAAGGAGATCGCCGAATCTTCGCAAGCGAGCGTTCGCCTGAGCCTCGTCGTGATGGCCTGCGCGATCGCGCTGGCGATCGTCTTCGCCGTCCTGATCGCCGCGCGTATCGTTCGTCCCGTGCGTCAAATGGCCGGCCTGCTCGACAACTTGGCGTACGGCACACCGACTGGGCGAGTGGCCACGGTACACGGCGGACGCGACGAGATCAACGCTATGGGCGAGTCGCTCAATGCTCTGATCGATCACCGCGCCAACTTCCTGGACTGGTGGAAAGCTTCGATGAACGAGGTGATGGCCCTGCGCGAACTCGACGGTGCGCAGACCGAGGCAGAACGCGACGCGGCTAACCGCAACCTGCACGCGGCTGAAATCGCCAAGGTAACTCAACTCGATGCCATCCGCGATCGCTTGCTGCAGCATTCCGAATGCATCGTCAATATCGCACAGCGGGCCATTGCCGACCACGGCAAACTCGGCGCCAACGATGTGAAAGACATGGCGCACGCGGCACAGAGCATTACCATGCTACTCGAAGCGCTGACCAAAGAACGGGCGTCGGTAGCAACGAAGCCTGCACCGCAGACCACGGCTAGCTGACCACCTACGGCCTGTGGGCCCGCCCCGGTGACTCGGGGCCCGACCACGTTCCCCTCTACGACACTGACAGAGGGCTGCTCCGGCCCGGGAGATCAGCCGGCTAGGGGCGAGTCACCACTTCCTAGCCGACGAGCGTAGCGGCCTGGCACGGCAAAGAGCGTTCAACCAAGCTTGGAAAACGCCTCGACCACATCGAGCGGTGCCTGGACCAACTCGATCAGCACGCCTTCACCGGCGATCGGGAATTCTGCGCTGGCTTTCGGATGTAGAAAGGTGATGTCAAAGCCTGCGGCCCCCTTGCGGATACCGCCCGGCGCGAAACGCACTCCGTGGTCGGTCAACCATTCGACCGCCTTCGGCAGGTCGTCGATCCACAACCCGACATGGTTGAGCGGAGTGGCGTGGACGGCCGGTTTTTTCTCGGGATCAACGGGCTGCATCAAATCCACTTCGACCTTGAACGGGCCTTTGCCCATTGCCGCGATGTCCTCGTCGACGTTTTCGCGTTCGCTGACGAAGTTACCGGTAATCTCGAGACCAAGCATGTCTACCCACAATTGGCGGAGTTTCAGCTTGTCCGGACCACCGATGGCGATTTGCTGGATGCCCAGCACCTTGAAGGGACGTTGGTTCATGTGATGTTCTTTCTTTTGACAAGGAAAACGAACGTTCAGCCCGCGTTGTCTCAGTCACGGGCTGAACGGCGAATAGCGGGGTTGGCAGCCACTTCCCCGCCGCGTGAAAAAACTTCGACATTCTGTTCTATGGTATCAGGGTCGTACAGATAGTTGACCATCAGTCCGTACGACTGCCGTCGACCACGCTCCGACGTGTCCGCCAGGTAATTGAGACGCTCGATACGCGCGCCATTGCCTAGATGAAACCGCGCAACGGGGTCGAATGGCCTCCCGCCTTCGCCCGGAGTCAGCAAGTAGCGCGCCGCGAGCCGGGTCAGCCCGTGCTGAAGAGCACGCGCCAGACGAGAATCGTCGGCCCAGTGACCATCGGCGAGCCGTGCGACCAAGTCGGCCGCCTGGACAACGCTCGCTGTTCCGGCCATCTGATGCCGACTGATCCGTTCAAGATCGGACTCGGAAAAGGATTTCTGCCAAGCTTCAGGATTCTTCTCGGCCCAGCGGCGAAAAGACGGCAGCGGCGACAAGGTGGCAAAGTTGACGAGGCGCGGGTAATCACGCTTGAGGTCGTCGACCACCCGTTTGAGCAGGAAATTGCCAAAGGAAACGCCACGCAAACCGGCCTGCGTGTTCGAGATCGAATAAAAAATCGCCGTACTCGCCCGTTGCGCGTCGAACACCGGCGCCTGCTCGTCAAGCAGTGTCTGAACGTTGTCGGCAAGCTTGTCGGTCAAAGCCACCTCGACGAAGATCAGCGGTTCCATCGGCATACGTGGATGGAAGAACGCATAGCAACGCCGATCCGAGTCCAGGCGGTTTTTCAGGTCGCTCCAGGAGCGGATCTCGTGCACCGCTTCATACTCGATCAGCTTTTCTAGCAACGCCGCCGGCGAGTTCCAAGTAATACGCTGAAGTTCGAGGAAACCGACGTCGAACCAAGCACTCAAGCGAGTTTCGACCTCCCGGTCAAGCGAACACAATGCGGGATCCCCGTTCATCAGGCGCAACAGGTCGGCACGTAGATCCACGAGAAACTTGACGCCCTGCGGCAGCGCGGTGAACTGCGTCAGGATGCGCATGCGTGCCGAACGCATGGCGTTGCGCAGCGCGGATTCGGCCGTCCACCGGTCATCGCACTCGATCGCTGCCTGATAGTCGGCATGCGCCTCGGCGACCCGTTGCGGATCGGGCCCGAATTCGGTAGCGATGACACGCAGGAAGCTGGCACGGCCTTCGTCGTCGAGACGCAGATAGCTTTCCGCCAGGCGGCCGGCGCGTTGCCGCGCCGAGACTTCGCCGCCGACACCGCTCGCGCACTCGTGCAGCAGCTCGCGTATGCGCTGGAGCTGCCTACCATCGAGATGGCGCGGGCCACTCCCCTCGGAGAGCAGCGTACGCACCTTGCGCAACCCCCGGACAACCATTCCACTAGGCATTTCTTCCTCCTTCGTCGAGCGGTCGACGAGCGGGCGTCCTCGGCTCACACTCGCTGGCGATACGCCGCGACAACAAAAACGATTCCGCACAAGACCATCGGCAGGGACAGCCACTGGCCCATGCTGATGGCGGTAGACAAACCAAAGATGCCGTCATCCGGCGCACGAAAGTACTCCGCCAACCAGCGCAGCGCGCCGTAGCCGATCAGAAACATCCCCGAAACGGCGCCGCGCGGCCGCGCGCGGCGCGAATAGAGCCACAGCACCAGAAATAGCAGGAGTCCTTCGAGGCCAGCCTGATAGATCTGCGAGGGGTGACGCGGCAGCGCATCGACGTGCGGGAAAATCATTGCCCAAGGCAGGGAAGAGTCGGCTGGGCGCCCCCACAACTCGCCGTTGATGAAATTGCCGATGCGCCCGGCGGCAAGCCCGAGAGGCACCAGCGGAGCAATGAAGTCGGTGATTTCGAGCCAATTTCGGGAATTCCGGCGGGCGTACAGCGCCATCGCCACGAGCACCCCGAGGAAGCCGCCGTGAAACGACATGCCGCCCTTCCAGACAGCGAAGATCTGCAACGGATGCGCCAAGTAGTAGGCCGGCTCGTAGAACAACACCTGGCCCAGGCGGCCACCGATGATTACTCCCAGAACCCCGAAGAAGAGGAGGTCGTCGAGTTGGCGCAGCGTCCAGCCGGCCAGGGAAAGCTGTGGATGCGACGTGATCCGACGGCGGCCCAGCCACCAGAACTGGAAGAAGGCCAGCAGGTACATCAATCCGTACCAATGGACGCTCAGCGGGCCAAGCGACAAGGCGACAGGATCGAACTGCGGATGGATCAACACGGCGCGAACACCCCGAGGGCTTTCGGATAGAATCCGAATTATACGCGCCCCCTTGGACGTGTTCCCCGATTGGAGATCTCCGATGCCATGCTATCGTTCCCGCACTTCCACCCACGGCCGCAACATGGCCGGCGCGCGTGCTCTTTGGCGCGCGACCGGAATGAACGACGGCGATTTCGGCAAGCCGATCATCGCCGTCGTCAACTCCTTTACGCAGTTCGTCCCGGGCCACGTTCATCTGAAGGATCTTGGCCAGTTGGTCGGACGCGAGATCGAAGCTGCCGGTGGCATTGCCAAGGAATTCAACACCATCGCCATCGACGACGGCATCGCGATGGGTCACGACGGGATGCTCTATTCGCTGCCCTCGCGTGAACTGATCGCCGATTCGGTCGAATACATGGTCAATGCCCATTGCGCCGACGCCATGGTCTGCATCTCGAACTGCGACAAGATCACGCCGGGAATGCTGATGGCGGCGATGCGGGTCAACATTCCGACGATCTTCGTCTCCGGCGGCCCGATGGAAGCGGGCAAGGTGAAGTGGGGTGGCAAGGTGATTGCGGTCGATCTGGTCGATGCAATGGTCAAAGGTGGTGACAGCAGTTGCTCGGACGACGAGGTTGACGCCTTCGAACGATCGGCCTGCCCTACCTGCGGCTCGTGTTCCGGGATGTTTACCGCCAATTCAATGAACTGCCTGACCGAGGCGCTGGGTTTCTCGCTGCCCGGCAACGGCAGCACGCTGGCCACACATGCCGACCGGCGAGGCCTGTTTCTGATGGCCGGCCGGCAGATCGTCGAACTCTGCCGCCGTTACTACGAGCAGGACGACCCTTCAGTTTTGCCGCGCTCCATAGGCAGCGTCGCGGCCTTCGAGAACGCCATGACGCTCGATGTCGCGATGGGCGGCTCGACCAACACCGTGCTGCACATCCTGGCCGCGGCGCAGGAGGGCGGCGTGAACTTCACGATGGACGACATCGACCGCATTTCGCGTCAGGTTCCCTGCCTGGCCAAAGTGGCGCCGGCCACCCCCGACTACCACATGGAAGATGTGCATCGCGCCGGTGGCATTTTCGCGATACTCGGCGAACTGGACCGCGCCGGTCTAATCCACCGCGAGGTGCCGACCGTACACGCGAAGACGCTGGGAGAGGCGATCGACACCTGGGACGTCATCCGCGCGCACGACCCGCAAGTGTTTGAGTTCTTCAAGGCCGCGCCGGGGGGAATTCCAACCCAGACGGCGTTCTCGCAGAGTCGCCGCTACCCTGAACTCGATCTCGACCGCACGCACGGCTGCATTCGCGACAAAGCCAACGCGTATTCTCGCGAGGGCGGCTTGGCCGTACTGTATGGCAACATTGCGCAAGACGGCTGTATCGTGAAAACCGCTGGTGTCGATGAGAGCATCTGGGTCTTCAGTGGCAAGGCGCGAGTGTTCGAAAGTCAGGACGACGCTGTGCAGGCGATTCTAGGCGATCAGGTCAAGGCTGGTGAGGTGGTCGTCATTCGCTACGAAGGTCCGAAAGGCGGTCCCGGCATGCAGGAGATGCTCTACCCGACGTCTTATCTGAAATCGAAAGGGCTGGGCAAGGTCTGCGCGCTGCTCACCGACGGACGCTTTTCGGGTGGCACTTCAGGGCTGTCGATCGGCCATGTCTCGCCTGAAGCGGCAGAAGGCGGCGCCATCGGGTTGGTCGAAGAAGGCGATCTGATCGAGATTGACATTCCCGGCCGTCGCATCCATCTGGCGATCAGCGACGCCGAACTGGCCAGCCGGCGGGCCGCGATGGACGCTCGGGGTGAGGCCGCCTGGCAGCCGGCGACGACCCGCCGCCGAGCAGTCTCCCGAGCACTGCAGGCCTACGCCTCGATGGCCACGTCCGCCGCCACCGGAGCAGTACGCGACCTGTCACGATGGCACAAGAACTGACGAGTGGCGGCAATAGGAAGCCGCTTGTCGCCGTCTTGCCCCGTGCTCGCCATCCGAACGGCACAGGTGAGGCGCTGTTCTTTGCCAGGCTCGATCGACGACTGGCGAGGGAGCGCGGATCAACGCGTTTTCATGCGGCGCGTTGATTGTCTACGCCGTGCAAACGCCGATCATGGCACTTTCCAAGCTGGCGAAACTGAAATAGTATCCGATTGTTTCAACCCCCTATCTGAACGGAGTGATAAGCATGAAAGCGATCTACGTGTCTCTGCTGGCTGCCGCCGGTGTGATTTCCGCTGGCGCCGCCCAGGCGGCTGATGAATCTGAACTCGCCAAATCGAAAGGTTGCCTGGCTTGCCACGCCGTGGACAAAAAGGTCGTCGGCCCGGCCTACAAGGAGGTCGCCAAGAAGTACACCGCGAAGGATGAGGCGATGCTTGCCGAGAAAGTCATCAAAGGTGGCAAGGGCGTATGGGGACCCGTGCCAATGCCGCCAAATGCGACGGTCAAACCGGAAGAGGCGACCAAACTGGTCAAGTGGATCCTCAGCCTGAAGTGATTCTGCAGCAAAGCAAAAACCGGCCAAGTGCCGGTTTTCCGTTTTATTGCCAGGCATGACGCACTCAGATCGTCCGAGCATTCACATGCATGTTGACAAGCTCCTGATGTACTTGGACAATCGCCCGTTCGCTGGCACAGTATAAACACAATATCGGAGATGAAACCTATGAACCATGCACGTATACCTGGTGTACTCGTCGTTCTGGCAGCCTCCTTGGCCGTCGTAGGCTGTGGCAAGAAAGAGGAACCGAAAGCTGCCGCCCCCGCACCGGCGCCAGCCCCGGCAGCCGCTGCGCCGGCGCCCAAGCCCGAGATGGTGGTCAAGATCGGCCATGTCGCGCCGCTGACAGGTCCTATTGCTCATCTCGGCAAGGACAACGAAAACGGCGCTCGCCTCGCGGTCGATGACGCCAACGCGAAGAAGATCGAAATCGATGGCAAGGTCATCAAGTTTGAACTGCTTGGCGAAGACGACCAGGCCGACCCGAAAACCGGTACCGTCGTTGCCCAGAAACTGGTTGATGCCAAAGTCGCCGGCGTCGTCGGTCACCTGAACTCGGGGACCACCATTCCCGCGTCGGCAATCTACAATCAGGCCGGCCTGCCGCAGATTTCCCCTTCGGCGACCAACCCCAAGTACACCCAGCAGGGTTTCAACACGACCTTCCGGGTGATGGCGAACGACATCCAGCAGGGCTCGGTGGTCGGCACCTACGCGGTCAAGGACATGGGCGCCAAGAAGGTCGCGATCATTGACGACCGTACCGCCTACGGTCAGGGCCTGGCGGACGAGGTTGAGAAGGCCGCGAAGGCCGGAGGCGCGACGATCGTCGCCCGCGAGTTCACCAACGACAAGGCTACGGACTTCAAAGCCATTCTCACCAAGATCAAGGCCAAGAAACCCGACGTCATCTTCCTTGGCGGAATGGACGCGGTCGGCGGGCCGATGCTCAAGCAGATGAAGGAGTTGGGTATCACTGCCAAGTTCACCACCGGTGACGGCGGTTGCTCACCCGAACTGATCAAGCTCGCCGGCCCGGCATCCGAGGGTGTCATCTGCTCGCAAGCGGGCCTGCCGGTCGACAAGCTCCCGAACGGTCAGAAGTTCGTCGAGGACTTCACCAAGAAATACGGCCAGATTCAGATCTATTCGCCGTACAGCTATGACGCCGTAATGGTGCTCGTCGACGCCATGAAGCGCGCCAATTCGGTAGACCCTGCCAAGTATTTGCCTGAAGTCGGCAAGACCTCCTACAGCGGAGTGACCGGCAAGGTCGAGTTCGACGAAAAAGGCGACATCAAGAACGGGGCGATTACCGTTTTCGAAGTCAAGGACGGCAAGCTCGTCACTCTGAAGTCCGAAGGTGGGTCGACCGACGCACCGGCGCCTGCTCCCGCGGCCGCGCCGGCACCTGCCGCAGCACCCGCAGCCGCTCCGGCTCCGGCTCCCGAAACCAAGAAGTAAGGGCCAACCGGTCGCACGGGGATGGCAGATCGTCTGCCGTCCCCGTGTTGACTACACCTCCGCAAACCCACTCAGCATGACGCGTGCCTAGCATCCGCACGGCCTGACTCCCGCTATCGTGAGTCGGAGCTTTTGGCTCGTCACCAGCCACTTGTTGCGGAAAGCCTGACCATGGACACACTCCTTCAGCAACTGATCAACGGCCTTACTCTGGGCGCCGTCTACGCGCTCGTCGCTCTTGGCTATACGATGGTGTATGGCATCATCGGGCTGATCAACTTCGCGCATGGCGAGGTCGTCATGATCGGTACGATGGTCGCGTTCACGGTGATCGTCTCCCTGGCCGGCTCCGGCATGTCGCCGCTGCTGGTTCTGGGAATCGGACTTCTGGTGTCCGTGGTAGTCTGCATGGTGCTTGGCTGGGGGCTGGAACGAGTGGCCTATCGTCCGCTGCGCCATGCGCCGAGACTAACGCCGCTGATCACGGCAATCGGCATGTCGATCGTGCTGCAGAACGTGGCGATGATCGTCTGGGGCCGTAATTACATCACCTTTCCACCGATGATTGACAAGCAGGTATACGAGCTTGGCGGGGCGAGTTTCACCAACGTGCAAATCGCCATCGTCACGCTTGCCGCCCTGGTGATGCTGGGCCTCATCTACCTCGTCCATCGGACACGGATCGGGATGGCGATGCGGGCTACGGCGCAAAACCCGCATGTCGCCTCGCTGATGGGCGTCGACATCGACCGCGTCATCGCCATGGCCTTCGTCATCGGCTCGGCGCTGGGCGCGGTGGCGGGCTGCATGGTCGGTTCCTACTACGAAATTGCGCATTACCAGATGGGTTTCATGCTCGGTCTAAAAGCTTTTACTGCGGCCGTTCTCGGGGGAATCGGCAATCTCGCGGGCGCCATGGCCGGGGGCCTCCTGCTCGGGGTGATCGAGGCCCTGGGAGCTGGTTATATCGGAGAGTTGACGGGTGATTTCCTGGGCAGCCACTATCAGGACATTTTCGCTTTCATCGTGCTGATCATCGTCCTGATGTTTCGTCCGTCAGGGCTTTTTGGCGAGCGCACGGGAGATCGCGCATGAACGACCGCCTCAGGAAGTCCGCGGCTTGGCGGCAGCATTGGGTAGGCCTGCTACTGGTCGGCGCCACTCTGCTGGCCGTACCTTTCATTGCCGCGCTCGGCGGCCAGGCCTGGGTACGCATCGCCAACTTTGCAATTCTCTATGTCTTCCTGGCTTTGGGCCTGAATATCGTCGTCGGTTACGCCGGATTGCTCGATCTCGGCTATGTCGCGTTTTATGCGGTTGGTGCCTACACGTACGCGTTGCTGGCCTCGCCGCATTTCGGAATCCACCTGCCGTTCTGGGTCATCCTTCCTTTCGGAGCTGCCCTGGCGTGCATTTTTGGCGTACTTCTCGGCGCACCGACGCTCAAGTTGCGTGGCGACTATCTGGCGATCGTCACCCTCGGTTTCGGCGAAATCATCCGCATCTTCATGAACAACCTCAACGCACCGATCAACGTCACCAATGGAGCGCAGGGCATTACGCTGATCGACCCGATACGGATCGCTGGCTTCTCCTTTGCCGATACCACGAACATCCTCGGATTGACGATTTCCGGTCCCCAAAAATACTACTTCTTTCTGGTCGCTTTGGCGATCGCGATCATCATCATCAACGTCCGCCTGCAAGATTCACGAATCGGTCGTGCCTGGCAAGCCATTCGTGAGGACGAAGTGGCGGCCAAAGCATGTGGCATCAACACACGCAACATCAAGCTGCTCGCCTTTGCCATGGGAGCCTCCTTCGGCGGCATTGCGGGCGGGGTTTTCTCGGCGATGCAGGGCTTCGTCAGTCCGGAGAGCTTCTCGCTGATGGAGTCGATCACGATTCTGGCGATGGTTGTTCTCGGCGGCATGGGGCATATACCCGGAGTGATCCTCGGCGCCGTACTACTGACCGGCTTGCCGGAAGCTTTGCGATATGGTATCGAGCCTCTCCAGCGAGCACTGTTCGGGCGCATGATCATCGATCCGGAGAGCCTGCGGATGCTCGTCTTCGGTCTTGCGCTGGTACTCGTCATGCGCTTCCGGCCGGCCGGCCTGTGGCCATCGTCGCAACGCCGCCGCGAACTGACCGAAAGCACTGACTGATCATGAGCGAGCGACAGATTCTTCTCGAAGCGCACGAAGTGGCCAAACACTTCGGCGGTGTCAAAGCCTTGCACGACGTTTCACTGACCATCCGTCGGGGCGAGATCTACGGCCTGATCGGACCGAATGGTGCCGGCAAGACCACTTTCTTCAATTGCCTGACCGGTCTCTACCGCAACGAAGGCGGCTATTTCGTCTTCGACGGCGTGAAACTGGCTGCCGATGCGCCGCACAAGGCTGCGGAAGTCGGGATTGCGCGCACCTTTCAGAACATCCGTCTGTTCGGCAACATGACGGCGATCGAAAACGTCATGGTCGGCCGGCATCTGCGGACAGGCGCCGGCGTACTCGGCGCCATCACCCGCAATGCGGCGACGCGCGCCGAAGAGGCGGCGATTACCCGCCGTGCCGAAGAACTCCTGCACTACGTCGGCATCCACGAACGGGCGCACGACTACGCCAAACACCTGTCCTATGGCGATCAGCGCCGGCTGGAAATCGCTCGCGCACTGGCGACCGAGCCGAAGCTGCTGGCGCTCGATGAACCGGCTGCCGGCATGAACGGCACCGAGACCGAAGCACTGCGCGTGCTCGTCGAAGGCATCTGCCGGGATGGCGTTACCGTTCTGCTTATCGAGCACGACGTCAAACTGGTGATGGGCCTGTGCAATCGTGTCGCCGTGCTCGACTACGGCGAGAAAATCTGCGAGGACGTGCCCGCGGTCGTCCAGAAGGATCCGCGTGTCGTCGAGGCCTATCTCGGCGGATCGGTAGCCTGAAGGGAACGGAGTAAGCATGCTCGAAGTTAACGGTCTACGCGTTTCCTACGGCGGTATACAGGCCGTCCGCGGCATCAGTTTTCACGTCAATGAAGGTGAGATGGTGGCGCTCATCGGTGCCAACGGGGCTGGCAAGAGCAGTACGCTGCGTGCGCTCGCCAGGCTGCTCGACCCGGCCGGAGGTAATGTCCGTTATCGCGGCAAGGAACTCCTGTCGCTACCGCCGCACCAGTTGGTCAGCCAAGGAATAGCCCTGGTTCCCGAGGGCCGAGGCGTATTTCCGCGCATGACTACGGTGGAAAACCTGCGCATGGGCGCCTACGCCCGCGACGACAAGGCGGCGATCGAGAACGACCTCGGGCAGGTCCTGGCGCATTTTCCGCGTCTCAAGGAACGCGCCGAGCAATTGGCGGGCACGCTCTCCGGTGGTGAACAACAGATGCTGGCCATCGGCCGCGCACTGATGAGCAAACCCAAGCTGATGCTGCTCGACGAACCGTCGATGGGGCTGGCGCCAATCATGGTACAGAAGATCTTCGAGGTGATTTGCGCGGTGGCGCGCGAGGGGATGACCATTCTGCTGGTTGAGCAAAACGCCAAGTTGGCGCTCGAAGTGAGTCAGCGCGGCTATGTCATGGAGAGCGGCGCGATTACTGTCACCGACGAGTCGACCCGCTTGCTGGCCGATCCCAAGGTACGTGCCGCGTACCTCGGCGAATAAGCTGGCGGCCTTCTAGAGTTCCATCGCGTCGGCGAACGCCAGCGCCTGCAACTGGGCTCGGTTGAATTGATCCGCCGTCAGGCCGAGCATCGCCGCCTGCTCGGCGATCGCCTCGCCATCGTCGGCCTCGCCGGCCCGCGCCAGATCAAGGAAAGGCTGGTAGCGGCCCCCGCCACCAAGCAGCGCATCGCAAATCGGCTCGGGCAGGCGCATCGCTTCGAGCGCCTGCTCCATGCCGACCCCAAGGAGAGTGTCGAGCAGCGAAAAGGCGCCGGTAATAAACAGATTGTCGTACTCGGATTTGTCGACCAGACCAGTCGACAGGATCTCCATCAGGCGCGCCCGCAGCAGCGCCGTATGCATCAGTGCCGGGGCCATCGGATCCTTACTGGCTGTCGCCAGCAATACCGACAGCCAGCGGTTGAGCTTCTCGTAGCCGAGCATGTTGACCGCATGCCTGAAGGACTGTATCTCGCAGGACAGCCCGAAACCGGCCGAATTAATGTAGCGCAACAGCTTGTAGGAGATGGCGACATCAAGCTTTAGCGCGGCTTCGATTTCCCGGATATCGGCGTTGCTGCGTACCAGATTGAGCACCCGCACGATGTTCGCCTGTCCCGGGTTGAGCGCTTTGGCTGGCGCACTTGCCGGCACGGTGAAAAACCACCCGGCAGCGGCCGTCGCACCGGCTTCGAGACAGGCGCGAAACTGGTCGGTCGTTTGCACGTTGAAGGCGATGCCGATGCCGCTGGCCCGCGTTCGGGCGACCAGCACTTTGAGTTGGTTGATCTGAAACTGCCGCGTATCGAAGCCGATGAAGCGAAAGCGCACGCCAGTGGACAGCGCCTGCGCGGCGGAAGCGCAAAAGTGCAGACAGACGGTCGGCTGGAAGGTCTGCAGAGCCGCGACGACGTTCGGCCCATCCTCTCCGACCAGGGCCGTAGCGGGCAATTCGATGGCTACGTTGTCCGGTGCCGACCAATCGAGCAGGCTAGCTTCGCAGCCACTCCGGTCGCAGCCGACGAACACCGGCTTGCCACCCTCGGGCCAAACGCCAGCCAGCGCGCTAAGCGCGTTGACGCCGTCGAGCGCCGTCGCCCGATCGCCCAGATGCAGCGTCAAGCGGGTGGCGATGATCCTGCTCTGGCGATTGACCAGCGGCTGGCGCGACACAAAAACTTCAGTCATACGAATCAACCTTGCTGTCTGGATGGGTAGTGGCATCGATCGCCTCGAGCGTATCGGCGGCAAAATCGAACGAGTCGGCAAAAAACTCGTCGGCTGGCAAGCGACAGCGCCCCAGAAAATCCTGCCGAGCGGCGGCAACCATCGCTGGCGATCCACAAACGTAGGCCTGATAGCCCGAGAGGTTGGCGTGGTCCACCATCGCCGCCCGGTGCACCAGTCCTGTTCGACCGTCCCAGGCCAGCCCGCTCGGCGGTTCGGAAAGCACGGGGACGAAGCGAACGTTGGCCAGCACCTGCGACCAACTCTGAGCAAGAGGCAGCAGATAAAGGTCTACGAGGCTACGTCCACCCCAATAGACATGCATCGGCCGCTCGCTACGCTCTGCGATGGCGTGTTCGACGATCGCCTTGATCGGTGCAAAGCCTGTTCCGCCGGCGACGAGGAGCATCGGTTTCCGGGAATCTTCACGTAGAAAGAAGCCTCCCTGCGGCCCGCGCAGGCGCAGGATGTCGCGTTCCTTCATGGCACCAAAGACGTGACCCGTAAACTGGCCACCCGGAACACGACGGACATGCAACTGCAGGAATGTGTCGTCGTGAGGCGCGTTGGCCAGCGAGAAAGCTCGACGCCGGCCGTCCTTAAGCAAAATGTCTACGTACTGTCCGGCGAGATACTGCAGCCGCTCGCTGTTGGGCAATTTGAGGTCGATGATCATCACGTCGGGCGCGGCGCGCGTCAGCTTCTGCACGCGTACCGGCAACGTCCTGACCGGAATGTCGGCCAGCGAACGCACCTCGCGGCTCTCGATACGGAGATCGCCCCTCGCCCGAGCACAACAGAAGAGGGCGAAGCCCGCCCGCCGGTCCGCTTCGTCGAGAGCCTGCGGCGTCGCCTTCCCATGCTCGAACTCGCCGACCAGCACTTTCCCCCGGCAGGCACCGCACACACCATCCCGGCAGCCGTACGGAAGGCGTAGCCCCTGCCGGAGTGCAGCGTCGAGCAAGGTTTCGTCAGGCTCGGCCTCGAAACAGTGCCCGCTTGGCTCTATGCTGACCTGAAAACTCATCGCCTCTCCGCGGATGGCCGAATCCGGTAAAATTGCGCAGTGCAAAAACTCTTGATTGTCGGCTGCGGCGACATCGCGCGTCGCATCCTTCCGCGGTTGCTCGGCCATTACCGCGTTTTCGCGCTGGTCCGCGATCCGGAGCAGCGCGCCATTTGGCGCGAACGTGGCGCCAGACCGCTCGTCGCCGACCTTGATCGACCAACGAGTCTGCATCGTCTTGCCGGCTTGGCCGATGTCATTCTGCATCTGGCGCCACCCGCCTCCGACGGACCGACACCCTTCGGTGAGCAACGTGACTCCCGAACGCGTCGCCTGCTTGCAGCGCTCGCTCGCGGAAGGAGTCTACCACAGCGAATCGTCTACATAAGTACCAGCGGCGTCTACGGCGACCGCGCCGGCGCGCGTATCGACGAAACATGCGCTCCGCGACCGACTACCGCCCGCGCCTGCCGGCGGTGTGACGCCGAGCGCCAGCTACGCCTGCTCGGCCAACGCGGCGTGGTCGTCACCATCCTCCGCGCGCCGGGCATCTATGCTGCCGACCGCTTGCCGATCGAGCGTTTGCGGCGCAAGACCCCAGCCCTTCGCGATGAGGACGACGTCTACAGCAATCATATTCATGCCGACGACCTGGCGATGTTGACCTGTGCCGCCTTACGGCGTGGGCGTAGCAACCGTGCGTACAACGCAGTCGACGATTCGGAAATCAAGATGGGCGGCTACTTCGACCTCGTTGCCGATCGTTTCGGGCTACCCAGGGCACCTCGCCTGTCGCGACACGAGGCGCAGCAGCAACTGCCGCCGTTACAGTTGTCGTTCATGAGTGAATCGCGACGCCTGCTCAACCAGCGCATCAAGAAGGAGTTCAAGGCGAAGCTGCGCTATCCCCGGGTCGAAGACGGTATCGCCGCCGCCTGGGATGAAAGGAATATTTCGTGCTGATTGTCAAGGTAGTCCATCTCTGGTTGGTCGTCAGTTGGTTCGCCGGCCTGTTTTATCTGCCTCGCCTCTTTGTCAATCTGGCGATGATCGAGGCCGACAGCGTCGCCGAACGCGATCGCCTGTTGCTGATGTCCGGCAAGCTCTATCGTTTCGTCACCCCGATCGGACTTCTGGCAGTAGCGTCCGGGCTTTGGTTATGGCTCGGTTTCGGTTTTTCGGGCGGCTGGCTACACGTCAAAACGACGCTGGTTGTCCTACTGCTCGCCTATCACGCCTATTGTGGCCGGCTGTTGCACCATTTTCGGACGGGTTGCAACAGGCACAGCCACGTCTGGTACCGCTGGTTCAACGAAATGCCCGTGCTCGTGCTGCTGGCCGTGACTTACCTCGCGGTAGTCAAACCCTTTTAAACCACTGCCCGGGAATAGCCATGGAAACTTTTTTCGCAAGTTGCCCGCGTGGCCTCGAGCCACTGCTGGCGGACGACCTTGTGGCGGCCGGAGCACCTGATCCGAGGCCGGTTCCCGGTGGTGTGCATTTCCGGGGAGAATGGCCGGTCTGCTACCGCGCCAGCCTTCACTCGCGAATCGCGACGCGTATCCTGTGGCGGGTGGCGCACGCCGACTACGGCAAAGAGGACGACATCTACCGGCTGGCGCTGGAAACACCGTGGCCCAACTGGTTTAACGCAGACCAGACGCTTCGTGTAGACATCAACGCGCTGAAGAGCCCATTGAAAAGCATCGACTTCGTCACGTTGCGCGTCAAGGACGCCATCTGCGACCGCTTTCGGCGGGAATCCGGCAAGCGGCCCAATGTCGATACTCGACATCCGGACGTGCGGGTGCAAGGATTTCTCAACGCCAAGGAGTGCACGCTCTATGTCGATACGTCGGGGACACCGCTATACCAGCGCGGCGCTCGCCAGAAGACGGTCGACGCGCCGCTGAAGGAAAATCTCGCGGCCGGCATTCTTCGCCTCACCGGCTGGCAGCCCGGAACTCCCCTCTTCGACCCAATGTGCGGCAGCGGCACCTTCCTGATCGAAGCCGCTCAGATCGCGCTCGGTATCGCACCCGGCAGCGGGCGCGACTTCGGTTTCCAGCGGCTGCGCCAATTCAATGACAGTGCTTGGCGAAGACTGCTCGAGGCCGCGCGTATCGCCGAAAAGCCGGTAGGCAACACCCGAATTTTCGGCAGTGACATCTCACCGCTAGCCGTACGCGCCACGCTCGCCAACCTCGATCGCGCCGGCCTGCTGCCCGCGGTCGTCCTCAAGGCGGGAGATCTGTTGACGATCGACGCGCCTGCCCAAGGTGGAATCCTGGTCGCCAACCCGCCCTACGGCGAGCGTGTGTCGGACGATGACGAACTCGCTGCCTTCTACCCTCTGCTCGGCAGTGCATTGAAGCGCCGGTTCGCCGGTTGGCAATGTTACCTGTTGACTGCCGACCAGCGCTTGCCGAAGCTCATGCGCCTGACGCCAAGCAAGAAGACCCCACTCTTCAACGGTGCGCTGGAATGCCGTCTCTACGAGTTCAAAATGGTCACCGGAAGCAACCGGGACACGCAGCGTAAGACTTCGTCGCCGTAGGGCGAGGCAACGGCCCTTCCCGGTGGAGGCTGCTGCGACTTGAGTGAACCGCGCGAACGGTGCGAGCGGCCAATGGCAGATACCCAACAGCAGCCAGATTGCACGTTTCGTGCGTTCAATTGTTCTTTTTTGCGACAAAAAGGACGATAATTAGCGCCCGTCGCCATTCGGACGCAACCTTAAAAAGAACCATGCCAACAGTTCAGTTTTCAGCCACACCAAGGAGGTATTTATGAGTGAAGTCAACACCGTGCAGGAAGAGCTTGTCCCGCAAGGCGATCAAGCCAACACAGCCGTGAGCGCGACCGCACCAACGGCCGACTCCGCCAAACCTGCCCCAGCCAAAACCGCCAAACCCGAGGCGAAGACTGAAGGCAAGAATGACGTACAGCAGACGTCTGCCAAAGCAAGCAAAGGCAAAGCCGCGAAAGCGGCCAAGCCGACTGCACCCGAAAAGCAGACCGACGCGGCGACGCGCAGCAATCAGAGTCAAGCCGTTCCGATGACTCGCAAACCACCGCTGAAAACCAAGTTCTACGAGGAAACCCTTTCGAAACTGCAGATCGAACTGGTGAAGCTGCAAGAGTGGATCAAGTTCAAGAAACTGAAAGTGGTCGTTCTGTTCGAAGGACGCGACGCAGCCGGCAAGGGCGGCACCATCAAGCGCATTACCGAGAGCCTCAGCCCGCGTGTGACGCGCGTTGCCGCACTGCCGGCGCCGACCGATCGCGAGCAAACGCAGTGGTATTTCCAGCGTTACGTTCAGCATCTGCCTGCTGGAGGCGAAATGGTGCTATTCGATCGTAGCTGGTATAACCGGGCTGGCGTGGAACGGGTAATGGGCTTTTGTACCGAAGAGGAGTATCGCGAGTTCCTGCGCACCTGTCCGGAGTTCGAGCGCATGCTCGTACGCAGCGGCATCATCCTGATCAAGTACTGGTTCTCGGTAAGCAACGAAGAACAGGAGCGCCGTTTCCAGAAACGCATCTTTCATCCGGAAAAGCACTGGAAACTGAGTCCGATGGACCTCGAGTCGCGAGCCCGCTGGGTTGAGTATTCGAAAGCCAAGGATGCCATGTTCGCGCACACCGACATCAAGCAGGCGCCCTGGTATGTGGTCGACGGTGACGACAAGAAGCGCGCCCGCCTCAACGTCATCACCCATCTGCTCAACATGATCGACTACGAGGATTTGACGCCGGAGCCAATCGTTCTGCCGCCGCGCCAGGATGAGCACGGCTACGTACGGCCGCCCCTGTCCGATCAGACCTTCATTCCGGAAGTGTATTGAGGCATCGACAGCCGGCGGCCCATTGCTTGCCAATGGCCTTCGGCTGCCGAACAAACCAGCGCATCGCCCAAACTACGGCGCTGCCGAGCGGCCAACCCAGGGGGTACCGAGTTCCCCGCCGTGGCGCCGGAGGGACAATGCGCTGCTACTTGTAGTACCCTACCGCACACACCTGATCACCAATCCTGGTGACGTAAGCGATCTTTGCCACCGGATCGGTCTGCCCGGGACGCGGCCACATGTAGCTTACCTCGGTGATCGAGCCCTCCTTCGCGGCGCCATAGACTTCCTCGCCGAGTGGCTTACCGGCCTTGTCCTTGAGATCTTTCAGACTCTTGCCGAGAAGCGTGGGGTGCGCCGTGAACATGCCGTCCGGCCCTCCACAATAGGGATAGAGGTCGCGATCCTTGAACCCCCCCTCACCCTTGGTGAACATCACCAGCGCCTTGGCCTTGTCGGCCTTGATGGCGACGACGGCCTTATCGAGCATGGCTCTAGCCTCGGCCGGAGTCCCATAGTCGGCTGCCGAAACCCCACCGACATATCCGGATACGACGAACGCTGAAACAAACGCAAATTTACGTAGCATCAAGAACCTCCTGGTCAGATGATCGGTTCGCAGCAGGGAAGCGCTGCGTACCGCTAGCCGGGGCCGAAGCTCCGGCAAACCGATGGTAGCTCAAAACAGGACAAGGCGATGAACCTTGTTGTGGTGCGAACGATCGGGAAAGACGGCCGCAAGCTGGCTGTCCAGCCAAGCTCCTCAGCAAGTCAATCGGCTGCAGCACCGGCAGACTTCTCCACCTCCATGTTCAACGGCAACAATGAACATCCGGACGGGCGGCCAGCGACCGCTCGTCCGGAAGGCGACGCACCCTCAGCAACTCCTTGTGGGCAGTCAACAAGGCCAGGCTCTCTTCCACATAGGCGCGAGACGAAAGCTCGCTAGCAGCATAACGGCCCAACAACTGCAACCAGCGAGCGTGAATCGTACAAGGCGTACACTCGTCACCGCCCGTCAGCGGGCAGTCCGGACACCGTATTTTGGCCAGCACGGTGACCGCCCTCCGCTTCTGCCATTGCTGGCGATACTGCCGGGCGTTATCCTCGATCCACGCCAAGGCCCTAGTTTCTCGCTCGTCCGGCGGAAAGCGCCCGACATACGCTTCGATGGCCGCCACTTGCTGCTCCAAGAAGTCTTTGTCCGAAGCATCCTGCGACTCGGGCTCGCCTACGAATCGGGCGATGAGCGCCAGGGCCGGGTCATCGACGATATACATACGAAACTATACGGGCTGGTTTACCAACATGAGGAATCCACGCGCATGCTTAATCATAGCAAAAAAATGCTGCGCTGCAACAATTGATCGGGGCGATGCCAAGCATCACGGTGCGCGTTCGCACGGGCCCATGGAGAATCCGGAAGCTCAGTTCAGGGCCGAGGTGCGGGAATTCTTCACCTCAGCAGAAAAAGCGAACTAGGCCGACGCCCCGGAGTCGTCGGCCGGCCCAAGGAAATCGAACGCCGTCAATACCGGCTGGCGGCGATGGCTGTCGCCAGGGCCAGGATACCCGCCCGGATCAAGGCACGTTATCCACGAGAGAAGGCCGAGTACGACGAGAAAATGACCCGCCGCACAGCCAAAAGGAAGCAACCGGCAGAAAGCCGGGAGGCAAGCCACCCAAAACCTCCGAATCCGGATAGCTCCGACAGGCGGCTAGCGAGCAGAATCAGGAAAAACAGGTCACACGAAGCCGGCACTTCGGCAGACGAAAAACCGAGCAAATCTCAATCAGGCCATCAGGCCAGGCCCACGATAGGTGTCGATCACCTGCAGCATCTGCGCGAAGAGCTTCGGGGTACCGGCCACCACGTTGCCGGACTGAAGGTAGGTTTCGTTGCCGGCCAGATCGCCGATCAGTCCACCGGCTTCCGAAATCAACAGTGCTCCGCCAGCGATATCCCAGGGCGACAGGCCGAACTCCCAAAAACCATCGAAGCGACCACAAGCGACATAGGCTAGGTCAAGTGACGCGGCTCCGGGGCGACGAATGCCGGCCGTCCGCTTGGCGAACTCCTTGAAGATCGCCAGGTAGGCATCGATGTGATCGTAGGCACGATAGGGAAAGCCCGTGCCGAGCAACGCGTCTTCGAGTCTGAGGCACTTGCTGACGCGGATTCGTCGGTCGTTGAGGAAAGCGCCGCCGCCCTTGCTGGCGACGAACAGCTCGTTGTGCACCGTGTCATAGACGACCGACTGCGTGATCTGCCCGCGAAATGCCAACGCGATCGAGATCGCGTACTGCGGAAAACCGTGGATGAAGTTGGTCGTCCCATCCAGCGGATCGATAATCCACTGATACTCGCTCCCGGCGAGCTGGCCGGCGGTCTGGCCCGACTCTTCTGCTAGAATTCCGTAGTCGGGATAAGCCTCGCAAAGCACCTCGATGATCGCCGCCTCGGCGGCCTTGTCCACTTCGGTGACGAAGTCGCTCTGGCGCTTGGTCGCCACCTGCAGGTGGCTGAGGTCGAGCGAGGCGCGGTTGATGATCTGGCTGGCGCGCCGCGCCGCCTTGATGAGGATGTTGAGCGCTGGATGCATGGCTGTAAGGAACCCGGCGGGCGGCTGCCGCCGGCCGGTCGCTGTGGAGGATCTTCGATTCTAATATGAACATGCCCGCCAGGTCTTCTACTTCCGGCTGGCCACTCGACCGCATCCGCATCGTCCTGTCACGCACCAGTCATCCCGGCAATATCGGCGCCGCGGCTCGGGCCATGAAGACAATGGGCCTGTCGCACCTGCGGCTGGTCAATCCGAAGCGCTTTCCGGACGACGAGGCGATGGCCCGAGCCGCAGGTGCCGAGGACATTCTCTTGCAAGCGCAAGTGTGCACTACACTCGACACCGCGCTCGCCGACAGCATTTATACCTACGCCCTGTCGGCACGGCAGCGTAACCTCGGACCGGCGGCGATGCCGGCCCGGCAGGCGGCAGGAGAAATTCTGGCGCGCGCTGGCACGGGAGAAGTCGCGCTGCTGTTTGGCAACGAAACGGCTGGCCTGTCGAACGCCGAAGTGCAGCGTTGCCAAAGCACCGTCTACATTCCGGCAAACCCGGAATACAGTTCGCTCAACCTGGCATCGGCCGTGCAGTTGCTGTGCTACGAACTGCGGCTTGCCGCTTTCGCCGGCCGGCCACCAGTTTTGACGCGCGCCGTACCCTTCGCTTCGCCACCGGCGGCCCACGCCGACATCGAGCGCTTCTACGCGCACCTCGAACGAGTTATGGTGGCCAGCGGCTTTCTCGATCCCGAACACCCTCGACGGCTACTACCGAAGCTACGTCGGCTGTTCGCGCGAACCGAACTCGAAAGCGACGAGATCAATATCCTGCGTGGGCTGCTCGACGCGCTCGAGCGTCGACTGACGACACAGCTTCCGGGCAACGAGGGCCGCGCGCGATAGTGGACGGAAGCACTAGGGTATTGTAGAATAGTTTTGTTTGCACAATGACTTATCGTACATGTTCAGCCGCCTGCGTGAAGATATCCAGTCCGTATTCGACCGTGACCCCGCCGCCCGCACCTTCTGGGAGGTGCTGACCTGTTATCCCGGCGTGCATGCGATGGTAGCGCACCGACAGGCTCACTGGCTGTGGACGCACCGCTTGCGCTGGTTGGGACGCCTGCTTTCGCATCTGGCACGCTGCCTGACCGGCATCGAAATCCATCCCGGTGCAACGATCGGGCGTCGGCTTTTCATCGACCATGGAATGGGCGTCGTGATCGGCGAGACAGCTATCATCGGCGACGATGTCACGCTCTACCACGGCGTCACTCTGGGTGGCACCTCGTGGAACAAGGGCCGGCGTCACCCGACGCTGGAGAATAGCGTCGTCATTGGTGCCGGAGCCAAGGTGCTCGGCCCGATCACCATCGGCACGTCGGCCAAGGTCGGCTCGAATGCCGTGGTCGTCAAGGACGTACCGGCGAGAGCGACGGCGGTGGGCAATCCGGCGCGCATCATCGACGGCGCGCAAGCGCAAAAGCGCGAGGAGATGGCCGGCCAGTTGGGTTTTTCGGCGTACGCCCTGGCGGGCGACCAGGACGACCCACTGGCCAAAGCGATTCATGGACTGCTCGACCACGCGGTCGAGACCGATCGGCGAATCGAGCTGTTGCTCAGGAAGCTCGAAGAAGCCGGCGTTCATGTGGCGGGCGATCTGGCGACTGCAGACCAGTTCGACCCACAATACCTGAGCAAAATAGTTGACTAATTTCGCCCTAGTCACTATAGTGTACCAATCCGATCAACTATTATTGGTGGAGACAAAAGAATGAGACTGACGACCAAAGGACGTTTTGCCGTGACGGCCATGATCGACTTGGCACTGCGTTGTAGCGACGGTCCGGTGACGCTGTCCGGAATCAGCGAGCGTCAGAAGATCTCGCTGTCGTATCTGGAACAATTGTTCGGCAAGCTGCGGCGCTATGGCTTGGTCGACAGCGTCCGTGGCCCGGGTGGTGGTTACTGCCTAGCACGGCCGACCCGCGAGATGACGGTAACCGATATCATCCGCGCCGTCGACGAACCTCTCGACGCCACTCAGTGCGGTGGCCGCGAGAATTGCCACGACGACGAACGCTGCATGACTCACGAGTTGTGGACGACGCTCAACGAAAAGATGTTCGAGTACCTCAGCTCGGTGACGCTAGACGAACTCGTCGCGCAACAGCTCAAACGTCAGGGTGGCGCGGTGTCCGTACTGCACGACGCGCGGCGACGGGTCGGTGCGCGCTCGCGCGCCAAGGTCATGTCGCTGAGTAGCTAGGCGACAAGCGCGCGGCCAAGCATGTTTGCTCCCGTCTATCTCGACCACAATGCGACGACGCCTGCCGATGCGGCAGTCGTAGACGCCATGCTACCCTGGCTGTCGCTCCAGTTCGGCAACCCGTCTAGCCGACACGAGTACGGTCGAGCGGCTCGGCGGGCGATCGACCATGCCCGCCGCCAGGTCGCCGCGGCGGTCGGTGCGCAACCCGGCGAGATCGTGTTCACCAGCGGCGGGTCGGAAGCCAACAACCTGCTGATCAAGGGCGCCGCCGCCTGCTTCAAACCCGGAATCCTGGCGGTGGGCGCCAGCGAACACCCCTGCGTCATCAAGCCGGCCGAGCAAATCGCCAGGCGCGGCTGGACGCTGCACCGGCTGGCGGTCGATAGCGAGGGGCGCATCGACATGGACGCCTTCGCTGCCGTGATGGCACTGAAGCCGAAAATCGTCTCGGTGATGCTGGCCAACAACGAAACCGGTGTGCTACAGGAAATCGAGCTGCTGGCGGCCATGGCACGTCGCGCCGGCGCCCTGTTCCACAGCGACGCGGTACAAGCGGTCGGCAAGGTGGCGGTCGACTTTCGCCAGCTCAATGCGGCCGGTGTTCAGGCGCTGACGCTATCGGCGCACAAGTTCGGCGGCCCGAAGGGTGCCGCCGCTCTGGTCATGGACAAACGAGTCGACCTCGAAGCGCTGATTGCCGGCGGTGGCCACGAACGAGGGCTGCGCTCGGGTACCGAGAACGTCGCGGCGATCGTCGGCTTCGGCGTCGCCTGCGAACTGGCTGTTCAGCGTTGCGCCGAGGTCGCCCCGCGCTTGCTGGCGCTGCGCGAGCGGCTCGAGGAGCGGCTGCTCAAGCTCGGCGCTATAGTGTTCGGCCGGGCTGCTGAGCGTCTGCCGAACACGGTTTTTTTCGCCTTCCCCGAACTCGACGGCGAAACAGTGGTCGGACAGCTCGACCGTGCCGGCTACGCAATCGCCAGCGGTGCGGCCTGTTCGAGCGCCAACCCTGAACCCTCTCATGTGTTACGAGCCATGGGAGTCGGGCCGGATCTGGCGCGTGGCGCGCTGCGTGTCAGTTTCGGCAGCGGCAATACACCGGAACAGGTAAACGGTTTCCTCGACGCGCTGCAGACGACCGTCGCCAGACTGCGGCAACTGACGGCGATGGCCGTCTGAAGATCGCCAACGGCAACACGAACTCATCCCACCAGCCCAATACGTACAACCCGGAGCAAGAGCAATGTTGAAACTTCCCATCTATCTCGATTATTCGGCAACCACCCCGGTTGACCCGCGCGTCGTGGAAAAGATGATTCCTTACCTCTTCGAGAAGTTCGGCAATCCCGCCTCGCGCTCGCATTCGTTTGGTTGGGAAGCGGAAGCGGCGGTCGAGGAAGCACGTGTCGAGGTGGCGAAGTTGATCAATGCCGACCCGAAGGAGATCGTCTGGACTTCCGGCGCCACCGAGTCGAACAACCTCGCGCTCAAGGGAGCAGCACAGTTCTACGCTGGCAAGGGAAAGCATCTGATAACCGTGAAGACAGAGCACAAGGCGGTTCTCGATACCTGCCGCGAGCTCGAACGTCAGGGCTTCGAGGTCAGCTACCTGGACGTCCTAGGCAACGGCTTGCTCGATCTCGAGGTCTTGCAGGCGGCCCTGCGCCCGGACACGATTCTGGTGTCGGTAATGTTCGTCAACAACGAGATCGGCGTCATCCAACCGATCGCCGAGATTGGCGAGATCTGCCGTTCGCGGGGCATCGTCTTTCATGTCGATGCGGCACAGGCCACGGGCAAGGTAGCGATCGATCTGGCAAAGCTGAAAGTCGATCTGATGAGTTTTTCGGCGCACAAGACCTACGGCCCTAAGGGTATTGGCGCATTGTACGTGCGTCGTAAACCGCGTGTTCGCCTGTCGGCTCAGATGCACGGCGGCGGTCACGAGCGCGGCTTCCGCTCGGGCACGCTGCCGACGCACCAGATCGTCGGCATGGGCGAGGCTTTTCGCCTGGCACGCCTGGAGATGGGGGCCGAGAGCGAGCGCATCCGCATGCTCCGTGACCGACTGCGCGAAGGGCTATCGGACATTGAGGAGGTCTATGTCAATGGCGACCTCGAGCGGCGTGTTCCGCACAATCTGAACGTCAGCTTCGCCTACGTCGAAGGCGAGTCCCTGCTGATGGCAATTAAGGAGCTGGCCGTATCGTCAGGATCGGCGTGCACCTCGGCTTCGCTCGAACCGTCCTACGTCCTGCGCGCGCTCGGCCGCAACGACGAGTTGGCGCACAGTTCGATTCGCTTCACGCTAGGCCGCTTCACCACCGAGGAAGAGGTCGATTACGCGATCAAACTGCTGCATGACAAGATCGGCCGGCTGCGCGAACTCTCGCCGTTGTGGGAGATGGTGCAGGAAGGCGTCGACCTGAGCACCGTCCAGTGGGCCGCTCATTGATCATGTATTGAAGGAGAAACAGCATGTCGTACAGTGTCAAGGTTCTGGATCACTACGAGAATCCGCGCAACGTCGGTTCTTTTGGCAAGGAAGAGGAAGGGGTGGCTACCGGCATGGTCGGTGCCCCTGCCTGTGGCGACGTCATGAAGCTGCAGATCAAGGTTGGCAAGGGAGGCGTCATCGAAGACGCCAAATTCAAGACCTACGGCTGCGGATCGGCGATTGCTTCGTCTTCACTGGTCACCGAATGGGTAAAGGGAAAGACGATCGACCAGGCGCTCGACATCAAAAACACGCAGATTGCCGAAGAGCTGGCGCTACCGCCGGTCAAGATTCATTGCTCGATTCTCGCCGAAGACGCGATCAAGGCCGCCGTTGCCGACTACAAGAAAAAGCATGGCGAACCCGCTGCTGCCTGACGTGACATCGGCCAACGCATTGACAGCAGGAGGTTTTGCATGGCAGTGACGCTTTCTGAGCGGGCAGCAAGCCATATCGCCAACTATATGGCCAAACGCGGCAAGGGCATCGGGTTGCGCGTCGGCGTACGCACCAGCGGCTGTTCTGGAATGGCCTACAAGCTCGAGTTCGCCGACACCGCGCTACCCGATGATATCGAGTTCGAGTCGCATGGCGTCAGATTGCTGGTCGACCCCAAGAGTCTGCCCTACCTCGACGGAACGGAACTCGATTACGCTCGTGAAGGACTCAACGAAGGCTTCCGCTTCAACAACCCGAACGTCAAGGACGCCTGCGGCTGTGGCGAGAGTTTCAACGTTTGACCGACTCGACAGCGACGAGCAGCCAACTGCCGAGTTATTGCGCTCGCTGACGAAGGCCGCGCTGTCATCAATAGACGATGGACTTCAACGCCGACCACTTCTCCTTGTTCCAGTTGCCGCCGACCTTCCGCCTGGATGGGGCGCAGCTTGACCGGCGCTATATCGAGTGGCAGTCGCAGGTTCATCCGGACCGCTTCGTCGGTGCCGGCGACGCCGAACGGCGCCTGTCCTTACAATGGGCGACGCGGGTCAATGAGGCCTACCAGACGCTGAAGAAACCCTTGCCACGCGCCAAGTACCTTCTGCACCTGGCAGCCCACGATATCGAGAGCGAAAACAACGCCTTGATGCCGGCCGATTTTCTCGTCGAACAGATGGCGTGGCGCGAAGCCGTCGCGGAAGCGCGAGCCGCCCACGAACACCATGAACTCGAGCATTTGCACCACCGGCTGCAACGCGAGATGCGTGACCGCTACGAGGAACTCGCGGTACTGCTCGACGAACGGCGTGACCTGAATCAGGCGGCCGATCGTGTGCGCCGGCTGATGTTTCTCGACAAGCTGCTCGCCGAAATCGACGAGGCGATGGCGGAAGCCGAAGAATAGCTCGCGCGCCGGCCATCGATACCCCAGTAGCAACACGTACCAGGATCTTTTCATGGCACTTTTACAGATTGCGGAACCGGGCGAGTCCGCCGCTCCGCACCAGCATCGACTGGCGGTCGGAATCGATCTCGGAACGACCAACTCCTTGGTCGCAACGGTGCGAAGCGGACTCGCCGTCGTGCTGAGCGACGAACTCGGTCGCCCGCTTCTGCCCTCGGTCGTCCGCTATCTCGCCGACGGCAGCAGCGAGGTCGGTTACGAGGCACAAGCCAGACAGGCCTTCGATCCGCGCAACACCATCGTTTCGGTCAAGCGATTCATGGGTCGCGGGATCAACGACCTTAGCGACCGCGAGGCGCTGCCCTATGCCTTCGCCAGTGGCGAAGGCATGCTGCGCCTGGCAACCGTCGCCGGCCTGAAGAGTCCGGTCGAGGTATCGGCCGAGATCCTGCGCAACCTGCGGCGGCGTGCTGAAGCCTCGCTCGGAGGACAACTGGTTGGTGCCGTGATCACTGTGCCGGCCTATTTCGACGATGCGCAGCGCCAAGCGACCAAGGATGCGGCCAGACTCGCCGGTCTGCCGGTTCTCCGTCTGCTCAATGAGCCGACAGCGGCGGCCATCGCTTACGGGCTCGACAACGCGGCGGAGGGAGTGTATGCCGTTTATGACCTCGGCGGCGGAACTTTCGACATCTCCATCCTCAGACTAGCGCGCGGCATCTTCGAGGTGCTGGCGACAGGGGGCGACTCGGCGCTCGGTGGCGACGACTTCGACCGGCGGATTTTCTGCTGGATCATCGAGGCGGCAAAGCTCAAACCGCTTTCTGTCGAGGACGCTAGCATGCTGCTGACACGCGCCCGGGAAGCCAAAGAATACCTGACTTTTCACGGAGCCGCTCCGATCACCGCCCGGCTCGGCAGCGGCGAATTGGTCGATCTGACGCTGACCACGGAAACCTTCGCAGAAATCACTCAGACCCTGGTCGCCAAAACCATACAGCCGGTCAAGAAGGCCTTGCGTGATGCCGGATTGTCGGTCACCGACGTTAAGGGTGTGGTGATGGTGGGCGGCGCCACGCGCATGCCGCAGATTCAGCGCGCCGTTGGCGAGTTCTTCCGTCAGGAGCCGCTCAACAACCTCGACCCGGACAAGGTGGTCGCCGTCGGAGCGGCAACGCAGGCCAACTTGCTGGCCGGCAACCGGGCCGCCGGCGACGACTGGCTTTTGCTCGACGTCATCCCCTTGTCGCTCGGGCTCGAGACGATGGGTGGGCTGGTCGAAAAGATCATTCCCCGCAACTCGACGATCCCCACCGCGCGTGCGCAGGAGTTCACAACCTTTCGCGACGGTCAGACGGCGCTCGCCGTCCACGTCGTGCAGGGCGAACGCGAACTAGTCAGCGACTGCCGTTCGCTGGCGCGTTTTGAACTGCGCGGCATTCCTCCGATGGTCGCCGGTGCGCCGCGCATCCGCGTCAGCTTTCAAGTCGACGCCGACGGCCTACTGGCGGTGACGGCCCGCGAACAGACTTCGGGAGCCGAAGCGAGTATCGTCGTCAAACCATCGTACGGTCTGTCGGACGACGAAATTGCGGGAATGCTCAAGGAGTCGCTGACGCACGTCAAAGACGACGCACAACGACGCGCGCTGAAGGAATCGCAAGTCGAAGCGCAGCGCCTGATCGAAGCCGTCCGTTCGGCCCTCACGGCGGACAGCGACCTGCTGGCGGCAGACGAACTGGCGCGCATCGATAGCAACATCGTCAGATTGCAAAGTGCGGCACTTAGCGACAACCGACGACAGATCGTCCTGACGATGGACGATCTCGAATCCGCCACCCGGGAATTCGCGGCACGACGTATGGACAAGTCGATCCGGCGGGCCTTCGCCGGCCGCAACATCAGTGAGCTCGACGGCGAAACCACCATCGCGAAGAGCGGAGAGGCGGCATGACCCAGATCATCGTCTTGCCGCATGTCGAGCTCTGTCCCGACGGCGCGCTGTTCGACGCGCGCATGAACGAATCGATTTGTCAGAATCTGCTCGAGAACGGCATCGCCATCGAGCATGCCTGCGAAATGTCCTGCGCCTGTACTACCTGCCACGTCATCGTTCGTGAAGGCTTCGCCGGGCTCGAACCATCCGATGAGGTCGAGGACGACCTGCTCGACAAGGCCTGGGGCCTCGAGCCCAACTCGCGCCTGTCGTGTCAGGCAATCGTCAATGAAACGCCGCTGGTGATCGAAATCCCGCGCTACTCAATCAACATGGCCAAGGAAGGCAAGCGATGAAATGGACCGATATCAACGAACTCGCTGTGGAACTCGCCGAAGCCCACCCCGATGTGGACCCGCTGAAGATCAACTTCCTTGACCTGATGAACTGGGTTCTCGCCCTGCCCGGCTTCGAGGATGATGCGCGACACTGCGGAGAGAAGATTCTCGAGGCCATCCAACAGGCCTGGATCGACGAACGCGCATGAAGCCCGACGACACTGGAGGTCGGCAGCGCAACGTCCTGGGCGGTTTGCTCGGAACTTGCAGCGAGCGACCGATGACGGGATTTTTCCGCGATGGCTGCTGCCACACCAGCGACGAGGACATCGGTAGCCACACCGTCTGCGTCGTGCTCACGGCGGAGTTTCTCACCTTCTCGAAGGCTCGGGGCAACGACCTGTCCACGCCGCGGCCGGAGTTCGGGTTTCCCGGCCTGCAGCCCGGTGATCGCTGGTGCCTCTGTGCCGCACGCTGGCGTGAGGCGCTGCAGGCCGGCATGGCGCCACGCGTCGTTCTCAATTCGACCAACGAAGCCTCGCTGCTGATCGTCGGCCTGGACGACCTGAAGCGCCACGCCATCGACCTGAACTGACGCGCGCTCCGGCAGACGGTTCGCAGGCAGCTAAACCCGGTCGCGACCCGAGCTTGCGCGCTCCCATTTCCCGATGCCCGTCGACCACTACGAAAATTTTCCTGTCGCGTCGCTGCTGCTGCCTCGATGCCTGCGCCGGCCAATCGAAGCGATTTATCGTTTTGCCCGCTCTGCCGACGACATTGCCGACGAAGGCGACGCTACCGAGGCCGTCCGCTTGCAGCGTCTGGCCGACTACCGCCGCCAGCTGACGTACATCGAGCGCGGTGAGGCACCGCCAGACCCGCACTTTACTGACCTGGCGACGACCATCGGCGAGTGGCACCTGCCGATCCAGTTGTTCCACGACCTGCTGGACGCGTTTGCGCAGGATGTGGTGAAAAAGCGTTATGACGACTTTCCGGAACTCCTCGCCTACTGCCGACGCTCGGCCAATCCGGTTGGCCGCCTACTGCTGCATCTGGCCGGGCGGGCCAGCGACGACAACCTGCAGCGTTCAGACAGCATCTGCACTGCCTTGCAACTTGTCAATTTCTGGCAGGACGTCGCGATCGACTGGCAGAAAGGCCGCGTCTATCTGCCACAGTCCGACCTCGCGCGCTTCGGAGTTGCTGAAGCGGCGATCGCTGCCGGGTGTTGGAGTAGCGAATGGGCCGCCCTGATCGAGTTCGAGAGCGACAGGGCGCATCGGCTTATGCAGCAGGGGGCGCCACTGGTCCACCACCTATCCGGACGTCTCGGCTGGGAAATCCGTTTGACGATACAAGGCGGCCTGCGCATTCTGGAGAGAATTCGACGCGTCCGTGGAGATGTCTTTCGGCACCGCCCGGTCCTGGGTTTCAGCGACTGGTGGTGCATCGGGTGGCGTGCACTGTCCATGTAAGTCGTGCCAGAATGACTGCCCAGAGGAATTCTTGAGATCACGCATGACGCCCGACGAATACTGCCAACAGAAGACCGCCCGCAGTGGCTCCAGCTTTTACTACAGCTTTCTCTTTCTGCCGCCACCGCAGCGGCGCGCCATCACGGCACTCTATGCCTTCTGTCGAG
This sequence comes from Accumulibacter sp., assembly GCF_029255285.1. Lineage (GTDB taxonomy): Bacteria > Pseudomonadota > Gammaproteobacteria > Burkholderiales > Rhodocyclaceae > Accumulibacter. Next base: position 62,252 of record NZ_JAPUVI010000024.1, read on the forward strand.
AGGTCGATGATGTCGTCGATGAGTGCCAGGATCCGCAGCTTGCCAGCAGCAAGCTGGCCTGGTGGCGGCAGGAGCTGACCCGCCTCTACGCCGGCCAGTCGCAACATCCGGTAACAAAAGCCTTGCAGGCCGTAGCGGCGGACTATCATCTGCCGGAAGAACAGTTGCAGGAAATCGTCGATGGCATGGAGATGGATCTCCATCAGTCGCGCTATCTCGATTTCAAGGCGCTCTCGCTGTACTGCCACCGCGTCGCTGGCGTTGTTGGGCTACTGGCGGCCGAGATATTCGGCTACCACGACCGCAAGACGCAGCGCTACGCACACGATCTCGGACTGGCCTTTCAACTGACCAACATCATTCGCGATGTCGGCGAAGATGCGCGCAGGGGTCGCATCTACCTGCCGATCGACGAGTTGCAGCGCTTCGGCGTCACCGCCGCCGACATCCTCAACGCGCGCCACAGCGATGACTTCCGCCGCCTGATCGAGTTCCAGATCGCTCGTGCCGAAAGCTATTATGCGCAGGCCATCGACCTGTTACCCATCTCCGACCGCCGTGCCCAGCGCCCGGGACTGGTCATGGCGGCCATCTACCGGACGCTGCTCGACGAGATACGACGTGACGGCTGTCAGGTGCTCACGCAGCGTACCTCATTGACACCGATCCGCAAGCTTTGGATCGCCTCGCGGACCTGGCTGCGCGGATGAGGGTGGCGATCGTCGGCGGTGGCTGGGCCGGCTTGTCGGCCGCCGTCGAACTCGCCGGAGCGGGAGTCACGGTCACCGTTTTCGAAGCGGCGAAACAGCTCGGCGGACGGGCGCGCAGCGTCGACCTTCGGCCAGGCCAGTTGGACAACGGTCAACACCTCCTCATTGGCGCCTATCACGAGACGCTGCGCCTAATGAGGGAAGTCGGCGCGGATCCCGAGCGGCTGCTCAAACGTCTGCCGTTCGAAATCTGCTTTCCCGGTAGTCAGCCTGCGTCCTTCCGGATGCGCCTGCCGAAACTGCGGGCGCCGTGGCACTTGGCGGCCGGACTACTGAGCTGTCGCGGCGCCACGCTGAGCGAAAAGTGGCGTGCCTTGCGCTGCATGCGCTCACTGCAACTGGCGGGATATCGGCTGGCGGCGGACGAAACGGTCGCCACGCTACTCGACGGCCACCGCCAGACCGGCAACCTCCGCCGTTACCTGTGGGAGCCACTCTGTCTGGCAGCACTCAATACGTCACCGGAAAATGCCTCGGCGCAAGTTTTCCTCAATACCTTGCGCGACAGCCTCGGCGGCCAGCCTACCGCGACCGATCTGCTATTGCCGGCAGCCGACCTCGATCAACTGTTTCCGGCACCCGCGGCGAGATTCATTGTCGCGCATGGTGGTACGATCCGCCTGTCGACCCGGGTCGACAGGCTGGACGGACACTTCACCGTCACTGGCGAGCCCTTCGACTGTGCGGTGCTCGCCGTCGGCCCGCAGCACGCAGCGGCATTGCTCGCCACACGCGACGAAACACGACCCCTGGCGCGGCTGTTGGCCGACTACCGCTTCGAGCCGATCGGCACGGTCTACTGCGCCTACCCGCCGGAACTCCGCCTGCCCTGGCCAATGCTGGGCCTTGCCGCAGGCGATGCGACACGGCTTGGCCAATGGGCCTTCGATCGCGGCGCGCTAGGCGGCACGGCTGGACTGATCGCCTTCGTACTCAGCGGCCACGGCCAATGGGAGCAGGTGGACAACCAGACGCTGGTCGCCGCCCTGCACGGCGAACTGGCGAGCGTGCTGCGTGTCCGCTTGCCGCCACCGACTTGGCATCAGGTCATCCGCGAGCGGCGCGCCACCTTCTCCTGCCGCCCCGGCTTGGCGCGGCCGCCATCGGCAAGCGCGCTGGCCGGACTGTGGCTGGCCGGCGACTACGTTTGCGCGGACTATCCGGCAACCCTCGAAGCTGCTGTACGCAGCGGGGTGACAGCGGCGCGAGCCATACTGCTCAAGTGATCTCCTCGATCTGTCCGGCGTGCATCCGCATCCGGCGCCCGCAACGCGCCGCGATCTCCTCGTCATGCGTAACCAGAATCAAGGTCGTGCCACGCTCGGCATTGATGGCGAACATCAATTCGATGACCTGGTGCCCGGTCGCCGCGTCGAGGTTGCCGGTTGGTTCGTCGGCGAGAACGAGTTGCGGCCCGGGAGCGAAGGCGCGCGCCAGAGCAACGCGTTGTTGCTCGCCGCCGGAGAGATGTTTCGGATAGTGCTTCAAACGCTGCGCGAGGCCGACGCGCTGTAACCAGTATTCGGCCTCGGCACGCGCCTTCGGCAAGCCAGCCAGCTCGAGCGGCAACATGACGTTTTCTATTGCGGTCAGCGAAGGCAACAATTGAAAATTCTGAAAGACGAAGCCCAGCAAGCGCCCGCGGAGGACGGCCCGGGCATCCTCGTCGAGAACGCCAAGCCTTTCGCCAGCCAGGACGACCGAGCCACTGCTCGGCAGGTCGAGGCCGGCCAGCAAGCCGAGCAACGTCGATTTCCCGGAACCGGACGCGCCGACGATGGCTACCGTTTCACCAGCGGCAACAGCGAACGAAATCTCGTGCAGAATGGTCAACGGCTCGCCAGCGTTATCCACTCGCTTGGCGAGTTCACGAACCTCAACGACCATCGATGCCTCTCGAACCATGTTTGCTTCCCTCGGCTACCGTTGCCTGCTGCTCGCCGCTCTGATACTGGCCACGCCGACGATGTGCGCGGCAAAGACCATACTCGTTTTCGGTGATTCGCTGTCAGCGGGTTACGGCATCCGCCAGGATGCGGCGTGGCCGGCTTTGCTCGGCAAGCGCCTGCAGGACAGGAAGCTGGATTATAGCGTCGTCAATGCCAGCATCTCGGGAGAAACCAGCAGCGGCGGCCGAGCCCGCATCGACGCCGCGCTGGCCAAGCACTCGCCACAGATCGTCATCGTCGCGCTCGGCGCCAACGACGGCTTGCGTGGCCTGCCGCTGACGCAGTTGCGCGACAACCTCGGTGCCATCGTCGCCAGCGCGCAGCAACGGCAGGCCAAGGTCTTGCTGGTCGGCCAACGCGTGCCGCCGAACTATGGCAGCTACGCCGAGCAATTTCACATGACGTTCGCCGAAGTAGCGAGGGCCCGAAAGGTAACACTGGTAGACTTCCTCCTCGACGGCGTCGCGACGCAGGCACAGCTCTTTCAAGCGGACAACCTTCATCCGACGGCCGAAGCGCAGCCTCTGCTGCTCGACAATGTCTGGCGCGGACTCGCCCCGCTGCTAAAATGAGCGGCCTCCGATTCCAGACGCTTCTGGCATGAAACATGATATTGCTTCCGTCGAGCGACTCGACGAACTGACCAGTTTCGACGAGATCATCGACGTCCGCTCGCCTGCCGAGTTTGCTGACGACCACATCCCGGGGTCGATCAACTGCCCGGTCCTGGACAACCAGCAACGCATCGAAGTCGGCACGCTCTACAAACAGGTTTCCCCCTTCGAGGCGAGAAAGATCGGCGCAGCGCACGTTTCCGAGAACATCGCCCGGCATTTGAAAGCAAACTTTTTCGACCGCCCGAAGAGCTGGCGGCCGTTGATCGTCTGTTGGCGGGGCGGCCAACGCAGCGGCTCGCTGACCTACGTGTTGCGGCGTATCGGCTGGAACGCCCAGCAACTTGAAGGCGGTTATCGGACCTATCGTCGTCTGGTCATCGAGCGCCTGTCGGAACTGCCTCGCCGCCTGTCGCTAAAGGTCGTCTGCGGCGCTACGGGCAGCGGCAAGAGCCGCATCCTGCAAGCCATCGGTCGACTCGGCGAGCAGATTCTCGATCTCGAGGAACTCGCCTGTCACAAAGGTTCGGTGCTCGGCATCCTGCCGGGCTCGGCGCAGCCGTCGCAGCGCTTGTTCGAATCCCAACTGCTGACCCTGCTACAGGGCTTCGACCCCGATCGTCCGGTCTATGTCGAAGCGGAAAGCCGCAAGATCGGTACGCTGCATCTCCCCGCGGCGCTCATCGAGACGATGCGCGCCAGCCAGTGCATCAACATCGAAGCGTCCTTTCCAGCCCGCGTCGATTTTCTTCTCCGCGACTACGACTACTTTCTGGCTGCGCCGCAATGGCTCAACGCCTGCCTGCAGCCCTTGCGCGGTCTGCACAGCAGTGAAACCCTGTTGCGCTGGCGGCACTACGCGGACAGCGGCGACTGGCGACCACTGGTCAGCGAGTTGCTCGAGCAGCATTACGATCCGCTCTATCGCCGCTCGCAAAGCCGCAATTACACGGGCTTCAGGGCATCGGCCAGCGTCACCACCGACGATCTGACGGCAACCGGAATCGAAGCCGTGGCCCGCCGACTCTGCGACCGATAAAAGAAACTCTCTTCTCTCGTCGTCCTTCATTTATCATGCCCGTGCTTCTCTGGAGATCACGGCATGGCACAAGGCAGACGCGATAACCCCGTTGTGGTCACCGAACATGGACGGCGACCCTACCAGCAGAACGTGCATATCGGCAAGCACCACTTGATCGCCGACGAGCCCACAGACCTGGGCGGTACCGACGCCGGGCCGGCTCCCTTCGACCTCCTCCTCGCCAGCCTTGGCGCATGCACTTCGATAACCTTGCGCATGTACGCCGATCGCAAGAGACTGCCGCTGACCGGGATCAGCGTCGCTTTGGCGCACGACAACGTCGAGGTCGAAGGGCGCAAGGTCGATCGAGTCTCGCGCACCATCGCTCTGCAAGGCGAGCTGACGACCGAGCAGCGTGACAGCCTGCTGACCATCGCCAACAAGTGCCCAATGTATCGCACGCTGCAGTCGGCAATTGTCATCGAGAGTGCGCTCGCCGACGCCGGCTCGCCGGCGGTCGAGTGAGCGACCACGGCGCAAACGGCCGCTTTTTTTCGCCAAGGTACGACGCCGTGCCGTCTGTCCGAGCACCCTAGGGCCTGGCTGACCCTACTTCTACAGTGGAGAATTTCACCGCAAAGCGTCTTTGGAGCTTCCCGCCTAGAGACTTCCCGATGCGTCTATGGTAAAATTGGTGCGGCGCAACATCCACCTGTACCGCACCTCGCTGAAGAGGTGAAAGGGCCCATCATGCTAGAACATCACTACCTCACCACTCTGTTCGAACCCAAATCCGTCGCCGTCATCGGCGCTTCCGACCGCGAAGACTCCGTCGGCAATGTTCTCTTCCGGAACATCCTCGACTCCGGTTACAAGGGCCGCCTCTACCCGATCAATACCGCCCACGACACCATCCAGGGAGTACAGGCCTACAAGTCGATCGAAGAAATCAGTGCCCGAGTCGAGTTGGCTGTAGTCGTCACGCGACCGCAGACCGTCCCGAAGATCATCGAACAATGCGGTCGCAGCGGGGTCAAGAACGCGATAGTGATCACTTCCGGCTTTGCGGAGGCCGGCCATTCGGGTGCCGCGCTCGAACGCAAGATGATGGAAATTGCCCGCAGCTACGGCGTCCGTCTCCTTGGTCCGAACTGCCTGGGCGTCATTCGTCCGAACCTGGGCCTCAACGCGACATTTGCTCGCGTCAAAGCCAACGTCGGCCATCTGGCACTGGTTTCACAATCCGGCGCCATCTGCTCGGCTGTCCTCGACTGGGCGACCGCCAATCGTATCGGTTTTTCGAGCGTCATCTCGCTCGGAGGGACCGCCGACGTCGACTTCGGCGAGATCCTCGACTACCTGATTTACGATAACTTCACGCATTACATCCTGCTCTACGTCGAAGGCATCCGTGACGCGCGGCGCTTCATGAGTGCGCTGCGCTCGGCGGCCCGGATCAAGCCGATCGTTCTGCTCAAGGCGGGCCGCCACGCCGGTGGGCTGGCGGCAGTCGAAACGCACTCGGGAATGGCCGCCGGTTCGGACATCGTTTTCGAAGCAGCCGTCCGCCGGGCCGGCGTGGTTCGCGTCAAGAACATCGGGCAATTGTTCTACGCGGCCAAGGCACTCGCCTCGAAATTTCGGCCCCAGGGCAAGCGGCTGGGAATTATCACCAATGGCGGCGGCCCGGGCGCAATGGCGGCCGACCGCGCCGGCGACCTCGAGATCCCGCTCGCGGAGCTCTCAGCCAGCACGATCCAGACGCTGAACGCGGCCATGCCGCCAACGTGGTCGCAACGCAACCCGGTCGACATCGAGGGCGATGCGACGCCCAGGCGTTATCACGACGCAATTCTGGCCGTCGCTGAAGACACCGAAGTCGACGGCGTGTTGGTGATGCTGTCACCGCAAGCCATGACTCAGCCAATGGAAGTCGCCAAGGCGGTGATCGAGGTCGATCTGCTGACCGCGAAGCCGATACTGACCTGCTGGATGGGCGAGGAGCAGGTCCATGAGGCCCGCTCGCTGCTCGAAGACTCGGGCATTCCCTCTTTTCGCATGCCGGAAACCGCGGTCGAACTGTATTACCACATCTCCACCTACTACTGGAACCAGAAGCTGCTGCTGCAAACGCCGGCCCCCGTCTCCAAGCATGCGCGCCCGGAAACCGAAGGCGCCAAGATGCTGATCGAGGCGGTCCTGCAGGAGCGTCGCAAGCTGCTCTCGGAGATGGAATCGAAGGCCATCTTGCGTGCCTTCCGCATTCCAGTGGCGCAGACCATGGTCGCCCATACGCCGACCGAATCCCTGTTGCTGGCCGAACAGATCGGTTTTCCGATCGCCATGAAGATCGACTCGCCCGACATCGTCCACAAGAGCGAAGTGGGCGGCGTGCGGCTCAACATCACCAATGCCCCGGCAGCACGCAACGCGTATCACGACATCATCGAGACGGTTAAGAAAAGGCATCCGACGGCGCGCATCAACGGCCTGTCGATCGAACCCTACCTAGCGCGCCCGAACGGCCGCGAACTGATGATCGGCGTTTCCCGCGATGCGATTTTCGGCCCAATCATCACCTTCGGCGCTGGCGGTACCGAAGTGGAAGTATTCAGCGACCGCGCTGTCGCGCTGCCGCCACTGAACCGCTTCCTGGCCCGCGATCTGATTGCTTCGACGCGCGCCTCCAAGCTCCTCGGTGCCTTCCGCAACATGCCGCCGGTCAACCTGGAAGCGCTCGAAGATGTGCTGCTGCACGTCTCGCAGATGATCTGCGAGCTTCCCTGGCTGCAGGAACTCGATCTGAATCCGCTGATCGTCGATGAGAACGGCGCCATCGCCGCCGACGCGCGGATCGTCATCGATCACGCCGCCGCATCGGGTGACCGCTATTCGCACATGGCCATCCACCCTTACCCGGTGCATCTGATCCAGGACTGGGAGTTGCCGGATGGCCGGGTGGTGACGATTCGGCCGATTCGTCCGGAGGACGCCGAGCGCGAGCAGCAGTTCGTCATCGCCATGTCCGACGAAAGCAAGTACTACCGGTTCATGGATACCATCCGCGAGCTGACCCAGACGATGCTCGTGCGCTTCACGCAGATCGACTACGACCGGGAAATGGCGCTGGTCGCCACGATCCATGACAGCGAAGGCAAAGAAATACAGATTGGCGTCGCGCGCTACGTCACCAACCCGGACGGCGAATCGGTCGAGTTCGCGCTTGCCGTCGCCGACGACTGGCAGAAACACGGCGTCGGTCGCAAGCTGATGAACGCGCTGATCGAATGCGCGCGGGCCAAAGGCTATCGCACCGTGGTTGGCGACGTCCTGTCGATGAACACCAAGATGTTCAGCCTGATGACCAAACTCGGCTTTACGATCCACCCGCATCCGGACGATCCGGCCGTCAAGCGGGTCATCAAGCCGCTGAACAATTAGCCGGCCAGAGTTTCCAGGGGCCGGGGGCACAGGCAGCGCGTCAACCTACGCCGAGTCGAAGTCTTCGGCCCCGCCCCGCAAAAAGCCGCCGGTGAAGAAAACAGCCGGCGGCCTTTCTCGCTACGCGGGTGGCACTCCCAGTCCTATTGCGGCTCGAAATTGACGTCGTAAGGATAGGAACGAGGAGCTTCGGTAGACTCGCGACGCGCCTTCTCCTCGTCGAGATCGACCTTCCTGTCCCACCAAATCGCCCGACCTTGACGCTGATCGGCGAGCCATTCGGGGTGTCGAGCCATCATCTCGCGCATGAACTTGGTGTGATCGGACTCGTACAACGCCATCTCGCTTCCTCCTAAAAAAATCACCAATTTCCGTACGTTGCCGGCAAGCCGCTGTGTAACCGCAATTATACGCTCGCCGACGGCTTGCTGCCCGAAGCCCCAGCCGGCACGGCCGTATCAGTGAACCATGATCGGCCGCGCTGCGCCGGCACAGTACTCATCCAGCAACGCGTCTATTGACTGTTCGTCACGCTCGCTTTTGGGGATGCCGTCGATCGCCTGGCGCAAATCCCTGGCTACCGACCCCTGGATGAAGAGACTGCGGCCGGCCGCCTTGTCTAGCAACTCGAAGCTTTGTTGCACAGGGTAGGCCACGATCGCGTAGTGCGGACTGTTGTAGACGATGTTCATGTGTAACCCCTTTCCTGTCGAAGGCAGGATACGCCAGTTCATCCCAATGGGTGACCGCACATCCCGCGATCACCCCCAGTAAAAAAGCAAAATTCGTGCCCAAAATATCTGTCAGTTAGGCTTCATCCCTTTTCGAAGCGCATTATTCCGCCTTCGCCGACGACACGAATCGTGTCGCCCGCCGCAAACCGCCCCTCGAGGATGGCCTTGGCCAAAGGATCCTCGATCTGCGACTGGATCGCACGCTTGAGCGGGCGGGCGCCATAGACCGCATCGAAACCGGCCATCGCGAGCTTCGCCAAGACACCGTCACCCACTTCCAGATTCAGTTCGAGCTGCGCCAGGCGCTGTTCGAGGTAGGCCAGCTGAATCGTGGCAATAGCCTTGATATGCTGTTCGTCGAGCGCATGGAAGACCACGACTTCGTCGATCCGGTTGATGAACTCGGGCCGGAAATAGGTCTTCACTTCACCCATCACTGCCAGCTTGATCAACTGGTAATCATCGCCCGCCATCTGCTGGATCATCTGACTGCCGAGGTTGGACGTCATGACGATGACCGTATTCTTGAAGTCCACCGTCCGTCCGTGCCCATCGGTCATCCGTCCGTCGTCGAGGACTTGCAACAGCACGTTGAAGACATCCTGGTGCGCCTTTTCCACTTCGTCGAGCAAGATCACCGAATAGGGCTTGCGCCGCACGGCTTCGGTCAGGTAACCGCCCTCCTCGTAACCGACATAACCCGGCGGCGCACCGATGAGGCGTGACACCGAGTGCTTCTCCATGAATTCACTCATATCGACACGAATCAAGTGCTCCTCGGAGTCGAACAGGAAAGCGGCGAGTGCCTTGCACAATTCGGTCTTGCCGACACCCGTCGGGCCGAGAAAGAGGAACGAACCGTAGGGTCGGTTCGGATCGGCGAGACCGGCCCGCGAACGGCGAATGGCATTGGCGACCAGACGCACGGCCTCGTCCTGGCCAACCACGCGCTGATGAATTCTCTCTTCCATGCGCAACAGCTTCTCGCGCTCGCCCTGCATCATCTTCGACACCGGAATGCCGGTCGCCCGCGACACGACTTCGGCCACCTCCTCGGTACCCACCTCGGTGCGCAGCAGCGTGTTGCGCGAACGACCGTCGCCCGATTTCTCTGCCGCGCTCAGTTGTGCCTCCAGTTGGGGCAACTTGCCATACTGAATTTCGGCTACCTTTTCCCATTTGTTCTCGCGTTGCAGATGCGCCAGTTCGAGCTTCAGCTTATCGATTTCTTCCTTGATCTTGGCGCTGCCCTGCACCTGCGCCTTTTCCGCCTTCCAGATCTCGTCGAGATCGTTGTACTCGCGCTCCAGCTTGACGAGTTCTTCCTCGATCAGATGCATGCGCTTCTTCGACGCCTCGTCTCGCTCTTTGCGCACCGCCTCGCGCTCGATCTTCAGCTGTATCATCCGCCGGTCCAGTTTGTCCATGGCTTCCGGCTTGGAATCGATCTCCATCTTGATGCGCGCTGCCGCTTCGTCGATCAGATCGATCGCCTTGTCGGGTAGAAAGCGGTCGGTGATGTAGCGCTGCGACAGTTCGGCGGCGGCAACGATCGCTGGATCGGTGATCCCAACGCCATGGTGCAACTCATACCTCTCGCGCAGCCCGCGCAGGATGGCGATCGTCGATTCGACCGTCGGCTCGTCGACCAGAACTTTCTGGAAGCGTCGTTCGAGGGCGGCGTCCTTCTCGATGTACTTGCGGTACTCGTCGAGCGTCGTTGCGCCGACGCAGTGCAGGTCGCCACGTGCCAGCGCCGGCTTGAGCATGTTGCCGGCGTCGATCGCGCCCTCGGCTTTGCCAGCGCCAACCATGGTGTGCAATTCGTCGATGAAGACGATGATCCGTCCTTCGTCCTGTGCAATCTCCTTGAGCACCGCCTTCAGGCGCTCTTCGAACTCGCCACGATATTTCGCGCCAGCGAGCAATGCCGCCATGTCGAGGCTCAGCACCTTCTTGCCTTTCAGCGTTTCGGGAACTTCACCATTGACGATTCGCTGCGCGAGCCCCTCGACGATCGCCGTCTTGCCTACCCCCGGTTCACCGATCAACACCGGGTTGTTCTTGGTCCGCCGCTGCAGGATCTGGATCGCCCGCCGGATCTCGTCATCACGGCCGATCACCGGGTCGAGTTTGCCGGCTCGGGCGCGTTCGGTGAGGTCGATGCAGTACTTGCTCAGCGACTGACGCTGCCCCTCGGCCTCCTGGCTTTCGACCCCCTGGCCACCGCGCAGGGCGGCCACAGCCTGCTCGAGCGAAGGCCTCAGCAGGCCATGTTGTTTGAGCAGACGGCCACACTCGCCCTTGTCGTCGCACAGCGCGAGCAAGAACATTTCGGAAGCAATGAACTGGTCGCCGCGTTTCTGTGCCTCCTTGTCGGTGAGGTTCAACAGATTGGTCAGATCGCGACCAACCTGGACATCGCCAGCATGCCCTTCGACTTTCGGCAGACGACTGATCGCCTGAACGAGCGCCGTCTTCAGCGGCGCCACGTTAACCCCGGCATGGGCGAGCAGCGCTGTCGTCGAACTGTCTTCCTGCTGCAACATGGCGAGCAGCAAGTGTTGTGGTTCGATGAGCTGGTTGTCGTGGCCAATGGCCAAGCTCTGGGCATCGGCCAGCGCTTGCTGAAACTTGGTGGTCAGTTTGTCGAGGCGCATTCAGTGATCCTCCAGGTAAATATCGTCCTGCGCCCCAGATGGGGGCGTGCCGCGCCAAGTCAAGGGATTCTTGCGTCTGCCTCTCGGCGTACGTTTTTCTCTCGGCAAGGTGTGGCACAATCCGGCGATCTCAGAAGCGGGAGGCTGCTGGATATGAAACGTCGCTCAATTCTTACGCCCCTGTGGTGGATGCTCGGTGCCACCGCCATCCTCTCGGCCGCTGTCATCGCTTACGCTCTGTTCAATCTCCAACAGATCGGCGACCGCTTCAGGAGCTTTGTCGACACCGATCACGTGCGCTACGTCAGCATCCAGGAAATGTACGCCCAGGGGCTTCAGTCGGGCCAGGCACTACGCAATATCGTGCTCGACCCAAGCAATGAACAGGGCTACAAGAACCTCGACAACGCCCACAAGAAGTTCGCCGAGGCGCTGGCGACTTCTCGCCAGGTCGCGGCCGGCGACCCGTCGATGGAAAAACTCGTCGGCGAGGTCGGCGAACGCTGGCCAGCGTTGGTGTCGTTACGTGGACGACTCGCCGAACTTGCCCGCAGCGACACCAACGGCTCCGTTGCCCAGCTCAACCACGAGGAAACGCCGGCTTGGCGCGCGCTGCGCAAGTTGCTTCTCGACGAGGTCGAACGTCAGGAAAAGATCGTCGTCGGCACACGGTCAGCGGTCAATGGGCAGGTTTCCCAGTCCTTGCGCGCCTCGCTCGGGCTGGTCTGCACGGTGGCCCTGATCTGTCTGACAATGACGATTCTTCTGGCACGCGCCATTCGCCGGCCGCTTGGCGAACTCGAAAAGTCGATGGATCAACTGGCGTCTGGCGAAGGCAATCTGACCCACCGCCTGCCGGCGAAAGCCGAGAACGAAATCGGGCGCATTTCCGGCAGCTTCAATCGCTTCGTCTGCGACCTCGACACGACCGTCAAGGAGTTGCACCAGATCGCCGCCAAGCTCGGCCAGGCTTCGGATACCCTGGGTGCGCAGACCGAGCAGCTATCCGGGTCGACGCACTCGCAGTCTGACGCGGCGGCGTCGATTGTGACCGAGATTGAAGCACTGACCACAAGGATCGCAAGCGTTGCCGAGTCGGCGAACGACGTACGGCGGCTGTCCGACCGCAGCCTCACGGCCAGTAGCGAAGGGCAACAGCAGCTTGACCTTCAGGTGACGCAGCTCGAACGGCTGGAGCACGCGGTCTCCGAGATTGCGGCATCGGTAACCGACTACATCGCCAGTACGCAGACCATCTCCCGCCTGACCGATGAAGTCCGGGACATCGCCAACCAGACCAACCTCCTTGCCCTCAACGCCGCCATCGAGGCGGCGCGCGCCGGTGAACAGGGACGGGGTTTTGCGGTCGTCGCCGACGAGGTCCGCAAGCTCGCAGAAAAATCCGCCGGCTCGGCCGACGAGATCAACTCCGTTACTTCGATAATCAACGACAAGTCGGCAAGCTTGCAGGCGGTGGTTCAGGAGGGACTTGAAGCACTCGCCGCCAGCCGGCAATCACTAAACGCTGTGGTCAGCCGCCTGATCGACGGGAAGCAAGCGGTTTCGGAAGCGCATCGTGGCATCGACCAGATCACCACCGCCGTCGGCGAGCAAAAAGCCGCCAGCGAGGAGATTGCGCGCGACGTCGAAAGAATCGCATTGCTGGCCGGGGAAAACAATCGCTGCGCACAGGGCGCGGCCAACTCGGTGCACGAGTTCGAAGCCTTGGCGCGCTCCTTGCGTCAGACCGTGGCGCATTTCAAGACGACTTGACCAACTGCCATCCGCAGCCACGTGGTCCTGCGGGTGCCGGTCGATCAATCCTGCCAGCGTGCGGCCGCCAAGTCGTCGCCGGTGCGCGCATCGACCCAGCGCGCACCGGCCGGCGTCACTTCGCGTTTCCAGAACGGAGCGCGCGTTTTCAGGTAGTCGACGATGAACTGACAAGCGGCGAAGGACTCGTCGCGGTGCGTCCCGGCGACGGCGACGAGGACGATCTGGTCGGTCGGCAGCAAGCGGCCGACCCGGTGAATCACCAGCGTGTCGACAATCGACCAACGTCGACAGGCCTCATCGATGATCGCCTGCAAGGTCCGCTCGGTCATTCCGGGGTAATGCTCGAGCGACATTTCGGACACTCGGCTGCCATCGTTCTGATCACGCACCAGGCCAACAAAAGAGACCAAGGCACCCACTGCGGGATTGTTCCCGCGTAGCGCCGCCAACTCGACGCTCAGATCGAAATCGGCCTCCTGTATGCGAATCGCCATTTCAGCCTCCGGTGACCGGAGGAAAGAAAGCCACTTCATCCCCCGCCCGCAGTGGCGTATCCAGATGCGCGAGCTCCTGATTGACCGCGTAGCGCAGATTCCTGAACGTACTCAGGCTTTGCCACCGGCCGCCGCGCATCGCCAGAAAAGCCAGCAGACCGGCGACATCGTGCACGGAGGCGGGCAAGTCCAGTTCGTCGCTGCCCTGCCCAAGTGCTTCGCGCAGGCTGGCAAAGAAAAGCAGCTTCAACCTCATCCGTCCCCCCGGCTCAAGCCAGCAACTCGGAATAAGGCAGGAAACGAACGCTGTCGCCACGCCGGATGATCTGCTGCGACGGGTTGTCGACCAGCCCGTCGCCCCACACGGTCGAGCTCAGCGCACCCGCCCCCTGCTGTGGGAAAAGCTTGACGCGGTCATCGTCGGCGCTTCTGACACGCAGAAATTCCCGCCTTGAGTCTGGCCGCAGCCAATCGAAGTCGGCACGCCGCAGGTAGCTGACCGGCGCGCTCCAGCGGGCGCCCTGCATTTTCAGCAGGAAAGGCCGGACCAGCATCAGGAAGGTCACGAAGCTCGACACCGGATTGCCAGGCAGGCCGATGAACGCCACGTTTCCCCTGGAGGAACGGACGCCACCATAAACGAGCGGTTTTCCAGGCTTGATAGCAATCTTCCAGATCTCGATCCGTCCTTCGGCCTCGACAGCCGACCTGACGTAATCCTCTTCGCCAACGGAAACGCCGCCCGAGCTGAGGATCACGTCACTGTCTGTCGCCGCCGCACGCAAGGCCTGACGTGTCGCACTTAGATCGTCCGCCACCGTGCCTTGGTCGCGAACCTCGCAACCCAGTCGTTCGAGCAGAGCCGTAAGCAGAAACCGATTCGCATCGTAAATCGCCCCCGGCGGCAGCGGCTCGCCGGGCAGGCGAAGTTCGTTGCCGGTGAACAACAGTGTCACGCGCAAACGGCGAAACACTGGCAAACGTGCAATCCCAACCGACGCCGCCAAGGCCGTATCCTGCGGCCGCAAGCGCTGGCCGATCGGGAGAATCTCGCTCCCCGCCGCGATGTCGCTGCCCGCCGAACGAATGTGCTCGCCCACCGTCGGCCGATGATGGATCAAGACCTCATCGCCAGTCTGTTCGCAGAGTTCCTGCATGACTACCGCGTCGGCGCCGGCCGGGATGGGTGCCCCGGTAAAAATGCGTGCCACGCTTCCCGGCCGTAATCCGACGCCGACGCGGCCCGCCGGGATGCGTTGCGAGATCGGAAGGCGGGTCGCCGGACCTTGCAGGTCGGCTACCGCCAGCGCATAACCGTCCATCGCCGCGTTGTCGAGCGGTGGCGCGTCGACGGCGGCCACCTGCGGCAGCGCCAGGATTCTTCGGTCGCACGCCAAGGTCGGCAGCCAGACGATTTCGGAAACCGGCTGCGCACCCAGCAGCAGGCGCGACAGCGCTTCGTCAAAGGACAGCATGCGTTTCCCTCCCCGTTTCGGGATTACCCAACTGCATAGCCTCCACGACGAAGCGGGCAATCGCCTCGGTGTCGTTCAAGTCGAGCCAACAGGGAGGCGTCGAGCCAAGCATCTCTACTGGCTGATCGGAGGCGACGGCAACGATGTACGAATCGTCCGGCCACAGTGGCGGCTTGCCGTTAGCCGGCCGATGGACCTCCAGCTTCGGAATCGCCTCCCGCTTGCAACCTTCGACGAGAACCAAGTCGCAGGGCGAGAAATGCGCCACGTACTCGGCCAGCGACGGCTCGGCCGCACCGTGCCGCTCGCTCATCAGCACCCAGCGCGCCCGACTGGCGAGCAAGACCTCGGCGGCACCCGCCTGGCGGTGGCGGAAAGAGTCTTTGCCGGGACGATCGACGTCGAAGTCGTGATGCGCGTGTTTCAGCACCGAAACACGCAGTCCACCGGCGATCAGGCGTGGCAAAAGCTTCTCCAGCAGCGTCGTCTTGCCCGCCCCGGAGTAGCCTGTGATTCCGAAAAGCCGCATCCTCAGCTTCCCTCCCGAGTCTGACAGTGAACCGGTAGCACCGCCGCGAAACCGCCGCCGGGTGTCCGGAAATTGGTCGTCTGGCCGCGGTAGAGGCGGGCCGAAACGAGCTGTACGGCGCCCCGATAGACGTAGTTGCGCAGATCCAGCTTGAAATCCTTCTCCACGCCGTCGATCAGCAAACGCCGCTCCGAAGGCGCGACGATCGCCTGCGCCACATAGCCGCCGCGCGCCACCTCTTCGAAAACCCGGCGCGTCAGTTTGTCGCCCCGATAGGTCGCCTTGCTGCCGAAGCCAGCCGATGGCTTGAAGAACCACTGTTTGCGACTGGCCCAGAAAGCTTCGGCTTCTTCGGGCATGACCTCCTCGGTACGCGGCACGCTGGCGGCCAGCAATCGTCGGTCTTCGTCCGTCACGCCGATACGTCCGAGCCACTCGTCGTCGCCGAAGGCGGCCAAGTTGCGTTTGTCAGCGAACAGCGCATGCACCCGCGGATGCGGCGTAAGAACCACGGCGTCGGCGAGATAGGCGGCGCGCAGGTGCGCATGTCGAGAGTCTTCGAGAGCAAAATCCGTCAACCGATTGTAGACGAGATCGATGACCTGCCCACGACACCACAGGCCTTGGCCGTCGAACGACAGTTCGGCCGGATCGACGACCACCGCGGCGAACCCGTTCGCCTCGAAAAGCTGCTGGAAGAGTTCGAACTCCGGAGCCAGATACTGTTTCGCCGGCGCGCGATCGACGATGGCGATGTTGGCCAGTGGTCGAACCGACGCATCGCGGCCGCCCAGTTCCCACTCGTCACGGAACATCGCGACGAACGCGGCTTCGACCGGCTGGCCGGCTGGCATCCGGTTGGCCACTGCTTGACAACAAGCGCGCTGAGCGCGCAGCAGGCGCGCGTTGAGCAGCGCGCCGCCGGCATTCGAGTTGATCTCGATCAACTGCGGACCGTCGGGACCAAGATGGAAGTCGTAGCCCAGGAAAACACCTGCCGCACCCGGCGAATGGCGAGCCACTGGTGAGGCATAGGCCAACACCCGTTCCCGATAGGCCGGCAGTCTGGCCACACGTTCGACTGCGGCGATCGTGCGCGCCATGCGCGACAAATGCGCCTGGCTGACGAAAACCATGCTGTCCGCGAACAGGTGCGGCCGAGTGGTCAGCAGTTCGGCATGCGACAGATCACCTTCGCCCTCCTCGAGCGCCCGCTTCAGGGACTGGTGGTCGACCGAGATGCAGCTACAACCTCGATTGAGAATCTCGGCCGCGGCGCGACTGTCTGCCGGCAGCAGCTCGGTCAGCGAACGAACGGGGTAGCTATCCATAGTCCCTAGGCCATCACGTTGGACGAAAAGAAAGCCACGGCCTCGGCAAGTTCGCGCGTCCGCTTCATCGGTGGCAAACTGCGCCAGATCCGCTTGCCATAGGCTTTGTCTATCAGCCGTGGGTCGCAGATCATCAACACGCCACGGTCGTTCTCGTCGCGGATCAGGCGACCCGCCCCTTGCTTGACGTTGATCACCGCGCGCGGCAACTGGTACTCGATGAAAGCGTTGCGACCCTCACTGCGAAGGCGTTCGATGCGTGCCGACAGCACCGGATCGTCCGGCGGCGCAAAGGGCAATTTGTCGATCACTACGAGCGACAAGGCTTCACCACGAACATCGACACCTTCCCAGAAGCTTTGGCTGCCGATCAGGATGGCATTGCCCAAGCGGCGAAAGCGTTCGAGCAGTTCGTTTTTGCTGCGCTCGCCCTGCAAGAGTAGCGGCAGGTCGGGTTGGGCGCGCCCAAGCTCCGCGGCCAGCAACTCGTGCGTTCGGCGCATCGCGCGTAACGAGGTGCATAGGAAAAAGGCGCGGCCACCGCTCGCCACCAGCACCGGCAAGGCCGCCGCGACAACAGCCGCCGTATAGTCCGCACTGTTCGGATCGGGCAGACTTCGTGGAGCATAGAGCAAAGCCTGTCGCGCATAGTCGAAAGGGCTCTCCCAGCGTATCGAACAAGCGTCGAGCAAACCCATTTCGCTACAGTAATGGGCGAAGTCCTCCTGCACGGCAAGCGTGGCCGAAGTAAAAATCCAGGCGCGCGGATGGCCACTCATCTGTTTCTGCATGATCTCGGCGATCGCCAGGGGCGTGGCATTGAGCTGCAAAGAATGGCTATAGCTCTCCCCCCAGCGGACGTAGTCGGCATGGGCTCCGGACTGCCAGGACTGCAGGCGCGACTGCAACTCGCCCGCCCGTCGCCAGCAGTTCTCGAGCCCTTCGCTGCGTTGCGCCTGGGTTTCGAGCAGCGCCGTGAGCGCCGCAAAGGCATCGATCACGGCTGTCAGACCGCTGGCGAAACCGGGGCGTGCCTCGAGTTGCCGCAGTGCATGACGTGCTGGGTCAAGCGGCAGAGTGAGGCGCAATTCGCGGCTTGCCTTCTCGAGCCGCTCGCAGTGAGTGGGCAAGTCGAGGCAGTCGCGTGCCGCAGCGAGCGCCTCGAGCTGTATATCGCGCGTCAGATCGAGGAGTTGCGCCGTCGACACGCTCTCGCCAAAGAACAGGCTGGCGACTTCGGGCAACTGATGCGCTTCGTCGAAAATCACCGCGTTGCACGCCGGCAGCAGTTCGGCCGTCCCTTCGTCGCGCAACATCACGTCGGCAAAAAACAGGTGGTGATTGACGACAACCAGGTCGGCCGCCAGAGCATCGCGCCGCGCCGCCAGAACGAAGCACTCTTTGTGATTCGGACAGTCCTGGCCGAGACAGTTGTCGCGTGTCGAGGTCACCATCGCCCAGACCGTCGAATTTTCCGGCACATCGGTGCACTCCGCCTTGTCGCCGGTGCCCGTCGTCTTGGCAAAGCGCGCGATTCGCTGTGCATAGGCAGCGTCGTCGCGCGACAGGAAACGACCGTCGGCCAGCGAGCGCCCGAGATGGTAGTGGCACAGGTAGTTGGCGCGGCCCTTGAGCACCGCCACCCTGATCGGCGACTTGAGAATCCTGCGGATGGTCGGAATGTCGCGTGTGTAAAGTTGGTCCTGCAGATTGCGCGTCCCCGTCGAGATGATCACCTTGCCACCGGACAGCATGGCTGGCACCAGATAGGCGTAGGTCTTGCCGGTGCCAGTACCGGCCTCGGCGACCAACATCCGGTTGGCCGTCATCGCCTCGGCGATTCGCTCGGCCATTGCCACCTGCTGGCTACGCAACCGATAACCGGGAACTCCGGTCGCCAGTGGGCCCGTGGCGGAAAAGACGTCGGCAAGCGATGCGGTCATGAGCGATCTGTCGAGAGGAACCCGCATGCTACCAGAACCCGGCACCCGCTGCCGAGGACGGAGCCGCACACGGCAGCGGACGCACGAACCCCGTGGGCGCAAAGTCCTCTGCCGAACCCACCCAGCGGCGATGTCCGTGCGCCGCACACGCGGCGGACGGGTTGCGGCGACTCGCTAAGGATTCGGTTTTTCCATCAACTCGCGCAGAAAGCGCACCGGGATGGCGAAACTGATCCCCGACGGCTTGCTGAGCACCGATTCCTTGCTTTCCTTGACGAATACCATGTTGATGATGCCGATCACCTCACCGCGGTTCAGTTCGTACAGCGGCCCGCCGCTATTGCCGGGATACGCCGTCGCATCGAGCTGATAGATGTCGAAACTGCCACTGCGGATCTGTTGGACCACCCTGGCGTTGAGCTGTCGCGCGTTCGCCCCGGGCAGCACGATCGGCGTAATCGCCGAAACGATGCCGCGGTGCGTCACGGGTATCAGGCCAAGCACGCCACCGATCGGGAAGCCGGTGAAGGCCACCGATTGCCCTTCCTTTACCGGTTCGGACTCGTGCAGCGACACGGCCGGCAAAGCTTGACCGTCGATCCGCAACAAGGCGATGTCATGTACCTTGTCGACCGCGAGCGTTCGCGCCGGTCTTTGTTGCACCCCACTTGTTCCGGTACGGGCGACGACGACCAGCGTTTCTCCAGCCGCCACATCGAGCGCCTCGGGAAGCACATGTGCGTTGGTCGCCACCTGACGGCCGTCACCAACGACGAAACCCGTGCCCCGCATGACAAATTGCGGGCTGCGTGTCAGCTGATGTGTCCCGACGACGACCACCGAGGGCTTTACGCGTTCGATCATCTCCGACAGTTCGACCGCCCGTGCGAGGCCAGGCAAAGAGCCGCCACCGATCAGGATGAACGCAAGCAAGAAGCGAAGTAGCGGCCGCATGAGGTGATCAGGAACCTCGGGTCAAGCGAATCCGTGGCAACTCCGGCGACGGTGTCGTCACCCTGGCGTCGTACGGATGGTCGTCGCGCTTGAACAGGCTCATTATCCGTTTGACGTAGCCACGCGTCTCCGCATACGGCGGCACGCCCCGGTAACGATTGACCGCACCTTCGCCCGCATTGTAGGCCGCCGCCACGAGGCTGACATCGCCTTCGAAATACGCCAGCAACCAGCGCAAGTAGGCCAAGCCACCGCGCAGGTTCTGCTCCGGGTCGAACGGTTTCTTGACGTTGAAGCGTGCCGACGTGTCGGGTATCAACTGCATCAGGCCCTGCGCATTCTTGCTCGACAGGGCCGCCGGATTGAAATTGGACTCTGTCCGGATGACTGCCAGTGCCAGCCGCGGGCTGACGCCGTATTCGGGAGCCAACTGGTTGACCAGGCCGACGACCTGTCTCTGGGCTTCGGTGCTTGGCAGCATCACATCCTGGGCGTCATCGGCGGGAAGCAATTGGCGCATGCATTCCGGCACCTCCGTTGTCGGCTCGCCGACAAAGCGCTTCATCTTCTGCGCCGGCGCGTGTCCCTGTTTCGCCGCCAGGTCAAAGAAATACGCCGCCAGCGCGTCGTTCCGTTCGAGGCCCCGGGCATTGGCATACATCCAGCCGAGACTGTACTGCGCCTCGGCGTCGCCGAGACGCGCCCCATCGCAATACAGTTTTGCTGCCCGCGCGTAATCCCTGGCAACGCCTTCGCCATGTTCGTGGGCCAGGGCCTCCGTGCGTAGCGCCAGCAGGCGTTCGGCATCGGCGGGGCGAGGAACTTCTCCTGCCACGGTGGCGGCACACGCCGCCAAACCAAGCAGTCCGCAAAGCAATCGCGCCACTCGGCCGCAACGCGCGGAACCGAGAAAATGCGACGCTTTCATCGACAAACCTCCTCGGCGACAGCGAACCGGGAAAGGTACCAAGGCATCGCCGCGCGCACCCCTTCGGCGAGCCGATGGCTCGGAAAATAGCCGAGCAGGCGCCGGGCCTTGCCGATATCGGCTTGTGAATGGCGGACGTCGCCCGGCCGAAAGTCGCCGTAAATCGGTCGCAAGTGGCGAACTTCAGGCCGCAACTCCGTCAGTGCGTCACGCAGAACCTCGAAAAGCTGATTCAACGATGTCCGGTCGTCAACCGCGACGTTGTAAACCTGATTCACCGCGGCCGGATCGTCGGTCGTCGCGGCCAGCAGGTTCGCCTGCACAGCGTTGTCGACAAAGCAGAAATCGCGGCTGGTCTGGCCGTCACCGTAGATCGTCACGGGACCGCCGGTCAGCATCGCTCGAGTCCACCGCGGAATCACCGCCGCGTACGCCCCCTCCGGATCCTGACGCGCCCCGAAGACATTGAAGTAGCGCAGACCGATCGACGCAAAGCCATAACAACGCCCAAATACCTCAGCGTAGAGTTCATTGACCAACTTGGTCACCGCGTACGGCGAAAGCGGCCGGCCAATGCGTTCTTCCACTTTCGGCAGCGCTTCGTGGTCGCCATAGGTCGAGCTCGAAGCGGCATACACGAAACGCTTGACGCCAGCGTCGCGCGCCGCGACGAGGATGTTCAAGAAACCGTCCACATTGGCCGCATTGGTCGCCAGCGGGTTGGCCAGCGAACGTGGCACGGAGCCCAGCGCCGCCTGATGGAGCACGAAATCTATCCCGCGACAGGCTTCGCGGCAGGCGTCCGGATCACGAATGTCGGCCTCGATGAAGCTGTGACGCAGCCACTGTTCGGGCGTCACCAGGGAGCGCACCTCGTCGAGATTGCTGCGGTGGCCTGTCGCGAAGTTGTCCAGCCCGACGACAGTCTGGCCAAGCCCGAGCAGTGACTCGACCAGATGCGAGCCGATGAAGCCGGCACTTCCGGTCACCAGCCAGCGCGCCGGTTGCTCCGCCAGCCGCCGGCCGAGAGCGGCGATGGCCGGCGACGGCGATAAACTCAGAGACGCCACACCGTCACCCCCTGCGCGACCAGTTGGGCTTCGTTGAACAGGCTCTTGACGTCGGTCAGCACGCCGTCGGGCTGCAATTTACCGACATAGTCGGCCAGCGGCCGTTCCTTGAACTGGCGGTGCCCGACGGCGGCGACGATCGCCGCCGCCATCGGCAACTGGTCCCACTCCGTCAAATCGACCCCGTACTCGTGACGCGCTTCGTCGGCGTCGGCCACCGGTTCGTGGACAAAAACCTTGGCGCCATACGACTCGAGTTCCCGGATCACGTCGATTACGCGCGAATTCCGCAGATCCGGGCAATCCTCTTTGAAGGTCAGACCGAGGACGATGATCGGCGCGCCCTTGACCTGCCAGCCTTTGCGGATCATCTGCTTGACCGTCTGCTCGGCAATGAATTTGCCCATCCCGTCATTGATACGGCGACCCGCGTTGATGACCTCCGGGTGATAACCGAGCATCTCGGCCTTATGCGTCAGGTAATACGGATCGACGCCGATGCAATGGCCGCCGACGAGGCCCGGCCGGAACGGCAGGAAGTTCCACTTGCTGCCGGCGGCCTCCAGGACTTCGACCGTGTCGATGCCAATCCGATCGAAAATGATCGCCAACTCGTTCATCAAGGCGATGTTGAGATCGCGCTGGGTGTTTTCGATGACTTTTGCGGCTTCCGCCACCTTGATGCTGGACGCCGGGTAAACTCCGGCGGTGATGATCTCCGCGTAGACTTGACGAACCCGCTCCAGCGTTTCCGGCGTATCGCCGGAAACCACCTTGACAATCCGCGTCAAGGTCCTCTCCTTGTCGCCGGGGTTGATCCGCTCCGGCGAATAGCCAACGAAGAAATCCTTCTTCCACTTCAGTCCCGAATGCTTTTCGATGATCGGAATACAGATCTCCTCGGTCGCTCCGGGATAGACCGTCGATTCGAAAACCACTGTCGCACCTCGCTTGAGGTTCCTGCCAACCGCTTCCGACGAACCGATCAGCGGCCCAAAGTCCGGCTGATGCGCCTGATCAACGGGAGTTGGTACGGCGACGATCAGGAAATCCGCCTCGGCCAGTGCCGCCGGATCCGTGCCCACCTCAAGGTGGACCGCCGCCGCCAGATCGGCGCTGCTCACCTCGCCCGTCGGGTCGACATGCTTCCGATAATGCGCCACTTTGCTGGCCGACAGATCGAAGCCGATTGTCCGGCGCTTCTTGCCGAACTCAACGGCCAACGGCAGGCCGACGTAACCGAGACCAACTACAGCCATTATTGTCATTGATTTCCCATCCTTTTCGTGTTGTCCGCCTCCCATGGCGGTCGCTTGTGAACTTCTACAAGCCCTTCTGTAACTGCGCGACTTCTGCCTGCCCGGGGAACTTATCGCCGAGCTTTGCAAGCTGATCGAGTTCGCTTCTCGCGTCAGCCTTCTGCCCCGCCTTGAGCAAGGCCTTGGCGTAGTTGAGGCGGATCTGCGAGGCTTGCGGAGCGATTTCCAAGGCTTTCCGGAAGAGTTCGAGACCGCGCGCGGTATCGCCCTTATCGACCAGCAGAACGGCCAGAGTATCCATCACCGGCGGCTGATTCGGCGCCAGCTTGTTGGCTTTCTCGGCGTACTCGATCGCCTTGGGCTCCTTGAGTTGCCCACTCACCCACGCCAGATTGTTGAGCACCGTCGGATTGTTCGGTTGTCCTTCGAGCAGAATGCGATACTGCTTGGCGGCCGCAGCATAGTCCTTGCGGCTACCCGCAAGTTCCGCCAAGTAGAGCCGGAACCGCGCGTCCTTGGCGTGATCCTTGAGCCAGGCATCGGCAAACCTGTCTGCCTCCGCGCCGTTGCCGCTGCCGAGCAGTGCCGAGTGCAGCTTCGGCGCCAGTTCACCGCCATCGGCGACTTCCTTGAGCCCCTTGCGATAGGCGGTCACCGCTTCGGGCCAAGCCTTCTTCGCCGCATGGACGTCGCCCTCGAAGGCGTAACCGACGGCCTCCTTGGGCCGCTGCTTTTGGACCTCGCGCGCCACACTCAGCGCTTCCGGAACGCGACCGGCGTCGATGTGCAGCAAGATGATCCCACGCTGTGCTTCAATCGAGTCCGGCTGCACCTTGAGAGCCTTTTGCAGACTTTGCAGCGCCGCTTCCTTGTTCTTGGCGGCCACTTCGACCTCGGCCATGCGCAGATAAGGCAACACGCTGTCGGGTTTGAGCGTAGCCAGCTTGCCATAGGTGGACAAAGCCTGGTTGAAGTCGCCTGCCGCTTGCTGGGCGCGTCCCGCCGCATCGAGAATCTCCGGCCTTTCCGGCAGCGCGGCAACCGCTTCCTGGGCTGCCGAGAGCGCGCTCTTGACCTCCTGCTTACCGAGGTAGAGACCGATCAGTGCCAAACGCGGTGCTGGCTCTGTCGGATTGGCCGTCACCGCCTTGCCGATCAGTGCCGCCACCTCTTGCGTCGTTCCACCCGCCTTGGCACGCATCTGGGCGAGCGCCAAAAGCGCCTGCATATTCTTAGGATCCTTGGCTAGCATAGCCTCGAAGCGCTTTCTGGCTTCGTCGGGCTTGTTCTCGCCAAGATCCAGATTGGCCAGATTGGCGACCGCCGGGAAATAGGTCGGATTCAGGGCTACGGCCTTGTCGAAGCTCTTGCGGGCACCGGCAAGGTCGCGCTTGCCGAGCAACGCGGTGCCTCGCAGGTTGTGCGTCAGCGGGTTGTCAGGCTGTTTGCTCTCGAGGCCGGCGATCGCTTTCAGCGCCTGATCGAAGTCCCGGCGCTGCAAGTGCGCGGCAATCAGGGCCAGATCGGCGCGGTTACCCGGATCGGCCGCGGCTACCGCCTCGAGATCGCGGAAGGCCAACTCGGTATCACCCCTGGCCATATTGACCATGGCCAGCGAAGTGCGTTTGCCCGTGTTCTTGGGGTCCAGAGCGGCCGCCTTGGCGAAATAGCCTCCCGCCTTGTCGATCTGCCCATTCTGTACGAACACCTGACCGGCCAGCGCCAGCATGTTCGAATCCCGGTCGATCTTGTCGAGCACCGGCTCGAGAATGCCCAGCGCCTTGGCCGGCTGCGAACTACGCAGATAGTTGGCGATCAGCACGCGCCGCGTGATCCCGAGTTCAGGAGTCCGCGGAAGCGCCTTCAGCAGATAGGCTTCGGCCTGCGGGTAGGCCTGCAGTTCATACTCGATCAGACCGGCCAGTTGCAGAGTCAACGGGCTGTCCGGTGTACTCTTCAGCGTCAGCAGAATGGCTTCCCGGGCCGCCGTGTAGTCCTTTCGCTGATAGGCCAGCATGGCCCGCAAGTAAGTGGTTTGCGGATGGTTGGGCGCCAGCTTCTTCATGGCCTCGATCTGTTCGGCGGCTTCATCGAGCTTGCCCTCGGCCAGCAGGCTCCTGACCATCGCAGAGTAGGCCGGCAGGTAGTCGGGCTTGACCTCGAGCGCCTTGCGGTACGCCGCCATCGCCCCAGCGCTGTCGGCCTGAGCAGACAACAATTCGCCCTTGAGCTGCCAAGCATCGTAGAGTCTCGGCGATTTTTCCAGACCCGTGTCGAGCAGTGCCACGGCGCCCGGCAAATCGCCCTTGCCCGCCCTGACCCGCGCCTGACCCAGCAGGGCCGGTGCGAAACCCGGTTGCGCAAGCATCGCGGCAGCGAACGCCGCCTCGGCCAGATCGGGTTTGCCCTGCATGAGATAGGCCTGGCCCAGCACTGTCTGCAAGTCTGCCTTCGCTTCGGGCGACGAGAGTTCGGCTTTGCCCATATCCTTGACCACTTTGTCCGGCTGCCCGAGTGCCAGCAGCGCACGCGCCAGCAAGGGAGTCACCTGATCCGCCGGATAGTTGAACTCCTGCGCCTTGCGCAACTCGATCTCGGCGCCCTTCGCGTCGCCTCCCTCAAGCAGTGCCTTGCCAAGCAGAAAGCGTGCCTCGGCCAACTCGGGACTTTTCTGCAAAGCGTTCTTGAGCTGGATCACTGCCGCCTTGTGATCGTTCTTGGCGAGGTAGTCCTTGGCCGATGCGAGCATGGCTTCCGGCTTCTCACCTCCGCAACCTGCCAACAGAAGGGCGGCCAGCAGAGCCGACGCGGTCGCATTGCGCAGGCTGCGCAGTGAGTTACGAGTAGTCATGAATACCCTCATGGAGTGGTGGATGGTGGCCCAGGAAACCGCTACTTCAGTCCAAATCGATGCATCAGGTCATACAGCGTCGGGCGACTGACGCCGAGCAGTTCGGAGGCCTTGACGACATTGCCGTCGGCACGTGCCAATGCGGCGATGATGGCATGCCTCTCCGCATCGTCGCGCGCCTGCCGCAGGTCCATCACTTCGCCGCCATGGCGTTCGCTAGCGGCCAAGCCGACGTCGGCCGCCGTGATCTGGTTGGCGTCCGCCATGATCACCGCCCGCTTGATGCAGTTCTCCAGTTCCCGCACGTTGCCGGGCCAACCATGGCCTTCGATCGCCCGCAAAGCGTCTTCGCGCAGACTGATGCCGCTGCGGTTATGCTCCTCGGCAAACTTTCTCACGAAGGCGTGCGCGAGCAAGGCAGCATCACCGGAGCGGGCACGCAACGGGGGGATATTTACCACAATTTCCGCCAGTCGATAAAACAAATCCTCACGGAAACGCCCCTCCACGATCAAGGTCTTGAGATCCTGGTGCGTCGCGCAGACGATCCGCACATTGACCGGAATTTCCTGGCGCCCGCCGATCCGTTCGACGACGCGCTCCTGCAGGAAGCGCAACAGTTTGGCCTGTAGCGAATGCGGCAGGTCGCCAATCTCGTCGAGCATCAGAGTACCGTTGTTGGCGGTCTCGATCTTGCCCAAGGTAGTCCTGGCGGCGCCGGTGAACGCTCCCTTTTCGTAACCGAACAACTCGCTTTCGAGCAGGTTTTCGGGAATCGCCGCGCAGTTGATCGCCACGAATCGCTCGCGCCGTCGCGGCGACGACTGATGCACCCCGCGCGCCAGAAGTTCTTTGCCGGTCCCGCTCTCACCGAGCAGCAGGACAGTCGCATCGGTCACTGCAACCCGTTCTATCGTGCGGCAGACTCGCAGCAACTCGGGGTCACGGGTCAGCAAGCCCGACAGCGCATCGGGCTGCTGCATCGACTGCAGCCGCTTGTTCTCCTGCTGCAGTTCGTACAGCCGATAGGCGCGCTGAATGGTCAGGCCGAGCATGTCGACCTCGAACGGTTTGGCAAAAAAATCGTAGGCCCCGAGTGCCACGGCACGCAGTGCGTTCGCCCGGTCATTCTGACCAGTGAGAACGATGATCTTGGTATCCGGTGCCAGCGTCAGGATGTCTTCCAGCAACTTGAAACCTTCGGAAACGGAATCGGCATCCGGCGGCAAGCCGAGATCCATCGTCACCACGGGTGGACGATGACGCCTGACCTGCACCAGAGCACTCTCGCGGTCGTCAGCCGTGAGCGTCTCGTACTGATCGAACGCCCAGCGGATCTGCTTCTGCAGCGCTCGGTCGTCCTCGACAATGAGCAGGTGCGGCAACTTCTCGGAAGTCATTCCGTCTCCTTGGCTGAAGCATCCGACTGCAGGCCGGTGCCGCTGTCGAAAAGTGGCAGCAACAAGCTGACCTGGGTGCCAACATCGACGGCACTATCGACCGACAACTTGCCTCCCAGTTCGTGAACGTACTGGAAACTCTCGTAAGCGCCAATACCCATGCCGGTCGGCTTGGTCGTCTGAAAGGGCTTGAAAAGACGCTCGCGGATGAACTCCGGGCTCATTCCGTGTCCGGTGTCGCCTACCTCTACCAGTGCCTGAGTTCCTTGTCGGGCCAGCCTCATCCAGACCCGGCCGTTGGCGTTGGTGGCGTCGAGGGCATTCTGCACGAGATGACCGATGACACGTTCGATCCGTTCTTCGTGCCCACGCGCCACCAGACGTTCCTCGATCTTCACGTCGACGCTCCTTCCCTGCCCGGACTTGGCGGTCTGGATGCGCCGCAGAACGTCGGCCAGATCAATGCCGCGCGGGCCGTCGAGCGGTGTCGCGCCCTCGCGCAATTGCATCATCAATTGTCGCATGCGCTCGACCGAGTGTTCGACGGTCATCAGCATGTCCTTCTGAAACTCTGGATTGTCGCGATGGCGTTCGGCGTTCTTGAGCATCAAGGACAACTGCGCGACGATGTTCTTCAGATCGTGGACGACAAACGCCGACATGCGGTTGAACGAATCGAACTTGCGAACTTCGAGCAGTGCTTCGCTGGCCTGCATTTGTCCCAGGAACGCACCGGCCTGGCGAGCGGCAGTCTTCAACAGGTCGTTCACCTCCCAGTTCACGTCGACCCGCGTACGCGCCGTCGCCAGTACGACGAAGGCGATCAGTTCGCTACCGGTGTTAAGTGGCACGACCAGCCAGGCATTCGGCACTTCGACCAGCCACGCGGGAAGATCGAGACCGTCATAGCGGCGCGGCAGCGAACGGTACTCCTCGAGGTTGATCACCCAGCCACTGTTCAACAGGAACTGACACAAGGCGCTCCCCTCGTCCTCGGTGGCCGCCGACACGGGCATGTTCCAGCACGCGGCCTGGGCAAAGAAGCGTCCGGAGGGATCCTTGAGCCACAGCCCGCCACCCGGACTCTCGACCATGTCGGCCAGACCGCGCACGACATGCTGCCCCATGGCGGAGAAGCCGCCTTGTGAGGAAAGAGTCTGGGTAAAACGCAGCCATTCCTCACGATAGTCATAGCGATAACTGAAGAAATGCTTGCCGACCTGGACTCGCAACCTGGCTCGCATCGAACCGGAAAAAGTCAGAGCCACAAGGACCAGCAGAGCGGCAAACAGCAGCGCCATCTGCACGGCCCGTCCCCACTCACCGCCAAAAAATCGGACGTAGTAGCCAGCCGAGGCCATGAACAGCAGGTACACCCCGACGATGAGCAGGGTGACCGACTGCAGAGCGGCACGTTGCGACATGACGAGCCTTCTCTTCCAGTCATGGCTGCGAATCGCCGACAACGCGATCAGTGGCAATCCCAGCGCATGCGCAAAGCCCCGAACGCTGAACGCGTCAACGTCGACCCGGTTGAACAATAAGGCGTCCGAATACAGGTACAGGTCGAACAGGAAAGCCCCTCCCAGGCCGAGGCACAGGGGCTTGATGCTCCAACGAAAATCCGGCGAGACCTTACGGAACAACTGCTCGATCAGCACCAAGCCGAAAACGCTCATCGCCAGCGAGACAAGCAAGGCCGTGCGCTGCGCCGGCATCGGTGAGTCGACGCCGAAGAGCGCCAGCATCTGCGAACCGAAACCAGCCACCGTCAGCAGCAGGGCGATCCCGCCCAACCAGCCGAAGCGTCGCGACCAGGAGTCGACCTCTGCCGCCTCCGGTTTGATCAGAACAAGCAGAAAGAAGTACCAGCCACCAAAGCGCAAGGTATCCGTCAGCAAGCTGCCGACCAGGAAGAGGCCCTGCTGCGTCAACGCGAAGGCCAGGGCCAGCATCCCCCATAGAGCCGACAGCGCCACGGCCAGAAACATGGCCCGACTGCGACCGCCGGCCCGCCAACCCGATGCGAGATAAAGCATCAGAAAGGCCGCCAGAACTCCAGCCAGGCCGTAGCTCCACGCGGCGATCATTGCCATCTTGCTGCCCATCACGCTCCGCTATCCCTTCCGTTCCGATCAATCCCAAGCTTGGCAGGCGCCAGCGGACGAATTATCGCGCGCCCTTACCTGTCAACACCACGCCGACTGTCTGAAAGAGAATCACGATATCAAGAAAGAGCGTGTGATTCTTGACATAGTACAGGTCGTACTGCAACTTCTGAATGGAATCGTCGATCGTCGAGCCGTAGTGATAGCAGACCTGCGCCCAGCCGGTAACGCCTGGCTTGACGCTATGGCGCACGGCGTAGAACGGGATGTCGCGCGTCAGTTGGTCGACGAAATAGGGTCGCTCGGGGCGCGGTCCAACCAGGCTCATGTCGCCCGTCAGTACGCTGTAGAGCTGCGGCAACTCGTCGATGCGCAGCTTGCGGATCAGGCGTCCGACACGCGTCACACGATCGTCATTGGCCGTCGCCCAGCGTGGCTGGCCATCGCTCTCGGCGTCGTTGCGCATGCTGCGGAACTTGATGACCTTGAACAGGCGCCCATCGAGGCCAACCCGCTCTTGGCGGTAGAAGACCGGAAAACCGTCTTCGAGAACGATCAGAAGCATGGTCAGAAGCATCACCGGCAGAGCAAGAACCAGCAGGAAGGACGCCACGATGATGTCGAAGCAGCGCTTGATGCTTGCCCGACGCCAGCTCTGGCGAAAGCCTTCGCCAAAAATCAACCAGCTTACACGCAGTGAATCGATGCGCAGTTGCCCCAACGCGCGTTCGAAATAGGTCGCCAGGTCGAGAACTCTGACCCCTGAAAGTTTGCACTCCAGAAGTTCGCGCAAGGGGAGTGCGCCACCACGACGCTCGCGCACGGCGACGATGATCTCGTCGACCTTCAGCGAATGCGCCGTATCCGAAAGAGACATTTTTTGCGACAGCACGACCTGCGCCGGAACGACGACCTCGGCATCGGTGGGACTGGGGTAGAAGCCGACGATTTCGATATCGGGGTCGGACTTGCGCAGAACGCGGCCGACGTTTTCAGCTTCTTCGCCGACACCGAAAACCAGCACCCGGTGATTCAGGAGGGAACCCGTCCGGCTGTGTGCCACATGAACCCGGTGAGCCAGCGTCGCAAACAGGGCGGCCAGGCCGGAGAGCAGCATGAAACCACGGTCCACCTCGGCCACCGCCAGAGCGGCAAACACCAGGTAAGCCAGAGGAATCGCCAGGTAGAGTGAGAGCACCGCGCGCGCTTGAGTCTCGGACCGCGTGCGGCTGTGCACGCGCTGATAGATTCCCAGCCACGCATTCAGGACGATCATCGTAAACGCGAAGACGACCGCGTAGAACGCGACCTTGTCCAGCGCCGGCGACCCTCCCCGCCCGATCCACATGGCCGCAAGTATCACGCAGAGCACGGGGAACATCAGGTCGACCGCAACCTGAGCAATAGTCTTCCGATGAAACCAATGGTTGAATACTTTGATCACGATAGACCCCTTGCAAGCTCGAACCTGAAAACTTCTCGTTGATGACGGATTCTCTTCGAGCTTTCCTGCCGTTACGGCGAGAAAGCTTGGCAAACCTCACGAAACGAAGGCTATCACTCAGGAGAACTGCAGACCGTGACCTAATGCACAGGCCCTCAACAATGGCGCCGAGTCCAACCGCGCGGCTCGCGCCGGCCATGAGAAAACACTTTCAATAAAACGAACAAACATACGGATATAATTAATTTTTCAGAGGAAAAACGACTTGATTATGCGACTATTATACTTCGCGCAGCGTTTTTCTCGGAATTTTGGGGGGCCACTACCGGCGGTGTGGAGCTCGTTGTGGAACGGCCATCGACGACCAGCCCGCAGGACAGCAGCAAGAAGAACAGGAAGGCAGACCGCGGCATATCCAGCAGACTGGAAAACACCCCGACCGCCAGACCGGCGCTCAGCGCGGCCAACAGATAGGGCGCCAGGACATGGTTTCGTCCGGCACCGCACAGCAGATTGGCAAAGACCATGGCGAGGAGAGCGAGCAACAGCAGCAGCCCGGTCGCTCCTTGCTCGAGCAGTGTCTCGAGGAAGAGACTATCGATATGCCAAGGCAGATAGTGATGCCGAACGCCAAAAAACCAGTGCGACAGCCCGGCGGAAAAGTTTCCGTTGCGCAACAGTTCTCGGCCCGCCGCGTCGCGCAAGCTCAGATTGTCGATCTCGACCAGATTGCCGGCACTTTCCGGCCGCAGCACGAGAAAACCGAGCCCAGACGCCGGTCCGGAGCCGGCCATACTTTCCGGTACGCTGAGCACATGCGACAGGTGCTGCCAGCCACCGTCTCCGCCGGGCGCCGGCAGGCCGGCGCGCGCGCATGCCGCATCGTAGAGCAGATGGCGGTGGCAAATGGCGACATTCAACCGTAGCGGCTGCGCGTTGCGGACGTCCATCTCGAGGCTAAGGTCTCCGGCCCCGAGCCGCACGCGCTGCAGCAGTTCGAACGCCCAACGCGGCGGCGTGCCGCTGCCCAGGAGTGCCAGATGTCGTTCATCGCCCTGTTCGACGATGCGCAGCCGAGCAGGGATTTCACGACCCGGAACGTCCCGCGAGTAGTTTGCCGGGAAACGGCCCAATCCCTTGCCCAATAGAAACTCCGACGGCCCTCGCAGCAGGCTCAGGCCCTCGCTCCAGTGCGCCAGACGACCACCCAGATCGTGGTCGCTGGCCGCCAGGCGCCGACCCATGAAATCGCCCAGTCCGAAAACGGCGAGGCTTTCGCAGATCAACACCAGGACCAGGCCGCGGCCAGCCCAAACCCGCCAGCGTGGCGGCGCTTCGGCGACCGATGAGTAGGCGCCCGGAGCCAGCCGACGCGGCGTCAGTGCCCAGGCAAGAACACTCAGTGCGACGGCCGCGCCCAGATAGACAGCGCGCGAGAAACTGGTCAGGGCAGCATAACAGGCGATCACTGCCAGCAAGGCGGCCAGCACCCAGTGGCCTGCCGTCGGCGCGTGCCGTAGCGCATAGACGGCAAAGGGCAACGCGAGAACCAGAAAGCTATCGAGCGCCGCGCCACCGACATGCATCTCCCAGAACAGTGCCGTCGCGCGATAGGGCGTCGAGAAGTCGAGCAATCCAGGGTAGCCGCTACGCTCCCAGACCACGGCCGCGCTCACCAGCGCCAGCCCGCTCGCCACGCCAGCCGCCAGGCGCCGCGCGAGCAACGCCGGGGATTTCTGCAGCAAGCGGCGCAAGGACGGCAACAGCAAGGCAACGAAAAGCAAACTTTTGGCCACACGCAAGCTGTTCAACGGCTCCTCGTAGGACTGATACCAGCCCAAGCCGAAACTGCCCGCGTCGAGCAGACCGCGGGCCAGCGCAAGCAGCCAGAAAAGAAGCGCCACGCCAACAAGGCAGAAGCGCCTGGGGTCTAGGCTCTGCGCGCCGCAGGAAGGCTCGCTCGCCAAGCGTGCCTGACTTCCCGCCGCCGCCCCGAGAACGAGAAGATCGAACTCCTCCACTGCGAGCCATCCCGTCCAGGCGGAAAACCCGGCGACCGGCAGCAAGGCGGGCAGAACGAATGGCCAGGTCGCCGGCTGGTAGAACACCACTCCGCACCAGGCGACGAAAACCAAGCTCAGCACGACCGGCGACAGCGGATGCGCCAGTGCGATGAAGACACCCAGCGAAACGAGGAGCGTCGCCAACGCGCCATGCCACCAGCACACCGCCAAGCCGCGGCCGGCTACCATCGAGGGAAAGCCTAGAGATCCTCGCGAGCGATGCTCAAGGCTTCGCGCAGTACCGCGAGTTCGCCAATGTGATTGGCCAAGAGAAGGATCAGGCGCGCATTCAGCACAGCGCTCTGCTCGTCGGTGAGTCCGCGATGAGTGTCGATCAGTGCCGCGTAGAAGTCGTCACCCGGTGAAAAAGCGCGAAAATGCCGTTTGCCGACCTCTTTGAAATTCGACTCGGTATTCAGTGTCGCCATGCGTGACCTTTCAGGCGCTCCCGGTGGCACGCGCCAGGGCGGCGTGAATCCGGCGACCGTCGGCGCGGCGCCAGCGGGCGCTGACATGTTGATCCGGACGGATCAGGTAGACCGTGCCATCCGTCGCATCGTAGCGTTCGGCATAGCGACCGGCGAGGTCTTCGAGGACACGCCAAGCGGCCACCGGAACGACGCCGCCACGGGCGACGATGAGCATCAACTCGAGCGGCACCGGCAGATCGGACGCCGCCAGCGCCGACAGGCCCGCCGCCGCCGCGGCAGAAAGGGACTCGGCGTAGTACAGCAGGACAAACCGGTCACGTACCGCGTCGAGCAACCAGAGATCGCGTCCAGCCTCGCGCAACGGCGCGTCATCCATCGGGGCGCCAGGAAACATCGCCCCGCCAAACGATTCCTCGTCGGGCGTATTGAGCGATGAAGCGGTGAGGATGGAGGGTACCGATAGCCGACCCGAATTGACCAGCGCGCGCGCGAAAGGATACTTGCGCGCCAAGGTCAGCACCGCGTTGCGAAAGGTCAGTGAGGCTGGACTGCCGGGAGTGATGAACTCGGTCGACCGCGTCGAGTTCATGAGGTTTTCGTCGGCCGCGAACTGGCGCTCTTCGGCATAGCTGTCGAGCAGACTATCCGGCGCCTGGCGGTCGATGACCAGCTTCAGCTTCCAGACCAGGTTGTCGGCATCCTGGATTCCGGAATTGGCGCCGCGCGCGCCGAAAGGGCTCACCTGGTGCGCCGCGTCGCCGACGAACAACACCCTACGATGCCGAAAGTCGCTCATTCGCCGGCACTGAAAGGTGTACACACTCACCCACTCGAGTTCGAAAAGGCGATCGTCACCCAGCATCGCCCGGATCCGCGGAATCACCTTCGCGGGCTTTCTCTCTTCTTCCGGATCGGCCTGCCAGCCCAACTGGAAATCGATTCGCCAAACATTGTCCGCCTGGCGATGCAGCAGGACCGACTGCCCGCGGTGAAACGGCGGATCGAACCAGAACCAGCGTTCGGCTGGGAAATCGGCTTGCATCTTCACGTCGGCGATCAGAAAGCGGTCCGTAAAGATCCTGCCCTCGACCTCGAGGTTCAGCATTCGACGGATGCTGCTACGCGCCCCGTCGGCGACGATCAACCAGTCGCTTTCGAGTGTATAGCCGCCGTCCGGCGTCTCGACCTGCAAGACAACCCGGTCGTCGCTCTGACTGACCGAAACCACGCGGTTCTTCCAGCGCAGGTCGATCTCGGCAAGCTGCCGTGCGCGCTCGACGAGAAACTCCTCGAGGTAATACTGCTGCAGGTTGATCATCCCCGGACGCTTGTGATCCGGCTGCGATAAGAGCTGAAAGTTATAGACCTCCTCGTCACGAAAGAAGGTACGCCCGACGTTCCAACTGACGCCCTTGGCCACGCAGGCGTCGCCGACGCCGAGTCGGTCGAGTACCTCGAGCGCGCGCTTGGCGTAGCAAATGCCTCGCGAGCCGACCGAAACCGTGTCGTCGTCGTCGAGCAGAAGCACCGGCGTTCCTCGTTGAGCGAGGTCGATCGCCGCCGTCAGGCCGACCGGACCCGCTCCGACGACGACCACGGTGTGCTGCCGCCGCTCGCCGGAACGCAGTTCGAGCGGCGGCCGGTAAGCGAACTTCGGAGGCTTATAGGAACTCAACGCCGAGTGTTCCCAAACGCCGCCACTTCCCGGCCGTCCATCAGCCGGTGGCCTGTAGAGCGTGCCACATTTCGCGATCACGTTCGGCAGTCCAGATCCGTGGATGCCGGATGCCGCCCGCCTCGTCGACCGCACGTACCACGTCGAAAGGCAGGCAGTGTTCGTAGATGAAAACCTGGCCGAACTTCGGATCCATCGCGCGGCGCGTATGCGCCATCGCCTGTTGGAGAGTCATCCCGGCGGCCACGGCTTCCTGCGCGCAAGCGAACAACGTGCTGACGAAATCGGTCGTGTAGTCGATGCCTCTGGCGACGGCAGCCGGATCGCGCAGAGCGGGCCCGCGGCCCGGCAGCAGCTTCTCGGCGCCGAGGGCGCGAATTACGGCCAGCGTCGCTGGCCAGTCGGCGAGTTGCGCATCGCCGGCGTAACACGCCGCCTCGCACTCGACCAGATCGCCGGAAAAGAGAACGCTTTCCGACGGTACCCAGACGACGGTATCCCCGCGTGTGTGACCGGCTCCGGGGTGCATGACGCAGACTTCCAGCCCATCCATCCAAAGCGTCAGTGGCCCGCCGAAAACCAGCGTGGGCCAGGTCAGTCCGGGGATCGACTCGAACGCCTGGAACAGTCTGGGAAAGCGCTCGTACTCCGATTGCATGTCCTGCGCGCCGCGCTCGGCAATCATTTCGTAGGTTCCCCGACTGGCGATGATCTCCTGCAGTCCTTCGCTGCGGTACGCCGCGGCGCCAAGAACGCGCACGGCGTGGTAATGCGAGAGAACGACGTACTTGATCGGCCTGTCGGTCAGCCGCCGAATCTCGCCGATCAAGCGGCGCGC
The DNA here is from genome assembly GCF_029255285.1 of Accumulibacter sp. Lineage (GTDB taxonomy): Bacteria > Pseudomonadota > Gammaproteobacteria > Burkholderiales > Rhodocyclaceae > Accumulibacter. Next base: position 98,010 of record NZ_JAPUVI010000024.1, read on the forward strand.
CATCACCGGCGTGGCCAGGGTATCGACGACCAGGACGCTTTCATCGGTGATGATCACCCCCGCGTTCGGATCACCTTCGGCGGTGTAGCCCCAGCAATGCGCCGACAACTGGACGAAACTCGTTTTCTTCTCGTCGAGGTCGGCAATTGACGCAAATTGACCAGTCATGCGCGGCTCCGATACGGATGGGGAAGACCCGGAAAGTCCCGGTTCCTGTCCGGCGATTCTGTCGGTCGGGGCCGATTCTGTCAATCACCGGCAGCTCGAGCAATGTTGCCCCTGACCGGCGATCGGCCGCTTGCCGCGCCGGCCGTCGCCCAAGGCACCCCAGCTCACTTGCCACACACCAGGTTATGGCGTCTAATCGGCACACTTTCCGCCAGCCCCCGGCCGCCCGCTGCCGGACGTTCGACCAAACTCGGGGGCCGGCCGTCAAACGGAGGTATCATGTTTTCGCCCGAATGGTGGCACTGGATCGTTCTCGGCCTCGCCTTGACAATGGCCGAAATGGCCATTCCCGCCTTTTTCATCGTCTGGTTCGGGCTGGCCGCGATAGGTGTCGGATTGCTCGTGCTCGCCGCACCGAGCGTCGGCTTGTCGACCCAGATCCTGGCCTGGGCGGCGCTGTCTGCCGGGCTTGTCGGGCTCTGGTTTCGCTTCCTGAAGCCGCGGACGATGACGGCCGTTGGCACCTCGGCGGCCACGGTGGCCGGCGAAGTCGGCATCCTCGTCGCCGACATCACTCCCGATAGCCGTGGCCTGGTACGTTTTCAGAAGCCGATCCTTGGCGCCGATGTCTGGGAGTGCTACTGTGATACCGCCATCGTGGCCGGCGAACGGGTTCGCGTGCTCGCCGTTGAAGGAAGCTACATCAAAGTGGAGAAAGCCAGATGACAGGAATGACCGTCTTTTCGCTCGTTCTTCTCGTTTTCGTCGCCGTCACCGTCGCCTATGGGGTGCGCATCGTTCCGCAAGGCGAGGAGTGGATCGTGCAGCGTCTCGGCAAGTACTGTACGACACTGCTGCCCGGACTGCGCTTCATCATTCCCTACGTCGATATCGTGTCCTACAAGGTGACCACCAAGGACATCATCCTCGACGTCCAGGAACAGGAAGTGATCACGCGCGACAATGCGGTCATCGTCGTCAACGCCATCGCCTTCATCAAAGTAACCGACCCTGTCAAGGCGGTGTACGGCGTGCAGGATTACTCCGAAGCGATTCGCAACATGATCATGACCACGCTGCGCTCGATTGTTGGCGACATGGAACTCGACCAGGCGCTGTCGTCGCGCGACACGATCAAGGCGCGCCTCAAGGCCGGTGTCGCCGACGAAGCGCTGGACTGGGGTTTGACCGTCAAGTCGGTCGAGATTCAGGACATCAAGCCTTCGCCGTCTATGCAGCGGGCAATGGAAATGCAGGCTTCGGCCGAGCGCGAGCGCAAAGCGATGGTGACGCGCGCCGAAGGAGAGAAGCAATCGATGATTCTGACCGCCGAAGCGCGTCTCGAATCCGCCAAACGCGACGCGGAAGCACAGGTCACTCTAGCCGAAGCGTCGTCGCAGGCGATCACCAAGGTCAATAGCGCCTTCGGCAACAACGAACTGCCGATGCTCTACCTGCTGGGCGAAAAGTACATCGCCAGCCTGAGCAGGATGGCCGATTCCGGCAACGCCAAGCTCGTACTCCTTCCGGCCGATCTGCAAAGCACCTTGCGCGGACTCTTCCAGCGCTGGCCCGGGAGCGAGCGGTGAGCCGTGTTCCCGCTCCCAGCCAGCAGATCCCGACCGGCGGTGCGCCGCGATGAACGCCGGCTGGATCATTTTCGGCCTGTGCATCGTGTTCATTGTCGGCGCGGCACTCCCCCTGCTCAGGGAGCGTGGCCGCCGTCAGACACCGCCGCTGCCGCACCGGGAAACCTTGCGCGACTGGCGCAATGAGAAGTAATCGCCGCGTCAGGCGATCGCCGGCCGAAAGAGGCTCGTCCATTGTCGACCGGGCGGCGAAAAGGCCGTTCAGGCATCGGCAATTCACGCTGGCGCCCGGCCGGCGGGGGCCCGAGCGCGAGCTTTTCGGCCAGCCGAAGTCAATGATCAGCGCGGCCGATCGGAAACCAACTCCGGCCCTTGCACCATCAACTCGCCGGAGCGTCCCGGCACGCTGCCCCACACCACCTCATGATGGGGCAAAGCAGCCGGCTTCAGAGCGGCGCGCTGTTCCTGCAGAGTGAGCAGGGAATAACCCTGTTGCCGCCAACCGACGAGCAGTTTCTCGAACACCGGCAGCAGCTTCATTCCCTCCAGTTCGGCGTGCAAAGTGTAGACATGGCCAGCGGCCGGTGCCGCGCTGGTCAGCGACAGAAGGCAGTCGTGAACGTTGGTCTCATCCACTCCGCCGACTCCGATCAGTTCGTCGAGCGTCGGCAAGGTGGTCGGCAATTGCGGGACCTTGACCACATCAGCACCCCATACCGGAAGGAAAGGTCCACGGCCGCGGCAGTCGGAGGCGTGCGTGAAACCAAGATCGTGCGTCAGGCGCAAGGCGTGCGCATTCATTTGCCACCCGGCAGCCCCATGCACCTTCGCCGCCGTCCCGAAGACGCTGGCGTAGCGCCGGGCGGCGAGCACCATTTCCCGTTCCGTCCATGGCCTGTCGGCCTGGCGCACGCCGTCCTGCCAGCGTATGTGATCCCAGCAATGGATGCCGGTTTCGAAACCGGCGGCGGCGGCGCTGCGCAGTACATCGACGCAGCGCCGCCCGATGTCTGGACCCGGCAGCAGAATGCCGTACATCAGCGTCTTGAAGCCGTAGTGCGAGAGCACCGAGGTGCGCGACACTTTGCCGAGGAAGCCCGGGCGGAAAGCACGTTTTATCGCCCGGCCGGTGTGATCGGGACCCAGAGAAAACAGGAAAGTGGCTCCGGCGCCATGCCGGCGCAGAAGCTCGATCAGACGAGGCACCCCGATCAGAGTGCCGCGGTAAGTGTCGACGTCGACCTTGAGAACCAGTTGCGGCATCAAGCGAAGCCGCCGTCAGACGATCAACTGGCTGGCTTTGGCGACGTTACCCCGGTAAGCCTCGAAGATTCCGCGCAGCGCGTCCTCGAAAGTCACTTGCGGCTCCCAGTCCAGGTCGCTCCGGGTATTGTCGATTTTCGGCACCCGGTGCTGCGTATCCTGATAGCCGGCGCCGTAGTAGTCGGCGGAGGAGGTCTCCAGCACTTTCACCTTGGCCGCAGATGCCGCGTATTCGGGGTATTCCTGGGCAAGATCCAACATCAGCGTCGCCAGTTCGCGAATCGAGTAGTTGTTCTTCGGGTTGCCGATGTTGTAGATCTTGCCGTTGGCGACGCCGTCCTTGTTCTCGATGATCTTCATCAGTGCGGCGATGCCGTCGCTCACGTAGGTGAAGGAGCGTTTCTGCGCGCCACCATCAACCAGTTTGATTGGTTCGCCGCGCGCGATATGCCCGAGGAACTGCGTGATGACTCGCGAGGAGCCTTCCTTGGGTGTGTCGATCGAGTCCAGACCGGGACCAATCCAGTTGAAGGGGCGGATCAGCGTGTATTGCAGGCCTTCCTGCTGACCGTAGGCGTGAATCACCCGATCCATCATTTGTTTGGCGCAGGCGTAAATCCAGCGCGGCTTGTTGATCGGGCCATAGATGAGAGGCGACGTATCCGGGTCGAATTCCGGGTCCTGGCACATGCCATAGACCTCCGAGGTCGATGGAAAAATGACGCGCTTGCGGTACTTGACCGCCTGGCGGATGATCGGCAGGTTGGCCTCGAAGTCCAGTTCGAAGACACGCAACGGCTCCTTGACGTAGGTGGCGGGAGTGGCGATCGCCACCAGCGGCAGGATCACGTCGCACTTGCGTACGTGATACTCGATCCACTCCTTGCTGATGGTGATGTCGCCCTCGAAAAAATGAAAGCGCTCGTGGCCCAGCAGGTCGGTCACGCGCTCGCTGCTGAGGTCCATGCCATGGACCTCCCAGTCGGTGTTGGCGATGATGCTTTGTGAGAGATGATGGCCGATGAAGCCATTGACGCCGAGAATGAGGATTTTTTTCATGGTTGTCAGCACAGAGGGACAGGGTTCCGGCCGACTCGCGCCGGAAGCGTGAGGGGATCGATCGCTTCGCCGTCCACTTCGAGGGCGAGAATTCTCAATATCCCGCCGTCGACGCAGCGGGCGAGCAAGCGGCTGGCGTCCGCCTGGAGCACCGGCTGGCCGACCGGCCCCCCGGTTTCCGGTAGAAACCGACTGCGGGTGATGACGATGCGCTGCGCTCCAAGATCGAAGAAGGCTCCGGGATAGGGTGGCGCAAGCGCACGGATCAGATTGTGTATCCGAACGGCCGGCTGGCTCCAGTCGATACGTCCATCCTCCGGCTTGCGCCCGCCGAAATAGCTGCCCGCTTTGAGGTCGAGCGCCTGGTGTCGTGCCGTACCGGCGAGTAGCGCGGGCAGTACGCGGTCGAGCGCCAATTCGGCGGCCACCGTCACCTTGTCGAAAACCTCTTTGGCGGTATCGTCGGGCAAGATCGGTACGGCCCGCTGGGCCACCATGTCGCCGGCGTCCGGCTTGTCGACCATGCGGTGCAGCGTCGCCCCGGTTTCCCGCTCGCCGTGGATCAACGCCCAGTTCACCGGTGCCCGGCCGCGGTACTTGGGCAGCAGCGAGCCATGCATGTTGTAGGCCGCACGCGGAATCGCCAGGAGGGCGGGCGAAAGCATCCGACGGTAATAGAAGGAGAAGAAGAAATCGGGTCGCAGTTCCCGCAGCCGAACGATCAACTCGGGCGTTCCCGGATCGGCTGGCGTGACCACCGGAATGTCGTAGTCGCGAGCCACATCGGCCACCCGCTCGAACCAGACGTTCTCCGCCGGATCGTCCTCGTGACTGACCAGCAGGGCGACCTCGACGCCGTGCGCCAGCAGCACACGCAGACAACGGGCGCCGACGTTATGGTAAGCAAAGACGACGGCGCGCGACACGCGGTTCATTCGCTTTCCTCGAGCACGGCCTCGATCAGGTAGCGCGGACGATGGCGCACCTGCAGATAGACGCGGCCCACATACTCACCGAGCAGACCGATTCCGAACAGCGCCAGGCCGATCAGGAAGAAGAGCAGCGCGAACAGGGTGAACAGCCCCTCGGCCTCGGGACCGACGACGAGGCGGCGCACGATGAGCAACACGAACAACCCGGCCGACCCCAGTGAGACCAGCATACCCAGCATCGAGAACCACTGCAGCGGCACCAGCGAAAAGCCGGTCATCAGATCGAAGTTGAGCCGGATCAAGCTGTACAGGGAATACTTGGACTCGCCGGCGGTACGCTCCTCGTGTTCGACCACCACTTCCGTCGGCTGTCGGGCAAAGGTGTAGGCCAGCGCGGGAATGAAGGTGCTGACCTCACGACACGAATTGACGGCATCGACGACCTGACGCGAATAGGCGCGCAGCATGTTGCCTTGATCGGTGATCCGGATACGGGTCGTCGTCTCGCGCAATCGATTCATGGCCTTCGAAGCCCAGCGGCGAAACAGGCTATCCTGACGCCGGCGGCGGATGCTGCCGACGTAATCGTAACCTTCGCGCATTTTGACGATCAGCTTGGCGATCTCTTCCGGCGGGTTCTGCAGATCGGCGTCGAGGGTGACGACGATCTGGCCACGCGCCTTCTCGAAGCCCGCCAGGATGGCAATGTGCTGGCCAGCGTTGGCGGCGAGAAGAATGGCCCGAGTGACATCGGGACGCTTCTGGTACTGTTCGCGCAGCATGGCGGCCGAGCGATCGCGGCTGCCATCGTTGACGAAGATGATCTCGTAAGGCTCGCCGAGCCGGTCGAGCGCCGCATAGACGCGGTCGAACAGGGCCGGCAGGCCCGCCTCCTCGTTATACACCGGAATGACCACGGAGATCTCGGGGGAACTCATCGCTCAACGTCCCAGCGCTTTGGCCAGAGCGATGCAAACGCGGTCTACGTCGGCCTCGGCCATGGCAGGAAACAGCGGCAAGCTGACGGTCCGCGCCGCCACGTCCTCGGCATGAGGAAACTGACCGGCCGCGTAACCCAGGCTCCGGTAGAGTGTGAACAGGTGCAGCGCAGGATAATGGACGCCGACGCCTATGCCCTGCTCCTTCATCGCAGCAAGGAAAGCGCCACGCTGGGTTCCCGGCGGCAACAGCGGCTGGAACATGTGCCAATTGCTGTGCGTGAAGTCGGCCGGCGGCAGATCCAGGCCGAGTGCCGGGTCGAGTCGCGCAAAATATCGCCGCGCCAACGCCCGACGCCGCTCGGTGAAGTGCGTCAAGTGCTCGAGCTGGCCGAGGCCGATGGCAGCGGCGACGTCGGTAAGATTGAACTTGCCTCCCGGCAGGTCCACGTCCATGCCGCCATCAGGATAACGCTTGACGCCCTGCAGGCGCAGACGCTCGCAGCGCGACAGGTCGACATCGTCGGGCACAACCAGGGCACCGCCCTCGCCCGTCGTCAGGTTCTTGTTGGCGTGAAAGCTGAAAGCCACGAAGTCGCCGCTACAGCCGATCATTTGGCCGTTCCAGAACGCTCCGAAGGACTGCGCGGCGTCCTCCACGACACGCAGTCGATGCCTTGCGGCGATGGCGTAGAGGCGGTCGCGGTCCACCGGCAGACCAGCGAGGTCTACCGGAATCAGCGCTTTCGTCTTTGGCGAAATGGCCGTCTCGAGCAGGTCGAGATCGATGTTGCGCGATGTCGGATCGATGTCCACCAGCACCGGAGTGGCGCCGACGCTCAAAATCACGTTGGCCGTCGCTACCCAGGTCAGCGGTGTGCTCAGCACTTCGTCGCCCGGACCGACGCCGGCCAGCCGGAGAGCCACTTCCAGGGCCGCCGTGCCGGAACTGAAAGCCCGCACCGGGCGCCCGCCGCAGAGCGTGGAGAGCGCCGCCTCGAAGGCCAGCACCTGCGGCCCGCTGGTGATCCAGCCGGAGCGCAGGACATCTGCCACCCGGGCGATGGTTTCCTCGTCGATCGACGGCCGGGTGAAAGGGAGAAAATCAAGACTCACGAATTGGCCACCAGAACCAGGCCGACGATGATGAAACCGATGCCTAGCATCTTCTGCAGCACCAGTGCCTCGCCGAACCAATAGTGCGCGATCACCGCATTCACCACATAACCGATCGAAAGCATCGGATAGGCGACGCTGACCGGCACGCGCGACAAGGCCATGATCCAGACCACCACGCTGACCGCGTAACAGGCCATGCCGCCGACGATGAACGGCTGACAGGCGATCTTCAGGCCGACAGGAATGAGGTTGGCGAGATGAAAGTCGAACTGGCCGACCGCATTGGTCCCCGCCTTGAGCAGCAATTGAGCGGCGGCGTTGAGCAGCACGCCGGTAAGAATCAACGCGAAGGCCGTCGCCGTCATGTCCGCCCGTCCACCTGATCGCACGCCCGGCTGCCAACAACCGGGCTGCGGAAAAACGACGACACGTCCTTGGACGAGGCACCGCAAGCGCTCGAAAGCGGAGCGGCCGCGCTGTCCACTTTCTCGGCAATCACGTAGCGCCGATCGCGGGCGATCTCGGCCATCGGCAGGCCCTCGGCAGCCAGTTTTTCGAACACTTCGATCTTCATCACCGCGTAGGCCTCCCGGTCCTCGCGCCAGCGATCCTTGAACTCGGCAACGGTGGCTATCCAGCGCTGCGGCTCCTGCCTGAGACCGAAACCCATTTCGTTCTGGTTGGCGACCAGGGTCAGCGTCCTTCCGAGGTAGAAAGGCAAGGTCTGCTCGTAGGAGAGCACGCTGTAGAAAGGCGGGCCGGGTTTGATCCGGGGCAGTGCCTGCGCCGCCAAACTGCGAGCGGAAGTGTAGGGCGCCAAGTGATCGTGGCCGATGAGCAGCGCACTACTGCCGACACACGCGCCCAGCGCCAGAATCATCACCGCCTCCGGATTTCGACGTCGCCAGACCAGCAGTGCCGCCGCGACAGTCGTCATCAGAAAAACGCCAGCCGCGCCGGTCAGCCAGTTCGCGACTCCTTGCAGCATGGCCAGCGTGTACTCCTGGCCGGCCAGACGCAACACCCGCGGTGCCAACGCGAGACCGACAAGCGCCAGCACCGACAGCAACCCGAGGTGGATCAGCCACGCGCGGCGTGACAGGCTGGTGAGATGACGTCCACCGAGCAGCGCCAGCGCCGGGAAAATGGGCAGGATGTAGGGCGCCATCTTGGAACCGGAGACGTTGAAAAACGCGAAAGTAATCAATACCCAGAGCAGCAGGAAGCGCTCGGCACCGAAAGTGCCGTCGACCCGCCTGCCCCAGGCCCGCGGAAGCGCCTGCAGCAGGAGCAGCGACCACGGCAGCGCGCCGAGCAGGTAGACGGCGAAAAAGAACCAGGCCGGCTCGTCACGCCGGTGGACCGTGCTGAGGAAGCGTTCGAAGTGTTCATGGACGAAGAAGAAGCGGGGGAATTCGGGATTGGCCAGCGAAACGGCAATGAACCAGGGAGCCGCGATACTCAGCAACAAAGCGAGCCCGGCCAGCGGCGACAGCCGCCGCCACGGCGAGAAATCGCGATTGAGCAGCGAGTAGCCGACCAGAGTGGCACCCGTCAAGACCAGCGCGACGATGCCCTTGGACAGCACCGCCAGCGCCAGCCCCGCCCATGCCAGCAACATCCATCGCCGGCTGGCGCGAGACTCTTCCTGCTGGGCAAACAGGAAGCCGGTCCACGCCACTTGCAGGAAAAAGGACAGCCCCATGTCCAGCGTCAGGATGTGGCCCATGCCGATAAACAGCAGCGACCCCCCAAGTATGGCGGCGGCCAGTTGGCCGGCTTGTTCCCCCCACAAGCGGCGCCCGGTCCACCAGACCAGCAGGATGCTGAGAAAGCCGGTCAGCGCCGGCCACAGACGGGCGGTCCACTCGTTTTCGCCGAAAATCTTGAAGGCGGCGGCCGTCGTCCAGTATTGCAGGACAGGCTTCTCGAAATACTTGATGTCGTTCAGGCGCGGCGTCAGCCAGTCGCCGCCGGCCGCCATTTCGCGCGGGATTTCGGCATAGCGGCCTTCGTCCGGGCGGACCAGCGCGCGCTCGTCGAGTGTGCCGAACCAGAGCGCCGCCAGAGCGATCCAGAACAGCCAGACGAGGCGGCCGGTCATCGACCACTCACCGAAAGCGGAAAGATCATCGCGCATGCCCGGTGATAGCCGCACCGGCGCGTCCCAGCGTAGACGGAGGCTGACGCGAGACGGTCACCAACGAGCCACGCAGCGCCGCCTTAAGCAGCGGACAACGAGCGGCCACATCGGTCGTCGGGTTGACCTGTCTCATCGAAGAAAGCGCGGAGGCGGTGCAAGGAAGGGAGCGGAGGGCGGGCAGATGTGACGTTAGCGCGCTATTATACACGGCCGGCGGCGAGGGTTTTGCGGCTCGGCGTCGCCCCACCGAAACAGGGAGAGAACGCGCATGACCAGATACGGTTTCGTCGCCTCGGGCGGCGGTTATCGGAGCTTCTACACCGGAGGCGTATTGGTCTGGCTGAAGAAGAACAAGGTGCCGGTAGTGCATTTGACGTCGACCAGTTCCGGCAACAACATCGTCATCGACTACCTGCTGTGGGACTGGCAAGGCGAGGAACTCCCGCCGGTTCTGGCGCGTACGCTGCGGCTCGACGTGACTGACGTCTTCCATATCTTTGCCAACTTCCTGGGTCTGCGCCCCCAGTTGCTGCCCACCGGCACGCATCTGTTCACCGTCGACAAGGACAGTTGTCGCAAGTCGCTGCTGCTCGACGACGGCCGGCGACGCCAACTGCTGGCCGAGCATCTCAAGACCTTGCGCTGGGATATCCGAGCCACCAATCTGAGCCAGCGACGTGGGTGGGTGTTCAAGGTCAACGAGATCCTGGCGACCATCGACGACACCAGCCTCGACGCCTTCATGGAGGCCTTTCTGGCCGGGATCACGACCATTCCCTACTTCAAGGCTGTCACCATCGACGGCGAGTATTACATCGAGGGCGGCTACCTCGACAACACGCCCTTGCGAAGCCTGTTCGAAGACGATGACGTCGACGAGATCATCGCCGTCGACTTTACCGACTACGACTATCACCGGAAGCTCGACCAGCTCTACCAGGCGAAGGCCTTCGTCCTGCCGTTCAACAGCATCGACACGCATTTGCTGGTCAGCGACATGCAGCTCACCCTGCCCAACGCCCGAATATTTGCGCAGGCGGCTTTGATCAACGACATGCTGGCGGCCATGGGTCAGCGCAGCGCCGAGATTGCCGGCCGGCGCTACTACGCCAAACCGCTGCATGTTCTGCGACCGAAGAATCTGGAAAGCATGACCGTCTCCCTCAAGGACCGGAGTGCCCAAAAACGCTATTTCGAACTTGGCGAACAAGAGGCGGCGGCGCTGTTCGGTAGCCGCTAGCACGGCCTGGGTTCGTCGCCGACCAGCCGGTCGACGCTATCGCCCACGGCCCCAGCGGCGATGCGTCGACCCGGCCGCAGGCGGTCACCGATGACGCACAGCGTCCAGCACAGCCACGCCGACCACAGCGTGTGACTCGGGTAATGCGCGCCGCGCGCGAGTTGCGCCCAGCCAAAAGCGGCTCCGGCCAGCAACACCGCCACCAGAGAAAAATCGGCGAGCACCGGCCGATACGGCCGCCACAAGAAATAGACGCCGAAGAAGGCAAATGCGGCCACCGCATGCCCAGACGGAAAGCAGTGGCCCGGCCCTCCGTCCACGCTCCCGAACTGCCAGTGCGAGACGTAACGGGCGACGCCGCCGAACTCGGCGAGTTCCCACGGGCAACTGGTCGTGCTGATCTGCTTGATCGACGGCACGAGCAGTGCGCCGGCCAGCATCACCGCAATCCACCACCAGCGTTCGGCGCGCCCAGGTCCCGGCCAGGCGGGGCGCACGGCGTCGAGCACGAGCAGGCCCAGCAAAGCCCTGGCCAGCCAGCGACCGCCGTCGTGCAGCAGGCTGCGCGTCAGCCAGGCGTCGCGCCAGACGAAACCGGCCGTCGTGCCGTACCAGCGGGCAAACGCCAAATCCCACCCGGTGGCGTCCCAGGCCAACAAAGCGGCCAGCGCCACAAGGGTGATCGACGAGTCGGCACGACCGCTGCGTCTCATGACGCGACCGGCCGTCCGCTGCGGCAACCGTACAGGAGGTCCCAGTCGTTTTCGTAGAGCGCCGTCCGCACGTCGAACAAAGCGATCAGAGTGTGAAACAGATGGTCATGGCTCACCGGCTGCCGCGCGCGGCGCTGCAGGCAGGCCGTATCTATCTTTGCCGCGTGCTGAAGACCCTCGGAGAACCACATGAACATCGGCACCCGCGTCTGCTCCTGCGGTGCGATCGCGTACGGCACGCCATGCAGGAAAAGCTGGTTTTCGCCCAGCGACTCGCCGTGATCGGAAACATAGATCAGCGCCGTGTCCACCTTGTCGGCCTGCGCCTGAAGCTTGGCGATCAGGCTGGCAAGCACGTGATCGGTATAGAGCAGCGCGTTGTCGAAGGCGTTGACGATCTCGGCCGGTGAACAGAGGTTCAGATCGTCGTTCTCGCAAGCTGGCTGGAAACGCGCGAATGCTGGCGGATAGCGACGAAAATAGGCCGGGCCATGGTTACCGAGCTGATGCAGCACGAGAAACTGCGTTCCGCGAGCCTTCGCCAGTCGCTCGTCGAGCCCGTGCAGCAGCCCGGCGTCGAGGCAGCGCCCGTTGGCGCAAAGTCCTGGCGGCGCGAGCGACATCACATCCTCATAGGACAGGCCATCGCAAACGCCCTTGCAGCCTGACTGGTTGTCTCGCCAGTGCACGCCCACGCCGGCACGCGCCAGCACGTGCAACAGCGACTCGCTTCCGCTGATGCGGGCCGCGTCGTAGGCACGCCGGCCGACCGGTGCAAACAGGCAGGGCACCGACACCTCGGTATTGGTGCCACAACTCGTCACATCGGCAAAGCTGATGAGCGGCTGCCTCGCCAATTCGGGTGTCGTCTGGCGGGCATAGCCGTTCAAGCCCCAGTTGGCGGCGCGCACCGTCTCGCCGACCACCAGCACGACGACCATCGGCCGGCGGCGGGCTTCCCAGCCGGGACCCAGCACAGCGTCTAAACCGATCGGCTGGCGGGGCACGGTGGCGCCACGCGCCTCGGTCGCGGTGACGCTGGCCAAGGACCAAAGAAAGTTGGCCGGCGTGACCAGATAGCGAACCTCCTTGTGGTTGCGCAAGAGCGACGAGAGGGGCTTGAAGACCAGCAATGACGCCCCGCCGACGGCGACGGCGGCAAGCAGCAGTGCTGCCAGTCGCCTGCCCAGAGCACTCCACACCCGGCGCCGATGGACGATTTCGACCCGCCACAGGAGCAGCAAGGGCAGCCCCGCGTAGACCATCAATTGCGGCAACAGATCCCAGGAGAACAACTCGCGACTTTCTCCGAAGTCGGTGTGAATGACGTTGCGCAACATCGACGGGTCGAGGTAGACGCCGTAGACCTGCATGAAATGAGTCGCCAGCGCGGTAGCTACGAGGAGCACGGCGAGCAAGGGTTTCACCGTCCAGCGATTGGCCAGAATCGCCAAGAGAAGAAAGTGCAGCGCGACCAGTAGCATGCCGAGAGCGAGAACGAAGCTCCATGTGTCGAGGTCGGTCAAAGCGCGGCCCTTCAGTGCCGCGCCGAAGAAGGAGCGGTTGGCCGTCAGCGTCCAGAAGACACTGGCCACCCAGAGCAGTTGTTCGACCGTCGCCGGAAGCACGAAAGCTTGGCGGCTGACAGCCGCCTCGCCTGGCGGTGGCGACTGTAGGCGGGAAGCATCGGAAGTCATCCGGACAATACTGGGGCCGGTGGCTGAAGCTTGGCTTAAGCCGTTTGCCAGGCGCCGGCGCGCGCCCCCGGCAGATGGCCGGATTTGCGCGTTTGCGGCACAATGAATCCTTCTCGCCATCGGCACCAAGGAGCCACCCCGACCGCGATGCGACTGCTGCTCATCGAAGACGACGACATCCTCGGCGACGGGCTGCGCGACTATCTGAGCGAAGAAGGTCACCGCGTCGACTGGTGCCGCAGCCTGTACGAAGCGGCGGCCTGTCACGGCGAACCCTACGACGCGCTGCTCGTCGACTGGCGGCTACCCGACGGTTCCGGCCTCGCCTGGTTGCGCGGGCGACGCGCGGCGCGCGACAACACCCCGGCGCTGATGCTGACGGCACGCGACCAGCTCGCCGACCGCATCGCCGGTCTCGACGGCGGCGCTGACGACTACCTGGTCAAGCCATTCCCCCCGGAAGAATTGGTCGCCCGACTGCGCGCCGTGTGCCGGCGCAGTGCCGGAGCCGCCGCCGGCCGCCTGTCGTTCGGCAGCGTCGAGGTCGACCTCACTGGACGTAGCGCCTGGCTGGCGAATCAGCGCATCGAGCTGACGGCGCGCGAATGGTCCGTCCTGGAAGCGCTGGTCCTGCGCGATGGCCGCATCGTCAGCAAGAGCGACCTCGAACGACTGGTGCTGGGCTTCGATGGTGAGTTCGCGAGCAACGCCATCGAAGTCCACGTCTCCGCCTTGCGGCGCAAGCTTGGCTTCGATCTCATCGACACGGTACGCGGCTTGGGCTACCGCATCGCTCGGCGGTGAAGCCGCGACCCTTGTCGTCGATCCGCCAGCGACTGACGCGCGCGCTGCTCGGCTGGTCGGTGTTGTGGAGCGTATCGGTTTCGGTTGCCGTGTGGCTGGCCGTGCAGCATGAGGTGGACGAGTTGCTCGACGATACCCTGCGGGCCGCGGCCGAGATCCTGAGCAGCTCGCTGCCAACGATGGATGACCCACCGCCGGCGACCACCGGGCGAGACGCGGCAACGCAGGCGGCACGGCGGCCGAGCAGCCGTTTCACCTGGCAGGTCGTGGCCTATGGTCCGGGCGCCGGAGCACAGGTCGTGCTCGGGTCGTCAAGGTCGCCGACGCGGCCACTGCACCTCACACCCTCCGCCGGCTTCGCCAATGCTCCGGGCTGGCGAGTCTTCGGCGTGCCACTGGCCGGTGGCGGGCGACTGCTCTACGTCGCGCAGAGTCAACTGGAGCGTCGCGAGGCGCAGCGTGAAGTGGCCTTCAGTGCGGCGCTGGCAACCCTGGCCATCGCGTTGCTGGCGCACCTGTGGCTCGGAGCACGCGTACGATACGAACTGCTGCCCCTCGACCGTCTGGCACAACGGCTGTCCGCGCACGATCCCATGCCGGGGGCCACACTCGGCGTCGCGGAGCGTCAGGAATTGCAACCGGTGCACCAGGCGATCGACGCCTTGACCGAGCGGCTCGCTCGCCGCCTGGCCCACGAGCGTGCCTTTACCGCCCACGCCGCGCACTCGCTGCGTACGCCGCTGGCGGGCATCGATGCCCAGCTCGCGGTCGCCTTGCGCGAATGTCCGCCGGCGCTGCAGCCTCGCCTGCAACGCGCGCGTGCGGCCGCTGGTCGCTTGCAGCGGGTGGTCGGCGCGTTGTTGGTACTTTTTCGCAGTGCGGTCGATGTCCAGCGCCAGCCGCTGGACCTGGCGGCCTTGGTCGCCCGTTTGCCGATCGACGGGCTGTCGATCGACGTCCAGGCCGCGCACCGGCTGGCCGCCGACGCCGACCTGCTGGAGGCGGCGCTGCTCAACCTGCTCGACAACGCGCTGCGCTATGGCGCGCGTCACGTCACCGTATCGACACCGGTCGACGACACGCTGCGCCTGCACGACGACGGTCCCGGCGTCAGTCCGGAACACCGCGATGAACTGCAAGCGGCGATCACGGCCCAAGCCTACGAGGGTCACACCGGGCTCGGCTTGATGTTGGTAGACCTGATCGCGCGGGCACACGGCGGCGCGTTCGTGCTGCCCGAGGTCGAGCACGGCTTCGCCGCCGAACTTCGGTTAGCGGGAAGCGGGCGCGCGCCCACTCCGCGCGGCTAGCCAGCGGTTGAAACAGGCGCGGGCGCCGTCGATGATCTCGCCCGCCGTCAAACCGACGGGTCCGCAACCGCCGGCCACCCGTTCGTCGGCCGCCAAACCGTGCACGTGTACGGCGGCGAGCAGGGCCTCGAGGGCTGGCCAGCCTTGTGCCAGGAGGCCGACGACGAAGCCGCTGAGGACATCGCCGGTACCGGCCGACGCCAGGCCGGGATTGCCCGTGGTGTTCACGAACCAGCGTCCGTCGGGCGTCGCGACGATGCTGCCACAGCCCTTGAGCACCACCGTCGCCTGATAGCGAGCGGCAAGCTCCAGCGCCGCGGCGCCGCGGTCCGCCTGCACGTCGGCAGTGGTCGCGCCAAGCAGCCGCGCGGCCTCCGTCGGATGGGGCGTGAGCAGCGTCGGCACGCCACGTGAACGGCGCGCCGCCAGCGCGCCTGACAAGCGGGTCTCGGCGGACAGCAGGTTCAAGGCGTCAGCATCGAGCAGCAAGGGCAGATCGAGCGCGCAGGCCCGCTCGAGCAGCGCCAGCACCTCGCCCCCCTGACCCATTCCCGGCCCACAGGCGAGCGCGCTGAGACCGGCCGCCAGCAAGGCGTCCGGGCGGCGCAGCATCAGTTCGGGCTGCAGCGGGTCGATCGTCGGCGCCTGCGGGTCGATCAGCCCGAGGTAGACGCGGCCGCCGCCGATTTTGAGCGCCGCGCGCCCGGCGAGGAAGGCGGCGCCGAGCATGCTGCTGGCGCCGCCGAGAATGCCGGCGCTGCCATGGTCGCCCTTGTGACTGTTCAGCGCGCGCGGCCGCAGGCAATGCGCGAACAGGTCGCTGCCGATCGTCCGACCGCCAGCCTCGACCAGGCGCTCGACATCGAGATCGAGCGCGGCGATCGAGACGGCGCCACAGTGATCCGGACCGTCGCCGGTGAACAAACCGGGCTTGCCGGCAATGAAGGACAGCGTGTGAGTGGCGCGAATCGTCGTGCCGCACAGCCTGCCGGTATCGGCATCGAGGCCGCTCGGACAGTCGAGGGCAAGCAAAGGGCAGCCGTCGTGGCTGGCCAAGGCATTGGCGGTCGACACGAGCTCGCCGTAGCGGCCGCTCACCGGGCGCTGCAAACCGATGCCGAACAGGCCGTCGATGATCAGCGACCAGCGCGGACCGCTCGGGATGCCATCGCTCAGAGCGCCGCCTTCGTCGACGAAACGTCGGTAGGCTGCCTCGGCGTCGTTTGGCAAGCGCGCCAGCTCGCCCGCGAAAACCACGCTCACCGCGCGCCGGCGTTGGCGCAGATGACGCGCCACGACAAAAGCGTCGCCACCGTTGTTGCCCGGCCCGGCAAGAATTAGAACCGCATCGTCTGACGCTCGGCAGAGCGCTGTCGCCAGGTCGGCGGCGGCCAGCCCGGCACGCTCCATCAAAGCTCGATCAGCGGCGAGTGTCTCGACGCGCCGCAGGTCGGCCGCGCGATAAAGTGCTTGTGATCGGATCTCTTCGTTCTCCATCCCTGGCTCCTAGCGCTGAGAAAGGTTGAAAACCTGTCGTGCGGCGAGCACCGTCCGACAATGGATGGCCACCGTGTCGTCGATCGCTCGCGCATAGCCGCCGGCCATGGCCACGGCCACCGGCACGCCCCGCTCGCGGCACGCGGCGAGAACCATCTCGTCGCGCGCCGCCAATCCGCAGAAGCTCAAGGCGAGCCGTCCAAGACGATCGTCGTGGTAGGGATCGGCGCCGGCGAGGTAAATCGTCAGGTCGGGCCGCGCCCGCACGAACACCTGCTCGAGCGCCTCGGCCAACTGTTCGAGATATGCCGCATCGCCGGTACCGTCGGGAAGCCCGATGTCCAGATCGCTGGTCGCCTTGAGCAGCGGGAAATTGTTCTGGGCATGGATCGAGAAAGTGAAGATCCGGGCATCGTCAGCACAGATACGAGCGGTGCCGTTCCCCTGATGGACGTCGCAATCGACCACCGCGACGCGCCGCACGCTTCCGTCGGCGCACAGCACGCGCGCCGCGACCGCCGCATCGTTGAACACGCAGAAACCCTCGCCATGATCGGCGTGCGCATGGTGGGTTCCGCCAGCGAGGTTGATGGCGCACTCTTCCCGCAGGGCTGTCCGGCAGGCGGCGAGGGTGGCGCCGACCGAGCGCCGCGACCGTTCGACCAAGCCTGCGCTCCACGGGAAGCCGATGCGCCGTATTTCGGCCGGGTTCAGATCACCGCCGCACACCCTTGCGACATAAGAGGTGGCGTGGGCCAAGCCGAGCTCGTCGAGGCTGGCCGCCTCCGGAACACAAAAATCCGCCTCCGCGACTTGCCCGCAGGCGCGAAGCCGAGTGCGCAGCCGGGCATACTTTTCCACCGGGAAGCGGTGGCCGGCCGGCAGCGGCAGGACGAAATCGTCGGTGTAGAAGAGTTTCACGAGTGGCAGCCTGAGCAGTCGATGGGATTGTAGTTCAACTGTCCGCTCGCGCGCCGGCGCGGTCGCCTGGCGCTTGCCGCAAGGCGGGCGTCCGGCCAAACGCCGGACGGCTTCCGAGGTCGGCTATAATCGCCCCTCCCCTTCTTCAACGCAGGCTTGCCTGCCCTGCCTCGCCGCACGCCATGGCCGACCTACTTTTCCTGCGCGGCGCGCCCGCGCTCTCTTCCTTCCGCCGGCAACGCCTGCAACAGGATCTGGCCACCAGCGTTCCGGGAGTACGCCTGGTCGCCGCCGAGTACCGGCACTTCGTCGCCACCCGACGGCCACTGACCGGCGACGAGCGGAAACAACTCGCCGCCCTGCTCGAGGAGCACCCGGACGACGTGCGCGAGAGTGGCGAACTGTTTCTTGTGACACCGCGCATCGGCACACTCTCGCCTTGGTCGTCCAAAGCCACCGACATCGCCCGCAACTGTGGCCTGGCCGCCATCGAGCGCATCGAACGGGGTATCGCCTATCTCGTGCAGGCCGGACGACACAAGCTCACGGCGGACGACAGGCGTGAACTTGCTGCCCGGCTGCACGACCGCATGCTCGAGACCGTCCTCGACAGCGACGCGCAGGCTGCCGAGTTGTTCCGCCACTTCGCGCCACAGCCACTGGTCAGCGTCGACCTGTTGACCGGCGGCCGTGCCGCGCTGGTGGACGCCAATTCGCGGCTCGGTTTGGCCCTGTCGGATGACGAAGTCGATTACCTGGTCGAACTGTTCCGCCAGGTGCAGCGCAAT
Source organism: Accumulibacter sp. (assembly GCF_029255285.1). GTDB lineage: Bacteria > Pseudomonadota > Gammaproteobacteria > Burkholderiales > Rhodocyclaceae > Accumulibacter. The sequence continues at coordinate 116,191 of NZ_JAPUVI010000024.1, forward strand.
CCAACCGACGTTGAACTGACCATGTTCGCGCAGGCCAACTCCGAACACTGCCGGCACAAAATCTTCAACGCCTCCTGGGTGATCGACGGGCAACCGCGCAGCGAGACGCTGTTCGGCATGATTCGCGAAACCCACCGGGCGCACCCGGCGGGAACGGTCGTTGCCTATGCCGACAACGCGTCGATCCTCGAAGGCGCCAGCGTGCCGCGCTTTTTCCCGGGCAAGGACGCTTGCTACACCTATCACGAGGAACTGACGCACATTCTCGCCAAGGTGGAGACGCACAACCACCCGACCGCGATCTCGCCTTTTCCGGGCGCCGCGACCGGCTCCGGCGGCGAGATCCGTGATGAAGGCGCCACCGGCCGCGGCTCGAAGCCAAAGGCCGGCTTGTGCGGTTTTTCCGTTTCCAACCTCCATCTCCCGCAGGCTCCGCGGCCGTGGGAAAGTGCCTCGGCCACCTTCGGGCGTCCGGCCCGTATCGCTCCGCCGCTGGCCATCATGCTCGAAGGACCGATCGGTGCGGCGGCTTTCAACAACGAATTCGGCCGACCGAATCTGGCGGGCTACTTCCGCACCTACGAACAGTCCACCGCTGACGAGGGACTGCTGCGCGGCTACCACAAGCCGATCATGATCGCCGGCGGCGTCGGCAACATTTCCGCCAGTCAGTCGCTCAAGGCCGAGAAACTGCCTGCCGGCACACTGCTGCTCCAGATCGGCGGTCCGGGAATGCTGATCGGCCTCGGCGGCGGCGCCGCCAGTTCGATGACTACCGGCAGCAACAGCGAGGATCTGGACTTCGCTTCGGTACAGCGCGGCAACCCGGAAATTCAGCGACGGGCCCAGGAAGTCATCGACTGTTGCTGGCAAATGGGTGCGCCGACCGGCGACGGCAGCGTGGCCGGCGACGGCAATCCGATCCTCTCGGTGCACGACGTCGGCGCGGGCGGCATCGCCAATGCCCTGCCCGAGCTGGCGCACGGCGCCGGCTGCGGGGCTTCCTTCGAGTTGCGCGCCGTCAACACCGAGGAGCCCGGCATGTCGCCGGCCGAAATCTGGTGCAACGAGGCCCAGGAACGTTACGTACTCGCTATCGCACCAGACCGCCTGGCCGAATTCTCGGCCCTTTGCGAACGCGAGCGCTGCCCCTTCGCGGTCGTCGGCGTGACCACCAGCGACCATCGCTTGCTGGTCACCGACCGTCACTTCGGCAATCAGCCGGTAGACATGGAAATGGCGGCGCTGCTCGGCAGGCCGCCCCGCATGATCCGCAACATCAGCCGCCTGCCGCCGCTGACGCAGCCCTTCGATGTTTCCTCGGTCGAACTGCGCGACGCCGCCTATCGCGTGCTGCGCCTGCCGGCCGTCGCCGACAAGAGTTTCCTGATCACCATCGGCGACCGCAGTGTCGGAGGTCTGACCGCGCGCGACCAGATGGTCGGGCCCTGGCAGGTGGCGTGCGCCGACGTCGCAGTGACGTTGATGGCGTTCCAGGGTTATCTCGGCGAGGCGTTCGCGATCGGCGAACGTGCGCCGGTCGCACTGATCGATCCCCCGGCTTCGGGCCGGATGGCGATCGGTGAAGCGTTGACCAATATCGCTGCGGCGGATGTCGCGACGCTCGGCGACGTCAAACTGTCGGCCAACTGGATGGCGGCGGCCGGCTTCCCCGGCGAGGATGCCTTCCTGTTCGACACGGTACGGGCGGTATCCGATCTTTGCCAGGAAATCGGCGTATCGATCCCGGTCGGCAAGGATTCGCTGTCGATGCGCACGAGCTGGGAGGACGAGAACGCCCGCCCGAAACAGGTCGTGTCGCCTTTGTCAGTGATCGTCACCGCCTTTGCGCGTGTGAGCGATGTCCGCCGCACGCTGACGCCACAGCTCGTCACCGACGCCGGCGAAACCGACCTGCTGCTCATCGACCTCGGCGCCGGCCGCAATCGCCTCGGCGCTTCTGCTCTGGCGCAGGTCTGCAACGCCACTGGCAACGACGCTCCCGACGTCGACGACGCCGCCCGGCTGGTGGCTTTCTTTGCCGCCATCCGGCAGCTCGCCACCGCCGATCTGTTGCTCGCCTACCACGATCGTTCGGACGGCGGACTTTTCGCCGCCGTCTGCGAAATGGCTTTTGCCGCGCATTGCGGCGTTTCGATCGACACGGACGGTCTGTGCTACGACCCCTTGACCAACGACGTCGACGGCAACGAGAAGCGCCCCAACCTGCTCGGCGGCCGCTCCTTCGAAAAGCTGATGCGTTCGCTGTTCTGCGAGGAACTCGGCGCCGTCGTGCAGATTCGCCGCGCACAACGCGGCGCCGTCATGGCCGTGCTGCGCGCGGCCGGCCTCGGCGCTTGCACCCACTTCATTGGCGCGCCCAATCGCTGGGACCAAATTCGCATCATCCGCAACGCCAAACCCGTGCTCAGCGAAAAGCGCGTCGATCTGCAGCGCGCCTGGTCAGAAACCAGTTTCCACATGCAGCAGCTGCGCGACAACCCGGAATGTGCGCAACAGGAGTACGCGCGCATCGACGATACGACCGACGGCGGCCTGTCGGTAACGCTTTCCTTCGATCCGGCGGACGACGTCGCCGCGCCTTTCGTCAACACCGGCGCCCGCCCGCGCGTGGCCATCCTGCGCGAGCAGGGAGTCAACGGGCACGTCGAAATGGCCGCCGCTTTCGACCGGGCGGGCTTTGCGGCGATCGACGTGCCGATGAGCGACATTCTCGCCGGCCGCGTCGCGCTCACGGATTTCCAGGGCGCTGTCGCCTGCGGTGGTTTCTCGTACGGCGACGTCCTCGGGGCCGGTCAAGGCTGGGCGAGGACAATCCTTTTCAACGACCGGGCAAGGGACAGCTTTTCGGCGTTTTTTGCACGTCCGAACAGCTTCGCGCTGGGCGTCTGCAACGGCTGCCAGATGATGAGCGCGCTCAAGGACATGATTCCCGGTGCGGAGAACTGGCCGCGTTTCGTGCGCAACCGGGTCGAGCAGTTCGAAGCGCGCTTTTCGATGGTCGAAGTGCCGGCCTCGCCATCGATCTTTTTTTCCGGAATGGGAGGCAGTCGGCTGCCAGTCGTCGTGTCACACGGCGAGGGACGCGCCGACTTCGGCACGCCCGAGCAACAGGCGCGGGCCATCGTAGCGATGCGCTTCATCGACCCGACTGCCCAGCCAACGGAAACCTATCCTTACAATCCGAACGGTTCGCCGGCCGGCATCACTGGCGTGACGACGGCCGACGGCCGATTCTCGATCATGATGCCGCACCCCGAACGCGTTTTTCGCAGCGTCCAGATGTCTTGGCACCCGGCGGACTGGGAGGCGCGCGGCTGGCAGGATTCGCCCTGGCTACGCATGTTCCGCAATGCGCGGTGCTGGGTCGCCTAGGCCGCAGGCGGTCGTCGCCAATCGCCGTACGGTGGGCTGCTGGGATGTGTTCTCATTTGAACGAACATCGACATGCCGTATGCAACAAAGGAGCAATGAATCGTTCACGATCAATGACATGACCGGGGGCTGTTCGCAGAGCTCGGAAAATGGTCGTATCCTGACTTTTCGACAGAAGTCAGTCGCGAAGTACGCCGCCGTTTTTTCTACTATTCAAAGCTCGCGCTGGAGCCGAGCGTCCTCGGCTCGCCGCCACGACAGTTACACGGCGGTCTCCCCTGCCTGCACCCGCTTTACCGCCACGTCCCTGAATTCCGGCGTGAATGCCGGCTTCAGCATCTTCATTTCTTCGCTCCCAAAGTGACTAGGCTTTTCCCAAGACTGCGCTTGGGAAAAGAGGTTCTCCTGCGGAGAACAGCCGAGAACGGAGTTGTCGGAATGGTTTGAGCCATGACGCCCGGATCCACACTGGATGACCAGAGACCCTTCTACGGCCGCGACATGGGTGGCTCAGGGCGAGTTACCCCGCCGGGTGAGAGGAAAGAATCCGTTGGCTCTGCGCCTGTCAAAAGAGGAACGGGATTTTCCGGTGTGCGCGGAGGCTCTTCCGATGAAACAACCCGATGACTTGTCTGCCTATTACGAGGAGCATCTTGAAGGCCGCTATGACTGCGTCGATCGCATCGTACTCAACGGCTACTTTCCGCTCGGCCAGCAAGGTGGCGCTTTCCGTACGTGGTGGCGAGCACTGGCCGGATCGGACGCCAACCTGGATGCCGACCACCTGATGCAAATGGCTGGCCGTTTCAGCCGCCGGGTTCATGCCTGGGCGAGGGAACACGCCATTCCCCTGATCCATTGTCCGCCCGATCAGCGCAAGCACGACTTGGCCGAGAAATACCTGCCCGGGGATCCGCAGTTTCGCGCTCTGTTTCTGATCCTCGTCGCCAAGGCGCCCGCCCTGGTCTGGGAGGTAACGACCGGCACGAGCGGTGCGCCCCACCTGCAGCGCAAGAAGCCCTGGCTCTACGTCAATCATTACCACTTTCACCTCATCGACCCCGAGTGGGGTCACCTCACCATCAAAATGAGCGGACATCCGCCCTTCGGTGTCCAAATCATGCTCAACGGTCACGAATGGGTCGAACGGCAGGCCCGCGCGCAGACTATCTCCTTGGAGAAGGAGGGTAACTGCTTCGTCGGGGGTTCGTTCCAGGCTTTGGATCATCTCGCAGATACCTTGCGTGATGAGCACGCCATAGGGCGACTGGCCAAGGTCTGTGATCGTTGGGTGTACTCACGCTGCCTGTGCTTCGCTCTGACGATCGAGGAGCAAGAGCGCAGCCGCTTCCGGTACCGCTACTCGGTCTATCAGATCGAGTACAGCCGCAATCTCCTGTTCGTCCGTGGCACCACCCTGGAGGCGATCTTCCAGGGCTTGATTGATCGTACCCGGCGCCTGCTCGACGTGCCGATCCTGCGCACGCTGTACGGCCGCAAACAACGCCCCCGCTGGCATGCCGACAGAAGCCACGGCGTGGCTCGTATCGTCGATCAGTCTGCCTACGATCTGACGGTGTTCAAGGTGCATTTCGGAGCGCTGGCCCTGAAGCTCTACGACAAGGGCGCACGTGTGCTGCGCGCCGAAGCCATCGCCCACAACATCAAGGACCTGCGCTGCGGGCGTGCGCTGGAGAAACTCTCGATCATGCTGGCCAACAAGCTCCAGCAGATGGCGATCGACTTTCTCAACGCGATGCAGGCCGCCCATGTCAGCTTCCTTCCCGATGGCGTGCTCGACTCCCTCATCGAACCGACCGAGCGTGGAATCGCCGCTTGTCCGGCGTTGATCTCCAGAAGCCGCGCATGCGCTCGGTCGCCGAAGCCATCCTGCATCTCGCGCCCAATCCCGACGGGTTCACGGTACAAGAGCTGGCTGACGAAGTGCGTCCGTCGCTGCCTGAAGTCGCCCGCGACGCCTACACCGGGCAGCAGGCCGCCTACGACCTCATGAAGCTCCGTGGCAAGCGCCTCATCGAGCGTGTCACCAAAACGCGCCGCTACCGACCCCGGCCGACGGGAATCAGTATTCTCGCTGGCTGGCTCATCCTCCGCGAGAAAGTCATCAAACCCGTTCCCGCCGGCGCCGGCAAACCACCCCCCTGTGTCAGACTAGTTGCCGCCTCGATAGGATCTGAACCCTGGGGGCGATAGCGAGGACAAGAAGTGGCACGTTACGGACAAGCAATAAAGGATCGGGTGTTGGCGCGGCTATTGCCGCC
>NZ_JAPUVI010000025.1 GCF_029255285.1 Accumulibacter sp.
CGACGCCGCGCGCGGCGTCTTCTCGGGAACGCCGCAGAACGGCGACGTCGGTTCGCTGGCCATCCGGGTACGCGCCACCGACCGTGCCGGCGCAACCGTGGCGGCGGATTTCACGCTCGCGGTCGATAACGTCAACGATGCACCGCTGGCGTCCACACCGCTGGCCAGCCAGTCGGCGCGCAGCGGCAGCGCGTTCAGGTATCAGCTGCCAGCGGCGGCGTTTATCGATGTGGACGCTGGCGACCGCCTGCTTCTGTCGGCGTCGCTCGACGGTGGCGGAGCACTGCCGGGCTGGCTGCGCTTCGACGCCCCGACGGCGACGTTCTCCGGCACGCCGAGCGGGGGTGCGGCGAACTACGACATCAGCGTCACCGCCAGCGACTTGGCCGGTGCGACGTCGAGCCAGCGCTTTGCGCTCAGCGTCAGCGGTGGGAACGCCATCCCCGTGGCCAATCCCGATACGGCGGCGGTGATCGAAGACCGCCGGCCCTCGGCCTTCGGCAACGTGCTCGCCAACGATCGTGATGACGATGGCCGTACGCCGCTGCGCGTGAGCGATGCGGGTACACGTCGCGGCACCTATGGAATGTTGATGTTGTTGGACAACGGCGTCTATCGCTACCTGCTCGACAACCTCTCGTCACGGGTTCAGGCGCTCGGCGCCGGCGAGCGCGCGGTCGATCGTTTCAGTTACCGGTCGAGCGACGGTCAGGACTTCTCCGTCGGCGAGCTGTCGGTGACGGTGAGCGGAACGAATGATGTGCCGTCGCTGCAAAACCCGCTGCCAGATCTCAGCCTGGCGAGAAACAGCCGTGTCCGTTGGCAGATACCGGCGGACAGCTTTGCCGACCGGGATGCGAGCGACACGCTCGCTTTCTCGGCCAGCCAGGTCAATGGCACGGCATTGCCAAGCTGGCTGAGATTCGACGCCGCGACGCGAACCTTCAGTGGGTACGTGCCCGCAAATGCCCAAGGCGATCTCGCCATCGTCGTTACCGCCAGCGACGGTCACGGCGCCAATTCGAGCGTCGCGGACACCTTCAACATCCGCTTCACGAACGCGGCCGGCCACTCTCACGGGGGAGGCGGCAACGCTTGCGCCATGCCGCCACCGGGGCCGCGCCACCATCAAGGGGCGGGGAATTCCGACGACCACCCGGACAGCCGCGGCGGCCGCCAGGGCGACGATCGCCAGAGCGACTGGGAAAGAGCCTGGGGCGTCGGAGCCTGGGCGGGTGACGATGGCGGCCAGCGGCGCGGGCTGGCCTACCTCGACCGCGACAGCCTCCGTTCGTTCGTCGATTCCTCGCGCGCCGGCGGCAACGACGATCGCCAGCCGAGCGGCAGCCGCGTGCAGGATGACTTCTTCGAGCGCTGGACGGCAATGGACAGGACGCTCAACCGTTTGCTGCAGGAAAGCGATCGTGCCGGATCGTGGCCCGATGCCGGGCATGCCGGCGAGGCGCTTCGCTTCGCCGGGCTGGCGCAGAGTGGCGCCAATCCGATGCGCGGCGGCGTCGATCCCGTCTCGCTCCCCGGTTCCGGCGAACCCTTCCTGAGAAGTTTCCGTGGGTTGCAGGAAGGTGTCGACCGGATCGTTTGATCCGGCCGGGTCGCTGCCGGCGGCGCCCATTCCGGCTCTGGCCGGAATGGGCCGCGGCTGGCGCCTGCCTTGGCCGGCGCCGCCAGCACCCGCCGCACAACCATGCTGACACCCCACGGAGAGAAAAGCCGCCGCCTTTGCCACTGGAATCCGCCAGTGACCGCTCGCCATTACTTGCCAGCTCTCATGCCCACCGACCGTTTTTTTCTGGCGACGGTTCGCCCGCAGGGTGAATCCGCGACGCCTCCGCCGGCGCCGCCGGACGGCCCGCCCAAGCACGCCGCCGGGAGCCTCCAAGGGAGGTTTCCCGGATGAAGCTCTCCTTCAGACTGCCCGCACGCGCCGTGCCGGCCACTCCCGACTATCACCTCTTCTCGCCGCCACTCCTGCGCCTGCAAGAAACGCCACCCAACCCGCTCGGGCTCCGCGTGCTGCACGTGCTGGCCGGCATGCTCGGCTTTCTCCTCCTGTGGGCGCTGGTCGGCCGGCTCGACATCGTCGCCGTCGCCGAAGGCAAGCTCATCCCGCACAGCTACGTCAAGATCGTGCAGCCGGCCGATGCCGGTATCGTCAAGGAAATCCTCGTGCGCGAAGGCGAGACCGTAGCGCCCGGCCAGGTGCTGATGCGCATGGATACCTTGATTACCGAAGCCGACGCCAGAGCGATCGAGGCGGACTGGCAGCGCAAACGTCTGGCCTTGCGCCGTATCGACGCCGAACTGGGCGGCACGCCTTGGATGGGCGAAGTCGGCGACCCGCCGACGCTCGCCGCCGAGGCCGAAGCCCACTATCTTGCCAACCGCCACGCTTTCGAAGCGGCCCAGGCCGAAGAGCGCAGCCGCCTGCTCAAGGCGCGCGCCGAACTGGCTTCCGCCCAACAGGTGCAAGCCAAACTCGACGAGGTGCTGCCGCACTATCGCGAGCAGGACAAGGCTTACGAAAAACTGGTGCAGGATGGCTTTGCTGGCGCGCTGATGGCCAGCGACAAGAAACGCGAGCGCATCGAGAAGGAACAGGAACTGAAGACCCAGGTACACCTCATCGCCTCGGCAAAAGCCAGCATCTCGCAGTCCGAGAACAAGCTTGCCCAGCTCGCATCCGACTACCGGCGAAACCTGCACAACGAGCGCCACGAGGCGCAGGGCGCCTACGACAAGCTGACCCAGGAAATGGCCAAGCAGTCCCACCGCAGGAATCTGCTCGAACTGAGGGCGACGCAGGAAAGCGTCGTCAAGGATTTGGCCACGCACACCGCTGGCACGGTCGTTCAGCCCGGTACCGTGCTGCTGACGCTGGTGCCGACGGAAGAAAGGCTGCGCGCCGAGGTCTGGGTGAGTAACGAGGATATCGGCTTCGTTCGTCGGAACCTGCCGGTGAAACTCAAGTTTGCCGCCTACCCGTTTCAGAAGTACGGCCTGGTCGCCGGCACGGTCGAGCATGTCAGCGCCGACGCGACGGACGGCAGCATCGGGGCGGGCAGTTCGCCTAACGACCGGGCGGCGGCCAATGGGCAGCCGCTGGCCTTCAAGGCGCTGGTGGCGCTGCAGGTGATGTGGCTGGAGATGGATGGGGAGAGGTTCCCGCTCAGTCCCGGCATGCAGACGAGCGCCGAGATCATGCTCGGTACGCGCACGGTCGCGGAGTATCTGCTTTCGCCCGTGCGCAAGGCCTGGCATGAAGCGGCGCGGGAACGGTAGGCGCGGCTCCTCGCCGGCGCCGACCGGATCGTTTTTTCTTGCCTTCATCCAGGCCACACGAGTCGTGGTCGTAAACGACAGGGCTTCGCGGACGAGCCGCAGTTTCCAGAAGCAGAGACCATGCACCAACCCATCTCACTCCTCGAGGAAATCGGGTGCCAGGAAGTCCTCTGGCTGCTCGGCAGCCTCAGCGCGCTCCATCGCTTGCCGTTCGACGCCGCGCTGATCGCGCAGGAATTCCCGCCGCCCTACACTCTGGCCACTCTTCACACCGCCGCCCGCGCACTCGGGTTTAGAACCGGGGATTTGGCCCTCGCCGGCGTCGACTGGCAGAAACTGCCACTGCCGGCGATCGCCTTCCTGCGCCGCGCGCCAGCGGCACCGCAACCCGCCAACCTTGCTCCGCCTTCGCTGGTGCCGGCTCCGTCGACGGACGAATCCTCCTCGCGGGAAGCCGGGTGCACCCCGATCCTCGTCCTCCGGGTGGACGGCGAACGGCTGCTCTACTGCCGCCCCGGCGAGCAGACGCCGGACATCGTCCCTCTTGCCACGGCTGCCGAATACCTTGCCTCTCGGATCATCGTCGTCGCCAGGGAGGCGGCGGCGGCCGGCGAAGGGGAAGAGATCGCCGGATTCCCGGCGGAGAATGAACGCTTCGGTTTTCGCTGGTTCATCCCCGAACTGCTCAAATACAAAGCCATCTGGCGTGACGTGCTTACCGCGAGCCTGGCCATCCAGCTCGTCGGTCTGGCGACACCGCTGTTCACGCAAGTCATCATCGACAAGGTCATCGTGCACCACAGCCAAAGCACGCTGGTCGTGCTCGGCATGGCGCTTGTCATGTTCATGCTGTTTAGCGCCGGCATGACCTGGTTGCGCCAATACCTCGTCCTGCATACCGGCAACCGCATCGACGCCGTGCTCGGCAGCCAGGTCTTCGCGCATCTTCTCCGGTTGCCGCTGCCGTACTTCGAACATCGCCCCACCGGGACGCTGGTTGCCCGCCTGCAGGGCGTCGAAACGATCCGCGAGTTCGTTTCCGGCGCGGCCGTGTCGCTGATTCTCGATTTGCCGTTCCTGCTCGTCTTCCTGGTCGTGATGTTTGCCTACAGTTGGCAGCTCTCGCTGATTGCCGTTTCACTGCTCGGCGCCATCGCCGGCGTCAGCTTTCTCGTGGCGCCCCTGCTGCGCGACAAGCTCAACCGGCAGTTCCTGCTCGGCGCCCGCAATCAGGCGTTTCTGACCGAATACATTGCCGGCATGGCAACGGTGAAAGCGCTGCAAATGGAGCCGGACATCGACCGCAAATATGGCGACTACCTCGCCCAGGTCCTGGCCGCCGGCTTCGCCACGAAACAGGTCGGCAATACCTACCACGTCGTCGCCAATGGACTGGAACAGGTGATGACGCTGGCCATCCTCATCACCGGGGCGCTGCTGGTGATGCAGAACGACGGTTCTGCGACGGAGCCCCGGACCGGCTTTACGGTCGGCATGCTCGTCGCCTTCCAGATGTTCGCCGGGCGGATGAGCCAGCCGTTGCTGAGAATCGTCGGCCTGTGGCAGGAATTCCAGCAAGCCAGCATCGCCGTCAAGCGCCTCGGCGACATCCTCGACATGCCGTTGGAGCCGCACACGCTGACACCGAACAACGAAAAAGCCGGCCAGGGGCGGCTGACCATCGTCGATCTGGCTTTCCGCTATTCCGATCATCATCCTTGGCTCTATCAGCAACTCACATTCGCTTTCCAGCCCGGCCGGCTTACCGTGGTCACCGGGCCTTCGGGCTGCGGCAAGAGCACGCTGGCCAAGCTGATGCTCGGTTTCTACCAGCCGGTGGCCGGCCACATCGCTCTCGACGGCAAGGACATCCGGTATCTCGCCGCCAACGAGCTGCGCGCGACTTTCGGCGTCGTGCCGCAGGAGACGGTGCTTTTCGCCGGAACGCTCTACGACAATCTGGTGATGGCCCATCCGCATGCGAGCTTCGAGGACGTGATCGCCGCCTGCAAGGCCGCCGAGATCCACGAAGTGATCGAGAAGCTGCCCAAGGCTTACCAGACCGAGATCGGAGAACGGGGCAGCGGCCTGTCGGGTGGGCAGCGACAGCGCATCGCCATCGCCCGGGCGCTGCTCAAGCGGCCGAGGATTCTGATTTTCGATGAGGCGGTTTCCAATCTCGATCAGCAAACGGCGGAACACCTGGCCAAGACGATCAATCGGCTCAAGGGCAAGGCGACGATGATCCTGATCACGCATTACATCCCGCGGGGCTTGCAGGTCGATGAGGTTTTCAGTTTGGGCAGCACGCCATCCCGCTCCCCCCCGTAGGAGATTTCGCTGCTCGCGCCAGTCATGCTTGGAGGGTGATTCTCGGCGGCGCGCAGAGTCGCCCATCTGGGAATGGGGTCGCCGCCCGTCGCGGCGGCTATAATTCGCCGCTATCGTCGCTGCCGCCCGGATTTCCCCATGACCTCCCTCTCGTTGCTCTGCTCGAAGCTGTCCGTCGTGCTGCTGACCTGTCTCCTGCTCGTCTCCGGCGCCAGTCCAGACGTACTGGCAGCGGACGAGAAGCACAGCCAGGAAGCGACCTTGCAATACCATTTTCGACCGGTCTTCACTTTCCGGACCAACTTCGTCGGCGCGACTCCGGAGGCGCGCGTGCGCCGGGCGCTGAACCGCATCGAAGCACTGCCACCGGCGGCGATGGAGCAGCCGATCGCGCTGACGCCTTTCACCATCGACGGCCGGAACGGCATCAGCCTGCATATCGGTGAGGCAGTTCTGTTCAACGTGCTGGCCGGCGATCTCGACCCGGAAGAGGGCATGACGCTCGACGCGGCAGCGCGGCGAGCGGCGCAGCAATTGACCGCCGCTCTGCGGGCGGCAGCCGAGCAGAGCCGGCCGATGGTGCTCTTGAAAGGTCTCGGCCTGTCGCTGCTGGCCACGCTGATCGCGCTCGTCGTGCTCTGGCTGATCAGGCGGGCAACCGCCCTGCTGGTCGGGCGCCTGCAGAAGGTGATCGAAGCCGAGAACGCTTCGACCAGCTTGCGCTGGGCGAAGCACGGCTGGCTGCTGGTGCAACGGGTGGCGCAACTGCTGATGGGTTTCCTTTGGTTGAGCGTCGCCTATCTCTGGCTGACTTTCGTGCTGGCGCGCTTCCCGCTTACCGAGGCGCTTGGCGACCGCCTGTCGGATTTTCTGTTCGGCCTGCTGAACACTTTCGGCATGGGGTTACTGCATGCCATGCCCGCGCTCACCACGGCGCTCATCATCCTGTTCCTCACCAAGGCGTTCAACGACGCCGTCGGCAACTTCTTCAAGGCGGCGAAGGAGGGTCGGGTGCAGGTGCCGGGCCTGCATCCGGAAACCGTCACCGCGACGCACCGCATCGTCTCGATCCTGATCTGGGGGCTGGGCATCGCGATCGCCTACCCCTTCATTCCCATGTCCGACAGCGACGCTTTCAAGGGCTTGTCGGTAATGTTCGGCTTCATGCTGACGCTGGGCTCGGCGGGAATCGTCAATCAGCTCATGAGCGGCCTGGTGCTGGTGTACTCGCGCGCGCTGTCAGTCGGCGACTTCGTCGACCTGGGCGAAACCGTCGGCGTGGTGAGCGAGGTCGGTGCGCTGTCGACCAAGATCATCAACATGCGTAACGAGGAGGTGACGATTCCCAACGCAGTCCTCGTCGGCAGCCCGATCAAGAACTACTCGCGCCTGGCGGGAGCACGCGGCACGCTGGTGTCGACCAAGGTGACCATCGGCTACGACACGCCGTGGCGGCAGGTGCACGCGATGCTGATCGCGGCCGCCGAGCAGACCCCCGGTTTGCGTGCCGCGCCACGCCCGTTCGTCTTTCAGCGCAGCCTGGCCGACTGGTACGTCGAGTACGAATTGTTCGCACACATGGACAAGCCGCTCGATCGCGTCGCCGTGCTGTCGGCGCTGCACGCCAACATCCAGGATCAGTTCAACACCTACGGCGTGCAGATCATGTCGCCGCACTTCGTCGTCCAGCCAGCCGGCAACGTCGTCGTGCCGCCCGGCAGATGGCACGCGGCGCCGGCGGCGGCAGAAACGCCACACAGCGAAAGCTGACCGTTCAATCAGCGCGACCAAGGTCGGCCCGGCCGCCGGAAACCCACCGTTTCGCGTTCTCCCAGGATTCTTCGATGATCAGCTTCGCCACGACCGTTTTCCTATCCGCCTTCCTGCTTTTCCAGATCCAGCCGATGGTCGCCAAGATGATCCTCCCCTGGTTCGGCGGTTCGTCGTCGGTCTGGAGCATCTGCCTGGTCTTCTTTCAGGCCGAACTGCTGCTGGGTTATCTCTACGTCCATCTGCTGCACGAGTCGTTCTCGCCACGCCGTCAGAACCTTCTGCATGGCGTGCTGCTGCTGCTCAGTCTGGCGACGCTGCCGGTGATCGCCAACCCGGCGCTCGGCAGCGGATTCGACAACCCCACCTGGAGTGTCCTGGTCGTTCTCGCGGCGGCCGTCGGCCTGCCCTATCTGCTGCTGTCGACCACCGGTCCGCTGATGCAGGCCTGGTACGCGCGCTCGTTCAACAGCTTGATGCCCTATCGCCTGTATGCGCTGTCCAACCTGGCGTCGATGCTCGCGCTGTTGAGCTATCCGCTGCTCGTCGAGCCGTATTTTCCGGTGCGCGACCAAGCCTGGGGCTGGTCGATCGCCTATGTTTTCTTCGTCGTCGCCTGCCTGGCAAGCGCCTGGCAGTCATGGCAGGGAGTCCCACGGGAAAGCGAGCGAAGCGCTGCCGCCAGCGAGGCAACGCCGCGCCCGGCCTGGAGCGAGTGCCTCCTGTGGATCGGCCTGGCGATGACAGCGTCGATCCTGCTGCTGGCCATCACCCGGCATCTGACGCAGGATGTGGCGCCGGTTCCCTTCCTGTGGGTGCTGCCGCTGAGCATCTACCTGTTGAGCTTCATTCTCTGCTTCGACGCGCCACGCTACTATTACCGGCCGGGATTCCTCGTCGCGCTGCCGATCGCCCTGCTCGCCCTCGATCGCGTGGTCGACGGCGGCGGCATGCCGGTGCCGGCACTCGTCGCCCTGCTCTCGCTGGCGCTGTTCGTCTTCTGCATGGTCTGTCACGGCGAACTGGTCAGGCGCCGGCCGCCGGTTCGCCACCTGACGCTGTTCTATCTGATGCTGTCGATCGGCGGTGCGCTCGGCGGTTCCTTTGTCGGGCTGGTCGCTCCGGCGCTGTTCAACGCCTATTTCGAACTGCCGATCGGCCTGTTCCTTTGTGCCGGGCTGGCGATCGTCGTTCTCTGGCGTGATCTCAAGCCTGGCTGGCGCTGGCTGCTGCTGCTCGCCCTGCTGGCCTACACCTATCGTCTCGGCGAGATCTCGGTCGACTACGTGGCCGAGTATCGACGCGTGCTGCGCAACTTCTACGGCCAGTTGCGGGTCGCCGACGTGAGCTACGACGACCTGGGGGTCAAGCGCGCGATCTACCACGGGCGGATCAATCATGGCGAACAGTTCCTGGCGGCCGAGCATCGCCGGCGGCCGACGGCCTACTACTGCGAGAAGTCGGGCATCGGCCAGACGATTCGCCACCTGGCCGGCCAGGGACCGCTGAAGATCGGCATCCTCGGCCTGGGTACCGGCACTCTGGCGACTTATGGCCGAGCCGGCGACGAGATGCGCATTTACGAGATCAACGAACAGGTGGTCGACCTGGCGCGTAACGAGTTCAGCTATCTCGGCGACAGCGCGGCGCGGATCGTCCCCGTGCTCGGCGACGGCCGTCTGATGCTCGAGCGCGAGCCGGCGCAGAACTACGACTTGCTGGCCATCGACGCCTTTTCGGGCGATTCGATCCCGACTCATCTGCTGACCCTGGAGGCGATGCAGGTCTATCTGCGCCAACTGAAGGACGACGGCGTGCTGGCGATCCACATCACCAACCGTTACCTCGATCTGCGCCCGGTGGTTGCCGGCGCTGCCGCGCAACTGGGCGGCAGCGCCCTTCTGCTCGACCTCGAGCCGGAAGACGGCGACCGCTTCTGCCGCCATTCGCTGTGGGCGCTGATTACCCGTCCGGAACGGGCGGCGACGCTGGCACAGGGTTTGAAGAACGCCGAAAAACTTGCTCCCCGCCCTGGTTTCAAGGTATGGACCGATGATTTCTCGAATCTGCTGAGTATCCTGAAGTGAGCCTCGCGGTCGCCGGTTTTGCCTGCACGGTCTTCCTGTCGGCTTTCCTGCTTTTCCAGATCCAGCCGATCGTCGGCAAGATGATCCTGCCCTGGTTCGGCGGGTCGTCGTCGGTCTGGAGCGTCTGCCTCGTTTTTTTCCAGGCCGAGCTGCTCCTCGGTTACCTTTACGTTCATTTGCTGAACGAGTGGTTTTCACCGCGTCGCCAGAATCTGGTACATGCCGGCCTGCTGTTGCTCAGCCTCGCCACGCTGCCGGTGGTCGCCCAGCCGGGCTGGCCGGGCAGCTCGATCGACAACCCGACGTGGAGTGTTCTCGCGGTGCTCGCGGTGGCCGTCGGCGCTCCGTATCTGCTGCTGTCGACCACCGGTCCGCTGATGCAGGCCTGGTACGCGCGCGCCTTTTCGAGCGCGATGCCTTACCGGCTTTACGCACTCTCGAATCTGGCTTCGATGCTCGCCCTGCTGAGCTATCCGGTGTTCGTCGAGCCCTATTTCGCGGTGCACGAGCAGGCCATCGGCTGGTCGGTGGCTTACGTGGTCTTCGTCGGTGTTTGCCTGGCCAGCGCCTGGCAGTCGTGGCGGCGGTCGGCGAACGAGTCAGAAGCGGCGACGGTCAGCGCCGAAGCAACGCCGGCACCGGCGCCTGCCTGGAACGAGTGCCTGCTCTGGGTGGGCCTGGCGATGACCGCGTCGATCCTGCTGCTGGCGCTGACACGCCAATTGACGCAGGACATCGCCCCGGTCCCTTTTCTGTGGGTGCTGCCGCTCAGCATCTACCTGTTGAGCTTCATCCTTTGCTTCGACGCGCCGCGCTACTACTACCGGCCCGGATTTCTGGCCGCCCTGCCGATCGCCCTGCTGGCCGTCGATCGGGTGCTTACCGGCAGCAGCCTCCCGGTGCCTATCCTGATCGGGCTGCTGTCGTTCGCGCTGTTCGTCTTCTGCATGATCTGTCACGGCGAGCTGGTGCGGCGCCGGCCGTCCGTCCGCCATCTAACGCTGTTCTATCTGATGCTGTCGATCGGAGGCGCGCTCGGCGGGGTCCTCGTCGGCCTCGTCGCCCCGGCAGCGTTCAACGCCTATTTCGAATTGCCGATCGGTCTGTTCCTGTGCGCTGTGCTGGTCATCGTTGTCCTCTGGCGCGATCTGCGGCCACGATGGCGCTGGCTGCTGCTCGCCCTTCTGCTGGCACACGGTTTGCGGCTGGGTGCGATCTCGGTCGACTACGTCAAGGACTACCGCCGCGTGTTACGCAACTTCTACGGCCAGTTGCGCGTCGTCGACGTAGTCGACGACGAACTGGGCGTCAAGCGCAAGATGGTGCATGGCGTGATCTACCATGGCGAACAGTTTCTCGCCGAAGCGCTGCGCCGGCAGCCTACGGCGTATTTCTGCGAAACCTCCGGCATTGGCCGCGCAATGCTTGGCCTGGCGGGCAACGAAGCACGGCGGATCGGCATTCTCGGGCTGGGTGTCGGGACCCTGGCCAGCTACGGCCGCGCGGGCGACGAGATGCGGATCTACGAAATCAACGATCAGGTTCTCGAGCTGGCGCGCAGCGAGTTCAGCTACCTCGCCGACAGCCGGGCGCGCATCGTTCCGGTGCTCGGTGACGCTCGCCTGGTACTCGAACGCGAGCCGCCCCAGAACTTCGATCTGCTGGTCATGGACGCTTTTTCCGGCGATTCGGTGCCGACCCATCTGCTGACCCGCGAGGCGATGCAGGTCTATTTCCGCCATTTGAAGCCTGACGGCCTGCTGGCCATCAATATCAGCAACCGCTACCTCGACCTGCGGCCGGTGGTCGCGGCCGCCGCCGAGGCACTCGGGCGGACGGCCTTGATCATCACCGCCCAGCCCGACCCCGGCGACCGCTTCTGCCTCTATTCGGTCTGGGTGCTGATCGTGGACCGCGAGCGGCTGGCGAGTCTGCCCGCCGATCTGCAGCAAGCGGAAGTACTCGTGCCGCGCCCCGGTTTCGCGGCCTGGACCGACGCCTTCTCGAATCTCTTCGGAATTCTCCGCTGAGGTCGGCGGGTATCGGTCAGCGACCTGCCGCCGCATTGACTGGGTTCGCCAGGGCAACCTATACTGAAACCGCCGATCTTCGCTGACCGACCATCACTTTCCGGAAGGAACGTCCATGCTGCCGCTGATTCCTTTGGCTTTGTCCATCGTTCCCGAACTGATCAAGATGGTGGCCGGCGACAAGGCAGGTGTCGTCGCCAGCACGGTCGCGAACGTCGTACAGGAGGTTACGGGGACGCCCGACGCGCTGGAAGCGCAGCGCAAGCTGGCCGCTGACCCGGCGTTGGCGGTTCAGTTGCGCGTGCGTCTGGCCGAAATCGCGCTGGAAACGCAGAAGGCGATCGATTTGGCAGCCGAGCAGCAGCGTCAGGCCGAACTGTCGGCAATCCAAAAAGCGCTGGAAAACACCCAGGGCGCACGCAGCACCATGGTGGATTTGGTGCAATCGGGCAGCGCAATCGCCTGGGGCGCGCCTGTCGTTTCGGTGATCGTGACGGCGGGTTTCTTCCTCTTCCTGATCGTCCTGATCAATACCCGGCTGGAAGACAACCCGCTCGTCGCCAACGCCATCAACATCACCGTCGGCGCGCTGGCGGCGGCCTTCGCGACGGTGGTGAATTTCTGGCTGGGGTCGTCGCAGAGCTCGCGTGACAAGGATGCGACCAATCGCTCGCTGCAGGAAGTAGCGCTCAACCTCACGGCGTCCACGGCCGATCGCACCGAACGTGTGGTGCAGGCGATCGCCGCCGGGGGCGCCAGACCGGCTGCGCCGGCGGCGCCGACGAGCGATGCAAAGTTCGACAAGTGCCTGGCCGTCGTTCTCGACCACGAGGGCGGCTTCAGCGACCACGCACGCGATCCGGGCGGTCCGACCAACCTGGGCATCACTCTGCGCACGCTCGCCGATTGGCAGGGCCTGAAGCTCGATGAACTGGCGGACGATGCCAAAGAAAAACTGATCGCCGACCTGAAGGCGCTGACCCGCCGCGAAGCGGCCGAAATCTACCGCGCCAACTATTGGTTGCCGATGCGTTGCGGCGATCTGCCAGCGGGAGTCGATCTGATGGTCTTCGATTTCGGCGTCAATGCCGGTCCGCGCCGCTCGGTGAAACTCCTGCAACGCGCCGCCGGGGTGACCGACGACGGTTCGGTCGGGCCCAAGACGCTGGCCGCCGTAATGGCTGCCGACCAACTGGCGATGATCGGCGAAATGTCGGAAAACCGGCTCGCCTACTACCGCTCGCTGGAAAATTTCGATGTCTTCGGTGCCGGCTGGACCAACCGCACGCAGCAGGTCAGTGCCTTGGCGCGGGCGATGGTCAACTGACCGGCGGAGACCGGCGGCTACTTCTTGTCCATTTCCCGAGCGGCCCGGATCATGTCGGCATCGAGGACGGCGGTATCCGTTCCGTAGCAACGGGTCATTTCGATTTCTTCGACGACCGGGATCTCCGCGCCACGTCCGCCGAACGGGGTCGTCGTGGCGCCGTACTGGTGCCCGCGCCAGCGGGCGATCATGATCTCCTGTTCGGTCAGCCCGGTCTTCATGCCGGGCGGAATCTCCGCGCCGAGTTCGACGAGAACCTTGACCACTTCATGCCGACCACCGCGGATGGCCATCGACAAAGGCGACGTCGGCCGGGAATTGTCAGGCAAATTGACTTTGGCCCCGCGGCTCACCAGTTCCCGCACGATGTCCGGGAAG
Source organism: Accumulibacter sp. (assembly GCF_029255285.1). GTDB lineage: Bacteria > Pseudomonadota > Gammaproteobacteria > Burkholderiales > Rhodocyclaceae > Accumulibacter. The sequence goes on from NZ_JAPUVI010000025.1 coordinate 13,224, forward strand.
CCCATGAAGCAGGCGACGCCGAGCGGCAGACCCGGATCGCCCTGGCCGTCGTCCAGCTCAGCCTTGGCGCCGGCGTCCAGTACCGCGCGCACATCCTGAAGACGGCCGCTGCGTATTGCTTTGATCAGGTCAATGGCAGAACTCACGATCAATCTCCGAAATAGGCAGGTCCAAGGCAGCGAGCGTGATCGTTCAGGCTGGAGTAAGCGCTCCGCCCTCGCCCGTCAGCCGAGCGGTTGGCTGCTGACGACGATTCCGTCGTCGTCAACATAAATCCACTCCCCGGGCCGGAAAGTGACGCCGCCGAAACTTACCGCCAGATCGCGGTCGCCAGCACCCTTCTTGATGCTCTTCAGCGGATGGGTGTCGAGCGCCCGTACGCCGATGTCAAGGCGGCCGATATCGGCCGAATCCCGGATGCAGCCGTAGACGACCATGCCTTCCCAGCCGTTCCCCTGCGCCAGAATCGCCAGCTGGTCGCCGACCAGTGCGCAGCGCAGCGAACCACCGCCATCGACCACCAGTACCCGGCCCCGGCCGTCGCCGGCGAGGGCTTCGCGGACCAGCGAGTTGTCCTCGAACAGCTTGAGCGTGACGATCTGCCCACAGAAGGCCATCCGCCCGCCGTAGGGCCGGAACATCGGCGCGACGACGCGCACGCTGCCATCGCGCAGGCCGTTTTCGTGCTGGTCGAGAAGGTCGGCGGTCTTGATGGTCATCGCACTACCCTGGTTTGCTCGGCGGCAAAAAAGTCAAAGGGAGAAAGCGTGTTGATGCGGCACGAAACGCGCGCTGCTTTCAGGTGACCGTCTCCGGCTCCTCCTCGAAGATCAGCTTGACCTTCTTGTCGGCGTCGAGATCGACCGTGACGTGACCGCCATTGGCCAGCCGGCCAAACAGAAGCTCGTCGGCCAACGAAGAGCGAATCGTGTCCTGGATCAGTCGGGCCATCGGCCGGGCACCGAGCAAGGGATCGAAACCGCGCGCCGCGAGGTGCTCTTTCAATGCGGCGGTGAACACGGCGTCCACCTTCTTCTCGTGCAGTTGCACTTCCAGTTGCATCAGGAACTTGTCCACCACGCGCAGGATCACGTCGTGGTCGAGCGCCTTGAACGAGATCGTGGCATCCAGCCGGTTGCGGAACTCGGGAGTGAAGATTCGCTTGATCTCGACCATTTCATCGCCCGCCTGCCGCGACGGGGTGAAGCCCATCGTGGTCTTCTGAATCGCTTCCTGTCCGGCGTTGGTGGTCATGATGATGACGACGTTGCGGAAGTCCGCCTTGCGCCCGTTGTTGTCGGTCAGCGTGCCGTGATCCATGACCTGCAGCAGAATGTTGTAGACGTCCGGATGTGCCTTCTCGATTTCGTCGAGCAGCAGGACGCTGTACGGTTTCTTGGTGATCGCTTCGGTCAACAAACCGCCCTGGTCGAAACCGACATAGCCGGGCGGTGCGCCAATCAGTCTCGATACGGCATGACGTTCCATGTACTCCGACATGTCGAAGCGGATCAGTTCATTGCCCAGGCAATACGCCAGCTGTTTGGCGACCTCGGTCTTGCCGACGCCGGTCGGACCCGAAAACAGGAAACTCCCGATCGGCTTGGTCGGGTTGCCGAGGCCGGAGCGTGCCATCTTGATGGCTCTCGCCAAGGCATCGATCGCCGCTTCCTGGCCAAAGACCACGGCCTTCAGATCGCGGTCGAGGTTGCGCAGGCTGGCGCGATCGTCCGTCGATACGTGCGTCGAAGGGATGCGCGCGATCTTGGCGACGATCTCTTCAATGTCGATCTTGCCGATCAGCTTCTTCTGCCTGGACTTCGGCAGTATGCGTTGCGCGGCACCCGCTTCGTCGATGACGTCGATCGCTTTGTCCGGCAGGTGGCGGTCGGTGATGAAGCGTACCGAAAGATCGACCGCCGTGGTCAGCGCGGCCGCCGAGTACTTGATCCCGTGGTGCGACTCGAAACGCGACTTCAAGCCCTTGAGGATTTCCACCGCTTCCGCGCTCGACGGCTCGTTGACGTCGATTTTCTGGAAACGCCGCGACAACGCATGATCCTTCTCGAAGATGCCGCGGTACTCGTTGTAGGTCGTCGCACCGATGCACTTCAGCTGGCCGGTGGACAGCGCCGGCTTGAGCAGGTTGGAGGCGTCGAGCGTACCGCCCGACGCCGAGCCGGCGCCGATCAGGGTGTGGATCTCGTCGATGAACAGAATTGCCTGCGGGTTTTCGCTCAGTTGCTTGAGAACGCCCTTCAGGCGTTGCTCGAAGTCGCCCCGATATTTCGTTCCGGCCAGCAGCGAGCCCATGTCGAGGCAATAGACGTTGGCTTTGGCGAGAATCTCGGGAATGTCGCATTCGACGATTCGCCGCGCCAATCCTTCGGCGATCGCGGTCTTGCCGACGCCGGCTTCGCCGACCAGCAACGGGTTGTTCTTGCGCCTTCGGCAGAGCGTCTGGATGACACGCTCGAGTTCCCGGTCACGACCGATCAAAGGATCGATCTTGCCCTGTAAAGCCAAGCCATTGAGGTTGATGGTGTAGCTTTCGAGGGGGCCAGCAGCACCTTGCTGCTCGCTTTCCGGCTCCGCCTCCTGATCATTACGCGGCGCGCTCTGCGGCACCTTGCTGATGCCATGCGAAATGAAATTGACCACGTCCAAGCGGGTGACGCCCTGCTTCTGCAGATAGTAGACCGCGTGCGAATCCTTCTCGCCGAAGATCGCCACAAGGACGTTGGCACCGTTGACCTCCTTGCGGCCGGAGGATTGCACATGCAGGATGGCACGCTGGATGACGCGCTGAAAACCCAGCGTGGGTTGCGTATCGATTTCATCCTCGCCGGACACGGTTGGCGTGTGCTCGCCGATGAACCTCGCCAAATCCTTGCGCAGTTGCTCGACACTGGCGCCGCACGCGCGCAGCGCTTCGGCTGCGGAAGGGTTGTCGACCAAGGCGAGAAGCAGATGTTCGACGGTGATGAACTCATGGCGTTTCTGCCGGGCCTCGACAAATGCCATGTGCAAGCTGACTTCCAGTTCCTGCGCAATCATTCAGTTTTCCTCCATTACGCAAGCCAGCGGGTGCTGGTTGCTTCGAGCGAAGGTCGTGACCTGTTCGACTTTCGTCGCGGCGACGTCACGCGGGAAAACCCCACACACGCCTTTGCCCTCGTTGTGAACTTTGAGCATGATGCGCGTCGCGTGTTCTCGATCCATCCGAAAAAACCTCTGCAGAACAATGATCACGAAGTCCATCGGTGTGAAGTCGTCGTTCAGCAGCAGGACCTTGAACATGGGTGGCGGCTTGATCTGCGCGCGCCTTGTTTCGAGCAGTGTGCCATCCTGATGCTTTGTCGCCATGGTTCAATTCTAACCAGTCTTTCCGGATGCGCAATACCGCTTGCCGCCAATTTTTTGCCTGACAGGCGGCCTGGCGAGCGACGGGAACTTAAAATGCTTGACTCGTCTGGCAGACTTAGCGTAAAAAGGCCGAATGTTTTTGGTCAAACCGTCGGACAGGCTGTTTTATAGTCGCAGCTCTGTTTATCGGTGGATTGATTTGGAAGCATGCAAGTCGGGCGACGCCCGGGTTCAGTCTTTTTTCAAGGAAGTGGCAATATGGCAACTGGTACAGTGAAGTGGTTCAATGACGCCAAGGGTTTCGGCTTCATTACTCCGGATGATGGTAGTGAAGATCTCTTCGCTCATTTCTCCGCGATCACCATGGGTGGATTCAAGACCCTCAAAGAGGGCGAAAAGGTTTCCTTCGACGTGACGCAGGGCCCAAAGGGCAAGCAAGCATCGAACATCTCGCGCGCTTGATTATTTTCGGGTGTGCCACAGGGACCCGCCTCCGGCGGGTTTTTTTTCGCTCGCGCCCGCTCCGCGAACGACCCGCCCAGATCCGCGGATCACCTGCCGGACTAGCCTTCCGCGTCGGGGCAGAGCGCCCGATAACGCCCGGCATGGAAAACCAGCGGCTCGGCAGCACTTTCCCGGGCGAAGCTGTGGACGCGGCCGACCAGAATAAGATGGTCGCCACCCGGGTAGTGCGCCTCGTTGCTACACACCAACCAAGCGGCGCAGCCGGCGATCAGCGGTGCGCCGCCGAGTCCCCGGTTGACTTCAACACCGTTGAAACGGTCACCGTCGGGGCTGGCGAAGGATTCCGAAATCCATTGCTGATCGGCGGCCAGCACGTTGACGGCGTAATAGCTGGCTTGCGCGAAAGCCGCGAGGCTAGGCGAAGTGCGCGATAGGCTCCAAAGAATCAGGGGCGGCTCCAGCGAGACGGAGTTGAAGGAACTGATCGTCACGCCGATGGCTCTGCCGTCCGGCGCCAGTGCCGTAACGACCGTGACACCGGTCGGAAAACTGCCCAGGGCATCGCGGAAGTCGCGGCAGAGGGCATCCGGGTTAACCGGCACGGCGTCCGCATCTCCGGTTGTACACGGCGGATCGGTCAACGCCGAGGCGGTTTCCGGGTACTCCGGACAAGCGACAGATAAGCGCATCAGGCGTTGCGAAAGCGTTGTTCGCACATGAGGGGGTCGGCTATCGACAGACGGGTTCTCGACGGGTGCGCTGCGGTCAGACTACGGTCGCGGGCCGCGACCGCCAGTTTCGGCAGCGATTACGGATGGCTTGCCGCCCTCGTCCGCACTTCGAGCGGCGCAACGGCCTGCACCAACTGTGCGATTATCGTCGCAGCGCGTTGCGGTGTCGAGACGATTCGTGCCGGTGCCCGTCGATGGACTGGTCAGTGGCAGATACCCGCGCGCACGGCAAGAGTAAGCGCCTACTCCCGCTTGCCGGTCACAGCCGCACGGACTCTCCGGCAAAGTGCCGTGGTCACCGAGTACGGCCGGTGAGTTCCGCCGCGCGTTTCGTAACTCCAGGCTTCGCTGGCCGTGTCATCGCCTGGCAAGCTGCGCATGGCCGCCATGATCTGCCATGGCAGCAAACGCGCGACGCCTATCGTATCTGGTTGTCCGAAGTCATGCTGCAACAAACGCAAGTGCAGACCGTAATCCCCTACTATGCGCGCTTTGTCGCCCGTTTTCCGACGCTCGAATCACTTGCCGCGGCACCGCTCGCCACTATCCTCGAGATGTGGTCGGGCCTGGGCTACTACGCGCGGGCCCGTAACCTGCATCGCTGCGCACAAACCCTCGTCGCCGAACGGCGCAGTTTCTCGGCCGATCCTCGGGAAAACGCCGGCCTGCCAGGAATCGGACGCTCGACCGCCGCCGCGATCAGCGTCTTTGCCTTTGCTCGCCGGGCCGCGATCCTCGACGGCAACGTCAAACGCGTGCTGGCGCGCTGCTTCGCAGTCGAAGACCCCGTTGCCACGGCTTCGGCGGAACGCGATCTGTGGGCGCTGGCCGAAGTGCTGCTACCCGCTAGCGGTATCGAAGGCTACACGCAAGGGCTGATGGACTTGGGTGCTGCCGTTTGCCGGCGTGCCAAGCCGGCCTGCGAGGCCTGTCCGTTGCACGACATTTGCATGGCCCGGCGCGACGGCCGGCAAGCCGAACTGCCGAAGCGAGGGGCGCGTAAGACGCTGCCGGAACGTACGAGAGACGTCTTGCTGTTGACCGACGGTCGGCGAGTATTGCTCGAACGGCAGCCAGCGATCGGTCTGTGGAGCGGCTTGTTGACCCTGCCCGAGTTGAGCGGCGAGTCGGTCGACACGCTTGCCTTGCGTCATGGTTGTCGTCTGCTGGGCAGCCGGAAGCTGGCGCCGGTGCGACACGGCTTTAGCCATTTCCGCCTGACGCTCAATGTGCTGCGCGCCGACGTCGACGTGATCGGCCCCGGCGTCGCGGAAGACGGTCGGCAATGGCTGCCTCTTGTCGATGTCGATCAGGCCGCTTTACCGGCACCGATCAAGAAACTGCTGCGCGCTCTGACCGCCTGAGCGGCCGCACTGTTCGCCAGATCCCGGTCATTGGCACGCGGACGAGGCAAGGAAGGCTTCGAAGGCCTCGATGGTCAGCGGACGGCTGAACAGGAATCCCTGGTAGCCGTGACAACCTTGACTGCCGAGAAACCGCCGTTGCTCTTCGTTCTCGACTCCCTCGGCAACCACTTTCAACCCCAGGCTGCGACCCATGGTGACAATCGTTTGTGCGATCACGGCGTCGCTCTGGTTATCGGGCAGCCGGCTGACGAACGCACGGTCAATCTTGAGCTGGTCGACCGGCAGGCGCGTCAGGTAGGACAGCGAAGAGTAGCCGGTGCCGAAATCGTCCATCGCGAAGGTGACGCCGAGCAGCTTGATGGCGTTCATCTTGGCGATCGTGTCGGCGACGTTGTCGAGCACCAAGCTTTCCGTCAGTTCGAGCTTCAGGCGTCGCGGCTCGGCACCGCTAGTAGCCAGCACCTGCTTTAGCACTTCGACGAAATCCGCCTGCCGAAACTGGCGTGCACTGACATTGACCGCGATCTGCAGTTCACGCGTGTGCGCCATGCCGGCCCAGGCCTTGAGTTGCGCACAGGCGGTCGTGAGCACCCAGTGGCCGATCGGAACGATCAGCCCGGTATCCTCGGCCAAGGGCACGAACTTGCCTGGCGAAACGAGACCATGGCGCGGATGCTGCCAGCGCAGAAGTGCTTCGACCGCGAAGACGCGTTGTTCGGCATCGACCTGCGGCTGATAATGCAGCACGAATTGCTTCTGTTGCAGCGCCAGGTGCAGGTCTTCTTCAAGTTGACGCCGGTCGCTGGCCGCCTGGTTCATGCTCGCCGTGAAGAATTGCACTGTATTGCGCCCGGCCGATTTAGCATGGTACATCGCCGCGTCGGCATTCTGCATCAGACTCTCCACGCTTTCGCCATCGGCCGGGAAAACGGCGATGCCGATGCTCGATGTCGAATGCAAGGTGTGACCGTGGATCTGATAGGGCAGCGACAACGCTTTGAGGATCTTGCCGGCCACCCGTTCAGCAGCGACAGCGTCCGCACCCGTGAGGACGACGACGAACTCGTCGCCTCCCAGGCGGGCGACGACATCGCTTTCACGCACGGCGCCTCTCAGTCGTGACGACACTTCCAGCAACAGCGCATCGCCGACATGGTGACCGAGGGTGTCGTTGATGGTCTTGAAGCGATCGAGGTCGAGGAACATCACCACCACCGGCGAACTGCTGCCGTCGCGGCGCGCCGACGCCAGCGCCTGATCAAGCCGGCCCTGCAGGTTCGAACGGTTGGGCAGATCGGTAAGCGTATCGAAATGCGCAAGATGACTGATCCGTTCTTCGGCCGCCTTGCGTTCGGAGATATCCACGAAGCTGCCGATGTAGTACTCGATGTTCCCCGAGCCACCGCGAATCGTCGAGATCGAAAGCCATTTCGGATAAACGCTGCCGTCCTTGCGCCGATCCCAGATTTCTCCCTGCCAATGCCCCGTGGCGTTGATCGCCTGCCACATCGCGCGGTATTCCTCGACGCTCGTCCGCCCCGAGGAGAGCAGGCGCGGATCCCTGCCGCGCACCTCGTCCGCGGTATAGCCGGTCAGACGGCAGAAGGCGTGGTTGACCTCGAGGACGCGGTTTTGCCGATCGCTGACCATGATTCCCTCCGCGCTGTGCTCGAAGACGGCCGCCAACAAGCGTAAACGCGTCTCGGTGACGCGACGCTCGCTGACGTCGCGGCACAGCGTGTGCAGAATCACTTCGCCGCGCAGGGTGATCGGTGTTAACGTGACCTCGACCGGCACCGTGGATCCATCCGTACGCTGATGCGACCACTCGAAGCGGTGGTAGCCGAAGCGATGCGCGGCAGCAATCATCGCCGCGCCCTTCTCCCGCGAGGACTGGCCGTCGGGTTGATAGGGCGGCGAGATCGCCGCCGGGTCGTGGCCGAGCAAGTCCGCCTTGGCGACGTAACCCAGCAGTTCCAGTGCCGCCTTGTTGCAATCGACGATGCTGCCGTCCTTGAGCAGCAGCAGGGGATCCTTGGCGTCTTCGAAAAGACGGCGGAAAGCCTCCTCGCTTTCACGCAGCAGTTTGTCGGCCCGCAGGCGCTCCGTGACGTCTTCCTTGACGGCCAGATAATGCGTCACTTCGCCGTGGTCGCCGAAGATCGGCGCGATCGAAGCCTTTTCCCAGAACAGTTCGCCGTTCTTGCGCCGGTTGTGGAACAGCCCGGTCCACACCTTGCCCGCGAGCAGGGTCTGCCACAGGTTTCGATAGGTGTCAGGAGGCGCTTCGCCAGATTGCAGCAGGCGTGGGTTTTGGCCGATGGCCTCGAGCCGCGAATAACCGGTAACACGGGTGAAACTCGGGTTGACGTACTCGATTTCCGCATCGCGGTTCGTGATGACGATGGCGACCGGACTCTGCTCGACGGCTTGCAACAGGTTGCGGGATTCCTCCTCCGCCTCGCGTCGCTCGGAGATATCGGCAAAAACCCAGATGCTGCCTTCCTGCGGCCGACCGGGATCGATCGCCCGGCCCGTCAGAGCGCCCCAGAAGACGCTGCCGTCCTTGCGCTTGAACATCAGTTCGGCGCCGAAGTCGCGATTCTCGGCGACCACCGAATAGGCGCGCTGGCCGATCCTTTCGAAGGTCTCCTGGGAAGGGTAGAAGAGGCGCGAGGACTGGCCGATCAGTTCGCCAGGCGAATAGCCGAAAAGTTCCTCGAGACGCCGATTGCACGAGACGACGCGGCGGTGTTTGAGGTGTACGATGCCGACCAACGCGTTGCCAAGCAAGGTCTCCATTTCGGCCAGCAACTGGCGGTTGCGCTCTTCCATCCGTCGGCGCTCGCTGATGTCGGCCAGGACGTTGGCAATCAGCGGCGCTTCGCCTGGCGAGCTGTGTATGACGAACAAGGTATGGATGGTCGGCACGGTACGCCCGGAGAGCGCACGCAATTCGATCTCGCCGGTCCATTGGCCTGCCGGCACCACCTGAGGCAACACTTCACGCTGCAGCCTGTGCGCATCCTCCTGACTGTAGAACTGCTCGAACGAGTAATCACCGCAGTCGGCTTCCGGCGGCATGTCCAGCATCCGGCGCAGCGCGGGGTTGGCATAGAGAATGGTCCCGTCGAGTCGCGCCATACCGATTCCCTGTCCGGCCGCCTCGACCAGGCGCTGAAAGATTTCCAGTCGTTCGCTGTTGGCGCGTAGCTGTCGGCCGCTGTCCACCAGATCGGCGACGACCTTCGCTTCGTCTCGTTCGCTGCGCCACAGTTGCCACAGCAGGCTGCTCAGCAGTGCGAGTAGCGTGAGGCCGCTGAAACCCACGACGAGCGCGTGGGTTCGCCAGCCGCTCAGGACGTCGTCTCGACTGGCGCCGGTGATGAAGTAAAACGGATAACGTTCGAGACGCCGAAAGCTATCGATGCGGCGGATGCCGTCCGGTGCCGTGTAATTCAGCGTCCCCGTCCGGTCGCCAGCGTCGAGTCGCTGGCGAATCGGGTGTGGAGAATCAAGCGGCTTGTTTACTGGCTTCGCCAGATGTGGCCAGCCGACAACCAATCGATGATCGTCGCTGCGGCGCAGGACCATCGATCCATTGCGGCCGAGATCGACCTCCCTCAAGAGTGCTTGATAGCGTTCGAGATCGAGTACCGCGGTGACGGCGCCGAGAAAGGATCCGTCGCCGCCGCGCAGGGCCCGGCCGACGATCAGGCTCGGCCGGCCGGTGGCACGAGAAACCAGAACCTCTGAAAAGACGAGGTCAGCGCGCGGATCCTGATGCAGGACGCGAAAGTAATCGCGGTCGACGACGTTGATCCGTGGCGTGTTGGCCGCGTCCGAGCTGTACAGCAGGTCACCCTTTTCGTCGAACACTCGCAAAGCGATAACTTCTTCGAAATTGAGCAGTCGCGAGTCCAGTTCGCTCGCCACTTCGCCGGCCAGGCGGTCGGCCGGCTGACGCACCGGCCAGCGAGCCGAAAGGTGACGGGCCAGTTCCTCCAGAACAGCGTCGGTTCGCCGCAGGGTCGCGTCGAGGCGGGTCGCGAAAATGGTCGAGTAGTTGCGCGTCCTCATCTCGGCTTCGGCAATCTGTTCCTGGTAGTTCAGCCATACCTGCCAGGCAAGCAGTTGCAATACCACCAGAACGAGCAAGCCAAGACCGATCAGCAACTTGCGACGTTGCCTATGGTTGCCGGAAAGGGAGTTGATGGCATTCATCACTCCATACTGCAAGACTTCACCGGCGAAGGCAAGGTGGCGGTGTGCGCCAGCGCCGGCCGCAAGCGACGCTTTGCGGGTCCGCACAGTGCCAGTTCAGCCAGCCGGCGCTGTCTTTGTCCGACCGATCGCCCAACGCCCAAAGCCAACCCCGGCGGCCAGCGTCACGAAAGCGGCCAGCCAGCCGGCGTGAGCACCGCGGCCAAAGGTGTCGAGCGCGACGCCGAACGCTACCGGCCCGACAAAGCCTCCGGCAAATCCGATGGTCGAGTACAGCGCGAGAGCGGTGCCACGTATCTCGCTGGGCGTTTCGGTGAGCACTCCCGCCGTCAGCGCCGCCGAGTCGAGATTCATGCTTGCCGCGTAGAGCAGGATCAGCGGGATCAGCAAATGGCGCGACAGGTCGCCCGACAAGCCGACGGCAAGCGCCAGCACGCACGACAAAGGCATCACGCCACGCAGCCAGCGGAGGCGTCCCCAGCGATGCGCTCCTTCGTTGCCAAGGAAGCTCGCCGGAACCGCTAGAAAGGTGGCGAGAGCGGCAATCAAGCCCGGCCTGCCCGTCCATGCGTGCGGCATGTCCGCATGAGCCCAGGTGAGGTAGGCAACCAGCCAGGCACGAAAGCCGAAGAGTTCCCAATTATGACCAAAATAGCCGCCGCAGTAGGCCAGGATACGGCGGTCGCGCAGGACGATCGGCCAGTGTCCGTCGCGGCTCGCCGTCCGTCGCGGCGGCTCGATCGGGCAAACGCCCTGCCACACCAGCAGCACCGACAAGGCCGCGCCTGCGGCGCCGAGGGCGAAGACGCAGGGCCATGGCAGAATCGTCTGCGCCAGTTCGATCCAGAGATACGACAGGCCCGCACCGATTCCGAAAGTGGCGGTGTAGAACGCGGTGCCGCGCGACTGCGCGGCGGCTGGCAAACGATCGGTCAATGCCTTGAGGCCCGGCATATAGGTGCCGGCGAGACCGAGACCGGCCAGCCACCACCAGGCCAGAGCGGCAGGCAAACCGTCGGCGAAACCGGCAAAACCGGCCATGGCAAGACCGCTGAGCGTGGCGCAGGCGAGGTGGATGCGTCGCGCGTCGACGCGATCGGTCAAGCTGACCAGGATGGGGACGGCGACGATGTAGCCGAAGAAAAAAACCCCGCCGAGCCAGCCACCTTCGGTCGCCGACAGCGACCACTGCTGCGAAAGTCGTGGCAGCAGCGATGGCACCAGCGCAAAACCGGCCATCGAAACGGCTTCGGCGCCGCAGAAGACGGCGATCAACGCTCGTGGCGAGCGCGCCCGCTTCATCCTGGCGAGCCGTCGTTCCGCGTGGCCGCTCCCCAGCGGGGCAGCAGCGAGTGAGCTACCTGCAATTGGTCCAGGATGCGTGCCACGACGAAATCCACAACTTCGTCGACGCTTTGCGGATGGTGGTAGAAACCCGGGTTGGGCGGCAGAATCACGGCTCCGGCACGCGCCAGGCGCAACATGTTCTCGAGGTGAATCGTCGACAACGGCGTTTCGCGCGGCACCAGGATCAGCTTGCGGCCTTCTTTGAGGACCACATCGGCCGCGCGCTCGATCAGCTTGTCCGCCAAGCCCTGCGCGATGGCCGCCAGGGTTCCCATGGAACATGGGCAGACGACCATCGCATCCGGTGGGTTGGAGCCGCTGGCGACCGGCGCGAACCATTCGTCGCGACCGTATACGTCGAGCCGGCCGGCCAACGCCCGGTAGCGTTCCCGGAGACTGGCGCGCGCCTCGGCAGCACGCGCCGGTAGTTCGAAGCCCATTTCCTGCCGGGCGACGATCGGCGCCACCTGCGAGTAGAGAAGTTGAACGCGACAACCAGCCGCCAGCAGGCACTCCAGCAGGCGAACGCCGTAGGGCATCCCGGAAGCGCCGGTCAAGGCGAGGCAGATGGTTTCAGGCATTTTCCAGATCCGGTGGCGCGGCGGCGGCGTCGCTCGACCACTCTTCAAGCAATCGAGCGGCCAGCAGGCCGTTGATGATGCCGAAAGCGAGCGCGGCGGCGGCAAACAAAGGCAGCAACAGAAACAGTCCGTCGTGCGGAATCAACCACAGCCTGGCCAGCCAAAGCTGTCCACCGATATGGGCAAAAGCCGCCAGAACGCTCCAGCTCAGTGGTCCAAACCAGCGCTTGGGCAAGTGTTGGGCAGCGGCCAGGACGAGCAGACTGAACAGCGCACCGGTCAGGCTCATGAAAAAACCGGGCGACAGGAAATGGCCCAACAGGAGGCTGCCAGCAAAGACGCGCAGGCCGCTGACCCAGGCCGCGGCGCCCCAGCCGTAGCGTGCCAGAACGAGCAGGGTGACGATGTTGGCCAGGCCGGGCTTGACACCCGGCAGCGGCAGAGGGATCGCCATATCGACCAGCGACAGGCCGATCGCCGCGGCCGCCAGCCGCGCGATGCGCTGGTCCTCCGGCGTCGCTGTCAGGCGGACCGCCAAGCGGCTAGCGGCCATCCGGCGTCACCAGCGTCTGGCATGGGGCGCCGGATGGCCGCTGGCGATCGGGTCGAGCCGCAACGCTCATGGTTCCGAAATCGCTCGGCCGCGCGAAATGAAGGCCATCGAGTAACCGGCCTGGAATCTCGAGTGCAGCGCCTCGATGGTAGGCGGCGATACCGGCGTGGCGGCGTCCCACTTGATCGCATAGTTAGCACCCGACCCACCGGCGTTCTCGCGCAGTTCGACAAACAGCTCAAAGGTGCCGAAGGGCGGAACGATTTTCGGTACCGGCACGGAGTTGCGGATCAGTGCACCATCGGTGTTGTAATAGGGCGCGGCAACGATGCGGATCGAGTTGCTCGGGTCGGTGTTGCGCACGCTGACCAGGACCGACATCAGCGTGCTCTCGGGAGCGCCCGAGGAGCCCAGGTTGCCGTGCCGAATCGCCGAGTAGATGGGTACATAGACCGTCTGGCCACGGGTCGGCGGTTCGATACCCTCGGCAAGTGCCGTGGGCAGCGCGCCAAGCAAGGCCAACGTGGCGGCCAGTCGGCCGCTGAAAGCGGAGAAGTCCGAGTGGAATCGGAACGGTATGCAGAGGGTGTGCATGGTCTGCTCCTTTCGTGGGAATGGTTGAACTCGGCGATTATCGCTCAGTACACCGGCGGCGGACATCGGCCGCCGGCTTGCCGGGTGCCGGCCGGAAGCTTTCGCAGATCAGACGAGCCTGACCGTCAGTTCGCCGACGCCAGCGACGCCCGCGACGAGCAGGTCGCCACGCAACACGGTCGACACGCCGGCCGGCGTACCGGTGAAGATGAGGTCTCCCGGCGCGAGAGCGACATAGGTGGACAGATTGGCGATCACTTCGCCGACCTTCCAGGCCATCTGTTCGAGATCGCCGGTCTGCCGCGCTTGGCCATTGACCGTCAGCCAGATCGCGCCGCGTGCCGGATGGCCGACGGCCGCAACCGGATGGATGGTGCCGATCGGCGCGCTCTGGTCGAAACCTTTGGCCATGTCCCAGGGATGTCCCTTATCCTTCGCGACCTGCTGCAGGTCACGTCGCGTCAAATCCACTCCGACGGCGTAACCATAGACGCAGTCGAGGGCGCGTGCCGCCGGAATGCCGGCGCCACCGGCGGCAAGCGCGACGACCAGCTCGACCTCGTGCTGAAGTTTTCCAGTCAGCGTCGGATAAGCGACATCGCCACCGCCCGGCACCAGCGCGTCGGCCGGTTTGCTGAAGAAGAAGGGCGGCTCGCGCGTGTCGGCGCCCATCTCGGCGGCATGGTCCGCGTAATTGCGACCGACGCAGTAGACGCGACGTACCGGAAAAAGGTCGTTGCCCTCGGCAACCTGAACAGCGATGCGGGCGGGCGGTGGAATAACGTAGCTCATGGTGACTCCTCGTGGTGGTTCAGATCGGGTTGTCGATGTCGACGAACCGGCACTCCAGACCGCAGCGCTCGGCCAGATGCGCGGTCAGCGCCTGCACACCGTAGCGTTCGCTGGCATGGTGTCCGGCGGCGATGAAGGCGACGCCGGATTCGCGCGCGAGGTGAACGGTCTGCTCGGAGATCTCGCCGCTCAGGTAGAGGTCCACGCCGAGCCCGATGGCCTGTTCGAACAGGCTCTGCGCCGCGCCCGAACACCAGGCGACGCGGCTCACCGGGCGGCCGCCATCGCCGATCAGCAAGGGTACGCGTCCCAGTTCATTCGCCACCTGCTGCGCGACACTGGACAGCGTGGCCGGGGTTGTCAGCCGCCCCAGCCAGCCAATGTCCTGTTCGCCAAAACGTGTCTCCGCCAGCCAACCGAACTTCTTGGCCAGTTGCGCGTTGTTGCCGAGTTCGGGATGCGCATCGAGCGGCAGGTGGTAGGCGATGAGATTGATGTCGTGTTTGAGCAGTGTCTGCAGACGAGCTTTGCGGATGCCGGTGACGCGACCGTCTTCGCCACGCCAGAACCAGCCATGATGGACCAGGATGGCGTCGGCGCCCGACTCGACGGCGGCTTCGAGCAGTGCCTGGCTGGCCGTGACACCAGCGACCAGGCGCCCGACTTCAGGCCGTCCTTCCACTTGCAGGCCGTTTGGGCAATAATCCCGAAAACGCCCTGCCTCCAGCAGATTGTCCAGGTAGCGTGTCAATTCCTCGCGTTTCATTCACTGGCTCCGGTTTTGCCCATGCGTAGGCTCTGGCTGATTTTTGCACAAACGGTCACGATAGGTCTGGCCCTGCTTTTCGTGGTCAGCACGCTGAAGCCGGAATGGCTGGGCAAGCGGCCGCTCAGCGGCGCCAGCGTCGTGGCCTTGCAGGAATCGGCAAGCCCCGCCGCGCCGGCGCTCGTCGCGACATCGTTTCGTGAGGCCGCCAAAAAAGCTCTGCCGTCGGTCGTGCACATCTTTACCTCGCAGAAAATCAAGACGCGCCGGCATCCGCTGCTCGACGACCCGGTTTTTCGCCACTTTTTTGGCGACGGCGCCGACGGCGACGGCCCACGCACTTCCGGCCTCGGCTCGGGAGTCATCGTCAGCCCCAGCGGCTATATTCTCACGAACTTCCACGTTGTCGAAGCCGCGGACCAGATCGAGATCGCCCTCAGCGACGGTCGCAACCTTAACGCCCGCCTGGTCGGTAGCGATCCCGAGTCCGATCTTGCCGTGCTGCAGATCAGCGAGCAGAACGGCAAGGAACTCGTCCTGCCGGCGATCACCCTGGGCCGCATGGAGGGCGTCGTCGTCGGCGACGTGGCGCTGGCCATTGGCAACCCCTTCGGTGTCGGGCAGACGGTGACGATGGGTATCATTTCAGCACTCGGTCGTTCGCATCTGGGAATCAATGCCTTCGAGAACTTCATTCAGACCGACGCGGCGATCAACCCGGGCAATTCGGGCGGCGCGTTGGTCGACAGCCAAGGCAACCTGATCGGCATCAATACCGCGATCTACTCGCGCTCGGGTGGCTCGCTCGGGATCGGTTTTGCAATTCCGATCTCGATCGCCAGGAACGTCATGGAGCAGATCATCCAGACCGGCAGCGTGACGCGCGGCTGGATCGGTGTCGAGGCGCAGGAGATCTCGGTGGATCTGGCCGAGTCCTTCGGCCTGCCGGACACGGCCGGGGCGCTGATCGCCGGCGTCTTGCGCGGCAGTCCGGCCGATGCCGGCGGGATCAAGCCGGGCGATATCCTGCTCGCCGTCGACGGTCGGCCGGTCAAGGATCCGCAAGGCATGCTCGATCTGATCGCCGGCCAGAAGCCGGGCGATACGGTAAGTTTCAAATTGCGCCGTCAGAACAACATTCTCGAGACGACGGTGAGGATCGGCAAGCGCGCGCCGCAGCGACGCGAGCGCGAGCGCGAGCGCGAGCGCGAGCGCGAATAGGGCCAGGCCCATGTGTCAACTGCTCGGCATGAACTGCAATGTGCCGACCGACATTTGCTTTTCCTTCGCCGGTTTTCAAGCACGCGGCGGTGTCACCGACGTGCATGCCGACGGCTGGGGAATCGCCTTTTTCGAGGGTCGCGGCACACGGGTCTTCCTCGACCCGCAGCCGTCCAGCGTTTCCCCTGTCGCCGAACTGGTACGCAACTATCCGATTCATTCGATGAACGTCGTGGCGCACATCCGCAAGGCGACGCAGGGGGTTGTGGCGCTCGAGAACACCCATCCCTTCATGCGCGAACTTTGGGGTCGCTACTGGATCTTCGCGCACAATGGCAATTTACCCGACTTCTCACCCGAACTTGACGGCAGCTTCACCCCAGTCGGACAGACCGACAGCGAACGTGCGTTCTGCTGGCTGCTGCAGACGCTGCGGCAGCGCTTCGGTAGCCGACCGCCTACCCAGCCCAGGCTGTTCGAACTGCTACATCAACTGACGGTCGAGGTCGGCCAGCGCGGTGCGTTCAACTACTTGCTGTCGAATGGCGATTGCCTGTTTGCCCACTGCTCGACCCAGCTCACCTATATCGTACGCCAGGCGCCGTTTGCCGTTGCCCATTTGCGCGATCAGGATCTGAGTATCGATTTCAGTGCCGTGACGACGGTCGCCGATCGTGTCGCCGTAATCGCCACCGTGCCGCTGACCGACAACGAGACGTGGACCGTGATGGACAGCGGCAGCCTGTGGCTTTTCGAGGAGGGAGCGCCGGTCAGACACCAGACAACCGTTGCCGGACCTCAGCAACCCTCTCCGGCAGACTGTGCGTCGACTCTGGCCTAAGACACGCTGGCGGAGAACTCAGGCATCCGGCTTGCGGTCGTCGTCCCGCGGTTTGCCGAGATCGGCGATCGCCTTTCCCATTTCCTCGGCCGACATCGGCCTCCAGTCGCTCGCCGGGGTGTCCGTGCCCGGCACGGCGGCGGACTCGGTCGGCCCGGCGACAGCGCCCGGCCGCCGGTGGACGAAACGGGCAAGAAACATCCCTAGTTCGAATAGCAGGCACAGCGGAATGGCCATCATCAGTTGGGAAATCACGTCGGGTGGCGTGAAGATGGCGGCAACGACGAATGCGCCGACGATCACGTAGGGCCGCCATTCCTTGAGCTTGGCGAGGTCGACGATACCGACCTGAACGAGAACGACGACCAGTACCGGCACTTCGAAGGTCACCCCGAAAGCGATGAAGGTCGTCATCACGAAGGAAAGATACTTCTCGATGTCCGTCATCCACGCAACGCCCGCCGGCGCCACGTTGGCCATGAAGCCGAAGACGGTCGGGAAGACCAGGAAGTACGCGAAGGACATACCGACGAAGAAGAGCAAAACGCTCGCCCCAACGAGCGGCAGCGCCAGCCGCTTTTCGTGCGCATAAAGGCCCGGCGCGACAAACGCCCAGACCTGGTAAAGAACGTACGGCAGGGCGATCAGGAAAGCGACCATCAAAGCCACTTTCATCGGTACCAGGAAGACGCCGACGACATCCGTAGCGATCATTTGCCCACCTTGCGGCAGCGTTGCCAGCAGGGGTTGCGCGAGCAGCGCATAGAGCTCCTTGGCCCACGGGAAAAGGCAGACGAAGACGATGCCGATGGCCACCAGCGACCGGATCAAGCGATCGCGCAGTTCGACGAGGTGCGAGAGAAAAGAGTCTTCGGGCAGCGTCATCGAGCACTCAGGCCGGCCGGGTCGGAGGCTCGGCTGGCGAGGCCGCCGGCGCCACCAAGGTGGGTCGGGCCGGGTCGCCTGCCGTGGCCGATGGGGAAGTCGCCGAAACGATGACGGCGTCCGAGGCAACTGGTGGTGTCAACGCTTCGCCGGCTGCCTGCGCGGTCTGACGCACCGCCTCGATCTCGCTCGTCAGGCTCTGTTCGACGCGGCGCGCAGAATCCTGGATCTCGGCCTGCAACTTCTTCAACTCGTCGAGCTGGATCTCGCGGTTGATGTCCGACTTCACGTCGCTGACGTAGCGCTGCAGGCGGCCGAGCAGGTGTCCGGCCGTGCGGGCCACTTTGGGCAATCGCTCGGGACCGATGACCACCAGCGCCACGATGGCAATGACGATCATCTCGGAAAAGCCGATATCGAACATGGACGACCGCTTGATGAAGTAAGGGGGATGAACTGGAGGGAGCGCGATCGGCAATCGATGGGCGGCATAGCGAAACCGACCGGAAACCAATCGCCGAACCCATGTCCGACGCGCGCCTGGCCTAGCTCTTGGTCTTTTCCCTGATCTCGCCCTCGATGGTGTGGCCAGCGTTGACCTGTGGCGTGGGGGCCGCAGCGGGCGCTCCCTCGGCCGGCTTGTCCTCGGCCGTCGCATCGCGCATGCCGTCCTTGAAGCCCTTGACGGCACCACCCAGATCCGACCCCAGATTGCGCAGCTTCTTGGTACCGAAAATCAACAGGATGATGATCAGAACGATCAACCAATGCCAGATACTCAAAGAGCCCATATCAGGCCTCCATTAAGGTGAAAGTCGGGGCGCGCGTGGCGCCGGCTAAGGCCGGGCACCGCCCGTGGCTGGCGGCGCGGCGTCAGATTCGTTTGAGCATCGGCCCTACCGGCTCCGATCCGCCGACGATGTGGGCGTGCAGGTGCGGTACCTCCTGATGGCCAATGCGGCCAGTGTTGATGATCACCCGGAAGCCATCCGGGCTGCCTTGTTCGCTTGCCAGCCGATTGGCGATGGCAAGCATGCGGCCGAGAACAGGGATGTCGGCCTCGCTGACCGTTGCCAGGGAAGTGATGTGATGCTTGGGAATTACCAGCAGGTGTACCGGCCGTGCCGGGTTGATGTCGTGAAAAACCAGGACTTCGTCGTCCTCGTAGACCTTGCGCGACGGAATCTGTCCGCGCGCGATCTTGCAGAAAAGGCAGTCGTCCATCCTCAGTTCTTCCGTGATGTCTTCTCGTCGCGCGCTGTCTTGTCCTCGCGTGACTTCTTCTCGTCGATGCCGGAGATGCCTTCTCGCCGCCGCATTTCCTGCAACACATCCTCGATCGACAGGCCGTAGAAAGCGAGCAGGACCATAGTGTGGTAAAGGACATCGGCCGATTCCCAGACGACATGCAGGCGGTTGCCCTCCTTGCCGGCCATGATCAGTTCCGCTGTCTCCTCGCCGATCTTTTTCAGGATCGCGTCCGGTCCCTTGGCCATCAGCTGTGCCGTGTAGGAAGTTTCCGGGTCAGCCTTGCGCCTGGAAAGCAGAGTTTCCGAGATCCGGTGCAGCATGTCCATGTTCATTTGCCGTAGATATCCTTGGGTTCTTTGAGCACCGGGTCGGCGGCAACCCAGAAGTCCCCATCCAGTTGATAAAAGAAGCAGCTTTCGCGGCCGGTGTGGCAGGCGATACCACCTGCCTGATCGACCAACAGCAGCAGGACATCACCGTCACAGTCGGTACGGATCGCCCTTACCCGCTGCACATGGCCGGATTCCTCGCCCTTGCGCCACAGCCGACGGCGCGAACGCGACCAGTATACTGCGGTCCCGCTGTCAACCGTCGCTCGAATCGCTTGCCGGTTCATGAAGGCAAACATCAGCACCCGGCCGCTGGCGGCGTCCTGTGCGATGGCGGGAATCATGCCGTTCTCGTCCCACCGGAGAGCGTCTATCCACCGCTCCGTAGAATCGAGATCGCTCACAGGCGGACCTCGATACCACATCCACGCATGTATTCCTTGGCTTCGCGTACGGTATGTTCGGAAAAATGGAAGATGCTCGCCGCCAGAACCGCGTCGGCGTGGCCTTCCGAGACGCCCTCGGCCAGATGCCGCAGATTGCCGACGCCGCCGCTGGCAATCACCGGAATACCAACCGCGTCGGCCACCGCACGCGTCAACGGCAGATCGAAGCCGTTACGGGTGCCGTCGCGATCCATGCTGGTGAGCAGAATCTCGCCGGCGCCGAGTTGCTGCACGCGGCGCGCCCAGTCGATCGCGTCGAGGCCGGTCGGGCGGCGCCCGCCGTGCGTAAACACCTGCCAGCGATCGGCCGCCACCTGCTTCGCATCGATCGCCACGACGATGCACTGGTTGCCGACCTTGGCCGACGCTTCGGCCACGAGATCCGGGTTCTCGACCGCCGCCGTGTTCATGCTCACCTTGTCGGCTCCGGCGTTGAGCAGGCGCCGCACGTCGGTGACCGAACGCACGCCGCCGCCCACCGTCAGCGGAATAAAGACCTGTGCGGCACAGGCCTCGACGATGTGCAGGATGATGTCCCGTTGATCCGATGACGCCGTGATGTCGAGGAAAGTCACTTCGTCGGCGCCTTGCTCGTCGTAGCGGCGAGCAATTTCTACGGGGTCACCGGCATCGCGCAAGTCGATGAAATTGGTGCCCTTGACGACGCGACCCGCAGTCACGTCCAGGCAGGGGATGATCCGCTTCGCCAGACCCAAGGTCAATGACCGCCCGGTTCGCGCCGTTTGGCTCGGGTCATCGATTCGTTGCCCGGTCGGCTTCCGCCTGCGCCAGGGCAAAATCGAGCGAGCCATCGTAGATCGCCCGGCCAGCGATGGCAGCGCTGATGCCTTCTTCTTCGACCGCACAGAGTTGCCGGATATCGTCCAGGCTCGACAGGCCGCCACTGGCGATGACCGGAATCAACAGCGCCTGCGCCAGCTTCACCGTGGCCTCGACGTTGATTCCCGACAGCATGCCGTCGCGTCCGATGTCGGTATAGACGATGGCTTCGACACCGTAGTCTTCGTATTTGCGCGCCAGATCGACGACGTCGTGGCCAGTCATTTTCGACCAGCCGTCGACCGCCACCTTGCCATCCCGGGCGTCGAGACCGACGATGATGTGGCCGGGAAAGGCACCGCAGGCGTCATGCAGAAAGCCGGGGTTCTTGACCGCAGCGGTGCCGATGATGACATAACTGACGCCGTCGTCGAGGCAGCGTTCGATGGTGTCGAGGTCGCGAATGCCGCCCCCCAGTTGCACCGGGATGTCGTCCCCGACGGCTTCGACGATCTCCTTGATGGCTTTCTCGTTTTTCGGTTTGCCGGCAAAAGCCCCGTCGAGGTCTACGATATGCAGGCGACGCGCTCCCTGTGCCAACCAGTGGCGAGCCTGATCTCCGGGCGAGGTCGAGAAGACGGTCACCTGATCCATCAGGCCTTGTTTGAGGCGGACACACTGCCCCTGTTTGAGGTCAATCGCGGGAATGATCAGCATGTTGAAAGCAGACGTGAAAAGTTGAAACTAGCCAAGCGCTGGCCGTCGATCAGGGCTTCCAGGCAACAAAGTTTCCGAGCAGGGTGAGCCCCGTTACGGCGCTCTTTTCCGGGTGGCACTGAATGGCGAAGATATTATCCCGTGCCACCGCACTGGTAAAGGGCAGACCATAGTCGGTAGTGCCGACGACACAGGCCGAGTCGACCGGGTCCACAAAATAGCTATGCACGAAATAGAAACGGGCGTCGTCGGCAATACCCTTCCACAAAGGGTGGGCGCGCTTGTGCCGAACCTCGTTCCAGCCCATGTGAGGCACCTTGAGCCGCTTACCCGCCGCGTCGAACATGCGCTCTGCCGGAAAGCGCCGGACCGTACCGCGGAGCAGGCCGAGGCCGGCCACATCGCCTTCCTCGCTGTGTTCGAAAAGCATTTGCTGGCCGATACAGATACCGAGAAACGGCTTGGTCGTCGCGGCCTCGAGCACAGCGGAGCGCAATCCTCGCAACTCGATCTCACGCATGCAGTCGGGCATCGCTCCTTGGCCGGGGAAGACCACGCGTTCCGCACCGACGACCACCTCCGGGTCGGCCGATACCAGTACCTGCCGGTCGGCGGCAACGCGTACCAGCGCCTGCCAGACCGAACGCAGATTGCCCATGCCGTAATCGACGACGACGACGGCCCCCGGCGCGGCCGCGGCGGGGGCCATCAGAGCGCGCCCTTGGTCGAGGGAATACTGCCGGCGGTGCGGGGATCCGCCTCGACTGCCATGCGCAGCGCGCGACCGAAGGCCTTGAAAATCGTTTCCGCCTGGTGATGCGCATTCATGCCGCGCAGATTGTCGATGTGCAACGTCAGCCGCGCATGGTTGGCAAAGCCCTGGAAAAACTCGTGTACCAGATCGACATCGAAGGCGCCGATCGTCGCTCGTCTGAAATCGACGTGGAACTCGAGACCCGGACGACCCGACAGATCGACGACGACGCGTGACAGCGCCTCGTCGAGAGGAACGTAGGCGTACCCGTAGCGCCGCAGACCCTGTTTATCGCCCAGGGCCTGCGCGAGCGCCTGGCCGACGGTGATGCCGATATCTTCGACCGTATGGTGCGCGTCGATGTGCAGATCGCCAGCGGCTTCGATGTCGAGGTCGAGCAGTCCGTGGCGCGACACCTGATCCAGCATGTGATCGAGGAAGGGTACACCGGTGGCCAGACGGCTGCAACCGCTACCGTCGAGGTCGAGACGAACGGTGATCCGGGTTTCTAGCGTGTTTCTGGAAACTACTGCTTGCCGCATCGAGTGTCCATCGCTGGGTGAGATGTCGAGTCCGGAAAAGACGTCAGCCGGCGTCGGTGAGTGGCGAAGATCGTCGATGCGCGGACCAGGAAAGGCGCATGATACCATTTCGTGCTTTCCATGGAGCCGAAGCGAGCCGCCTTTCATGAGCCAGTACTGGAGTTCCCTCGTTCACCGACTGAAGCCCTACGTTCCCGGCGAGCAGCCCAAACTGGTGAATCTCGTCAAGCTGAATACCAACGAAAACCCTTACCCACCTTCACCGCGCGTCGCCGCGGCGATCGCCGATGAACTGGCGAATGGCGGCCAGGCCTTGCGGCTTTACCCGGACCCCAATGCCGAGCGCCTGAAGGAAGCAATTGCCGCCCGCCACGCCGGGTTCGGCATCGGCGCCCGACAGGTCTTCGTCGGCAACGGTTCCGACGAGGTGCTGGCGCATGTGTTCGCTGCGCTGCTCAAACACGATCTGCCGGTTCTCTTTCCGGACATCACCTACAGCTTCTACCCGGTGTATTGTCGTTTGTACGATGTGGCCTGGGAAAGCGTGCCGCTGGACGACCGTTTCGCGATCCGGATCGAAGATTATGCACGCCCAAACGGCGGCATAATCTTCGCGAATCCCAATGCACCGACCGGCTGCCTACTGCCGCTGGCTTCGATCGAGCGCCTGCTCGTCACCCAAAGCCGGTCGGTCGTCGTGGTCGACGAAGCCTACGTCGATTTCGGTGGCGAGTCGGCGATTGCCCTGGTCAATCGCCACCCCAATCTGCTGGTCGTGCAGACGTTCTCCAAGTCGCGTTCGCTGGCCGGCCTGCGGATTGGTTTCGCGGTCGCCCAGCGCGACCTGATCGAGGCGCTCGAGCGCGTCAAGGACAGCTTCAACTCATACCCGCTGGATCGACTCGCGATCGCCGGAGCGGTCGCCGCGCTGACCGACGAAGAGCACTTCGAAACGACGCGCCAGGCGGTCATCAGGAGCCGTGAAGCGCTGCGCAGCGCACTGCTGGCGCTTGATTTCGATGTCTTGCCGTCGGCCGCCAACTTTGTTTTTGCCCGTCACTCGCGGCATGACGCCGGCCAACTGGCGGCCGCCTTGCGTGAACACGGCGTTATCGTTCGCCATTTCCCGCTGCCGCGCATCGATCAGTATCTGCGCATCACGATTGGCAACGAGGTTCAATGCGCCGCTTTGCTTGACGCGCTGCGCGCGATCATGCACTGAGCACAAAGCCGCCGTGCGCCAACGCGCGGGCCGATGATGTGGTAGGATTCTACGTGGCGGGTCTCCCCGCATCGCAGGACGGTGAACCTGGTCAGGTCCGGAAGGAAGCAGCCACAGCCGTCTCACGTGAGTGCCGGGGGTAAGGCTCGCCACCCTTTCCGCCACCTAGCCAAGGCCGCCAATCGACTGCGCTGCGGTTGGCCCCGACGCCGATGGCACGCGTTCGGCGGCCGAAATCTCCGGCTGGGCGGCCGCTGCCATCTGCTAGAATCTGGCACATGAGTTACCAAGTCCTGGCCCGCAAATGGCGCCCGCGAACGTTTGCCAGCCTGGTCGGACAAGAACACGTCGTGCGGGCGCTGACGCACGCGCTGACAGTGCAGCGCCTGCATCATGCCTATCTGTTTACCGGTACCCGCGGGGTCGGCAAGACGACGCTGGCGCGCATTCTCGCCAAGGCACTCAATTGCGAAGCGGGGGTCACCGCGACGCCCTGCGGCCGCTGTTCGGCGTGCCTGGAAATCGACTCCGGGCGTTTCGTCGACCTGCTCGAGGTCGATGCGGCGACCAACACCCGGGTCGATGAAATGCGGCAGTTGCTGGAGAACGCCGTTTATGCCCCGACGCGCGGCCGTTTCAAGGTCTACGTGATAGACGAAGTGCACATGCTGTCGACCTCGGCTTTCAACGCCATGTTGAAGACCCTCGAAGAGCCCCCGGAGCACGTCAAATTCATCCTGGCGACCACCGATCCGCAAAAGATTCCGGTTACCGTACTGTCACGCTGTTTGCAGTTCAACCTCAAACAGATGACGCAACCGCTGATTGCCGACCACCTCAAGCACATCCTCGAAGTCGAGGCGATCAGCGCCGAACCCGGAGCACTGCACTTGCTGGCCCGTTCGGCAGCAGGCAGCATGCGCGATGCGCTGTCACTTCTCGACCAGGCGATCGCCCATGGCTCGGGCAAGGTCGAGGAAGCGCAGGTGCGCGAAATGCTGGGCTCGGTAGACCTTGACCAGATTTTCTCGATACTCGACGCCTTGCTGGCCGGCGACCCCGTCGCACTGTTGCGGGTGAGCGACGAAATGGCCGAGCGCAGTCTGTCCTTCGACGCCGCGCTACAGGAAATGGCCAGCCTGTTCACCCGCCTGCAGATCGCCCAGCTCGCACCACAGGCGATTGCCGACGAGATGCCGGAGCGCCAGCGGATTCTCGATTTGGCGGCCGAACTCGATCCCGAGTTCGTTCAACTGGCCTACCAGATAGCCGTTCACGGCCGACAGGAACTGCCTCTCGCACCTGACGAAGAGGCCGGTTTCATCATGACGCTACTGCGTTTGTACGCCTTTCGGCCGGTCCTCGACGAGGCGTCTGGCGGCCAACCGCCATCTGTCGCACCAACGGTCGGACCGGGCGCGGCAACGCACGCACGACAGGCAGCGCCTTTATCGTCAACCGCGCCGTCCGGTCGTCACACGGAAGGCGCTTCTGTCGTAGCGCCGCTGGCCGAAGCGAGGTTAGACACGGCGGCCGCGGCGGCGGCCGCCGCGGCGGCGCCGGTCGCTGCCGAACGACCGGCCGACGACTGGCACCTCATTCTGGCGCAGATCAAGGTCAGCGGCATGGCGCGCGAACTCGGTCAGCACTGCGAGTTGCGCGATCTGGACGGCTCGCGCATGGTCTTGCGCTTGGCGCCCAGGCATCGCCATCTCTTGATCAAAGCGGCGCAGGACAAGCTGCAACAGGCGCTGGCCGAACATTTCGGCCAACCACTGCGGCTGGCGATCGAAATCGACCAGGTGTCGGGCGATACGCCGGCCGCGACCGCGCAACGCGAGCGCCGCGAGCGAATGGATCGTGCGATCGCATCGGTCGAGCAGGATGGCTTCGTACGCGAGGTCATCGAAATGTTCGACGCCACCCTGATCGAATCGTCGATCAAACCCGTTTAGCAACTTTTCTGGTAGTCCACCGCGAGGCAAGCAAGATGATGAAAGGCGGAATCGCCGGCCTGATGAAACAGGCCCAGCAGATGCAGGAAAACATGAAGAAGGCGCAGGAGCAGTTGGCGCAACTCGAAGTCGAAGGACAGTCGGGAGCCGGCATGGTCAAGGTGTTGATGACCTGCGGCCACGACGTGCGCCGGGTGACGATCGATCCGTCGGTGATGGACGACCGGGAAATGCTCGAAGACCTCGTGGCCGCCGCACTTAACGACGCCATGCGGCGCGTCGAGCAGGCTTCGCAGGAACGCATGGCCGGTTTCTCTGCCGGTCTCAACCTGCCGCCCGGATTCAAGATGCCGTTCTGATGACCACGCCGTCGAGCCTCGAGTCGCTAATCGAGGCTTTACGCTGTCTGCCCGGCGTTGGGCCGAAGTCGGCACAGCGCATGGCCTACCATTTGCTGCAGCACGAGCGGGCGGGCGCGCGGCGCCTGGCCGACGCCTTGCAACTGGCGCTCGCCGCGCTACGGCATTGCCAGCGTTGCAACACCTTCACCGAAGCCGACATCTGCGCCCGCTGCCTGTCGCCGAAACGCGACGCCAGCTTGCTCTGTATCGTCGAGACTCCGGTCGACATGAACATGATGGAGCAGACGCACGCCTATTCGGGACTGTACTACGTGCTGATGGGCCGCGTTTCGCCGCTCGACGGTATCGGCCCGGCCGACTTGCACCTCGACCGCTTGCTTGCCCGTTGTGATGATGGTCAGGTGCGCGAAGTGATCATCGCCACCAACTACACCAACGAAGGCGAGGCCACGGCGCATTTCCTGTCGGAAATGCTCAAGAGCCGCGCTGTCGGCGTATCGCGTATCGCGCGCGGCGTGCCAGTGGGCGGCGAACTCGAGTACGTCGATTCGGGAACCCTGGCGCAGGCCTTGCGCGAACGTCGACCGCTTGCCGGCTAAGCGTTTGGCACGCTTCGCGAATTCAATCAGGCGCCGGATTGGCGTATAATCCTTCGGTTAAATTCGTACCAACCTTTCATTACGTCCTGGGAAACAGCGCTATGAGCAATGAGTGCAAAGTGGACGGCGGCAGGCGGCGGCTGGTCGTCGCAACCGCTGCGATCGGTGGGGTGGGGGCGCTGGCGGCGGTGGTGCCTTTCATCTCCAGCATGTTGCCGTCCGAACGGGCCAAAGCGGCCGGCGCGCCGGTCGAAGTCGACCTCGGCAACCTCGAGCCCGGCCAGATGATGACCGTCGAATGGCGCGGCAAGCCGGTGTGGATCATCAACCGCAGCCCGTCGATGCTCGAGAGTCTGTCCAAACTCGATGAGGCGGTGGCGGATCCGAAGTCCGAGAAGCCGATGCAGCCGGCTTATTGCAAGAACGAGGCGCGCTCGATCAAACCGGAGATCATGGTCGTCGTGGGAATCTGCACCCATCTGGGTTGTTCGCCCTCGGCCAAGTTCAAGAAGGGTAGCGAAGAAGGGATGGAAGGCGCCTGGCTGGGCGGCTTCCTTTGCCCGTGTCACGGCTCCACCTTCGACTTCGCCGGCCGCGTCTTCAAGAACAAGCCGGCGCCCGACAACCTCGAGGTGCCGCCGCACATGTACCTGTCGGACAAGCGCATTCTCATCGGCGAAGACAAGAAGGGGGCTTAAGCCATGGCGTCGCATACGGATTACGAAAAGTACAAATCTGACGGTTCGCTGCAAGGCAATCTGCTCGAGTGGCTTGACGCCCGCTTTCCTGCGACCTCGATGTGGCGTGGGCACCTGTCCGAGTACTATGCGCCGAAGAACTTCAACTTCTGGTACTTCTTCGGCTCGCTGGCGATGCTGGTCCTGGTCATCCAGATTGTGACCGGCATCTTCCTCGTCATGCACTACAAGCCGGACGCCTCGCTCAACGCGAACGGCATTCCCGTCGCTTTTGCCAGCGTCGAGTACATCATGCGCGATGTGAACTGGGGCTGGCTGATCCGCTACATGCACTCGACCGGTGCCTCAGCCTTCTTTGTCGTCGTTTATCTGCACATGTTCCGCGGCATGCTCTACGGTTCCTACCGGCAACCGCGCGAGCTGATCTGGATCTTCGGCACGCTGATTTTCCTGTGCCTGATGGCCGAGGCATTCATGGGCTATCTCCTGCCCTGGGGGCAGATGTCCTTCTGGGGCGCGCAGGTGATCGTCAATCTGTTCTCGGCCATCCCGCTGATCGGCGAGCCGCTGTCGATCTGGATCCGCGGCGACTTCGTCGTCGGCGATGCGACACTCAACCGTTTCTTCTCGTTCCACGTCATCGCCGTGCCACTCGTACTGCTCGGTCTGGTCGCCGCGCACATCCTGGCCTTGCACGAAGTCGGATCGAACAATCCGGACGGCGTTGAGATCAAGAAACGCAAGGACGTGCACGGCAACCCGCTGGACGGCATTCCCTTCCACCCCTACTACACGGTAAAGGACATCGTCGGCGTGGTCGTGTTCCTGATGGTCTTCTCGATCATCGTCTTCTTCGCCCCCGAGGGCGGCGGCTACTTTCTCGAGTACAACAACTTTTTGCCCGCGGATCCGCTGAAGACGCCGCTGCACATCGCGCCGGTCTGGTACTTCACGCCCTACTACTCGCTGCTGCGCGCCATGGTCTGGCCGCTGTTCGGAATCGACGCCAAGTTTTGGGGCGTCGTCGCGATGGGTGCCGGCGTGGTCATTCTTGCCTTCCTGCCGTGGCTGGACCGTAGCCCGGTGAAGTCAATCCGTTACCGTGGCCCGATTTTCAAGACGCTACTGACGATTTTCGTCATCGCTTTCGTCCTGCTTGGTTTCCTCGGCACGCAGCCGCCGTCGTACGCTTTCTTCGGCGTCATTCCGAGCGCCCCGGTGGCGCAGGTTCTCAGTGCTTACTACTTCCTCTATTTTCTGACCATGCCCTGGTGGTCGAGGATCGACAAGTACCAGCCGGAACCCGACCGCGTGACGATGTAAAGGACTGCCAAAAATGAAAAAACTGCTTACCGCACTGCTCTTTGCCCCGGCTGTTACGCTGGCCGCCGGCGCGGCTGTCCACCTTGACAAGGCGCCCGACGTGCAAGGCGACAAAGCGGCTCTGCAAAGCGGCGCGAGAACTTTTGTCAACTACTGCCTGAACTGCCATGGTGCCAGCTTCCTGCGCTACAACCGCCTGATGGAACTCGGCCTGAGCGAACAGCAGGTCAAGGACAATCTGATGTTCACCGCCGTCAAGACGGGCGAGCCGATGCGCGTCGCGGCACGTCCGGAAGAACAGAAGGTGTGGTTTGGCGCGGCGCCGCCTGACCTGACTCTGGTGGCGCGTGCTCGCGCCTCGTCCGACGGTAGCGGTGCCGACTGGCTCTATACCTACCTGCGCTCGTTCTATGTCGACGAAAAGCGGCCCACGGGCTGGAACAACACGCTGTTCCCGAATGTCGGCATGCCGCATGTCCTCTGGGAGTCGCAGGGGACGCAAGTGATGAACAAGGATCACCGCCTCGAGTTGCAGGCGCCGGGTAAACTGTCGCCGGCCGAGTACGACAAACAGGTCGCCGATCTGGTCGGCTTCCTGGTCTGGATGGCGGAACCGGATGCCGGTTTCCGCAAACAGCTCGGTTTCGGCGTTCTCGGCTTCCTTGTCGTCCTCTTCGGTGTTGCCTACCCGCTCAAGAAGGCCTACTGGAAAGACGTCAAGTAAGCTGCGTTACAAGCGCCGGTCATCGGGCCGCGGCATCGCCGGCAAGGGCGCGACAGGCGCCCGTGCCCGTTGCGATGCCGATTCGTTTTTGAGGGTATTGATCATGATGAATCTCTATTCGGGAACCACCTGCCCGTTCAGCCACCGTTGCCGCATCGTACTCTACGAAAAAGGCATGGATTTTCAGGTGATCGACGTCGACCTGTTCGCCAAACCGGAAGATATCGCGATCATCAACCCCTACGGTCGTGTCCCGGTCCTCGTCGAACGCGATCTGATCCTCTACGAACCGAACATCATCAACGAATACATTGACGAGCGCTTTCCACATCCGCAGTTGATGCCGGCCGATCCAATCATGCGCGCGCGTGCCAGGCAACTCCTGATCACCATGGAGCGCGAGGTTTTTGCCTACATCGAGCCGCTGGAAAGGAACAGCAAGGCGGCCGACAAGTCTCGCCAGCAGATTCGCGACCGTCTCACCGAAATGGCGCCGGTATTCGTCAAGCAGAAGCACATGCTTGGCGAGGATTTCTCGATGCTCGACGTGGCCATCGCGCCGCTGCTCTGGCGGCTCGACCATTACGGTATCGAACTGTCTAGGTTGGCCGCGCCGTTGATGAAGTACGGTGAACGGATTTTCAGCCGGCAGGGCTTTATCGACGCGCTGACCCCGTCCGAGAAGGCCATGCGCAAGTAAGCAGGGCCTCTCGGGGCGGCCAAGACCTGCCGCCCTGTCGCTGGAAGCCGGGCCACCGTGCCCTCCTCCTGAGGAAATTATGTGGATTTGCCGTCGACCAAGCCTTATCTGATACGCGCCATTCACCAATGGTGCAGTGACAACGGTTTCACCCCACATCTGGCCGTGGTGGTCGATGCCAAAACGCGCGTGCCCAAAGAGCACGTCCGTGATGGTCGAATTATCCTCAACGTCGGTTACGAAGCGACAGGCCATTTGACGATCGGCAACGACGTGATCACTTTTCAGGCGCGCTTCGGTGGTGTGGCACGCGACATATCCATCCCGATCGGCAGCGTCGCCGCGATCTACGCCCGCGAGAACGGTGCGGGAATGGCTTTCGAAGCGGGTGACGATTCCGCCGTCACGCCGGAGGAGGCGGATCCCGAAGCCGATCACGACGACGGGCCGGAGCCGCCGCCAGCGGGCCGACCGAAACTGCAGCGCATCAAGTGACGACGCTGTGTACTGCCGGCTGGAGCGATCGACCGTTTAGGCCTGGCGAAGCGATGGAAGCGACGAGGTGTTCAAGAAATGGAAGGGAAGGCTGGGGTCGTTGATCGACGGGAGTGCGATGTCCTGGTGATCGGCGGCGGGCCTGCCGGTTCGACAGTCGCGCCTTTGCTGGCCGAGAAAGCCTACCGCGTTGTGCTGCTCGAGAAAGCGCGCCATCCGCGCTTTCATATCGGCGAGTCGCTGTTGCCGGCCAATCTGCCGCTTTTCGAACGGCTCGGCATCGCCGCCGACGTCAAGGCGATCGGCATGGAGAAACGGGGCGCCGAGTTTGTTTCGCCACAACACCCCCAGCCGCAGACTTTCCACTTCGCGGAGGCCTGGGACAAGTCGATGCCCTACGCCTATCAGGTGAAACGTGCGGAGTTCGACAGCCTCCTGATCCGCAATGCCGAGCGCCGGGGCGTCGAGGTCCATGAGGGATGCAAGGCAAGCACCATCGACTTCCGGCCCGACGGCAGCGTCGCGGTCGGCGCGCGCTACGAGGACGGCCGTGCGGTCGAATGGGTGGCCCGCTTCGTCGTCGATGCCTCCGGCCGTGACACCTTTCTCGCCAATCGCTTCCAGATCAAGAAACGCAATCCGAAACACAACAGTTCGGCGGTCTATGGCCATTTCGCCGGTGCCCGACGAAACGAAGGACAGGCCGAAGGCCACATCACGATCTTCTGGTTCGAGCACGGCTGGTTCTGGTTTATCCCGCTGCTCGACGACGTAACCAGCATCGGCATGGTGACCTGGCCCTACTTCATGAAAACCCGAGGCCAGCGCAGTGTCGAACGCTTCCTGATGGACGGCATCGCCAGTTGCCCGACGCTTGCCGCGCGGCTCGAAGGCGCCAAATTGATCAACCGGGTCGAGGCAACCGGAAACTTCTCGTATGTCGCGCAACGCAACCACGGAGCGAACTATCTTCTGCTCGGCGACGCCTATGCCTTCATCGACCCGGTTTTTTCCTCCGGCGTGTTGCTGGCCATGAACAGCGGGCTACTCGGCGCGGAAACCATCGACCGTTGCCTGCGCACACCGGCGGCAGCAGCCAGCGCACTGAAACGCTTCGACGAACTGATGAAGCACGGCCCCAAGCAGTTCTCTTGGTTTATCTACCGGGTGACCAATCCGATCATGCGCGACTTTTTCATGGGTCCGAAAAACGTCTTTCGCGTCAAGGAAGCGCTGCTTTCGGTGCTCGCCGGCGACATTTTCGGCACGACGCCGATCTGGCGTTCGATCCGCATCTTCAAACTGATCTACTACCTGGCCAATGCCGTCCAGCCTCGGCGTGCCTTTCGGGGCTGGCAACGCCGGCGCTTCAACATTCGCCAGGTCGAAGATGCGGCGTTGAAGTCCGCGCCGTGAGACTCCGTTTCCATTCGGACGTCTGTCGGCTGCGAGCCGTGGCGGGTATCGATCCGGCGGATGAAACGGTCCTCGGGGGCAGCCTGATCGGCTGTCCAACGATTGCCGAACCGCGGCCCCGCTGGCCGCGACAGACACTCAATGCGCCACTGCTGGGCCATGACGCGGATTTCGTCGAAGAACACTGGCTTACCGATGGCGAATGTCTGTCCGGCGAGTTCGAGGGTATCTTCTACCGACGCAGCAGCGACGTTCTGTACGGCGTCATCGAAATCGACGAACGTACCTTTCCGGATTCCGCCGCCGGGACTGCGCTGCAGAGAGCAACCGCGGAAGCCTACGGCCGCATCTTTCGGCTGCTCGCCACACAGGGCCTGCCGCAGCTCTGGCGTGTCTGGAACTATCTGGCCGATATCAATCGCGAGACCGGGGGGCTGGAACGTTATCGGCAGTTCAACGTCGGGCGTTACGATGCTTTTCTGAGCTTCGCGCCGGGCGCCGCCGACGATGTTCCGGCTGCCTGTGCAATCGGCCTGCAACATGGCCCCTTAAGCATCGCCTTCATTGCCGGACGGACGCCGGCGAGACCCATCGAGAATCCACGACAAGTCAGTGCTTACCGCTATCCGGTCGAGTACGGGCCGCGCAGCCCGACTTTTTCGCGCGCCGTACTGGTTACCCTGCCGGAGCAGGAGAGTCTGTTCATTTCCGGAACGGCGAGCATCGTCGGCTACCGGACCGTTCACGCTGGAGATGTGGAAGCGCAATGCCGGGAAGCACTGGCCAACGTCGAGGCGCTGCTCGACGAGTCCGGGCACCTCTGCCGTTCGACCGCCTTTACTCTGTCGGAACTGTCGTATCGGGTCTACGTCCGCCGGGCCGTCGATTACCCGGCCGTAAGAAGCATTTTGATGGAGCGCTTGGGCGAGACTGCCGAGGCGGTTTTCATCGAAGCGGACATTTGCCGGCCTGACCTGCTGGTCGAAATCGAGGCGATGGCCTCGCATCCTCTGGAGGATTGTCGATGACTGTAGCGCATTGGCGCCGCATCGGCGGCCTGACGGCAAGCGTGGCGATCGCCTGTGCCTCGCCGGCCGCCATGGCGGCCGAGGAAAAACCGCTGTGGGAACTGGGAGCCGGGGTGGCCGCGCTGAGTTTCCCGTACTATCGCGGCTCCGATCAAAGCAACAACTTCGTCATGCCTGTGCCGTACTTCGCTTATCACGGGGATTTCTTCAAGGCGGACCGGCACGGCATTCGCGGCAGCTTTTTCGATTCCGACCGTATCGACTTCAGCGTCAGCCTGGCGCTGTCGCCACCTGGCAGCAGCGACGACATCCGGGCGCGCTCCGGCATGCCCAACCTCGACGCGAGTTTCGAAATCGGCCCGCAGTTGGACCTCACCTTCTGGCGCTCCGAAAACCGTTCCCGCTTTCTCAAGCTGCTCTTGCCATTGCGTGCCGCCTTCACGGTCGAGAGTTCGCCCAGGGATATCGGCTGGGTTTTTCACCCGAAACTGAATATGGATATCACCGACCTGCCGGGGCTGCCAGGCTGGCAGCTCGGCCTGTTGGCCGGCGTGGTTTTCGGCGACCAGCGACAGAATGCCTACTACTACACGGTGGCGCCACAGTACGCGACGGCGGCACGTCCCGCCTATCAGGCCGGTGGCGGCTATGCCGGAACCCAGTATTTGGTGGCTATTTCGAAACGCTTTCCGAATTTCTGGCTCGGCGGTTTCGCGCGCTACGACAATCTCGGTGGCGCCACGTTCGACGATAGCCCTCTGCTCAGGCAAAAGGACTATTTTGCCGCCGGGCTGTCGGTGAGCTGGATTCTCGGGGAATCGTCCACCCGCGTGCGGGTCGATGACTGACTCGCCGGTCGGCAAGCTCCTATGGACAGCCTACGAACGTTTCGCCATGACGCTCGGGCTGGGCGCGCTGGCGTTGTGCTGTCTGGCCTGGTGGCCGTTTGCGCTGCTGCTCAATCCCTTGTTGCCACGGCGCCTTGGCCGGCCACTCGGGCGTTACGTGGCGCGTCTTGGTTTCCGCGGCTACCTCGGCTTCCTCAGCCTATTGTGTGCCTGCCGTTTCGACCTCGCCGAACTCGATCGGCTGCGCCATGATGAGCCCTTGGTGCTGGCCGCCAACCATCCTTCGCTGCTCGACGCGCTGCTCGTTCTCTCGCGCGTCCCCGATACGGCCTGCGTGATGAAGGCGGACCTGATGGACAATCTGTTGTTCGGCGCCGCCGCGCGTCTGGCGGGCTTCATCCGTAACGACACAGCGCTGGCCATGATCCTCGACGCCGGCGATGAACTCGCGCGCGGTGCCCACCTGCTGATTTTTCCCGAGGGCACCCGGACACCCGTTTTCCCGATCGCGCCCTGCCTGCCGACCGCAGGCCTGATCGCCCGCCGCAGCCAGGTGGCGGTACAGACCCTGCTGATCGAGTTCTCGACCCCCTATCTCGGCAAGCAATGGCCCTTGTTCAGGCGGCCGGTCCTGCCCTTGCACTGCCGCGTTCGCCTGGGGCGCCGCTTTCCTCCACCAGACGACGTGATCGCCTTCAGCACCGAACTCGAAAGCTACTTTCGCGCCCAACTCGGCCAGCCCTTACCTGTTTCCGGCCTGGGCCTGCCGCACGCCCACCGCGTGCACTGACGATCCGCCAAGTCCGCGCCATGCCGCCTGCTTCGTCCACCCACCTGGTCATCATCCCGAGCTACAACCCGGGTGCCCAGGTCGTCGACACGGTTCGCGCCGCATTGGCTTGCTGGGCGCCGGTATGGGTGGTCGTCGACGGCAGTACGGACGACAGCGTCGCCAGCTTGCGGGATCTCGCCCAGACCAATGACGGATTGCGCGTCATCGAGTTGCCCGAAAACCGTGGCAAAGGCGCCGCGGTGCTCGAGGGAATCAGTCAGGCACGGGCGCTTGGCTTCACGCATGCGCTGACGATGGATTCCGATGGCCAGCATCCGGCCGACCTGATCCCCGCCTTCATGGCCGAATCGCTGGCGCGCCCCGATGCCATGATCCTCGGCAAGCCGGTTTTCGCGGCCGACGCCCCGGCGCTGCGCGTCAACGGCCGCAGGATTTCGAACGGCTGGGCGAATCTCGAAACGCTGTGGATGGGGATCGGCGATTCGCTGTACGGTTTTCGTGTCTACCCGATCGAACCGCTGCAGCGCGTCATGCGCGCCAACCGCTGGATGCGGCGCTTCGATTTCGATCCCGAAGCGGTGGTTCGCCTGTGCTGGGCGGGCGTACCGCCGCTCAACCGCGCCGCGCCGGTGCGCTACCTGCGGCCCGAAGAGGGTGGCGTCTCGCATTTCCGCTACCTGCGCGACAACACTCTGTTGACCTGGATGCACGCTCGGCTGTTTATCGGTTTCCTGCTTCGCTTACCCGTTCTGCTCACCAAGCGGCTGGCCGCCCGCTCTCCCGTCTAGTCCCTGTGCCAGCCGCGATGACGATGAACACGACCGAGATCTTCCTGATCGCCATGGCGATCATCTTCTCGCTGCCTTGGCTGATCTGGCGAGCCGGCCGCACCGACTACTACGCGCCGCTGGTGGTCGTCCAGATCCTTACCGGGATTGCCCTTGGACCCGGCGTTCTCGGGCGTTTCTACCCCGATTACTACGCGTTCGTGTTCACCCCCGCGGTGGTTCAGTCGCTCAACGGCATCGCCTGGTGGGCGGTCATGCTGTTCGTCATGATTGCCGGCATTGAACTGGATCTCCGACAGGCCTGGGTGCATCGTCGCGAAAGCAGCATCACCGCCGGGCTGGCACTCGGCACGCCGCTTCTTTTCGGCTGCCTGGCTGCCAGTCTGCTGTTGTTTCACGACGGGTGGATCGGGCGACGCGCGCTGACCTGGCAATTCGTTCTCGGCGTCGGCATGGCCTGTTCGGTAACTGCGCTGCCGATCCTGATTCTGCTCATGGAGAAGCTGGCCATCCTGCGTCAGCCGATCGGCCAGCGCATCCTGCGCTACGCCAGCCTCGACGACATCGCAATCTGGGGTGTCCTGGCGCTGATCCTGATGGACTGGGGCCGGGTTGGCAAACAACTCGCTTTCCTGCTGGTTTTCGCCTTGCTCGGCTACGCTTTCCGGGCCTTGATGCGGCGCCTGACGGATCGCGACCGCTGGCATGTGGCGCTGATCTGGCTGGCCGTCTGTTCGTTCGGCGCCGACTGGGCGGGCCTGCACTTCATGGTCGGCGCCTTCCTGGCCGGAGCGATCATCGACACCGAGTGGTTCGATCAACGGCGCATGGATTTGCTACGTCATCATGTTCTGCTGGTCGCGATGCCGGTTTTTTTTCTCAGCACGGGCTTGCGGACGACCTGGACGCTCGGCGGCGAAGCCGTCTTCACCGCCGCCGGCCTGCTGCTCATCGCGGCGGTCGGCGGCAAGTTGCTCGGCACGCGGATTGCCGGTCAACTGCTCGGCTGGCCTCCCGGCGAGGCCAGCCTGATCGGCTGGCTACTGCAGACCAAGGCGCTGATCATGATCATCTTTGCCAACATTCTGCTCGACAAGGATCTCATCAGCAGCGAAACCTTCACCGCGCTGCTGTTGATGGCCGTGGTCAGCACCATGCTCACCGTGCCGGTCGTCGCCCCCAAGCTTAAACGTTGGCAGGAACTCGTCGGCCGCCACCGGTAATCGCACCGCGTCGGCGTCCACTCGGTTACGACCTGAGGCATGTCAGCCTTGGGCCGGCGGTGGCTCCGCCCTGTACGGTTCAGCCGTCGACGCGATACTCTGCCGAGCGGGCGTGCGCTGACAGTCCTTCGCCACGCGCCAGCGTCGCCGCGATCCGACCAAGAGTCTTGGCCCCCGCCTGCGAGACGCGGATCAGGCTGGTCCGCTTCTGGAAATCGTAGACCCCGAGCGGTGAAGAAAAACGGGCGCTGCCGGAAGTCGGCAGGACGTGGTTCGGCCCCGCACAATAGTCACCGAGCGACTCCGAAGTATGGCGTCCGATGAAGATCGCGCCAGCATGGCGGATTTTCGTCACCCAGTCTTCGGCATCGACCAGCGAGAGTTCCAGGTGTTCGGGAGCGATGCGGTTGGCGATACGGCAGGCCTCGTCGAGATCGCGGACTTCAATAAGCGCACCGCGGTTTTCCAGCGCAGTACGGATGACTTGCCGGCGTGGCATCGTTGGCAGGAGACTGTCGAGGCAAGCGGCGACGCGCTCGATATAGGCGGCGTCGGGGCAGATCAGAATGGACTGGGCGAGTTCGTCGTGCTCGGCCTGCGAGAACAGATCCATTGCCACCCACTCGGGGTCCGTTTGTCCGTCGCAGATCACCAGGATCTCGGACGGTCCGGCGACCATGTCGATGCCCACGACACCGAAGACACGGCGCTTCGCGGCGGCGACGTAGGCGTTGCCGGGACCGACGATCTTGTCTACCTGCGGAATCGTCTGCGTGCCATAAGCCAGGGCGGCGATCGCCTGCGCGCCCCCGACGGTGAACACGCGGTCGACGCCGGCCAAGGCCGCCGCGGCAAGAACCAATGGGTTGTGCTCGCCGGCCGGCGTCGGCACGACCATGATCAATTCCCCGACTCCGGCGACACCTGCCGGAATGGCGTTCATCAGCACGGACGAAGGATAGGAAGCCTTGCCGCCGGGGACGTAGAGTCCGACGCGGTCGAGCGCCGTCACTTGCTGGCCGAGCATCGTTCCGCAGCCGTCGTCACCGTCGTCCTGATAGTGCCAGCTTTGCAGCGTCTGTCGCTCGTGATAGCGTCGCACCCGGCTGGCCGCCGCTTCGAGCGCCCGGCGCTGATCCGTGGGCAAAGCCGTCAGCGCCGCGTGCAGCGCCGGTGGCGCAATTTCCAAGTCGGCCATCGAACTGGGAGAGAGACCGTCGAAGCGGCGTGTGTACTCGATCAGCGCGGCGTCGCCGCGTGCCTTGACGTCGGCCAGAATGGCGGCAACCGTGCGCTCCACCGCCTCGTCCTGCGTCGCCTCGAAAGCCAGCAGCGAGTCGAGCCGCGGCTCGAAATCGGCGTCGGTTGTGGAAAGTCGCGAGATCCGGATCATTGGTGCACCAGTTCGGCAATGGCGTCGAGGATCGGCGCCAGTAGTTTGCGTTTCAGCTTGAGGGCGGCCTGATTGACAATCAGGCGCGACGAAATGTCCATGACGTGCTCGACGGCGACCAGATGGTTCGCCTTCAGGGTGCTGCCAGTGGATACCAGATCGACGATGGCGTCGGCGAGACCGGCCAGCGGCGCCAGTTCCATCGACCCGTAGAGCTTGATCAGGTCGACATGCACTCCCTTGGCGGCGAAGTGCTCGCGGGCGATATTGACATACTTGCTGGCCACTTTCAGGCGGGCTCCCTGGCGCACCGCGCTGGCGTAGTCGAAACCGTCGGGCACCGCGACCATCATCCGGCATTTGGCGATCTTCAGATCGATCGGCTGATACAGACCGGCGCTGCCGTGCTCAAGCAGAATGTCCTTGCCCGCGACACCGAGATCGGCGGCGCCGTACTGCACATAGGTCGGCGCGTCGGTGGCACGGACAATGACCAGGCGCACGTCGGCCCGCGTGGTCGGGATGATCAGCCGACGCGAGGCCTCGGGATCCTCGAGCGGTTCGATTCCGGCCGCCGCCAGCAGCGGCATGGTTTCCGAAAAAATGCGGCCCTTCGAGAGCGCGATGGTGATGCCGTTCACGAGATTCTTTCCTGGCTGGCGAAAGAAGCATTCTACCGCAACGCCGGCGACCGGGCCTCGGGCGCGTGCCCGGCACCGGCCAGTCGTCGTTTTCGGCTTGCCTCCTGCGTCATCGAGAAACTAGAGTTTGGGCATAAATGGCGTATCATTCGCGCGCAACAGCGTAAAGGGGGGCGAAGACTCGCAGAACAGCAAGAAGTATGCTGGGCGAACGGCCGGCTTGGCCTCGCGTCCAGGCGATTGCGCTGAGCGGTAGGGCAGGACTTCCTTGCCTCCTGTAACCGCCGAAGACACCGGAGGAGCAAAAATATGGAACAAGTAACGCTTTATCTCAATCTCGTCCTGATTCTGGTCTTCGTGGCCGGGAACGCTTTTTTCGTCGGTTCGGAGATCGCCATATCGTCGGCCAGGCGAAGCCGGATCAGGCAGTTGGCGGAGGAGGGAGACAGGCGCGCGGCGAGAGTCGAGATGCTGCACAACGAACCGGAGCGCTTCTACTCGGTCACCCAGGTCGGCATCACACTGGTCTCCCTCGGTCTCGGTGCGGTCGGCATGGAAACGATCAGCACGCTGACCGATCCGACCTTCGTCACGATCTTTGGGCTGTTCGGCGACAGCGCCGCCTTGACCAAGGCGGCGCACACCATGTCCTATGTCTTCGCCTTCATCGTGATTTCCTTCTTGCACGTGGTGGCCGGCGAACTGGCACCGAAGGTCCTTGCGTTCCACAAGGCCGAGCAGCTGAGCATGGCCGTCGGCTGGATCATCAACGTCATGTACCTCACTTTCAGGCCGCTGATCTACATCATGAAACTCTCGTCGAATGGCCTGTTGTGGCTCTTTGGGCAACGCAACCTGCAAGGCCATGGCGAGAGCCACTTCACGATGTCGGTCGAGGAAATCCGCATGATCCTCTCGGCGAGCGAGAAGGACGGGACGCTGGATCCGGAAGAGACGCAGATGATCCGCGGGGTTTTCAAGCTCGACGAGCACACGGTGCGCGAAGCGATGGTCCCGCGTACCCGGATCCGCGCCCTGACGCAGGAAGACACGCTGGCCGATGCCTTGCGGGTTTTCCGCGACGTGCCACACGCCCGCTTTCCGGTTTGCAACAAGAGCCTGGACCGGATCACCGGCGTCGTAGCGATCAAGGAGTTGCTGACCGTGATGGCCGAGAGCAGCGGTCAGACGCTGGAAGAAGTCAGCCGGCGGCCGGTCAGCGAGTTTGCGCAGGCGCCGTTCATCGTTCCGAACAGCAAGTCGCTGAGCGACCTGCTGAAGGAGTTCAAGCATACGCGGCAACAGATGGCGATCGTCATCGACGAGTACGGCGGCACCGAAGGAATCATTACGCTCGAAGACATTCTCGAGGAAATCGTCGGCGAATACGAAGACGAGTTCACGCGCCAGGCGCGGCGAGTCAGAAAACTGGTCGGCAGCCAGTACGAGATCGACGCGTCGATGCGAGTCTCCGACCTGGAGGCGTTGATCGACTTCCCGTTCCCGACCGACGACGACTACGTCACGCTGGCCGGACTGTTCTACAAGAAGCTCGGCAGCGTTCCGAAGGTCGGCGACACCGTCAAGCTGGAAGGCGGCCAACTGACGGTGCTCGAAATGGACAACCACCGCATCACGTTATTGAAGTTCGAAGACACCGCCGTCGGCGAGGATGGCGTCATCCGTTTGGTCGAAAACTCTTCGGCGGCCGAGGCCGAAGTCGAAAAGGCGCCTTGAGGTCGCCGCGGTTTCAGCGAACGCAGTCCACCGAATAGACCGGCTTGCCGTCGACGATGTCTTTCACCAGGCCATGCACGTCGGTTTCGAAGCCCGGAAACCTCTCGTTGAAATCGCGCGCCACCTTCAGGTAGCGGATGATCGTCGCGTTGAAGCGCTCGCCTGGAATGAGCAGCGGGATCCCTGGCGGATAAGGTGTCAGCAGGGTACTGGTAATCCGTCCCTCGAGCGCGTCGATCGGTACGCGGTCGATCTCGCGATGCGCCATCTGCGCGAACGCGTCGGTCGGTTTCATCGCCGGCTCCATGTCGGACAAGTACATGCGGGTCGTCAGGTGGGCGACGTCATTGGCCGCGTAAACGCCGTGAATCTGCTGGCACAAATCCTTCAGCCCGAGGCCCTCGTAACGCGGGTTCTTGGCCAGGAATTCGGGCATCACCTTCCACAGCGGCAGGTTCTGGTCGTAGCCATCCTTGAACTGCTGCAGTTCGGTAACCATGGTGTTCCAGCGGCCCTTGGTGATGCCGATGGTAAACATGATGAAAAACGAATAAAGACCGCATTTCTCGACGATGATCCCGTGTTCGGCGAGGTACTTGGTGACCACCGCGGCCGGAATTCCCCAATCGGAGAACTCGCCGTCGACGTCCAACCCGGGCGTGATGATCGTCGCCTTGATCGGGTCGAGCATGTTGAAGCCTTCAGCGAGCATGCCGAAGCCGTGCCAGCGCTCGCCCGGTTTGAGAATCCACGCCGCGCGATCCTCGATTCCCTCACCTGACAGATCGTCCGGTCCCCAGACCTTGAACCACCAGTCGCTGCCCCACTCCTTGTCGACCTTGTGCATCGTGCGGCGGAAATTGAGCGCTTCGGCGATCGATTCCTCGACCAGCGCCGTGCCACCCGGCGCTTCCATCATCGCCGCCGCGACATCGCAAGAGGCGATGATCGCGTACTGCGGTGAGGTCGAGGTATGCATCAGGTAAGCCTCGTTGAAGACATGGCGATCGAGCTTCCGTCCTTGCGAATCCTGCACCAGAATCTGCGATGCCTGGGAGAGTCCGGCCAGCAGTTTGTGCGTCGATTGCGTCGAGAAGATCATCGTGTCCCGACAGCGCGGACGATCGGCGCCGATGGCATGGTAATCGCCATAAAAGTCATGGAAGGCCGCGTGCGGCAACCAGGCTTCGTCGAAGTGCAGGGTGTCGATCGCCCCGTCGAGCATCTCCTTGATTTCCTCGACGTTGTACAAAATCCCGTCGTAAGTGCTTTGGGTGATCGTCAGAACGCGCGGCTTGGCCTTCACGGCGCGCGCGAAGGGATGCGACTCGATCTTCTGGCGAATGTTCTCCCAGCGGAACTCCTCCTTCGGAATCGGCCCGATGATCCCGTAGTGGTTGCGGGTCGGCATCAAGAACACGGGGATGGCGCCGGTCATGATGATCGAGTGGAGAACCGATTTGTGGCAGTTGCGATCGACGACTACCACGTCTCCCGGTGCCACGGTCGAGTGCCAGACGATCTTGTTCGAGGTGGACGTGCCGTTGGTGACGAAAAAAAGGTGGTCGGCATTGAAGATGCGCGCCGCGTTACGCTCTGACGCGGCGACGGGACCGGTGTGGTCCAGCAACTGGCCGAGTTCCTCGACCGCATTACAGACATCGGCGCGCAGCATGTTCTCGCCGAAGAACTGGTGGAACATGCGACCGACCGGGCTCTTCAGGAAAGCCACGCCGCCCGAGTGGCCGGGGCAATGCCAGGAATACGAACCGTCTTCGGCGTAGTGCGTCAGGGCGCGGAAAAAGGGCGGCGACAGGCTTTCCAGATAG
The DNA here is from genome assembly GCF_029255285.1 of Accumulibacter sp. GTDB lineage: Bacteria > Pseudomonadota > Gammaproteobacteria > Burkholderiales > Rhodocyclaceae > Accumulibacter. The sequence goes on from NZ_JAPUVI010000025.1 coordinate 55,550, forward strand.
GCTTTGGCTTCGCGGATCACATAGCGGCCGATGAACTCGGCGGTGTCCTCGAACATGTGGATGAACCCGTGCAACTCGCGCAGCACGTCGTTCGGAATGTGGCGCGAGGTTCTCGTCTCGCCGTAAAGGAAGATCGGAATGTCTTCGTTGCGACAGCGGATTTCCTTGACGAAAGCGCGCAGGCCGGCAATCGTCTGCTCGGACCGGCCGTGCCGGAAGTCTTCGTCATCGATCGACAGGATGAAAGTCGAAGCGCGGCTTTGTTGCTGGGCAAACGACGTCAGGTCGCCGTAGCTGGTGACGCCGAAGACATCGAAACCTTTCTTTTCGATGGCTTTGGCCAGCGCGCGGATACCCAGTCCGCCGCTGTTTTCCGAACGATAGTCCTTGTCGATGATGATTACCGGGAAGTCGAAATGCATGAGGAATCCAGTATCAGGTGAAGAGTGAGAGGTCACACACGATGGCGGCAAGGAGCACCGGCTTGAGTCCCGGTGGCGAATGCCCGGCCGGCCGGCAACGGCGGCTCCCGTCGTCGCTCATGGATCACATCTTCGGCAGAGTGACGCCCTGCTGGCCCTGGTACTTGCCGCCACGGTCCTTGTACGAGATTTCGCACTCCTCGTCCGATTCGAAGAACAGGACCTGGGCGATACCTTCGTTGGCGTAGATTTTTGCCGGCAGCGGTGTAGTGTTCGAAAACTCGAGAGTGACATGACCTTCCCACTCGGGCTCGAAAGGCGTGACATTGACTATGATTCCGCAACGCGCATAGGTACTCTTGCCGAGACAGACAGTCAGTACGCTGCGCGGAATACGGAAGTACTCGACGGTGCGCGCCAAGGCAAACGAGTTGGGCGGAATGATGCAAAAATCGTTATTCACCTCGACGAAGGAGTTGGGATCGAAGTTCTTCGGATCGACGATCGTCGAGTTGAGGTTGGTGAACAACTTGAATTCATTCGAGCAGCGGATGTCGTAGCCATAGCTCGAAGTGCCGTAGGAGACGATCCGTCGACCGTCGATCTCGCGCACCTGCTGCGCTTCGAAAGGATCGATCATGCCGTGCTGTTCCGCCATGCGTCGAATCCACTTATCTGATTTGATAGACATTTCTAGTCACTCGAGCCAAGATCGACAGGAAAAATGCCCATTCTACGGTGTCCGGGCAAGGGAAGAAACTGCTCTCGTAGCAGGTCGCCGGCGGTCTTCGCCAGACACTGCCGTCCGAGTAGTCAAGAATCGCTATCGCTGTCGGCTGCGCGACCAGCGGCAGGCGAGCGTCAAACAATAAGAAGGCTACTCCGGTTCTTGAGGTCATGCGCTTGAAAGTCGCGTTCGCGCCGTCGAAGCACTTCAGTCCCTGGTTCGTCGCCACCCACAGCGCGCCATCGGTATCCTCGACGAGACGTTGGACCGAAGTGGCAGACAGACTTTCCCCGGCCGCGCTTCGACCAATCGCGCACGCATGACCCGTCCGGCATCATCAAGCATCGTAAGCCTCTCGTTGACCGCCGGTATCGTTGCGTGAGCGATCGATGACAAACCTTCAGGCAAAGCACGGGAAGGTTGGCAAAGAGGATCCAGTCCGCCCGACTGCCCACCGCAATCGCCTGTGGCGCGACGTCGTCGACTGCGTCGCCCATCCTGGCCCTGCGTGGTCATCGCTTGGTGGGCGGTCTTTGCCGGGTCGTTCCAGCCGCCGGCGATGCGCTGTCAATACTCGACGGCTTCGAAGCGCTGCCGTCAGTGCTGTTGGTGCCGCCGCCTGGTCCTCTCCAGGCAGGGGAATCCCGCGCTGCCGGGCCAGGCAGCGTGGGCTCGCCCGCCAGATCGGCGCCGCTCAGAGGACCTTGCCCGGATTCATCAGACCCTTCGGGTCGAGCGTCCGCTTGATGGCGCGCATCATTTCGATTTCCAGCGGGCTCTTGTAGCGCAACAACTCGTCGCGCTTCAACTGGCCGATCCCATGTTCGGCGCTGATGCTGCCGCCCAGTTCGTGCGCCAACTGGTGTACGAGATGATTGACTTTCGCCTGGCTGGCCAGAAAGTCGGCATTTGCTCCGGCGCCCGCTTTCGACTGGTTGTAGTGCAGGTTGCCGTCGCCGATGTGACCGAAGGCGACGATGCGGATATCCGGAAACGCAGCGGCCAGCAAGCGGTCGGCGCGGTCGACGAACTCGGCGAGGCGCGAGATCGGCAGCGAAATGTCGTGTTTGATACTCGGCCCCTCGATCCGCTGGGCTTCGCCGATGCTCTCGCGCCAGGTCCACAGGCGCCGCGCCTGCTCCTCGCTGTGCGCCAGGATCGCGTCATCGATCGTGCCACACGCCAGCGCTTCGGCGAGCGACGCTGTCAGCGCTTCGCGCAGCGCGCTGTCGTCACCGCCCCCGGAAAGTTCGATCAACAAGTGCCAGGGGCTGGCCGAAACGGCAGGCGGCGTTCCTAGAATGTGCTTGCCAACCAGTTCCAGAGCGGTGACCGAGACCAGTTCGCAAGCCGTCAGCGCCGGGCCGAAACGGGCCTGCAACTCGCCGAGCAGGCGAACAGCCGCCGTCGGCGAAGCGACTGCCAGCCAGGCCGTGGCTTTTGCCCGCGGCAACGGAAAGAGCTTGACGACGGCGGCGGTGATGACGCCTAGCGTCCCCTCGGCACCGATAAACAAATGCTTCAGGTCGTAGCCGGTATTGTCCTTGCGCAGACCGCGCAAGCCATCCCAGATGTCGCCGCTTGGCAACACGACTTCCAGGCCGAGAGTCAATTCGCGGGCGTTGCCGTAGCGCAGGACCTGCACGCCGCCGGCGTTGGTCGACAGATTGCCGCCGATCTGGCAACTTCCCTCGGCGGCGAGCGACAGCGGGAAGAGGCGCCCGGCACGCGCGGCCGCCACCTGCAGCGTCGCCAGAACGCAACCGGCGTCGACGGTCATCGTGTTGTTGGCCGGGTCGATTGCCCGCACGCGGTTCATCCGCGACAGGTTCAGAACCACCGAGCGGCCATTGCCGTCCGGCGTTGCCGCACCGCAAAGGCTGGTGTTGCCGCCCTGCGGCACTATCGATGTCCCGGCGTTCGCGCAGGCGCGGACGACCGCCGCCACCGCCGCCGTGCTGGCTGGACGGACAACACAGCGGGCGGCGCCGTGATAGCGACCACGCCAGTCGGTCAGATAGGTAACGGTATCGTCGGGCGACGTCAGAACCTGGTCGACGCCGACGATCTCGGCCAACCGCTTGATCAAATTCGAATCTTTCACGAATCACCTCGAGGCCAGAACGTGATGAGCAATGCCGCAAGTAGCCCGCCCGCAGAAGCCGCCGGCAAGCGCGGCTGGTCGACAGTAGGGTGAAACGAACCGCTCGCGGTCGCAGCAGCGATTGTAGACGCTAGACGCCGAGCGTCGATTGTAGGCGTCGCCAGTCCGCGCTGGGCGACACTTTCCAGCGCGAATAGTGCAAGCCGTTGAAGGGTCTTTGACAATGCGGCATTTGGTGCGAAGATTCAGGCCATCGTGACTTCTTCCCTGCCGCCGTGTTCTCCATCGTGAAGCTGCCGCCGCCCGACCCACATGACGGCGGGGATCCATTGCCGCATGGGTCACCGAACCTGGCCGTTCATCACCTGCCGACTGCCGGCCGCGGATGCAGCAACCAGCGCTGCCGTCCAGTCGACGCTCCCCGCTCCGAAGGGCGACGATGAATCGTGGTGCGCGGCTGGTAGCCGATATCGGGGGTACGCATGCACGTTTCGCGCTGCTCGACGAGCACGGTTCGCCGGAACGTGTGCGGCTTCTCGCCGTGGCCGATCATGCCGGCCCCGAGGAGGCGATTGCGGCCTACCTGGGCGAGTTCGGCAACCCGGCCCTCCATGCCGCCGCCATCGCCCTGGCGGCACCGGTGCATGGCGAGGTAATTCGCCTGACCAATGCGCCATGGCGTTTCGCACGCGCCGAGATCCAGCGCCGCCTCGGCCTGGAGTGCCTGCTGTTGCTCAATGACTTCACGGCTCTGGCCCTCTCGCTACCGCATCTGACAGCTTCCGACCTGCACCAGGTGGGCGGTGGCGTCGCCGTGCCACTGGCACCGAAAGCCGTCCTTGGACCCGGCACCGGCCTCGGTGTCTCCGGGGTGCTGTTCGATCGCGGGCACTGGCTGGCGCTGACCGGCGAAGGTGGGCACTGCTCGCTAGCGCCGGGCAACCGGCGCGAGTCGGAGATTCTGGCCCTGGCCTGGCGCGAGTTCGAACATGTTTCGGCCGAGCGTCTGCTGTCCGGCAGCGGCCTGCCCTTGCTGCATCGCCTGGTCGGTGAAGTCGATGGTTGGCACGCCGCGCCGCTGTCTACGGCTGAGATCGTGGCGCGTGCCGTAGCCGGCGAAGATCTCCACTGCCGGGCAGTCGTCGACACCTTCTGCGCCATGCTCGGTTCGCTGGCAGGAAATCTTGCTCTGACGCTCGGCGCCCGAGGCGGCGTCTACATCGGTGGTGGTATCATTCCACGACTCGGCGGAGTGTTTGATCGGTCGGCTTTTCGCACCCGCTTCGAGGCCAAGGGGCGCTTTGCGGCGTACCTGACCACCATCCCGACCTATTTGATGCTCTGCCCGACGCCGGCCCTGCTTGGCGCTGCCCATGCCCTGGCCAACAGCGAAGGCGGCCTTTGAACCTGACTGGAGTACCTATGCCCGATTCCGCCCAACCGCAGCCCGAAAGCCAGGCGCTGCGCTCCCAGATCGAACGCAACCTGCTGTGCACCGTGGCTGCCGAGCCATCGAGAGCAAGCACAGCGGACTTCTACCAAGCGCTGTCTCTGGTGGCACGCGAGCAACTGGCCAAGCGTTGGGTCGATACGCAGAACGCCGACCGCGCGGAGAAGGCGCGACGAGTCTACTACCTGTCGATGGAATTCCTGATCGGCCGGGCAATGAACAACGCCTTGTCGGCACTACAGTTGAGGCAGCCGGCTGCGGCCGTGTTCAGCGCGCCGGGCCTGTCACTCGACGAGGTGATGGAATGCGAACCCGACGCCGCACTCGGCAACGGTGGCCTGGGCCGACTGGCGGCCTGCTTCCTCGATTCGATGGCGACCCTCGGGCTTCCCTCCTGGGGCTATGGCGTGCGCTACGAATACGGCATGTTCGCGCAGTCGATCCTCAACGGGCAGCAGGTCGAAAAACCGGAAGCCTGGCTGCAGGATCGCTCGCCGTGGGAATTTCCACGGGCCAACAAGCACTATACCGTGCGCTTCGGCGGGACCGCCGAACATCACGAAGAATGGGCCGAATGGCACGCCGCCGACTCGGTCGAGGCCAAGGCTTTCGACTACGTGATTCCCGGACACGGAACCGAGCGGGTCAGCACCTTGCGGCTGTGGAAAGCGGCGGCGCCGTCGGAAATCGACCTTGGCGCTTTCAACACCGGCGACTACCAACGCGCTGCCGAGTTCAAGAATCATTTCGAGAACATTTCCTGGGTTCTCTATCCGAATGACAGTACGCCAGCCGGGCGCGAGCTTCGTCTGCGCCAGGAGTACTTTTTCGTCAGCGCGTCGATGCAGGACATTCTGGTACGCCACCTGGCGGAGAACGGCAGCTTCGACAATCTCGCCGACAAGGTTGCGATCCACCTCAACGACACCCATCCGGCGATCGGCGTCGCGGAGTTGATGCGCCTGCTGATCGACGAACACGACATGAGCTGGAACGATGCCTGGCATCAATGCCGACGGATTTTCTCCTACACCAACCACACGCTGATGCCGGAAGCCCTGGAGACCTGGAAGGTGAGCTTGATCCAGCGCGTCCTGCCGCGCCACCTGTTGATCATCTATCGCATCAACCAGGAGTTTCTCGACGAGGTACTGCGCCTCTATCCCGGAGACATGGACCTGATACGTCGTGTGTCGCTGATCGACGACGGCGGCGGCCACGAGCGCGACAAGCGGGTGCGCATGGCGCACCTGTGCATCGTCGGCAGCCACCGGGTGAATGGCGTTTCGCAACTGCATTCCGACCTGATGGTACAGACGATTTTCGCCGACTTCGCGCGCCTGTACCCCGAACGCTTCCATAACAAGACCAACGGCGTCACGCCGCGGCGCTGGCTGGCGCAGGCCAACCCCGCGCTGTCGGCCCTGCTCGACGAACGCCTAGCCGGGCAGGACTGGCGCCTGCAGCTCGATTGTCTGCAGAACCTGCGGGCGAGCGCCGACGATCCCGCTTTCCGCGACGCTTTCGCGGCGGCCAAGCGACACAACAAGGTGCGCCTGGCCAACTACGTGGCGCGCGAACTGGGTATCGTCCTCGACCCCGAGAGCCTGTTCGACGTGCAGGTCAAACGGATCCATGAATACAAGCGGCAATTGCTCAACGTGCTGCACGTCATTACGCGTTACAACGCCTTGCTCGACGGGTCGGCGAGCGATCTGGCACCGCGCAGCGTGATTTTCGCCGGCAAGGCGGCGTCGTCGTACCACATGGCCAAGCAGGTCATCCGACTGATCCACGACGTCGCGGCGGTGGTGAACAACGATCCACGAACACGCGAACTGCTGCAAGTCGTCTTCATTCCCAACTACGGCGTCTCGGTCGCCGAGCTGATCATGCCGGCGGCCAACCTCTCGGAGCAGATCTCGACCGCCGGTACGGAAGCGTCCGGAACCGGCAACATGAAGCTGTCGCTCAACGGCGCGTTGACCATAGGCACCGAGGACGGCGCCAACATAGAGATTCGCGACAACGTCGGGGCCGACAACATCTTCATCTTCGGCAACAACACCGCGCAGGTCAACGCCATACGACAGGCTGGTCACCGGCCGATGGACATCTACCGTGACGATCCGGCGCTCAAGGAAGCACTCGACCGCATCGACAGCGGTTTCTTTTCGCCCGGCGAAAGGCCGCGCTACCACGACATCTTCAACAGCCTGCTGCACTACGGCGACCACTATCTGCTGCTCGCCGACTACGCCGACTACGTAGCCACCCAGAAGCGCGTCGACGCCCTCTATCTGAACGCCGACGAGTGGCAACGCAAAGCCATTCTCAACGTCGCCGGAATGGGTCCCTTTTCGGCCGACCGAACGATCAGTGACTACGCCAACGACACCTGGAACATCCGAACACTCATTAAGTAAGGACGTCTCAAATGCTTGACACCGCAGAAATCATCGCCCTTTGCCGGGCAGAACACGGCGACCCCTACGCCGTCCTTGGAATGCACGTCGATGCCGACGGTTTTCTGTGGGTTCGCAGCCTGCAACCCGGAGCGCGCTCGGTCGGCGTGGTCGACGCCAAGACCGGGCGACAGCTTGCCACGCTCGAAAAGCGCGAGGTCGAGGGAGTGGAAGGCTACTTCGAAGGGCTGATTCCGCGCCGCCGCATCGGCTTTCCCTACCGCCTGCGCATTGAATGGGACAGTGGCGTGCAGGAAGTCGACGATCCATACCGCTTTGCCACGGTACTGGGCGACATCGACGTCTGGTTGCTGGCCGAAGGCTCGCACCTGAGGCCCTTCGAGCGCCTCGGCGCACATCTGTGCGAAATCGACGGAGTAGCTGGTACAACCTTCGCCGTGTGGGCTCCCGACGCGCAACGCGTCAGCGTGGTCGGCGACTTCAATTCCTGGGATGGCCGGCGCCACCCGATGCGCTTGCGCCGCGAATGCGGCGTCTGGGAGATTTTCCTGCCTGGAGTGAGTGCCGGCGCGCACTACAAGTACGAAATCCGTTCGCACGGCGGCTACCTGCTGCCGCTCAAGTCCGATCCCTACGGCTTTCAGGCTGAACTGCGGCCGTCCACCGCTTCTATCGTCTGCCAGCTACCGCCGCCGGTCGATCCGGTATCGATCCCGGCCGGTGATTTGCTCGGCGCGCCGATGTCCATCTACGAGGTCCACCTGGCGTCGTGGCGACGGGCCGACGATGGCGGCTTCCCCGATTGGCAGCGGATCAGCGAGACCCTGATCCCCTACGCCGTCGACCTGGGCTTCACGCATCTCGAGTTATTGCCGATTTCCGAGCACCCCTTCGATGGTTCGTGGGGTTATCAGCCGCTGGGGCTCTACTCGCCCACGGCCCGTCATGGTAGCCCGACCGGTTTTCGCGATTTTGTCGGCGCCTGTCACGCTGCCGGACTGCGCGTCATCATCGACTGGGTGCCGGCGCACTTCCCTACCGACGAGCACGGTCTCGGTCGCTTCGACGGCACGGCGTTGTACGAGCATGCCGATCCGCGCGAGGGAATGCATCAGGACTGGGGGACACTGATTTACAACTTCGGTCGCCGCGAGGTGAGCAACTATCTGATCGGCAATGCGCTGTTCTGGATCGAGCGCTACGGCGTCGACGGTCTGCGTGTCGACGCCGTCGCCTCGATGCTCTACCGCGACTACAGCCGGGAGGAAGGACAATGGCTGCCGAACGTGCATGGCGGCCGCGAGAATCTTGAGGCGGTCGCCTTCCTGCGCCGAATGAACGAAGTTCTTGGCCAGGAACAACCGGCAGCCGATACCCACGCCGAGGAATCGACCGCCTGGCCGATGGTCAGCCGCCCGCCGTCGATGGGCGGCCTGGGTTTTCACTACAAGTGGAACATGGGCTGGATGCACGACGTCCTCGACTATATGACCAAGGATCCCGTGCATCGCAAGTATCACCACAACCAGCTCAGCTTCGGGATGATGTACGCCTTCACGGAGAACTTCGTCCTGCCGTTGTCGCACGACGAGGTCGTGCACGGCAAGGGCTCGCTGCTCAGCAAGATGGCCGGCGACTACTGGCAGAAGTTCGCCAACCTGCGCTCGCTGTACGCCTTCATGTGGGCGCACCCGGGCAAGAAACTGCTGTTCATGGGCGGCGAAATCGGCCAGTGGAACGAGTGGAACCATGACATTTCGCTCGACTGGGGTCTGCTCGACTTTCCGCTGCACTCCGGCATCCGCGACCTGATTCGCGATCTCAACGGTCTCTACCGCAGCCAACCAGCATTGCACGAGGTCGATTTCGAACCTGCCGGCTTCGAGTGGATGGCGGCCGACGATGCCGACTGCTCGGTCGTTGCTTTCGTCCGCTGGTCGCGTGATCGCTCACGTGCCATCCTCTACGTCGGCAACTTCACGCCGGTCGTCCGCCAGGGCTACCGAATCGGCGTACCGATGCCTGGCGCCTACATCGAGCGCCTGAACACCGATTCGCAGTACTACGGCGGCAGCAACGTCGGTAACGGATTCGATCCGGTATACGCGGAGCAGGTTGCGGCGCACGGTCGCGAATGGTCGGTCAACCTGACGCTGCCGCCGCTCGCCGGACTGTACCTCGAATGGGTGGCGTGAGCGGCGGCGGGCGCCTGGAAAGCGGCCGGCCCTGGCCGCTCGGGGCCCACTGGGACGGCCGTGGAGTCAACTTCGCGCTTTTTTCGGCGCACGCCGAAGCCGTGGAATTGTGTCTCTTCGACGACGGGCAGATGCGTACCCTGGCGCTGCCCGAATGCAGCGATCAGGTCTGGCACGGCTACCTGGCCGGTGCCGCTCCGGGGCTGTGCTACGGTTACCGGGTGCACGGCCCTGGCGATCGCCGGGGTCGTGGCCATGGGCACGGCCACGGGCATGGCCATCACGGCCACAGCCATGGGCACCGTTTCGATGCGCGGCGGCTGCTGCTCGATCCCTATGCGCGCGAAGTCGTCGGCCGATTTTCGTGGCCGGCGCCGGACAATCCGACACATTGCCTGAAAGCCTGCGTCGTCGACGAAGAGTTCGACTGGGGAAACGACGCCGCCCCGGCCATCGCCTGGGCCGACACCATACTCTACGAGGTTCATGTCAAGGGTGTGAGCCGTCTGCACGCTGGGGTGCCGCAAGCGCTGCGTGGGACTTACGCGGGCCTCGCGGCGCCGGCAATGATCGACCATTACCGACGACTCGGAGTGACGGCGCTCAACCTGTTGCCGGTGCACTACTTCCTCGACGAACAGCGGCTGGCCAACGAAGGGCGCGTAAACTATTGGGGCTACAACTCGCTCGCCTTTTTCGCCCCCGAGCCACGCTATGCCGCTCGCGTCGGCGGACAATCGGTGATCGCCGAGTTCAAGACGATGGTTCGCTCGCTGCACGCCGCCGGCCTGGAAGTGATTCTCGACGTCGTCTTCAACCACACGGCCGAAAGCGACGAGACCGGTCCGACGCTCTCCTTTCGCGGCATCGACAACTTGAGCTACTACCGCCTGCCAGCGGGCCACCTGGCGCGCTACGAGAACTTCACCGGCTGCGGCAACACGGTCAACCTTGCCCACCCGCGCGTCCTGCAACTGGTCATGGACGCCTTGCGCTACTGGGTCAGCGTGATGCACGTCGACGGCTTCCGCTTCGATCTCGCCGCCACCCTGACGCGCGACAGCGCGTTTCTTGCCGCGCTGCGTCAGGATCCTTTGCTGCAACGTGTGAAGCTGATTGCCGAACCATGGGATATCGGACCTGACGGTTATCGGCTCGGGCGCTTCCTGCCCGGCTGGAGCGAGTGGAACGACCGCTTTCGCGACGATGTCCGCTCGTTCTGGCTGACCCATCACGCCGGCGTCGCCGAACTGGCGCAACGCCTCGCCGGGTCGAGCGAAGTCTTCCGCGCGGCTGGGCGTGCGCCGCAGGCGAGCATCAACTTCGTCACCGCGCACGACGGATTCACCCTGCGCGATCTGGTCAGCTACCAGAAAAAGCACAACGAGTTGAACGGCGAAGGCAATCGCGACGGGCACGGCCACAACCATTCTTCGAACTGCGGGGCGGAAGGCGAAAGCAGCGATCCGGCCGTTCTCGAACGGCGTCGTCGGCTGCAGCGCGCCCTGTTGACGACCTTGCTGATGGCGCAGGGCGTACCGATGCTGCAGAGCGGCGACGAAATCGGTCGTACCCAAGCCGGCAACAACAATGCCTACTGCCAGGATAATGAACTGACCTGGCTCGACTGGCCAAAGGCCGACACGGATTTGATGGAGTTCGTCGCCGGGCTGCTCGGTCTGCGCCGACGCTTCCGGCAATTGCGACAGCGCCGCTGGCTGACCGGTGAGGCGATTGCCGGCGGGCCGCCCGACGTCGTGTGGTGGCATCCGGCTGGGCGAACGATGGGAGTTGCCGACTGGCAATCGAAGAAGTTGAATGCACTCGGGGTATTGCTCGCGCCGCCGCCTGCCGAGGTGGACGCTGGCGCGACGCTGCTTTGCTTGTTCAATCGCGACGAAATCCCGGTGTCTTTTCTTCTGCCGCACGGCGCCTGGCTACAGATCTGCGACAGCAGCGCTCAGGCGCCCTTCGCCGTTTGCCAGCGCGAGCGCACCAGCACGGTTCCGGCGCGCAGCGTCCAGTTGCTCAGCCTCGCGTAGGCGCGCCCGCTGGCGTTTGGTGGGCTTCAGCACCAGCCGCGCAGCAAGCCGATTCCATGCCCGCCGTGGCGGCGCGCCGTGTCGAGCATGTCGGTCCGCAGGCCGCCGAGCGCGTAGACCGGCAGCGGCGAAGTCTGGCTGAGACGCGAAAACGCCGCCCAACCCATGCCGCTTGCCTCGGGATGGCTGGGCGTCGGCAAGACCGGGCCGAGGACGACGAAGTCCAGGCCGAGTGCCGCAGCCCGGGCCAGGTCGGCCGCGTTGTGACACGAGGCGGCGGCGAGCGCGAAGTCCGGCCGTCGGTCGACCTCCCATAGCCGCGTCGACGACAGATGCACGCCGTCGGCAGCGACGGCACGAGCCAGTCCGGCATCGTCGTTGATCAGGACACGGGCCCCGGCATAAGGGCGCGCCAGCGCCACGACCTCGGCCGCCAAGCGTTCGCGTTGCGCCGCCGGCAGGGTCTTGTCGCGCACCTGGAGCAGGCGCAACCCGTTGGCCAGCGCTTGCCCGCAGCGCGCCAGTTCGGCCGCTGTGCCATGCGCCTCCGCGTGGCTCAGTGCGTATAGCGCCGGTAAGGCCAGGGCACGCAGGATCGGGCCATTGGCGGGCAAAATCGGTGCCACGCTCGCCGCCTCGCCGACCTTCACCCAGGCGAAGGCGCTATGCTCGAGCGGCGCGATCTCGCCGTGCCACGCGGTGACACGGAAAAAGTTGAGGCGAACCGTCGCGTGTGGATAGCTGAACTCGCGGCAAAGCCATGGCCACGCCTGGTCGACGGTCACCCCGAGTTCTTCCCGCAGTTCGCGGCCAAGCGCCTGGTACGCCGTCTCGCCGGGTTCGGCCTTGCCGCCGGGGAACTCCCAGTAGCCGGCGTAGACCTTGCCGACCGGGCGCTGGGCGAGCAGAAATTCCGGCCCTGCCGGGCCGTCGCGCAGCAGCACCGCCGCCGCCACTTCGGTGAGCGGCATCGCCGCCACGGCACTCACGCTGTCATCCACCCGGGGCGCTTCACGACCCGCGCGCGGCGCGCTTGGCGGTCGCCGGCGCGCCACCGCGCGGGCCCTGGCTACGCGTCCGCCGCGCTCGCGGTGACGGCGAATCCTGCTGTCGCCCGGCCCAGTCCCGAGCGAACTGCCAGGCCACCCGACCGCTGCGCGATCCGCGTTCAAGCGCCCAGTTGAGCGCTTCGCGCTCGGCGGCGGCGATCTCCTCCGGGCGGCATCCAAAGGACTTCAGCCAATGGGCGACGATGTCGAGATAGGCGTCCTGGTCGAAGGGGTAGAAGGAAATCCACAGCCCGAAGCGCTCCGACAGGGAAATCTTCTCCTCGATCGCCTCGCCCGGATGAATCTCTTCGCCGACACGTCGGCTCTCGAGATTTTCGGCGAAAAACTCCGGCATCAGATGGCGGCGGTTCGACGTGGCGTAGATCAGCACATTCTCGGGTGCCGCCGCGATCGATCCGTCGAGCACCACCTTCAGCGCCTTGTAGCGCGCATCGCCAGCATCGAACGAGAGATCGTCGCAAAAAATGATGAAGCGCTCCGGTCGGCCGTCGATCAAGTCCACGATATCGGGCAGATCGGTCAGGTCACCTTTCTCGACCTCGATGACGCGCAAGCCCCGCGTTGCGTATTCGTTGAGCAGGGCCTTGATGAGCGACGATTTTCCCGACCCCCGTGCACCGGTCAGCAACACGTTGTTGGCCGGCTGACCGGCGACGAAACGGCGAGTGTTGTTGTCGAGACGTCTTTTCTGATCGTCGATGTCGCGCAGATCGGCGAGGCGGATGGCGGGCAGTTTTGGAATCGGCTGCAGGTAACCGACGCCGTGCCGCGTCCGCCAGCGAAAAGCGTGGGCCAGACGCCAATCCGGCAGCGCCGAGGCGGGCGGCAACAGCGGCTCGAGGCGATCAAGAAACTGTTCGGCGCGAGTGAGAATGTCGGCAAGTTGCCGAAAGATGTCGCTCATCGGACAGTATACTTCGCGGGTTGACGAACCCGACACTGTAACCAAAACGATGTCCAAAAGCCAATCAGGGCGCTTTCTCGCCACCATCCTTTGTGCGGCGCTACTTACCGCGTGCGGTAGCGCTGACAAGCCGCGCGATGCGCCCGCGCCCACCGCTGCCTGCCCGGCTTGTCCGGCCTGCGCCAGCTGCGCTGCGGCTGGCGCACCGCCACCGGCCGCCAAAGCCTGGCAGGCGGCCCGTTGGAGCGAGCTTCCCGGCTGGCGTGACGACGATCTCACCGCCGCTTGGCCAGCTTTCCTGCAATCGTGCCGGGCGCTCGCCAGCCGACCGCAATGGCCACACTGGAAAGCGGTTTGCGAGGCGGCCAAGGGTCTGGCGACCCCTTCCAGCGCAACCATTCGGCGCCATTTCGAGACGCATCTTCAAACCTGGCAACTGACCAATCCCGAGGGGACGACGAGTGGCCTGGTGACTGGCTACTACGAACCTCTGCTGCGCGGCTCGCGAACGCGCGGCAAGCCGTATCTGCAGCCGGTGCTCGGCGTTCCATCCGACCTGCTGACTATCGATCTGGGCAGTGCGCTGCCGGAGCTCAAGAACATGCGCCTGCGTGGCCGCCTCGAAGGCCACAAGGTCGTTCCCTATTTCACGCGTGCGGAGATCGCCAGCCGCGAGAAAGACTACACCGATCGCACGCTGCTCTGGGTCGACGACGCGGTCGAACTGTTCTTCCTGCAGGTGCAGGGCTCCGGACGAGTCAAGCTCGCCGACGGCAGCACGACGCGACTAGCCTACGCCGATCAGAACGGTCACCCCTACCAGTCGATCGGCCGCCTGCTCGTCGAGCGCGGCGAACTGAGCCTCGAGCAGGCGTCGATGCAAGGCATCAAGCAATGGGTACGGACCCATCCAAACCGTGCCAGCGAATTGCTGAACGCCAACCCGAGCTACGTTTTCTTCCGCGAACAGCCGATGAAAGGTAACGAGAACGACGGCCCAACCGGCGCGCTGGGAGTTCCGCTGACTCCCGAACGCAGTATCGCTGTCGATCCCCGTCACGTCCCGCTTGGCGCCCCGGTCTTCCTGTCAACGAGCCATCCGGATTCCGCAACACCCCTGCGTCGCCTGGTACTGGCGCAGGACACCGGCGGCGCCATCCGAGGCGTCGTGCGCGCCGACTTGTTCTGGGGCTTCGGCGCACAAGCCGGCGCGCAGGCTGGACGCATGAAGCAGCAGGGGCAAATGTGGCTTCTGCTGCCACCGGGTATCGCACCAAAATAGCCGGAATTTTCGGCAAGGCGGTGCATGACGCTCCATCGTGGTGCCCGGCGAACCAGAAACGCCCCGCGCTGGTGCGCCAAGCAACCGACAAGCGAACGGAAGTCCTGAAATGCCGGAATCGTTTTATCTGGCCCAAAGATTGCTTGATGGCTCCGACCCGAATTTCAGGAGGAACCATGGAAGCACTCAAGTCAGGTAGCGACGTTCTCTTCATTTTGCTCGGCGGCATCATGGTTCTGGCGATGCACTCCGGCTTTGCCTTTCTCGAACTCGGCACGGTCCGCAAGAAGAGCCAGGTCAACGCGCTGGTGAAGATTCTGACCGACTTTTCGGTATCGACCATCGCCTACTTCTTTGTCGGCTATGGCATCGCTTACGGCGTCAATTTTTTCGCCGGCGCCGAAACGCTGGTTCAGAAGAACGGCTTCGAACTGACCAAGTTCTTTTTCCTGCTGACCTTTGCCGCGGCGATCCCGGCCATCGTTTCCGGTGGCATCGCCGAGCGTGCCAGGTTCTACCCGCAACTCGCGGCGACCTTTCTGATCGTCGGATTCATCTATCCGTTCTTCGAGGGAATCGCGTGGAATCAGGCCTTTGGCGTCCAGGCCTGGCTCAAGACCAGTTACGGCGAGGAGTTCCACGATTTCGCCGGATCGGTCGTCGTCCATGCGATGGGCGGCTGGATCGCGCTGCCCGCCGTCGTTCTGCTCGGCGCCCGGCATGGACGCTATACGAAGGAAGGAAGGATCTCGGCCCATCCACCGTCGTCCATTCCCTTTCTGGCTCTCGGCGCCTGGATCCTGACCGTAGGCTGGTTCGGCTTCAACGTCATGAGCGCTCAGACGATCGACAAGATCTCAGGCCTGGTGGCCATGAACTCGCTGATGGCGATGGTCGGCGGCACGCTGGTCGCCATGGTCGCCGGCCGCAACGACCCTGGCTTCGTGCACAACGGCCCGCTCGCCGGTCTCGTCGCTGTCTGTGCCGGCTCCGACGTCATGCACCCAGTTGGTGCGCTGGTCGTCGGAGGTCTGGCCGGCGGCTTGTTCGTCCTGATGTTTACCTTGACGCAAAACCGGTGGAAGATCGATGACGTCCTCGGCGTCTGGCCGCTGCACGGTCTTTGCGGTGCCTGGGGCGGCGTTGCAGCCGGCATCTTTGGCAGCAAGGCGCTCGGCGGTGTGGGCGGCGTCGCCCTCATGCCGCAGTTGCTGATGACCGGAATGGCGATTGCCGTCGCTCTCGTCGGCAGTATGATCGTCTATGGCGTACTGAAAGCCCTTGTCGGCCTACGCCTCGACCAGGAGCAGGAATACAACGGCGCCGATCTGTCTATTCACAAGATCACGGCGACGCCAGAACGGGAGACCAACTGGTAGCGGAGCACTGGCGAACGGATCCCGGATGTCGGCGGATCAAGACCGGAGCTTGCCGAGCAGATTACGCAGATCGGTGAAGAAAGGCCGCGGGTCGTCCCACGACCAGACGTAGTACCGCACCTTGGGACGAAGGAAATCCAGGAAGAAACGTCCCAGCTCCCGCCAGGGTTCGGCCGGAAAAGCCGGATCGGCGATCCGTCCAGGTTGCAGAACGATGCGCACCAGGCGCTTCAGCTCAGTGGCGACCATCCGGCAACGCAGATCCGAACGCGGTGGCGCGAGTTCATCGAGCGGCAGCCCGGCCGCCTGGCGGTAGCTCAGCAGGGCGAAGCCGGCGCCCGAGTGGTAGGCAAGCGGGAAGCTGCCCCAGAAACGGCCGTTGATCTCCATCAGCCGGGCCTCGCCGCGCGCCGGATCGTAACGGTATTCGACCATCGCCACGCCTTCCCAAGCGATGGCCTGCAACAGTGCGATCGACCGTTCCTGCAGTTCGACATGCTCGTCCAGCGAGACGCCGTCGCATACGCTGGAAAATCCCCCCTCCGGCGGCCATTCGGCGATGCGCCGATGCTGAAAGCGTCGCAGCGCCCTACCCTCGTGCATCAGGAAGAACTGGCCCAGGCCGTAACCGGGACAGTACTCCTGGATCAGGGGCCACTGCCTGATGGCCGAATAGCGCTCGAGGGCCGTCTGCAGTTCGGCCGGGCGGTGGACGTATTCGGCCTTGAGCAGAGGCAAGCCGCTTTCCTCCAGGCGCGGCGCCACGGCATTCGGATCGCTCCACTTGAGGACGGCAGGCAAGCGGCAGTGCGCCAGCAGATCGTCCAACCGCCAGCCCTCGTGTGGCTGGATCGACACCGGCGTGCGGATCCCGACGGCCCGTGCGGCGGCCAGTGTTGCTTGCTTGTCGAGCACGGTACGCAGCGCAGCCGGATCGGGGAGAACCGGCGAGACCTGCCCAAAGGAATCCCGGCGCCCGCTCAGCCAGCCCAGATTGGTTTCCGAAATGGCCAACAGGGGGCACGGCCCGTAGCGCTCGCCGAGCGCGCGAATCGCCCGGACCAGCGCTTCGCCGCGTGGCTCGCTCACCACCAGCCCTTCCGCCAGGTAACGCGAGCGCAAACCGATCGCCGTCGCCTCGTGGGTCACGCCGATTACCCGCACGCCGGCGCGACCGAGTTCGCGCACGACGCACAGCCCGATCTGGGTCTCGAGCCCAAGCACGATGCATGGCGGTCGGCTATCGTCTGGCAGCGCCTTCATCCGTTTCGCCACTCCCGCCAGCAGGTGCAAACAGCGCGCGCCGGGAGCGCAACCCTGATCAAGCGCAAGCGAGCGCCTACCGCCGTCCGACGCGTGACGTCCATCGATCCCGCCGCAGCCCCGCCGCCCGACACCGGAAGTATCATTTCGCGCGTTCAGAAACGCCGGAACAACTGCTCGACGTGACGTCCTAGCGTCGCGCGGCGTCCCGCCCGCGGGCGACCGGCGGCAGCCGAGCGGTCGCTGAGCTGGCACTCCGAGTAGCGTGCCGTAGGCAGGCGTGAACGGTTCTCGCCAAGATAACGGCAGAGTCTCGCAAAACGGCGGACGACGATGGGATCGGGCCGCGAACTGTTCGCCTTGAGCAGCTCGAAGTTGTGCGAGACGACGATCAACTCCTGGTGTCCGGCGGCGGCAGCGTTTTCGATCACTTCCCGCATCTCCCGAAAGCCGCAGCCGCCTACCTGCAGGAAACGGGTCTTGCCGAAACCATCCGCGAACAGCGAAACCGGAAACGATCTGACGCCTTCCAGCTCCGACGGCACGAAGCGCCAGGGTCCGTCGCGCAGATCGCCGCCGCTGATGTCGTAACAGGCATTGAGACTGCTGTCGAAGAGAATCCCGTTATTCCGCAGGGCCCGGAAAGTATTGCGGTCGCAGCCGTAGTTGCCGGCGCGAAAGGCATCGACCGTGCCGGCACCGGAGTCCAGGAGCAGGCGTTTGCCATGTCCGATGAGAGCCGTCTGTTCATCGAGCGTGTAGTAACAAAGGTGCTGCCGCTTGACACGATGATCGGGAATGATCGGCGGCGAAACCTCGTCGGCCCACTCGGGATGCAGGTGCAACTGAACGTCCTGCCCGGCATCGCGGATCAAGCCGACGATCTCCGCCAGATGTTGCCGCCCGAAGCGTGCCGCGAAGAGCGGCTCGACGAAGAACACCCCGGTCAAGCCGTTGTCGTTGAGAATCTCGAGGGTCTTCGGCAGGGCATACTCGCCCTTCGCCGAGCGGCCGTACACGTAGCGCTCGAAGGCCGATGGGAAAGCCTCGTCCAGATGGTCCCAGCCGCGACACCAGACCTCGACGTCGAAGGTCAGCAGCACGTTCATGGCAGCACACAAGGGCTGCCGGCGGCACGCAAGTCGCCGACCAGATTGATCACGGCCGAATGGATCAGGGCGAAACAGGTCATGAAGTACTCGTCCGTAGTCAATGCCGGATCGTGCAGGTGCAGCCGGCGCGGACTGGCCCACGCGCCCAGCAGGGCGATGGCCTCCGGCGGGATGCCGTTGGCCATCAGCCGATGAACGTGGCGGATTTCCATGGCCAGCAGGAGGTCGCCCGCCTGGTAGCCGAAATCGGTGAAATCGGTCGCCTGGTGCGCCGACAAGTCGATACCGAAACGCTGGGCCGTGGTGATCGCGGTCGGGAATGCCGGCGCTCCGGTGGTGGTCGCCAGGCCCAGCGAGCAGACCCGCACGCCGCGGCTACGGGTGACCGCCTCGGCAAACGCGCTGCGGTTGATGTTGCCCAGACAGACGAACACCAAGCGGTGGACGCGCCCCGGCGGAAGGGTGACGAAGCGCTCCACGCGACCACTCACCCATTCGAGTTGAGCCAAAGAGCTACGCACCCAGCCACGAAACGTTCCGTAGTTGGTGCTCGTCAAGTGCCGTAGTGTCTGCCGGGAACGCTGAAGTGTGGTGAGCATGGTTTGACGAATCGACAGCTATCGAACGCCGCCCCCGAAGCGCGCTTCGAGCACCGGAGCAGGCAACTTGGGTGATTGAGCTGGGCAGCGGCCGACCCGGCACGAGCCTGAAGGATACCCGACAATCAACTCACGCAACAATAGCCGCTGCACGCCACCAGCGCTCGCGGCGGGCGCTCAGCAAGCGAATCGGGTCGACTAGCCAACCGCGACTGGCGAGCAGCCCCATCCATCCGCTAGCCGACCAGGCGCCGCTAGCCACTCGCCCGCGGCTTGCGCGGCGCGCGAGCAAAAACGCGGTCGTAGAGCGCGTTCGGTAGCAGGCGCAACAGTTTGCCGAGCGGCGCCATTTGCCAGGGAAC
>NZ_JAPUVI010000026.1 GCF_029255285.1 Accumulibacter sp.
GTTCGGCCTGCTGCGCCTGCTTGTGCGCGCGCTGCTGCTCGAATTCGGCCTGCTGACGGGCGCGTTCGCGTTCGAACTGCTGTGCCTGCTGCTGAGCGCGCTGCTGTTCGGCCTGCTGCGCCTGCTTGTGCGCGCGCTGCTGCTCGAATTCGGCCTGCTGACGGGCGCGTTCGCGTTCGAACTGCTGCGCCTGCTGCTGGGCACGCTGCTGTTCGGCCTGCTGCGCCTGCTTGTGCGCGCGCTGCTGCTCGAATTCGGCCTGCTGACGGGCGCGTTCGCGTTCGGGCGGTGCTTCCCTTTCCCGGGACGACAGCCAGGCCGCCTTGCCGCCAGCGGAAGGGGAGTTGAAGCAATGGGGATCCCGGCCGCCTTCCGGACAGTTCTGCGCCAGTACGATGACTTCGGGCCTGGCCGCCGGCCAGGCGCCGGTGAGCGACAGAGCGACCGCGAGTGTCCATGCCAGGCGACAGTTCATTCCGGGTTCCCGTTCCTTGATCGGAGGCCCTCTGCTCGACGATCGAGCATGCGGGCAGGAGCTTGCGCGTCCTTCTCCCGATAGAACGCGGGCCGGCAGTGCGGCGTTGACCGACCGCCGGCCGACTGTGCGGTGCCTTACTTGCGAGCCGGGCCGCCGGGGCCGAAACCGCCCCATTGCCCCATGCGCTCGAGCTTGCTCTTGAAGAAGAGGCGGGCCTTTTCCTTCTGTCCGGCGTCGAGGCTGTCGTATACCGCCAGCCAGCGGTCGCGGTTGGCTTCGCGTTGCTTCCAGCCGGCTTCGCGGAACGCGTCCATCTGTTTGGCGATGGCGCGCAAGTCGGCGCCCGGCTGGCTGACGGCGGCCAGCATTTCGTCATGGTGCCGGCGCCGCTGGTCGCGCATGTCGCTCAGCGCGCTGCGGCTGGCTTGTTCGGCTTCCTTCCACAGCGCTTCCTGCTTGGCGTCGAGCTTGAGTTCGTCGTGCAGGCGGGACATTTCCTTCATGCCGTAGGCCATGCGCTGTTCCATGCGGCCGCCGCCGGGGCCACAGCGCTCGGGGTTCATGGCGAGCGCCGGGCCGCCAACGCCGAGAGCGAGAACCAGGGCGGCGACGAGAAGGCGCGGTGAGAATCGGGTTTTCATGGCAAGACTCCTTAGGTGGACCGGGTTGGGCTGTCGATCGCGTGGCGGGCGGCCGATGGCCGTCTCCAGCGATGCCGCCATTGTCGCCCGGCCAGCCGTTGCAAACGATTTCGCACCGGCCGGAGATGTTTGCAATTTGTTTCCGCCGGCCGGCTGGGCCGCCGGGACGGCATAGAATGACAAGCCTGAACACCGGCTCCTGGACGATGAAGAAAATTCTGCTGATCGACGACGACTCCGAACTGCGTTCGCTGCTCGCCACCTATCTCGGCCGTCATGGCTACGACACGCTGCTGCTGCCCGATACGCGCCAGCTCGACACCTTCGTCGAACGCTATCAGCCGCATCTGCTGGTGCTCGATCTGATGCTGCCCGGCGAAGACGGCCTGGCGGCCTGCCGGCGGCTGCGCGCGCGCGGCGAGATGCTGCCGGTGATCATGCTCACCGCGCGCGACGAGCCGGCCGATCGGGTGATCGGGCTCGGCATGGGGGCCGACGATTATCTCGGCAAGCCTTTCGATCCACGCGAACTGGTCGCGCGCATCGAAGCGGTCCTGCGCCGCGGCGCACGGCCGGCGGCGGCGCCGGACCCGGAAGGCGGCCGGCGGCGCTTCGGCGACTGGACTTTCGATCGCGGCGCGCGCCAGTTGTCGAGAAACGGCGAAGTGGTCGCGCTGACGAGCGGCGAGTTCGCGCTGCTCAATACGCTGGTCGCCAACGCCAACCGGCCGATGAAGCGCGAGCGCCTGCTCGAACTGACGCGCGGCGAGACGACGGAATCCTTCGACCGCGCGATCGACGTCCAGATTCACCGGCTGCGCCGTCTGATCGAGGCCGACCCGGCGCACCCGCGCTATCTGCAGACGGTGTGGGGGATAGGCTACGTTTTCGTTCCCGATGCGCCGGCCGACGCCGCCGGCGAATCCTGAGGCCGGCGCCGTGCGACTCTTCCCGACCTCGCTGGCCGGCCGGACGGTGCTGCTGGTGGTGGCCGTCATCGCGGTCGCCGAATTCGCCACCCTGTCGCTGATCGGCCACTTCCGCCGCAGCTCGCACATCAATCAGATGGTGCAGTTGGTCGCCAGCCAGGTCCGCCTGCTGCAGATCGTGCTGCCCGGACTCGACGACGAAAGCCGGCGCCGGCTGAGTGCGGTCGACGCCGGCGAGCAGGGACTGCAATTGCGCCCCGACGGCGCCGACGTGCCGCCTCAGTCGCCGCGTTTTCGCTTTGCCCGCCGCCTGGCGGCCGAACTCGGCGAGCGGCTCGACGAATCGGTACTGCTCAGGCATCGCGGTCCGGGTCAGCGCAGCGGCCTGTGGATCGGCTTCGTGGCCGACGGTCAACGCTGGTGGCTGATCGTGCCGCCGCCGCGCTTCGAGCCGCAGGCGCTGCCGGCCGATCTGTGGCTCGGCCTGGCGGCGACGCTGGCCGCCGTGCTGCTCATCGCCGGCCTGTTCGTCAGGGGAATCGTCGGCCCGCTGGCCCGCCTCGGCGACGCCGTCGCGGCGGCCGGCGACGGTCTCGCGCGCCGGGTGACTCCCGAAGGACCGCGCGAGGTGCGCCGCCTGGCCGAGCGGCACAACACGATGCTCGGCCAACTGGCGGCGGCGGCGGCCGAGCGGCGCGAGATGCTGGCCGGCCTGACGCACGATCTGCGCGCGCCGCTGGCCCGCCTGCGCCTGCGCCTGGCGCTGCTCGAGAACGAGGACGAACGCGCCGGACTGGCGCGCGACATCGACGACATGGAGCGCATCGTCGGCCAGTGCCTCGCCTTCCTGCGCAGCGAGGACGGCGAGAGCGCGCCGCCAGCGCTGGCCATCGCACCCTGGCTGCGCGACGCGGTGGCGCGCCAGCGCGAACTCGGCCGGGCGGTCGGGCTGACGATAGACCAGAGCGCCGAGGGCGCCAGAGTGGCGATCGCGGCCGGCAATCTGCAGCGCCTGCTCGACAATCTGCTCGACAATGCGCGGCAGCACGGCGCGCCGCCGGTCGAAGTCGAGCTGACGCCGGCCGACGGCCAGACGATGGTGACGCTGCGCGTGCGCGACCACGGTCCGGGAATCGCCGACGCCGACCGCGCGCGCGCTCTCGAACCTTTCGCCCAGCTCGAACCGGCGCGCGCCACCGACGGCAGTTGCGGGCTGGGCCTGGCGATCGTGCGACGCATCGTGGCCGGCAGCGGCGGCGAACTGCGGCTCGACGAAGCGCCCGGCGGCGGTCTGGACGTCCGGATCCGCCTGCCGGCACGCTGAGCGGCGCCGCTCTATTCGACGGCGAACAGCGTCAGCCGCATGGCCCGCCGGCGGACGTCGAGCAGCTTGCGGTAGTCCTCGCTCGTCGCCCACTGCTGCGCGTCGTCCAGCGTCGGGAATTCGAGTTCGACGAAGGCGTCGAATGCCTCGCAGTGCAGTTCGTTCCACCAGAACGGCTGGCTCGCGCCGCGCGCCGCGACGCGGCCGCGATACTTGGCCACCGTCTCGCCGACCTGGCGGCGATACTCGTCGAAGGCGTCCCGATCGACCAGCTTGATCAGTCCGACGACTTTGACGCTCGTGGCCGCGGCCTGGCGGCTGCCAGCGGAATCCATCCTACTGGCGGCCACCGTCGCCGCCGGCGGCCGGCGGGCGGTCGGTTTCGCCGGCCGGCGGGGTCTTCGGTACGTCGCCGAGCACCCCCTTGAGCGGACAGAGCGCGAAGGCGGGACACTTGCGGCAGCCGGCGACGATGGCGATCGGGCAAAGAGTCATGGCAGTTTCTCCTCAAAAAAGGTCGACTATGGGCGCCATCGCCGGCCAGGAGTAGACGACTTCCTCGAAGAAGGCGTTTGTTCGGCTCTCCGGCTTTGCCGCCGATCGGCAATGCTATACCATTGTCGATCGGCGGTCAGATCGGAAGACGAAGGAGTGACGAACATGAACAAGCTTTCCGCAGACGGTGGCGCACAGACCGAGGCGACCTTGCTGTCGTCCCCGCCGGAGCAATACATGTGTCCCGAGCAGCTCGCCTATTTCCGCCGGCTGCTGCTCGCCGAGGAGCAGGAACTGCTCTCGGCGGTGAAGGCGACGGCGGGCCACCTGCAGGAGAGCCAGACGAGTTCGGACTGGAACGACCGGGCAAGCGCCGAGGAGGAGCACACGCTGGAGTTGCGCGTGCGCGACCGCGAACGCAAGCTGCTGCAGAAGATTCGCGAGTCGCTCAAGCGCATCGACGACGGCAGCTACGGCTGGTGCGAGGAAACCGGCGAACCGATCGGCATCGCCCGTCTGCTGGCCCGCCCGACGGCAGCCCTGTGCCTGGAAGCGCAGGAGCGACGCGAACTGAACAAGCGGCGCTTCGGCTGACGCCGGGGGCGCCCGGCGAAGAAAGGCCGGGCGGCGTCAGGCGGGCGACCGACCGAGGATGTCGCGCATCACTGCTTCACCAGCGCGGATTCCGTCGACGCCGGCCGACAGGATGCCGCCGGCGTAGCCGGCGCCTTCGCCGGCCGGGTAGAGCCCCCTCACCGAAACGCTCTGGCCATCGGCGCCGCGGCCGATGCGCAG
Organism: Accumulibacter sp.; assembly: GCF_029255285.1. Classification (GTDB taxonomy): domain Bacteria; phylum Pseudomonadota; class Gammaproteobacteria; order Burkholderiales; family Rhodocyclaceae; genus Accumulibacter. Next base: position 4,663 of record NZ_JAPUVI010000026.1, read on the forward strand.
CGGCGACGAGGTGCGCGTCTCGACGCCGGTGAGGACCGCGTCGGGCATCGCGAAGCCCTTGATCTGGCGTTCGAAGGCGGGCAGCGCTTCGCGCAGCGCGGCGATCGCGTATTCCGGCAGCGCCGTGCCGAGATCGGTCAGCCGCACGCCCGGCCGATAGGACGGCAGCACCGCCCCGAGTTGGGTCGATGGCCGGCCGGCCAGGAAGTCGCCGACCCGCTGCGCCGGCGCTTCGTAGGTACCGCCGCCGAGTTCGAAAGCGCGCGCTTCGAGTTCGCGCTGCAGCGCAATGCCGGCCAGCGGCCCCCCCGGGTAGTCGAGCGGCGAGATGCCGACCACGAGGCCCGCGTTGGCGTTGCGTTCGTTGCGCGAATACTGGCTCATGCCGTTGGTCACCACGCGCCCCACTTCCGAAGTCGCGGCGACGACGGTACCGCCGGGACACATGCAGAAGCTATACACCGAGCGGCCGTTGCGGCAGTGGTGCACGAGCTTGTAGTCGGCGGCGCCGAGCTGCGGATGGCCGGCGTAGGGCCCGAAACGGGCGCGGTCGATCAGCGATTGCGGGTGCTCGATCCGGAAGCCGATCGAGAAGGGCTTGGCGGCCATGAAAACGCCGGCCCGGTGCAGCATCTCGAAAGTGTCGCGCGCGCTGTGGCCGAGCGCCAGGATCACCTGTTCAGCCGGCAACTCTTCGCCGGAAGCGAGCTGCACGCCGCGTACCCGGCCGTGCTCGATGCGCAGCCCGCTCAGCCGTTGCTGGAAACGGACTTCGCCGCCGAGCCTTTCGATCTCGCGCCGCATCGCCTCGACCATGCCGACCAGGCGGAAGGTGCCGATGTGCGGCTTGGCGACGTACAGAATCTCCTCCGGCGCGCCGGCCTTGACGAATTCGAGCAGCACCTTGCGCCCGTAGTGCTTGGGATCCTTGATCTGGCTGTACAGCTTGCCGTCGGAGAAGGTGCCGGCGCCGCCCTCGCCGAACTGGACGTTCGATTCCGGATCGAGAATGTTGCGTCGCCACAGTCCCCAGGTATCCTGCGTCCGCTCGCGCACCGCCTTGCCGCGCTCGACGACGAGCGGCTGAAAACCGGCCTGCGCCAGGATGAGCGCGGCGAACAGGCCGGCCGGCCCGAAGCCGACGACGATCGGCCGCGTCGCCAGCGTCGCCGGCGCGCGCCCGACGAAGTGGTAGTGCATGTCGGGCGTCGGCTGCAGCCGGGGATCGCCGGCCAGGCGCCGACTGACCGCCGCTTCGTCGGGCAGTTCCACATCGACGCTGTAGATGAAGGTCGGCGCCGCCGCCCGGCGCGTGTCGTAGCTGCGCCGGAAGACGCGGAGTTGCCGGATGTCGGCCAGCGGAATCGCCAGGCGCTCGGCGACCGCCGCCGCCAGCGCATCCGGCGGATGGTCGAGCGGCAGGCGGATTTCGCTCAGGCGCAGCATGGCGGGTGGCGATCGGCCGCTTTCAATCCGGCTGTCCGTAGCCGGCGAAGCGCTCACTTACCCGAGCCATCTCGGCAGCATCGAGCAGAACCGGCCGGCCGAGCTGGCAGGCGCGCCAGTACTGCTCGCACAGCGCCTCGAGTTCGACGGCGAGAGCCAGCGCCTGCGCCAGATCGCGGCCGACGACGAGCATGCCGTGGTTGGCGAGCAAGCAGCCGCGACGATCGGTCAGCGCCGCCTGCACGGCGTCGGACAGCGCCTGCGTGCCGAAGGTCGCGTAGGCGGCGCAGCGCAGGCTGTCGCCGCCGAAGCGCGCGATCATGTAGTGGAAAGGCGGGATGTCCTGACGCAGACAGGCCAGGCTGGTGGCAAACGGCGAATGCGCGTGCACGATGGCGCCGGCGTCGGCACGCGTGGCGTAGAGGTCGCAGTGGAAGCGCCATTCGGAAGACGGCCGGCGGCAGCCTTCCGGCCGGCCGTCGAGGTGCAGGAAAACGAGGTCTTCGGCGACCAGCGCGGCGCTTTCCATTCCCGTCGGGGTGATCAGGAAGCCGGCCGCGCCGTGCGCCACGGCACGCACGCTGAGGTTGCCGGCGGTGCCCCGGTTGAGACCGGCGGCGTCCAGGCGCCGCGCGCCGGCGATCAACTGCCGGCGAAGTTCATCCATGCCGTTCCTCCGGGTAAAGCGCCAGCAAACCCTGGCCGGTCGCCGGGCAGGATCCACGTTCGGTGATCAGGGCGCTGACCAGCGCCGCCGGCGTCACGTCGAAAGCCGGGTTGGCAACCGCCTGATCGGCTGGCAACAAGCGCAGCTTTCGCCGGCGGCCGGCGGCGTCGCCGCCGTGCACGACGCGCAGTTCGTCGGCGTCGCGCTCCTCGATCGGGATCGCCGCGCCATCGGGACAGGCGAAGTCGATCGTCGAGCGCGGAGCGGCGACGTAGAACGGCACGCCCGCCGCCTGCGCCGCGAGCGCCTTGAGCCAGGTGCCGATCTTGTTGGCGACGTCGCCGTTGGCGGCGATACGGTCGGCTCCGACCAGCACGGCGTCGATGCCGCCGCGCGCGAGCAGCCAACCGGCGGCGTTGTCGGCGATCAGCGTGTGCGGCACGCCCTGCTGGCCGAGTTCCCAGGCGGTCAGCAGACCCTGGTTGCGCGGCCGGGTTTCGGAAACCCAGACGTGTACATCGATCCCCGCCGCGCACGCGGCATAGACCGGCGCCAGCGCCGTGCCGTGATCGACGGTGGCCAGCCAGCCGGCGTTGCAATGCGTCAGGATCTCAATCCGGCGGCGCAGGCCGAGACCGGCGCGCAGCACGTGCAGACCGTGCTGACCGATCCGCCGGCACTGCTCGACGTCCTCGTCGGCGATACGCGCCGCTTCCTGCCAGGCGGCCGCGGCGCGCTCGGCAAGCGACAGCGGCGCCAGAAGCGCACGCAGGCGGGCCAGCGCCCAGTGCAGATTGACCGCCGTCGGCCGCGTCGCGGCCAGCGCCTCGATGGCCGTCTGCAAAGCCACGTCGTCGGCCCGCCGGGCGAGCGCCAGGGCGACGCCATAAGCGGCGGTCACGCCGATCAGCGGCGCGCCGCGCACCTGCATGGAGCGAATCGCGTGTACCGCGTCAGCCAGATCCTTCAGTCGCCGCACCCGGCAGGCGTGCGGCAGCCGCGTCTGGTCGATGATGTCGACGGCGCCGCCGGGCACCGGCCAGATCGTTCGCGTGGGCTCGCCATTCACTTTCATCGCCGACATTCTACCAGCCGGCGGCCGGGCTGCCGGTGCGACGCCTCGCCGAAGCCCGCGCCGGCAGGCGGCGATTCTCCCCTGACGGCGCCACCATTCGGGTTTACTATTCCGCCATCGCCCTTCCACCCGCCTTCGCTTCGCCAGAGGAGAATTCATGAACCACCCAGCCAACCCCCGTGTCCCGTCTTCCCCGCTCCTTCTCGCCCTCGTCGCGGCCAGCCTCGCCGGCGCCCTGCAGGCGGCCGAATTGCCCAAGCGCAAAGCCGGCCTCTGGGAAATCAGCACACGTATGGAAGGGGTGCCGGCGATGGGCGCCATGCAGCAGTGCATCGACCAGAATACCGACGACCTGATGCAGCAACAGGCGCAGAAGGAAAGGCCGAATTGCCGCGTGATCGACGTCAAGCCGCTCGGCAACAAGGTCAGCGTCCATTCGGTGTGCAAGGTCCAGGGCAGCACGGCGACGACCGATGCGGTTTTCGTCGGTGCTTTCGACTCGGCCTACAAGGGCGACATGCACACCCGCTTCGATCCGCCGTTGCACGGCACCAGCGAAAGCAGGATGTCGCTCGATGCCCGCTGGCTCGGCCCCTGCAAACCCGGCCAGAAACCCGGCGACGTGATCATGCCCCAGGTCGGCGGAGTGAACATCAACGAAATGATGAAGGATCCCAAGTTTCAGGAGATGATGAAGCGTCAGAAGTAGCGCGCCGGGTAGACTGGCCCGTTTCGCTGTTCGCCTCCCCAGGCGTCGGCCCCGGTCTCGCGGCCTGACGGCACCCGGTCGAGAACACGCCTTCCCGCGTCCGCGGTAGCGGCAAGGTCAGCGGCCCCACCCGCGTGTGCCGCGTCCGCGGCCTAGGCGGGGAATCTTTCGAACTCGGGAAGCTCCGGCACGTGCTTCATCCAGTCGAGCCGTTCGGCGGTCTGTACCTGCACTGTCGGTGGCAGCCTCTCGGGATGGTCGAGGGTCGAAGACTGTACGTCGACAATCCCCGGCAGCACGGCGGGATTGCGATAGAACAGGCCACTCCCGCAGTCGGCGCAGAAGCTGCGCAGCGCCGTACCTGACGAATTGATCGTCTTCGGCTGCCCTTTCGTCAGCGTCAATGCGGATTCGGGAAACATCGCCCAGGCCACCATCGGCGCGCCGGCACTTCGTCGGCAATCGCGGCAATGACACAAGGCGACGACCTTGGGTTCTCCCGAGAGTTGATAGCGAATCGCACCGCACAAGCACTGCCCAGCGTAAGTCATGACGGATACTCCTTGGTAAGTGAGCGATTGAACGCCCTGCGCAGGACGGGGCTCAAAGCCTGAAGTCCACCTTGCCGCGCCGCCTGGCGAAAAGCTCGCGAGGCCGGACGCGTTGTGCCACGATGGCAGCACCTCTGCGGATTGTAGGCATCCGCCAGCCCGGGTCAACACGGCCGCGCAGCCGACGGATCGACGCGGCGAGTCTTGCGTCGCGCCCGATGTGGCTTGCCCGACGACACGGACGGTTTTCGTCAACCCTGTGCCAGCGCGTCCTAACCCTGCCGGCGGCGGCTTGACGCAGACCGGCGGACGCCTACAATCCCCACCAGTACCGCCGTCGAGTCGCTTCCGCCCGACGACGCTTGCTTGCCGGCGGTGGCAGAGCTTGGACTCCGCGCGCTCGGCGCGGCGGAGAAGCGCTATTCGTTGGAAGTCTCACATGAACGAGGTTTCATGAGCGCGAACTTTTTTCAACTTCCCGCCAACCTTCCGGCTCCGGTCGACGATGGAAGCGCCGCACATCTCGAAGGTTCGTTTCTCCCGGACGTCACGCTCGACAGCACGGATGGCCTTCGGGTCAGTCTGGCCGGCTTGAGCGGTCGTTGGGTAATTTATGTTTATCCAATGACGGGACGTCCGGACACCCCGCTGCCAGACGGGTGGGACGAAATACCTGGTGCCCGGGGTTGCACACCGCAGTCATGTCGCTTTCGCGACCACTATGCGGAACTCGAAGCCTTACACACCGGCGTAGTCGGGTTGAGTACGCAGGCCACCGAGTATCAACGCGAAGCCAGAGACCGGCTGCATCTGCCCTTCCAGCTGCTGAGTGACAGCGCTTTGCAGCTCAAGAAAACGATGCGACTCCCCACGTTTTCGGTCGCCGGGCGGGATCTGTTCAAGCGGCTGACCCTCATCACGCACCACGGACGGATAGAGAAAGTCTTCTATCCCGTATTCCCACCGGATAAGAATGCCGATGAAGTCTTGGTTTGGTTAAGGGAAAACGTCCGGACCGACCGTCAGGCCGACGCTGCGCAATAGAGCTGCTCCGCAGGCCTCGATCGTATTCGCTTGCAGCGTTCCGCATTTTCGACGTCGAATCGCATTCGACTATCGCGACGAAACGGCGCCGCACCCTTCTTTTCCAGGTCAGCGACTTCGAATGCACCCGCTATTGCAGTCCCTCTCGGGGGGTGATCGGCGCTCGGTCGGAACGTCCAATCGTGCGGTTCTGGCCGTTCTTGAAGAACCCGACTTGATCCACGTTCTGTTCCAGGGGTTCGAAACCTCTGACCCTGTCCTGCACATGCGCTGCGCGGACGCCATCGAGAAAATCACAGCCCAGCGCCCCGAGCTTCTGCGGCCCTTCAAAGAGCAGATATTGCACCACCTCTCGCAGTTCGACCAGCCGGAGGTTCGCTGGCATGTCGCTCCGATGCTCTCTCGCCTGCCGCTCTCGGAGGCCGAAGAAAGCGCCGTGGTAAGCTTGCTGCTCAGTTACACCGACGACCGCAGCCGGATCGTGAAAACCCTGGCCATGCAAGCGTTGGCCGATATCGCGCTGCGCAATCGTCGTTTGCTGCCCGCGATCAAGCCGCACATCGAAGAACTCACGGCGATCGGCACTCCCGCCATGAAGGCCCGCGGCAAAAAGCTTCTCGAATCCCTGGCCAAGGATGGTCAGAGCTAATCCGTTGGCGCAGGGAGCGCAGCGCGCCCCCAACCCAGCACGTCAGCCATCGCCCGGACGGTCAAATGAAAGTGACCCGCAGGGGCGACCTCCTAGAAAACCCACTTGGTTGCCAAGAGCCGTAGCATCGCCAGCATGGTCGGTACGGCGCCAAGCAGTGCCAGAGAAATTCTTCTCGGCGCCATGAGCAGCGCCATCAGAATAAGAGTTGCCGACACCGCGGCAGCCGCATAGAACGAAAACCCGAGAACGAACGGATCGATCAGTGCCGCCGCCGTCAAGAGAACGGCCGACACCAGCGCCCAGCCAAGATACGGCCATGAAGCGGATAGGATCTCACGCGCCTTCAACGTAGCCACAGCTCATGGCAGCCGCGCCGCCTCGATTTCGCTCACCGGAAGATCGAAGAACTCGGCGATCGCCGCCGCGCACTCGCCGCGTGCCAAGCGCTCGCGCACGTCGGCCTTCCAGCCATCCAGCCCGAGACTCAGCGAGCGTCCGGCCCGCTCGCCGGCCACCGTTTCGCCACCCAGCTCGGCGTACTTGTTGGCGTAGCCGCGCGGCGTGATCATCAGCCCTTCCCCGACGAAGGTGCTGCTGTTGCCGATCAGCACGGTGGTCAGCATGCCGATCTCGCAGTCGGCCATCTGTGCGAGCGTCGTGAGCTGGATGGCCTGTTTCTTCCGGAAGGCCGATTTGACGATCGCCACCGGGGTGTCGGGCGAACGGTGTGCGAGCAGGATGCGCTGCGCTTCGACGATCTGCCCGGTGCGGCGGCCGCTGCGCGGGTTGTAGAGCGCGACGACGAAATCAGCGCGCGCCGCGGCGACCAGCCGGCGGGCGATGACCGGCCAGGGCGTCAGCAGATCGGAGAGCGAAATCGAGCAGAAATCGTGCGTCAATGGAGCACCGACCAGCGCCGCGCAGGCCGACAGCGCCGTCGCACCGGGCACCACTTCGACGGAGATATCCGAACCGGGGCGCCAGCCGGATTGCAGCAGGACTTCGTAGGTCGGACCAGCCATGCCGTAGACACCGATGTCGCCCGACGAAATCACGGCGACGGTCTTGCCCTGGCGTGCGTGCTCCCAGGCCTCGTTGCAGCGGTCGAGTTCCTCGGTCATTCCCTTGCGGATCACTTCCTTGCCTGCCAGAAGGTCTTGCACCAGCTTGATGTAGGTCGCGTAGCCGATGACCACGTCGGCTTCGGCGATCGCGGCGCGAGCCCGATAGCTCATGTGTTCCTGAGCGCCGGGGCCGAAGCCCACGAGGAGGATCCTGCCTGTTTTCTGAGGGGTATCGGGGGCGTTCATTGGGCGATCCGTGCAATGGAGACAGTGGCGTTACGGCCGTCGGAGCCTTGCGCCTTGTGTTTTTCGATCAGCAACGCGCGGCGGCCGACGCCCGCGGCAAGCAGCGCCGCGGCTTCGGAGACCGACGGCGTGCCGGTATATTTGCGCACCGTTTCCGAGGGATGGGGTACGTCGACGGCGGCCAGTTCCACCGCCGGGTAGAAACGGAGTTGCCAGCCGTGGCTGGCGGCGAGCTGCAGCAGACCGGCCTCATCGGTTTTGAGGTCGATCGTCGCCACGGCGCGCACGTCGGCCAGGCAGCCGCCGCAAGCGGCCAGCGCCTCGTCGATGGCGCGGGCAATCGTCGCCGCCGGCGTTCCCCGGTCGCAGCCGAGGCCGAGCGCGAGCGGCTCCCGGCTGGCAGTCGCCGGCGTGTCGCTCATGCCTTGGCGTCCGGCCGGTAAATGATTCGCTTGCCCGCCAGGCGCGCCGCGTAAGCGGCCGGCAGCTCGCGCCGGCTGATCCAGAGAACGGCCGCGAAGCGCTCAGGATCGATTTCCTCCAGCCGGCTGTAGCAATGCAGATTGGCCGGCAAGGGAAGGCAGCGGCCGTTGGCATGGCGCGTCCACCAGTCGGCGCTGCCGGCTTCCTGGACCAAGGCCACGGGTTCGTCGTTGACCACCGCCGCGCTGACCCGCACGATTTCGGCATGCGTCGCTTCGAAGGTCCAGCCGAGTTCGCGGCCCAACAGGTCGACGGCCAGCGTCTGCCGGGCATCGGAAGCCGTCGTCAACACCGGCGTCGCGCCGAGCGCCGTGGCCAGGTGACCGGCCAGCGCGTTGGCCCCGCCGAGATGGCCGGAGAGGACGGGGATGGCAAACTGGCCGGCCTCGTCGATCACCACCACCGCCGGATCGATCTCCTTGCCGCGCAGATGCGGCGCGATCAGGCGGACGACGGCGCCCAGCGAAACGATGGCGACGAGGCCGTCGAAAGCGGCGAACAGCGCCGGCACCTGGTCGCCGACCTTGCCGGCGTAGCCATGCGCGGCGCCGGGCGCCGCGGCGGCCGCCTCGGCGGCGAATTTCTCGGGGGCGAACAACTGCGTGCCGGGCAGTGCGGCGACGATCCTGCCGGCCAGGGCGACGCCATGGCGGGTGATGGCGACGACGGCCAGCTTCATGCGCCGGCCGCCACCAGGGCTTCCTTGCGCGAGCGGCAGCCGCGGCGCAACTCGCCGCGCGCGCGCTTCGGGTTCTGGACCAGCATCAGCGACAGGTAGTTGGCCTTCTCGCCTCGCAGGCTCGCCAGGTCGCGCACGACGCGCTCGTCGGGCGCGCCGACCTTTTCGACGAAACAGGTGGTGGCGAGCAAGTCGCGGCGCTCGAGCAGTTCGATGATCTCGTCGACCAAGGGCTTGACCTTGAGCAGCACGACGGTATCGAACTCGTCGAGCAGGTGGTCGATGACGCCGACGCCGTAGGCCGCGGGAATCACGGCCAGCGTCTCGTCCTCCTCGGCCAGCGTGATGCCGGTGCTGGCGGCGGCGGCGGCGAAGGAGCTGACGCCGGGAATCGTTTCCACCTCGACGGCCGGCACCAGTTCGCGCACCACACGCGCCAGATGGCCGAAGGTCGAAAAGGTCGAGGCGTCGCCTTCGACGAGAAAGACGAGGTCGCGGCCGGTGGCCAGCAGGTCGACCGTATGGGCCGCGGCACGCGCCCAGGCCCGGCCCAGAATCTCCGCATCGCGCGTCATCGGAAAGATGAGTTGCTCGGCGTCGTGCGGCACGGCGAGCCCGCCACGCGCCACGATAGCCAGCGCATAGGAAGCCTCTTCGGCCTTCTTCACCGGATACAGCCAGCGCGCGCCGGACTGCAGGGCCGTCCAGGCGCGCCGGGTGATCAGTTCAGGGTCGCCGGGGCCGAGCGAGGCGCCGATCAGTTTTCCGTAACGGGTCATTCCTCTTCCTTTCTTGCGGTGACGATCCACACCGGGTTCTGCGCGACGAGCCGGTGCAGGTCGAGAATCGGCTGGCTGCGGCTGGCCTGGAGCTGAACGATGTCCCAGGCGGCGTCGCTGGCGGCCAGCGCGTCGAGGGCGCCGGCCAGGTTTTCCAGCGTCACGAGGTTGATCACCAGGCGGCCGCCGGCTTTCAGACGTCCGATGACCAGGCGGATCAGTTCGCCGAGTTCGCCGCCGGAACCGCCGATGAAGACGGCGTCCGGATCGGGCCAGGTGTCGAGCTGGGCCGGCGCCTTGCCGACCACCAGGGTGTAGTTGCCGACACGCCAGCGCTGCGCGTTGGCGCGCGCGTTGGCGGCGTCGGCCGCGTTCTTCTCGATCGCCCAGACATGGCCCAGCGGCGCCAGCCGCGCCGCTTCCAGCCCGACCGACCCGGAGCCGGCACCGATGTCCCAGACGATCGCGTCGGCCGCCAGACGCAAACGCGCCAGCGAGACGGCGCGTACTTCCTGCTTGGTGATCAGCCCCCTGTCCGGCGTACGCTGCTCGAACTCTCCGTCGTCGAGACCGAAAACCGGCTGACCGCAGCCGCCCAGGCGTTCGACGAGAACGACGTTGGGCAGCGGAAACTCGCGCCCGGCGGCGTCGGCCGCGCGCAAATCCGGGAAAAGCTGCTCGTCAGGCAGCAGCAGGCGGCAGGCGACCGACAGCCTGACCTCGTCGTCACCGTAGCCGGCGGCGATCAGGGCGCGCGCCAGTCGCGCCGGGTTGTTGTCGGGGCCGGTGAATACCGCCACCAGCGGCTGCAAGGCGATGGCCCGCATCACCGGATACAGTCCGTGCGCCGGGGTGGCACCGATGAACCACTCGCCGGCGTCGGCCGCGTGGCACGAGGCGATGCGCAGCGTCTGCCAGGATTTGCCGAAACGGGCACAGGCCAGTTGCACGGTCGACGGCGCCGGCATGATGTCGACCGACGCCAGGCCGAGCTTGCCGGTCAGCCAGGAGGCGATGCCGTGGCACAGCGGGTCGCCGGTCGCCAGTACGGCGACGGCACGCCCCGCCGATCGGGCAGCGGCGATCCATTCCGGCAGCCGGCCGAGAGCGCCATCCATGTTTTGCGTCACGCTGCCGGCTGCCAGATGCGGACGCACCAGGTCGAGCGTGCGACCGGCGCCGATCACCAGGTCGGCCGCCGCCAGGCGGCGACGGGCACGATCGGACAGGCCGGCCCAGCCGTCGTCGAGGATGCCGATCAGCGTGCAGGCGTCAGGCCGCGACAAGGGCTTCGTCCTCGTCGACGCGGACGATGAAACGTCCTTCGAAGTCGCACACCAGGATGGTCAAGCGGTACGGTCCGGGGTAACGGGCGCGCAGGCTGCGCATGGCGCGCTGCGCGAGCTGGCGGTGAAAGGCCTCGGTGAGGCCCAGGACGGTCAGGCGCTCGGCCGCGAAGCGCGCGGTTTCGGCGGCCCGGATCGACGCCACGAGGTCGGCCGGCGCGCCGACCGCGAGCGCCGATTCGGCGAGCAGATCGCGGTCGATCTCGGCCTTCCAGGCATGCGTCACGGCCAGCCCCTGCCCCATCTTGGTCAGTTTGCCGACCATCGCGCCGACATAGATGTGCGCCATCGCGCGCTTCACGGCGCTCTGGAAAGCGGCCTTGACGAAATCGCCCATCTGCACGAAGCAGACCTCGTCGAGTTCCGGCAACTGGCGCATGGCGAACTTCTCGGTCCGCCCGCCGGTCGTGAAGACGATGCGGCTCTGCCCTTGAGCGGCGGCGACGTCGACCGCCTGGACGACGCTGGCGCGAAACGAGGCCGTCGAATAGGGGCGCACGATGCCGGTCGTGCCGAGGATGGAAATTCCGCCCAGAATGCCGAGCCGGGCATTCAGCGTCTTTTTCGCCATGTCCTCGCCACCAGGAACCGAAATCGTCACCGCCAGGCCGTCGTGCCGCAGCAGTTCGCCGGCCACGGCGCGCACGTTGTCGCGGATGTTGCGCTGCGGCACCGGATTGATCGCCGGCCCGCCGACGGCGAGGCCGAGCCCCTCGCGGGTGACCGTGCCGACCCCCGCTCCGCCAAGCAGCTCGATTTCGCCGGCGCGCCGCGGCAGAAGCCGGACGTCGGCCGTCAGATGGGCACCATGCGTGGCGTCCGGATCGTCGCCCGCATCCTTGACGATCACGGCGTGCGCAGTGGGCCCGGCAGCGCTCAGGTCGACGCGGCCGTCGAGCACCGCGAAGCTCGCCTGCTGCCCGTTCGGCAGTAGACAGACGACATTGCCGGGCACTTCGCCGGTGAGCAGTCCCAGGGTCGCCGCGCGCGCCGCCGCCGCCGAACAGGCGCCGGTCGTGAAGCCCGTGCGGTTGCCCCGCTGGCGCCGGGTGTCGGACTTGCGGACCTTGCCCGGCGCGTGCCCCGGCTCGCTCATGCGGCGCGCCGGCTTTCGGCGAAGGAAAGCAGCGCGTGAATCGCCGCGACGACCAGCGTCGACCCCCCCTTGCGGCCGCGGATGGCGATCCAGGGCACCTCGTCGACGGTCATCAGCAAATCCTTCGCTTCGGCCGCCGAAACGAAGCCGACCGGCATGCCGATGACCAGTGCCGGGCGGACGCCTTCTTCGCGGATCAGGCGCACGACCTCGATCAGCGCCGTCGGCGCATTGCCGATGCCGACGATCGCGCCGTCGAGCTGGCCTTCCCGCTGCGCCTTGCGCATCGCCTGCACGGCGCGCGTCGTTCCCTCGGCCTGCGCCCGTTCGATGACGTCGGGGTCGGAGATGTAATGCCTCGGGTGCAGGCCGAAATGCCGCAGGCGCGGGACCGACAGCCCGCTGCAGATCATCTCGACGTCGGCCACGATCGGCGTCGCGCCGGCCAGAACGGCCGCCAGGCCGGCGGCCATCGCTTGCCGGTGGAAGACCGTCAGGCCGTTGAATTCGAAGTCGGCGTTGGCGTGGATCATGCGGCGCACGAGCGGCCATTGCTCGGGTGTGTAGTCGTGCGACCCGACCTCGGCGTCGATGATGGCAAAGGAGCCCTGCTCGATGGCTCGACCGGCGGCGGTCAATTGTTCGGTAACCTGGGGATTGGCAATCATGGCGGTTCAGATATGGGCGTAAGGGTGGTCGTGGGAATGCGTCGGCTCGTGGCCATCGCTATCGTGCGCGTGGCCGCCGGCGAAGGTGATCGTGTGGCTGTGGTCGTGCAGATGCTCGCTCTCGGCCGCCGCGCGATACTTGCAGCCGTCGCATTCGAGCAAACCGCCCTCCGGTCCTTCGCGGCCGGCGACCTTGGCATCCAGCAGATCGAAAATCGCCTTGTCGAAGCCGAAATAGTTGCCCAGGGCGAAAGAGACCTGCGGGTAGCTTCGCCGCAGCCGCTCGACCTGCGCCTTGATGCGCTCGATCAGGACGCCGTTGAACAGGTAAACCGGGACGATGGCGAGCTGCGTCATGCCGAGGCGAACCTGGCGCTGCACGACGGTTTCCAGGCGAGGCCAGGTGACACCGGTGAAGGCCAGGTCGACGAGTTCGTGGTCGTTGGCCTCGAACAGCCAGCGCGCGACCTTGGCCAGCTCGCCGTTGGCGCCGGCGTCCGACGATCCGCGGCCGAGCAGGACGACGCCGGTGGTCTGCGGGTCGGGCATGGCCAGCGCTTTCATCAGGCGTTCGAGCTGGCTCTGCAGGATGGCGAAGATCTCTCGCCCCATGCCGAGATGGCGCGTGCAATGGAAACTCACTTGCGGATGCCGGGCACGCGCAATCTCCATCGCCGCCGGCAGTTCCATCTTGACGTGGCCGGCGGCGTTGAGGATGAAGGGAATGACCAGCACCTGGCGGGCGCCACGCGCGGCGCGTTCGAGTCCTTCGGCCAGCAGGACGTTGGCGTGTTCGATGAAACACAGTTCGATCCGCCAGTCCGGGTGGCGTTGGCGCCACTGTTCGGCGAAACGTTCGACTTCGGCATTGCCGTCGGGATGGCGCGAGCCGTGCGCGGCGAGCAGGAAGGTGGTCGAGTCATTCATGTGCGTTTTCCATGGTTCTTACTCCGAGGCGCGCCGGAAACGGTGCGTGAACGTGGCGTCGTAGAGTTTCGACTTCTTCAGATCCGGCCACCGGCGCGCGCCGAGCGCCGGGCTGGCGATGATCATCGCCTGGCTGCCGATCTTTTCCGCCCGGCACTTGTCGCGGATGTCGGCCAAGGTCCCGCGCACGATCCTTTCCTCGCCCGGCCAGCTCGCTTTGTGTACCACCAGCATCGGCGCGTCGTCGCGCCAGCCGGCGGCGCGCAGCGCGCCGACCACGCGCGCCAGCAGGGTGATAGAGAGGTAAATGCAGAGCGTGCAATGGTGGCGCGCCAGATCCTCGAGCGATTCACCGTCGGGCATCGGCGTACGGCCTTCGGCACGCGTCAGGATCACAGTCTGCGTCACTTCCGGCAGGGTCAAGCTCTCCACCGCCGCCGCTGCCGAAGCCATCGCCGAGCTGACGCCGGCAACGACGCCCAGTTCGACGCCGGCCGCATCGAGCGGCTGCGCCATCTCGATCAGCGCGCCGTAGAGCGACGGGTCGCCGGTCTGCAGGCGCAGCACGACTTCGTTGGCCTGCGCACGGGCAATCAGCCAGGCGACGATCTCGTCCAGCGTCATGTCCTTAGAATCGGCGATCTCGCAGCCGGCTGGCGCCCAGCGCATCGCGGCGGCCGAAACCAGCGAGCCGGCGAACAGGATCGCCCCGGCGCGCGCGATCAGGTCGCGTCCCCTGACCGTGATCAGGTCGGGGTCGCCCGGACCGGCGCCGACGAACCACACCTTGCCCATGCTTAGAGCGCCTGCCAGCGGCAATTCGACGGGGAGCGAAACGACATGAAAATTTCCTCAGGAGGAGAAACGGCACGGCGTCGGTGCAAAGAGCCGCGCCACCGCTTCCGGATTGGACGGAAAATACAGATGCAGATAGGAGGCGTGCAGGCGGCCGTCGCGATAGACCGCTTCGCCACGCCGCCCGGCACGTGCGCCGACGCTGACGGCGATCGGTGCGCACCGGCAGTCGAGCCGCGAGTAGTGAAAGGTATGGCCGCGCAGCGACCCTTCGGGCAACTCGACGCCATGCAGTCCGAGGTTGGCCAGCCGCGCCTGCATCGTCGCCTGCCCGGGCAGCAGGCCGACCATCGCGTGCCGTCGGCCGCCGACGTCGGCCAGCCATTCGAGCAGGTAAAGCAGCCCGCCGCACTCGGCGACGATCGGCTTGCCGGCAGCGTGACAGGCACGCAGCGCGGCCTTCATCCCGGCATTCGCGGCCAGCCGGTCGAGGTGCAGTTCCGGATAGCCTCCCGGCAGGTAGAGCGCATCGCTCTCGGGCAGGGCTTGATCGACGAGCGGCGAAAAAAAAGTCAGCTCGGCACCCATGTCGCGCAGCAGATCCAGGTTGGCGCGATAGAGGAAGGCAAACGCCGCATCGCGCGCCACGCCGATGCGTACACCGGCCAGCCAGCGCGGCGGCGGCGCCGCAACCGGCGGCGCAAAGGCGACACTTGGCGGCATGATCCGGTCGGCGCCATGGAGCGCCGCCGCAGCACGCGCCAGGCGAGCCTCGAGGTCTTTGACCTCGGCTGCCTGCACCAGGCCGAGGTGACGCTCGGGCAGCGCGATGTCGTCCTCGCGCGCCAGCCAGCCGAACGAGGGGATGCTTGGCGGCAGGCTCTCGGCGAGCATTTCGTAGTGCCGCTGGCCGGCCACCCGGTTCGCGAAAACGCCGGCGAAGGGCAGTCCCGGCCGGTAGGTCGCCAGCCCCAGCGCGAGGGCGCCGAAGGTTTGTGCCATGGCGCCGCCGTCGATCACGGCGAGCACCGGGATGCCGAACAGCTGCGCCAGATCGGCGCTCGAACGGTCGCCGTCGAACAGTCCCATGACACCTTCGACGAGGATCAGGTCGGCCTCGCCCGCCGCATCGTAGAGCAGCGCGCGGCAGTGTTCCTCGCCGCCCATCCACAGGTCGAGCTGATAGACCGGCGAGCCGGCGGCGCGCTCGAGGATCATCGGATCGAGGAAATCGGGGCCGCTCTTGAAAACGCGAACGCGGCGTCCCTGCCGGCGATGATGGCAGGCCAACGCAGCGGTGACGGTCGTCTTCCCCTGACCGGAGGCGGGTGCCGAAACGAACATCGCGGGCACCGATCTCACAGGTCGATCCCTTTCTGGGCCCGCACACCGGCCCGAAACGCGTGCTTGACGTCGCGCAGTTCGCTCACCGTATCGGCGGCCTCGCACAGGGCCTCCGGTGCGCCGCGGCCGGTGATCACGACATGCTGCATCGGCGGACGGACCGCCAGGTCGGCCAGCACCGTCGGCAGATCGAGCCAGCCGCGCTTCAGCACGTAGGTCAGTTCGTCGACCACGACCAGTCCGAGCGAGTCATCGCGCAGCATGTCGCGCACCACCGCCCAGCCGCGTTGCGCGGTTTCCGCATCGCGCGCCAGATCCTGCGTCTCCCAGCTGAAGCCCTCGCCGAGGACGCGCCAGACGACCTCCGGCTGGCGGCCGAGGAAGGCTTCTTCACCGGTATCCGAGCGTCCCTTGACGAACTGCGCGACGCCTACCCGCAGGCCGTGGCCCAGGGCGCGCGCGACCATGCCGAAAGCCGAGCTGGATTTACCCTTGCCATTGCCGGTCAGCACGAGCAGCACGCCCCGGTCCTGGTCGGCACGAGCAATCGCCGCGTCGACCACCGCCTTCTTGCGTTGCATGCGAAGGCGGTGCTTTTGCGCGCTCTCGGCCGAGTTCATGCCGGCCGCCGCGCGGCCGCCAGCCGAAAAAAAAAGGAATCCGCCAGGACTGCCACTGTTCACCTCCCCGCACACCCGCGCAAGTTCGAGTTTGATGACCGCACGGCAGCAGGCGGAGTGAACGGAGAAATGAGGAAAACCCCAGGAGGAAGACCCCAGACCGCCGACCCATCGCCCGCCGCGATGCCGAATCGCCTGTCTCAGGCCGGTCTCCGGGCTCACGAGCGAGAAAGATTCCCTGAATCTGCGCCTTCCCATGCGACCGCACAGTGGCCTACGGCAGATCCTTGCTCTCGTTTACCGTTGCGGGGGCAGCGCCGGAATGGTCAGGACCCGAAGAACAGGCCTGGCGCACCGGCTTCCCATTTCATCCCTCGGGTGGACACCGTCGGGACGCCTGAAACAGCGGAGACTTTTACTCTCCCGGAGGCAGCGCTGTCAAGCTCGCCGCGGTAAAGAACGCAGCGCGGGCTATCAGATGGCCGGAAAACGGGCGGCCAGCCGGCTGTCGTAGATCGCCTGCGCCACCGCGAAGCAACGCGCACTGCCGGTGGCCAACAGATCGGCGTAGATCAACGCCGGCGGCACGACCCGGGACGGCCCCGGTGAGCGCAAGGTCGCCCCCCAGAACGGCTTGCGCAGTTCGACCAGATGCTCGTAAGCGAGCGGGCCAGCCAGTTCCAGGTGTTCCCGGGCGATCAGCCGGGCGGGCAGTCTGTCGCCATAGACGGTCAGCATGCCGGGCTGGAAATCGTCGTCGAGCAGCGCCGCCGCCGGCTCGCCGCCCCAGCGCGCATGCTCCGGGTTGAGCGGCCATTCGCGCCAGCCGTCGAAGCCTTGCGCCAGATAACGGCCGGTCAGAGTCTTGCCGCGCAAAGCGAGCGCATAGGCCTGCGCCCATTCGTCGAGCAGCCGCTTGCTGGCATTGAGATGGCGCCGCCGGGCGGCGACGACGAGCGATCCGTCCTGCTGGAGATCGGCCACCACCGCCGGCAGCGCGCCGAGTGCGACATCGGCCGCCGCGGCAATCATCCGGTACGGCGCGGCGACCAGTTCGGGATCACAGAAGAAAGCGAAAAGCACCTTCAGCCGGGTAGTCGGAAACGCCTTGCTGGCGCGCAGCGCAAGCTGTCTTTGCTGCCGCTTGCGTCCCGTCACGTAGACCAGCAAAGCGCCGCTTTCGAGATAGGCGTTGCCGGCCGCATCGGCAAACTGTTGCTCGTGCCGGCGCAGTCGATCGGCCAGTTGCGGTGTCACATGGTCGGTGACCAGCAAGGCCGCCGCCTGGCCAGCGTCGGCCGGCGGCTTCAGTTGCGTCACCACGGCGCCAAGACTCTCCAGCGTCACGCGACGCTTGACTTCCGCCGTGTAGTCGATGCGCTTGCGGTCCTTGCTCACGCGCAGCCAGGTCGTGGCCCGCCCGCCGCCCGCCTCGGCCGGCAGCAGACTGTCGACGGTAACCGTCAGGCCATGCCCACGCAAGGCTTGGGCGGCGCGGTGAACAAGGCTCGTATCGTCTTGCTGGAACATTGCCGGGCCCTCCTGGACGGCGCTGAACAGAGCCACATTATGAACGCCGACCGCTGCCGGTTCAAGGCATTTGCGGGTTCTTCACTCGGCGCCGGGCACGCGGTCTTTCAACGAGAAAGGACAGGAGATCCAACGCCACTTCGGTAAACGTTCCAGCCTCCGACAGGCCCTGGCGGAGCCGCCACCGTCACGACGCCGACGGCCGCCTCCTCGCCGTCGGCCGGCCAACGCTGGCGCGGGTTCAGCAGTTGCCTTTCTTCGCCTGACCCGGCGGGCAATGCGGCGCGGCGGACCTGGCCTTGTCGTGGCCATGGTGCTTCTCCCAATAGACCGGGTCGCGCCAGGTCTTGCCGTCCCAGTAGTAGCCCCGCTTGTCGCGCTGGCCGACGTTGATCGTCGTGCCGCCACTCTGGATCTTGAGTTGGTCGATGTTGATCTGCACATCGCCGGCCTGTACCGAAGCGGCAAAGCTGATCAGGA
>NZ_JAPUVI010000027.1 GCF_029255285.1 Accumulibacter sp.
GCGCTCGCCGCCGATCTCACGCGCGAACAGCATCTGACCAAGGTGATGGCGATGATCGGTTCGTCGATCGGCCTGGTGTTCGCCGTCTCGATGGTCGGCGCGCCGCTGCTCTACGTCGGCATCGGCATGCCCGGCATTTTTGCGCTGACCGGCGTGCTGGCCGTGCTGGCCATTTTCGTCGTTCTGCGGGTCGTTCCCGCCGCTCCGGCCGTGCCGCGCCAGCCGAGCTGGCAGAGTTTCGTTCAGGTGCTGTCACATCGCCAGTTGCTGCGTCTGAACTTTGGCGTCTTCGCCCTGCACCTGATGCTGACCGCGATGTGGGTGCTGCTGCCGGCCGAACTGGTCAGCACCGGCGGGCTGCCGGTTGCCGAGCATTGGAAGGTCTACCTGCCTGCCCTGCTGTTGTCCTTCGTCGTCATGGTGCCAGCGATCGTTCTCGCCGAGCGCCACGCGCGCCTGAAGCTGGTCTTCAACGGTGCGATCGTTCTGCTGCTGGTCGTGCAAGTCGGTTTCGGCGCCCTTTCTGCCGGTCTCTACGGGATTGCCGGCTGGCTGATGCTGTTTTTTGTCGCTTTCAACATTCTCGAGGCGACACAGCCGTCGCTGATTTCACGGCTGGCCCCGCCACACGCCAAGGGCGCGGCGCTCGGCGTCTACAACACGACGCAGGCGCTGGGTCTGTTTCTCGGCGGCGTTTGCGGCGGTGTGCTCGCCAAGTTTGCCGGTCCCGGTGCTGTCTGGCTGGGCGGTGCGCTGCTGACGCTGGTCTGGCTGGTGCTCGGGCTGACGATGTCGATGCCGCCGTTGCGCGCCCGCCAAGCCGCACACTAAGCCCCTATAATCGGGCCTATCTCTTCTCGCAATCCTTCAGGGAGGCAACATGGCTTCGGTCAACAAAGTGATTCTCGTCGGTAACCTGGGCGCCGATCCCGAAATCCGCTACCTGCCGAGTGGCGACGCCGTCTGCAACATCAGGATGGCGACCACCGACCGTATTCGCGACAAGGTGTCGGGCGAATACAAGGAAAGCACCGAGTGGCACCGCATCGTCTTCTTCGGCAAGCTCGCCGAGACGGCCGGCCAGTACCTCAAGAAGGGTCGCCAGATCTATGTCGAAGGGCGTATCCGGACCAACAAGTGGCAGGACAAGGACGGCAACGAGCGCTACACGACCGAAATCATCGGCAGCGAAATGAAAATGCTCGGCAGCCGTGAAGGAATGGGTTCGCCGGCCGGTGGCGAAAGCGAATACGGTGGCAGCATGCCGTCGCCGGCGGCCAGCGCTACGGGTGCTGCCCGTTCGGCTCCGGCCAAGAAGACGCCGAGTTTCGAGGACATGGACGACGACATTCCGTTCTGACGCCTGGCGGCGCGTGCCGGCAGCGAAAAAAACCCAGGCCAGCGACACGCTGCCTGGGTTTTTTGTCTCTCGCCCGGGCGATTCCTGGAGGGCGAGCCTAGCCGGCGAAGTTCTGCTCGGCGAAGCGCCAGTTGGCGAGGTGGGCGAGGAAGGTTTCGACGTATTTCGGGCGCAGATTGCGATAGTCGACGTAATAGGCGTGCTCCCACACGTCGATGCACAGCAGGGCTTTGTCGCCAGTGGTCAGAGGCGTTCCGGCGGCGCCCATATTGACGATGTCTACCGATCCGTCGGCCTTCTTCACCAGCCAGGTCCAGGCCGACCCGAAGTTGCCGACGGCCGACGCCTGGAAGGACTTGGCAAACTCGGCGAACGATCCCCACTTGGCGTCGATCGCCGCCGCCAGCGCGCCGCCGGGTGCGCCACCGCCGTTCGGTGCCAGGCAGTTCCAGAAGAAGGTATGGTTCCAGACCTGCGCCGAGTTGTTATAGACCCCTCCCGGCGGCGCCTGGCGGACGATCGCCTCGAGGTCCATCGCCTCGTATTCGGTGCCCTTGATCAGGTTGTTGAGGTTGGTCACATAGGCCTGATGGTGCTTGCCATAGTGGTATTCGAGCGTCTCGCGCGACATGTGCGGCGCCAAGGCGTCCATGGCAAAGGGCAGTTGAGGTAGCTGATGTTCCATTCGTGTTCTCCGTGAAGGTCGTGATGAGGCGATAGCGGTCCGCGAGTCTGCGCCGTGGGAGAGCGTCTTCGTTTCGCAAGGACGGCGGGATTCTAGTCGCCGCTGCCCTGACTGGCAATCGCCGCCACGGCGAGCGGCAGGTGACGATGGTCGTCGAAGACTGCCAGCACGGCAGCGTCGGCGCGACCGTGCTCGAAGAAGACAGCGATCCGCCGGCTTGGTTCCAGCGCACGGCTGTCGCGCACGAGGCGTCCGTGCTCGTCGGCGACGAGGCAATAGCCGCGCGCCAGCACCGAGGACGGATCGAGATGCGCCAGGCCGGCGGTCAGGCGGGCGACATCCGCCGCTCTGGCCAAGGCGGCTTGCCGCCAGGCGGCGCGCAGGCGGGCCGCCAGCCCGGCGAGCTGGCTGGCGTGGCGCTCCGTCGCCGGGCGGCCGAGCAGCAGGCGATGGCGCAGCGCCGCCAGCGCGCGGCCGGCGCGCACGCTGGCCTGCAGCAGGCCGGCGTCGAGGCGGCCTTGCAGCTTGCGTAGCGTATCGCGCTGTCGCTCGAGGTATTGCGCCGGATGCTGCAGTCGGCGACCCAGCCAGTCGAGCTGCTGCCCGCGCTGCTCGATCTGCCGTTCGAGCAGGCGCTGCAGAGCCTGTTGTCGCGCCGCCAGGCGAGTCAGCAGTTGGGCTCGCTCGGGAGCCGCCAGTTCGGCCGCCGCGGTCGGCGTCGGTGCGCGCTGGTCGGCGGCGAAGTCGGCGATCGTGAAGTCGGTTTCGTGGCCGATGCCGCTGATTACCGGCAGCGGGCAGGCGCGTATGGCGCGCGCCACGACCTCTTCGTTGAACGCCCAGAGATCCTCCATGCTGCCGCCGCCGCGGCAGACGATCAGCAGTTCGCAGTCGCCGCGCTGGCCGGCCAGACGAATACTCTCGGCGATCTGCGCCGCTGCCCCTTCGCCCTGTACCGGCGTCGGGTAAAGGACGACGGCGACATGCGGCGCGCGGCGCGCCAGCGTGCTCAGCACGTCGCGCAGGGCGGCCGCCTGCAGCGAGGTGACGACGCCGATGCGGCGCGGAAAGACCGGCAAGAGCCTTTTCGCGGCGCTGGCGAACAGCCCTTCGCGCTCGAGCTTTTCCTTCAGGCGAAGGAACTGTTCGTAGAGGTTGCCGACGCCGGCGCGGCGTGCCGCTTCGACGGTGAGCTGGAAGTCACCGCGCGCCTCGTACAGCGTGACCAGGACGCGCGCTTCGATACGCTGTCCATTCTCCAGTCGCCAGCCGAGCAGTTGCGTCCGGTTGCGGAACATCACGCAGCGCACCTGGGCGGCAGCGTCTTTGAGAGAAAAGTAGACGTGACCCGACGCGGCACGGCTGAGGTTGGACACCTCGCCGGCCACCCAGCAGAGCGGAAAGGCCGCTTCGAGCTGCTGGCGGGCAAGCCGGTTGAGCAGCGAAACGGTGATCACCGGCGGCAGGTCCGGCCGACCGTTGCCGGCGAATGGCGTATCTGACATGCGTCGATTCTACAGGACCGGCAGCCTAGGGTCTCCGGCGCGCGGCCGGCCTCTCGGCGCGGCGGCGCGGCGCGGCGCTCGGTTCCGGCAGGTCGCGCAGGCGCCGCACCCAGAGCGCGATGTCCGGGTCCATACGCGCCAGTAGCGCTTGCGGGTTCTTGGCTTCGTCCACTTGCGCCAGCGTGAGCAACAGGGACGCTTGCTTGGGCGCTTCGGCGCCCAGTTCCGGGGTCAGCAATCCCGCGATGTCGCGAATCAGGCCCGCGTCCCGGCAATCTCGGGCAAACGCGGCGATGATCCCGGAAAGGGCGGCCCCCGACACGCCATCGGCTCCGGGCGAGGCAGACAGGCGAAGCACGCGCGGCAATATGCCGCGCGCGGCTTCGAAGCCGGCGGCCCGACCTTCCGCCGCCACCGCCCGCGCGATGGCCGCACCGACGGCGGAGCCGCCGAAAGAGGGGAAAAGCGGCAGGCGGTCCGAATAATCGTCAAGCAATTCATCCAGCACCTCCCAGGCACGCGCACGGGTCGCGGCCGCAAACAGTTCTTCGAGCCAAAGCCTCCAGTCGGGCCACTTCTCGTCGTCCTGCGGCGATTTTTCGGCCCTTTTCACCCAGCTTGCAAAAACCTGGATGGCTTCGGGCGAGGAGACGTGCGCGGCCGCGTCGATCGCTACGATTGCCGCGTACAGCGTACGCTGGCCATCCGATACCGACTGTGCCAGCGCGAACGATTGCAGCGCGTCGGACAAGGCCTCCTCGTGCCGCCCCAACGCGCCGAGCGAAAAGGCGGCATGTCGCCGAGCTTCGGCTTGTTCGCGGACATCCCCCGCCTGGGCCGCCAGATCGGCGGCCTCGCGCGCCGTCCCGATGGCTTCCTCGTGCCGCCCCAACGCGCCGAGCGAAAAGGCGGCCAGTCGCTGAGCTACGGCTTGTTCGCGGACATCCCCCGCCTGGGCCGCCAGATCGGCGGCCTCGCGCGCCGTCCCGATGGCTTCCTCGTGCCGCCCCAACTCGCCGAGCGAAAAGGCGGCATCTCGCCGAGCTTCGGCTTGTTCGCGGACATCCCCCGCCTGGGCCGCCAGATCGGCGGCCTCGCGCGCCGTCCCGAGGGCTTCCTCGTGCCGCCCCAACGCGCCGAGCGCCCAAGCACGCGAGCGGAGCGCCGATGCTCGCAAGGATTCGGGCAGTTCGGTCGGAATGGCGGCTCCGGCCGTGGCCCAGCAGCGGATCGCGCTGGTCCTGTCGCGGGCTACGTTGAACAACAGAATACCCCGTTCGAAGTGAAGTAAAAACTGTGCCGCCGAATCGGCGTTTGCCACGATCTCTTGGGTCAGCCGCTCGTCTGCTTGCGCCGCCAGCCCGAGGCGCGTGAGCGCCTGCGCCGCGATGATCGCGCCGGCCGCCCGGGCGATGGGGGTTTCCGGCTTCCAGCGGTCGATTCGGTTGGCGATGTCTTCCGGACGCTCGTCCAGATCGTGCAGAATCTGCTCGATCGGCACCGGAAGCGCTTCGTCGCAGCCGCGAGCGAGCCTTTGCAGGAGTGAGCCGAAGCCCAGCAAGTAGGCATTGAACCCAGCGCTCGGCGCCCCGCCCTCGCGCGCCAGATCGGCGAAGATCCGCGCTTCGGCGGGCCGGCCGGCGCTCAGGTGTTGCATGGCCTGCTCCTTCTGTTCCGCGCGCGAGTAGAAGGCGCGCAGGAAGTCGAGGATGGTGGCGAGCGGCGTTTTCAGCGCGAGCTGGTGGCCCTGGCGCAGGCGGTAAAAATGCACGAACACTCGGTCGGTGACGCGGTACAGCGTTTCGCGGCCGTCCAGCGCGGGCAAGCCGCGAATGATGTCGGCGCGTTGCAAGCCCTGCATCACCCGGGCGATGTCGGATTGCCCCCCAGCGTTGACGCGATGGGCCAACTCGGTCTGCGACGCCGGCTCGCCGCCCCGGACGAGCGCGTCGAGCAAACCCTGGGCCAGACTGGGCAAGTCGTCGATGCGGCGCCGGTAATAGTCGGCCAGCTTGTCGGCCAGAGCGTTCATGGTGCCGGCCACCGACAGCGCATCCTGCGTCTCCAGCACGTCGGCCAGGAGTTGCGCCAGCCGTGGGTTGCCGCCGATGAAGTCGGCCACGGCGCGCGCCTTGGCCTCCGCCGCCGCGTCGAGCGGCACCGCCTCCTCCGCCTTGCGGCCACGGTTGAGGTAGCGGTTGAAGTAGACGATGCAGGTGTCGGGCGACCAGGGTTCCAGGCGGATCGACTGAAAAGCCTGGAACAGGGGACGCTCGTAGTCCATGTCGACCGAGCCGGTCGCGGTGGCGATCAGCATGAGCCGGTTGCTCCGCCGATCCAGCCACTGGCGCAGGCGCTGTTCGGCGGCCTCGTCCTTGAAGACGCTGGCCAGCAGATAGTCGAAATTCTCGATCACGACGATGGCCATGCCCTGGCCCGTCGGCAGGAAGCGATCGAGCTCGCCGTCGAGTTGCTCGACCGCTTGCGCCCATTGCCGGGCCTCTTGCGCGGGATCGGGCCACTGGAACATGGCTCCCGACCAGCTTTGATCCTCGCCGGTGCGCAGGTCGGCGATCCGATGGGCGATATAGGCCGGCAGCGCGTGCGGATTGCGCGTCAGGTTGTGCTGCTCCTCCGGCAAGAGCACGAAGGGGATCGGCATGCCCTGCGCGGCGGCGAGCTGCGCGGTCTCGATCTGCACCAGACGAGCCACGAAGGACTTGCCGAAGCCGCGCGGGCCGTAAATCAGGACGTGCTGCAAGGCGCCGGGCGCCGCGGCGAGGCTGCGCTGAACGGCGTCCATCACCCGTTCCGTTTCCTTCTCGCGACCCGTGGCGAGCATCAGGATGGCCTCGTCGCTCATCCGATGGGTCATGAAAGTCTGAACGAGCGGCGGAGTCGGCGAGTCCGTCATGTCAGCCGCGACCGCTTCCACCACAGTTTGGCCAGACGCGAGGCGGGTACCCAGATCCGGTTGGCGTCGGCATCTTCGCTGAAGTGGATGAAACCGTCTTCGACCAGCATATCCAGAAACTCGGCGAGATCGATGCGGGAGTAGCCGTCGGGCAGTTCGAGGTCGTCCAGCGGGGTTCCGTCCGCCGCCTCCATGATCCGTTTCAGGACCGGAACCACCAGCTTTCTCTGACCATCCTTGTCGATCTCGCCGTAGAACTTGAATCGCTTGTTGAACTGGTTATAGAAATCGTCGTGCAGGACCGGGCGCACGTAGTGGGCAAAAATCCCGGCGAAGTCTCCTGGTGGCGGGGGCGACTGGACGCCGATCTCCAGGAGACCCTTGACCACAAAACTCGGATAGAGAACGCCGCATTCCTCGATGAATTTTCCCGTGTGCTCGTCTGTCCAGCGGCCTTGCGACGGCTTTTCCGTCGCCTCGCGGATGAACTCGCGAGCTTCGTCGTCGCTAAGTTCGGGTACCTCGAAGGGCTGCAAGTCATTGAGATGGTCCGCGGTGAGCTTATAGTGGCGCGACAGGGCGGTGACGCCGATCGAGCCGGTGAGCAGCATCTTCATCCCGGCAGCGCGCCATTCGCGCATGGCGGCGAGCAGTTGGTCGATTTCGCCTCGCCCTTCCGGGTTTCGTTCCAGCATGTTCTTCAAGAACAGCGAAAATTCGTCGATGACCAGCAGCGGTGGCGCCGGGCTGGCGCTCAAGGCCTTGCGGATGCCGTTGTAGGCCTCCCGCCAATAGGCCGACACGAGAGCTTCGCCGGTCTTGGTGCCGCTTGCCAAAGCCTCCAGCGCGTTGCGGATCGGGCTGTCCTTGGCGATGAAGCCGAGAGCGCGGGTTTTCAGGTCCGACTCCCTGGGCAGCGCGCCGAACAGGTCGCCGAGCAATTCCTGGATCGATTGCAGCCCCTGGGCATCGAAAAACGCCACGGGTTTCCTGGCCTGTTCCATTTGCTCTATGACGTAACGCCGCAGGGTCGATTTGCCGATGCGGCGCAAACCGAACATCTTGACGCCGCCGCTGCTGGCCAGAGTGCGCAACAGCTTTTCCTGCAGCTTGGGCCGGTCGAAACGTTGATCGCCGGCGACGGCATTGCCATAGTGAAGCGCGAGAACCATGACTTCACTCCTATACGAAGAACAAGATATCTGCTTTTTAACATATCAACTTCAGAATTGCAACACAATTATCTGCTGAAAAAGATATCTGAAATATCGTATGCGATTGTCGCGATTTGATCCGAACGAAAATTCCCGCTGGCCTACCTCCTGCAAGCGAGCCGAATGCGGCGGGGCATCGGCGAGACGCGCTTCGCAGGCGTTCCATTGCTCCGCCAAGCTCGTGCCGCCTTGGCGGCCGCTGGGAATTGACACGCTCGCCGGCGGTCCCGATACTGGTCGCCGGCCAAGCTTTGCGAGGAGACAAGGGTGAACCCAGACATCGATCTGCCGCGCCATGCCGGGCAGGCGCCGGTCGGCTTTGCCGGGCGACCGCTTTCGTTGCCGGCACTGCTGCTCGCGGGCGGCCTGCTGTGCGCCGCGCTGCCGGCGTGGGCGGCCGATGCCTGCCCGCCGCTGCTCGACCACAGCTTCCCGTCGCTGCTCGACGCGAAGCCACAATCGCTGTGCCAGTGGCAGGGCAAGGTGCTGCTGGTGGTGAACACGGCGAGCTACTGCGGCTTCACGGCGCAGTACGACGGACTCGAAAAGTTGTACTCGCGTCTCAAGGGCCGCGGCCTCGTCGTGGTCGGTTTTCCGGCCAACGATTTCGGCGACCAGGAGCCGGGCAGCAACCGCGAGATCGCCGATTTCTGTCGGCTGACCTACGGTGTGCAGTTCCCGATGTTCGCCAAGACGACGGTCGTCGGCCGCCAAGCCAATCCGCTCTACGCGCAGCTTGCCAAGGCGACGGGCAGCGAACCGAAGTGGAACTTCCACAAATACCTGATCGATCGCCGCGGCCAGCAGGTGCTCAGCTTCGGCAGCCGCGTCAAGCCCGACGACCCGGCGCTGCTCGACAAGATCGAGGAGTTCCTGGGCCGTTAGCGAAGCTCAGGTGTTCTGGACGACGATGTTGGGAAACTTGGCGCTCATGTCGCGCGCGCGTTCGGCAACCTTGACGGCGAGACGGCGGGCGATGTTGCGGTAGATTTCGGCGGCGCGCGAATCCGGCGCACCGACGACGGTGGGTTGGCCCGAATCGGTCAGTTGGCGGATCGAAAGTTCGAGCGGCAGGGCGCCAAGTAACTCGGTGCCGTAGTCGCGGCACATCTGTTCGCCGCCGCCGCTGCCGAAGATGTGTTCCTCATGGCCGCATTGCGAGCAGACGTGGAGGCTCATGTTTTCCACCAGGCCGAGGATTGGGATGCCGACCTTCTCGAACATCTTCAGCCCCTTGCGGGCGTCGATCAGGGCGATGTCCTGTGGCGTGGTGACGATCACCGCACCGGTTACCGGCACTTTCTGCGCCAGAGTGAGTTGCGTGTCGCCGGTGCCGGGCGGCATGTCGACCAGCAGGTAGTCGACGTCCTGCCAGCGGGTCTGCTTGAGCAACTGTTCGAGCGCCTGCGTCACCATCGGCCCGCGCCAGACCATCGGCGAATCGATGTCGATCATGAAGCCGATCGACATCGCCTGCAGGCCGTGCGCGAGCAGCGGATCCATCGACACGCCGTCCTGCGATTCCGGCTTGCGGCCGACCAGACCGAGCATCTGCGGCTGCGAAGGGCCGTAGATGTCGGCGTCGAGCAGGCCGACGACGGCACCTTCCTGGACCAGCGCCAGCGCCAGGTTAACCGCCGTCGTGCTCTTGCCGACGCCGCCTTTGCCGGAAGCAACGGCGATGATGTTCTTGACTCCGGGCAGCGGCTTCAGCCCCCGCTGCACGGTGTGGGCGACGATATTCACGGTGATCTTGGCGTCGACCTGAGCGACGCCGGGAATCGCTTGCAGCTTTTCGACCACGGCACGCCGGATCACGTCGAGTTGGGTCTTCGCCGGATAGCCAAGCTCGATGTCGAGCCCGACTTTGCCACCGTCGAGACGGATATTCTTCGCCGAGCGCGTCGACAGGAAATCCTTTTGCGTGTTCGGATCGATCAGTTCGCGCAGCGCCGCGTGCACGGCTTCAATCGTTACGGCCATTTGTTGCCACTCCTCGGATGGATACCCGAGCATTTTACTACAGTTTGGCGCAGCGAGCGGCAGCGGTCGGCGCCTTGACGGCGGTCCATCGTCTGCTAAGCTCACGGCATGAATACGACCGTCGTTCCCAGCCGATCCGCCGACCGCAGCTGGGTGCTCGGCGCCATCCGCCGCATCGACGCCGATTTCCAGCGCTCCAGCGACACACATCTGATTCCGCTGCCGCTACCGGGCTTCCCGGGAATCGACCTCTATCTGAAGGACGAGTCCAGCCACCCGACCGGCAGCCTGAAGCACCGGCTGGCCCGTTCGCTATTTCTCTATGCCTTGTGCAACGGCTGGCTGCGCGAGGGCGGCACGGTCGTCGAAGCGTCGAGCGGTTCGACCGCCATCTCCGAAGCCTACTTTGCCCGCCTGATCGGGCTGCCGTTCCTGGCCGTCATGCCGGCCGCGACGTCGCCCGAGAAGATCGCGGCGATCGAGTTCCAGGGCGGCCGCTGCCATCTGGTCGACGATCCGATGGGCCTTTACAGCGAATCGCAGCGCTTGGCCGACGAACTCGGGGGACACTACCTCGATCAGTTTACCTTTGCCGAACGGGCAACCGACTGGCGTTCGAACAACAACATCGCCGAGTCGATTTTCCTGCAGATGAGGCTCGAGCGGCATCCCGTCCCGAGTTGGCTGGTTTCCAGCGCCGGCACCGGCGGCACGGTCGCGACGCTCGGACGTTACGTGCGTTACTGCGCAACACCGACCCGCGTCTGCGCCGCGGACGCCGAACGGTCGGTCTTCTTCGACTACTACCTGAGCCGCGTGCCGGACCTTTGCCGGCGCGACGCGTCGCGCATCGAAGGCATCGGCCGGCCGCGCGTCGAAGCGTCTTTCCTGCCCGACGTGATCGACGCCATGGTCAAGGTGCCCGACGTCTGGTCGGTGGCGGCGATGTACGAACTTTCAGCCCGTCTGGGCCGCAGCGTCGGCCCCTCGACCGGCACCAACCTGATCGCCGCGCTGGCCTGCATGGCTCGGATGCGTACCCGCGGCGAAGAGGGGTCGGTCGTCACACTGCTTTGCGATTCCGGCCAG
This sequence comes from Accumulibacter sp., assembly GCF_029255285.1. Taxonomy (GTDB): domain Bacteria; phylum Pseudomonadota; class Gammaproteobacteria; order Burkholderiales; family Rhodocyclaceae; genus Accumulibacter. The sequence goes on from NZ_JAPUVI010000027.1 coordinate 10,751, forward strand.
CGCTACGGCCACAGTTACTATTGCGACGACTGGCTGGCGCGCAGCGGCTTGAGTTGCCGGCGCGAGCGTGCCGCGCTGACGTCGATGCTGGCGGCGGGTGAAGTGGCGAATGAGTTGGCGACCACCTGGCAACTGGCCGGCGAGTTGATGGGCTAGGAAACCGGCGGCCGCAGTGGCCGCCCGGTTCTCAATCTCCCGGCGGCCGGGTATGCCGGCGCACCCAGTCCCGCCAGGCGACGAAGACGGCCGGGTGCAAGGCGGCGATCACCGGACGGCGCCAGACGTCGTCGGCGTCGTAGTCGTCCTGCGCCAAAGTGCACATGCGGCCGCCGGCTTCGCGCAGGATGAGGTTGCCGGCGGCGTAGTCCCACAGCATCTGACCGCCGTGCAGGTAGAGGTCGAGCCGGCCGGCGGCCAGGTTGCACCAGTCGAGCGTCGAGCTGCCGAAGTTGCGCTGCGAGTAAAAAGGCGGGCGGACGGCGATCTGGTCGGCCAGAGGCTTCGGGATGCGCTTGAAATCGACGCCGCCGACGGCACGGCCGATGTCCGCCGTCACCTGGCGCAGCGGCAGGCGGCGGCCATTGACGTAGGCGCCATGGCCTTCGCGAGCGTAGAACATTTCGTCGGTGATCGGGTTGTAAGTCACCGCCAGCCGTGTCTGCCGGCCTAGCAGCCAGGCGATGGAAACCGCGAAGACGGGCAGGCCGTTGATGAAATTGGTCGTCCCGTCGATCGGGTCGATACACCACAACCCACGCTCGTCGTCGCTGCCATCGTTCCACAGCGTCTGCTGGGCGGCCTCGGTCATTTCCTCACCGATGATCGGCGAGGGGTGAATCCCGGTCAGACGTTCGAGGAGAAAACGCTGCGCCGCGAGATCGGCTTCCGAACACAGCGAGCCGTCGTCTTTCCGCTGGCCGTGGCTGACGCGCAGGAAACGCGGCATGATCTCGCGCTGCGCCACTTCGCGTACCAGCGCGACGGTGGCGTCGAGCATGCGTTTCAGTTCGCCGTCCGTGCTGGCCGGCGTGTTTCCGTGGTCTGCCTCGCCCATGATCGCTCAGGCGCGCCACTTGATCGAGCAGCCGATGCTGGCGGTCTGGTCGGTCGGTCCACGACCGGTTTCGGCAATGAGTTGCATTGCTTCGACCAGTTCGCGCCGCACCTCGGGCGCGGCCGGCAGGCGCCCGCTGGCATCGAGCCGGCCGCGGTACTGCAGTTCGAGCCGGCGGTTGAAAGCGAAGAAGTCGGGCGTGCAGACCGCCCCGTAGGCACGCGCCACATCCTGCGTCGCGTCGTACAGATAGGGGAAAGGAAAGTCGAGCTGGCGTGCGATGCGCTGCATGTTGGCAAAGGAGTCCTCGGGGTAGTCGGCGGGATCGTTGCTCATGATGGCCGCGACGCCGAAACCCAGCGCCTGAACCTGACGCGCGTCACGGCACAGGCGGTCGATGATCGCCTTGACGTAGGGACAGTGGTTGCAGATGAACATCAGCAGCAGTCCCTGCGGGCCGCGCAGCGTCGCCAGCGAGTGGCGCGCACCCTGGGTGTCTTCCAGCTCGAAGTCGACGGCCGGCCAGCCGAAATTGCAAACGGGACTACTCGTGGCCATGATCGGTCGGCCTCCAAACACATCGAACGGGTAAGCTCTTATAATACCACGGTGACTGTACCCCGTTTCCATTGCGCGATGCCGCTGGCGGTCGGCGCCCGCGTCGATCTGCCGGCAACGGTGGCACAGCATGCGGTCCGGGTTCTGCGCCTGCGGCAGGGCGACACGTTGACCTTGTTCACGGGCGCCGGCGGTGAGTTTTTGGCCAGGATTGCCGGCATCGAGCGCTTGCGGGTCAGCGTCGAGGTCGAGCAGTGGCGGGACATCGAGCGCGAATCGCCGTTGTCGGTCACGCTCGTGCAGGCGCTGCAGACCGGCGACAAAATGGACATGACGGTACAGAAAGCGGTCGAACTCGGCGTCGATCGGCTACTGCCGGTGATTTCGCGACGTAGCGTACTGCGTCTCGCCGACCAGCGTGCCCCGCGCCGGGTCGAGCACTGGCGGCGCGTCGCCGCCGCCGCCTGCGAACAGTGCGGACGCAACCGCTTGCCGGAAGTCGCGATGCCGGAAAGCCTGGAACATTGGTTGCAGCGACCACCGCCGCCGGGTGCCTTGCGCCTGATGCTGGCACCGGCCGCAAGCGGCTCGCTGGCACGGCTGTCGGGGCCGCCGGCGGGCGGTAGTATCGAACTCCTGGTCGGCGCCGAAGGCGGTCTGGCGCCCGACGAAGCCCGGTTGGCGGTGCTGGCCGGTTTTCTGTCTGTACGGCTCGGTCCGCGCATCCTGCGAACCGAGACGGCTGGCCTGGCTGCCCTGGCGGCAATCCAGTTTTTGTGGGGTGACTTGAAGGAGGGTACTACTGATGTTTGAATCGGCAGAGCTGGGACACAAGATCGACAAGGAGACGTTCAAGGCGGAAGAGCCGAAGCTGCGCGCTGCGCTGCTCGAAGCGCAGGAGCAGTTGCGCGAAAACGGTTCGTTTCCGGTGATCATCCTGATCAGCGGCGTCGATGGGTCGGGTAAGGGAGAGACGATCAACGTCCTCTACGAGTGGATGGACCCGCGTTTCATGTCAACCCACGCCTTCTACGCACCGACCGCCGAGGAGCGCGCACGGCCGTCGATGTGGCGCTACTGGCGGGCACTGCCGCCGAAGGGGCGGATTGGCATTTTCGCCGGTTCGTGGTACTCGCAACCGATTGCTGAACGGATCACCAACGATCTGTCGCGCTCCGATTTCGACCAGCGCATGGATCAGCTCAATCGCTTCGAGGCGATGCTGGTCAACGAAGGTGCGCTGGTGCTCAAGTTCTGGATCCACCTCTCCAAAGATGCGCAGCGCGAGCGGCTGAAGGCGATCGAAGCCAATCCGCTGACCCGCTGGCGGGTCACCAAGGCGAGTTGGGATCGTCTGAAAACGTACGACAAGCTGCAGGAAGTCGCCGGTCACCTGTTGCGCACGTCGAACACGCCGTGGGCGCCGTGGATCATCGTCGAAGGAACCGACGACCGCTATCGCCACCTGACGATTGGCAAGACCATCCTTGATTCCTTGCAGAAGCGCCTGGCCGACAAGCGGGAGCAGAACTCGCCGGTGGCGCCGGCGGCGTCGCCGCGCATCGACCGCCTCGACGTGCTGAGTTCGCTCGACATGACACAAAGCCTTCTCAAGAAGACCTATGAGGCGGAACTGGCGACCTGGCAGGGCCGTCTGGCCGAACTGATGCGTCATCCCGAGTTCCGCAAGCGGGCATTGATCCTTGCTTTCGAGGGCTCCGACGCGGCCGGCAAAGGCGGCGCCATCCGGCGCGTCACGTCGGCGATGGATGCGCGCCAGTATCAGCTCATTCCGATTGCCGCGCCGACCGAGGAGGAACGGGCGCAACCCTACCTCTGGCGCTTCTGGCGGCACATGCCGCGCCTCGGCCGGGTAGTGATTTTCGACCGTACCTGGTACGGCCGTGTTCTCGTCGAGCGGGTCGAGGGTTTCTGCAGCGACGCCGACTGGTTGCGTGCCTACTCCGAGATCAACGATTTCGAGCACGACCTCTGGCGCGCCGGTGGTATCGTCATCAAGTTCTGGCTGCAGATCAGCGACGAGGAGCAACTCAGGCGCTTCGACGAGCGTGCCAAGATCGAGCACAAGCGTTTCAAGATTACCGAGGAGGACTGGCGCAACCGCGAGAAAGCCGGTGCCTACCACGAGGCGGTGTGCGACATGATAGACCGCACCAGTTCCGGTACCGCACCGTGGACGCTGGTCGAGGCGAACGACAAGCTGTTTGCCCGGATCAAGGTCTTGCGGACGATCTGTGAACGTGTCGAAAGGGAACTCAAGATCGACCCACTGAAAGTGCCTGTGCCGATCGCACCGAAGGCTGGCAAGTCGACGACCGAGACGCCGGTCGACGAAGTCAAGGTCGAGGAAACCAAGGAAACCAAGGAACCGCGAAACGACAAGGCGAAGGCCGGCAAGACGAAAGAGAAGGCCAGGCCGACGGCGTGACATGTCCGAAGACTTCAGTTCCGCCCACTTCATCGCTTGGTTCCGGTCGGTTGCGTCCTACGTCAATCTGTTTCGTGGCAAGACCTTCCTGATCGCTTTCGGCGGCAAGGCGATTGCGGGCCAGTTGGCGCGTACGCTGGCGTACGACGTCAATTTGCTCGCCGCGCTCGGCGTGCGCCTGGTGCTGGTGCATGGCGCACGGCCGCAGATCGAGGAACTGTTGCGCGAACGCGGACTGCAGTCGGTCTATCACGGCAACTATCGGGTGACCGATGCCAAGGCGCTCGCTTGTGTCATCGACGCGGTGGGCGGCATTTACGTCGAGATCGAGGCCCTGCTGTCGCAGGGCCTCGCCGACACGCCGATGGCCAACAGCACGATACGCGTCGTTGGCGGCAACTTCATCACCGCCAAACCGGTCGGCGTGGTCGACGGAGTGGACCTGCAATACTCGGGGCAGGTGCGCAAGATCGACGGCGAAGGCATCCGTGCGCAGTTGGGCCTCGGCAACATTGTCCTACTGTCATGCATCGGGTCGAGCCCGACCGGCGAGATTTTCAACCTGGCGATGGAGGAGGTGGCCGAAGCAGTCGCCACGGCACTGCTCGCCGACAAGCTGATTTTTCTTACCGACAGCCAGGGAGCGACCGACATCGACGGCGCGCTGCTCGACGAGCTGACGGTCGAAGCTGCCGAGCGCCTGATCAGCCTGGGCGACTGGCTGTCGACCGATCTGAAGCGCTATCTGCCCTGTGCGACACGAGCCAGCCGTGCCGGCGTCGGTCGCGTGCACCTGATCGGTTACGACGAGGATGGAACGTTGCTGCGCGAACTATTCACGCGCGACGGCGTCGGTACGGTGATCACCCGTGAATCGCTGGAGCAGTTGCGCGACGCCCGACCCGATGACATCGGCGGACTGGTGGCGCTGATCGAACCGCTGGAAGAAGACGGCACGCTGGTCCGCCGCTCGCGCGAGTTGCTCGAGCGCGAAATCACGCGTTTCTCGGTGGTCGAGCACGACGGGCTGATCGTCGGCTGTGCGGCGCTTTACCCGTATGGCGAGGAGCAGGCCGAGCTGGCTTGTCTGGCCGTACATTCGCACTACCGGCGCTGGGGTTACGGCGCCCTGCTGATGAAGCGCATCGAGGCCAGGGCCCGGGCGTCCGGCGTCAAGCGCCTGTTCGTTCTGACGACGGTGACTTCACACTGGTTCAAGGAGCGCGGCTTCAGCGCGCGTCACGTCGACGAGCTGCCGTCGGAGAAGCGTTTGGTCTACAACTTGCAGCGTCGTTCCAGCGTGCTGATCAAGGATCTGTAATCTGTAGTTTCCTCGCGGCTGCGGCGCCGGTGTGAGCGACTGGAAAGGTCGGAAATCTGCCGCGCGGCGTCGCCGCGAATCATTTCAGGAGTCGATGCATGGCAAGAATGGTCAACTGTGTCAAGCTGGGTCGGGAAGCCGAAGGACTTGACTTTCCGCCCTACCCGGGCGAACTCGGCAAGCGGATTTTCGACGCGGTATCGAAGGAAGCCTGGCAGCAATGGGTGCGCATGCAAACCATGATCATCAACGAGAATCGCCTCAACCTGGCCGATGCGACGCATCGCAAGTATTTGTCCGAGCAGATGGAGAGGCATTTCTTCGGTAGTGGCGCCGACCGGGTGCAGGGCTACGTTCCGCCGGCAGCCTGAGCGGCGGCGCCCGCCGGCCGCTGGTCAGCCGCCGGCGCTCAAGGTCTGCACGCCAGCCGCCGTAGCGAGCAGACAGACATCCGCCGGGCGGCGGGCGAACAGGCCGCAGGTGACGACGCCGACGATCTGGTTGAGGCGGGTTTCAAGCTCGACCGGATCGACGATCACCAAGCCGCCGACGTCGACGATCAGGTTGCCGTTGTCGGTCACGAAGCCGGCGCGTAAGACCGGTGTTCCGCCGAGCCTGGCCAGTTCGCGTCCGACATGGCCGAGCGCCATCGGGATGACTTCGATCGGCAACGGGAAGCCGCCGAGTACCGGAACGCGTTTCGACGCGTCGGCGATGCAGACGAGCTTGCGGGCGACCGCCGCGACGATTTTTTCGCGCGTCAAGGCGCCACCGCCGCCCTTGATCATCTGCAGCGCCGGATTGATTTCGTCGGCTCCGTCGACATAGACCGGCAGTTCGTCCACTTGGTTGAGGTCGAAGACCGTGATGCCATGGCCTTCGAGTCGTCGCTTCGTCGCCTCGGAGCTTGCCACGGCACCGGCGATCCGATGCTTGATGGTAGCCAACTGATCGATGAAATGATTGGCCGTCGAGCCCGTTCCGACGCCGACGACGCTTCCCTCGCTGACCTGCGCGATGGCCGCCGCCGCCGCCGCCTTTTTGAGTTCGTCCTGGGTCATTGCCGTTCTCCGTCGTCGATGAATTCCGCCATTGTAGTCAGGTGGCGCGATCACGCCCAGCCAGCGGCGACCAGGCCGTGCGGCCGTGATGGCGAAGCAACTCGTTATACTTGCCAGGCTCGAACGACGGCAAGGAGAAGCAGGTGATCGATGAAAACCCTTTCAAGGGGCAGACTGGCCTGCGCCGCGTATGGAAGGCCTACCATTATTCGCTGGCCGGCCTGCGCGCCGCCTATCGCGGGGAAGACGCGTTTCGCCAGGAAGTGCTGCTCGCCGCGCTGCTCATTCCACTCGCGTTTTGGCTGTCACCCGACCGGGTCGGGCGGGCGCTGATGATCGGCAGCGTGCTGCTGGTACTGGTTGTCGAGTTGCTCAACTCGGCCATCGAGGCCGCCGTCGACCGCGTTTCGCTGGACCGCCACCCGCTCGCCGAGCGGGCCAAGGATATCGGTAGTGCGGCCGTCCTCCTGGCCTTGCTCAACGTGCTGGCCGTATGGACCTGCCTGCTGGTTGGCTAGGCGACGGACTCGGCGCGCCGCCTGCGGGGTGAGTACAGCCTTTCGGGTCTTGTCGTTCAGGTCAGGCGGCGCAGATGTATCTGCACCGAGACCCTGGCCCCCAGCCAGCCAAGGGCGCCGCCGATCGCGGCCAGGCTCAGGACGTCGACCGGCGACAGGCTGCGCAGAGTGAAACTGGCGCCGTAGAGTTGCGTCAGTTCGGTCACCGGCGCGACCAGCAACCCGAAACCGGCGCTGACCAACAGGGCGGCACACAGCCCACCGAGTGCGCCCTGCAGCATGCCGAAGTAATGCAGAGGGCGCTGGATGTAGGCGTCGGTCGCCCCGATCAGCCGGGCAACCTCGATTTCTGCCGCCTGGGCGAGGATCTGCAGGCGAATGGTATTGAAGGCGATGGTCACCAGGGCACCGGCGAACAGGACGGCGAGCAGCAGGACGACCAGTTTGCCGAGGCGGAGCAGGGCGTCGAAGCGCTTGACCCAGGCCGAATCGAGCTGGACGTGAGCGACCTTTGGCCAAGCGGTAAAGACTTTCGCCAGATGCTCAAGCGATTCCGGCCGCGTGTCGTCGGGGGTAACGACGAAGGCGTCCGGCAGCGGGTTTCTCGGCAAGCTGGCAACGATCTCTGCCATTCCTTCCGAGGCTTGCAGGCGCTTGAGCGCTTCCTCGCGGGGAACGTAACGCCAACTCCCGAGGCGCGCCTCCTTCAGCCTCGACTCGATCTCGCCGACATCGCGCTTGCTGGCGTCCAGGGTCAGGAAAAGGCTGACCTGCTGCACGCCTGGCGTGTCACCGGTCAGTTGCCTCAGATTTTCAAGCGCCAGCCAGCCAGCGGTCGGCAGGGTCAGCGCCACACCGACGACGAGTAGCGAGAGCAGGGTGTTCAGCGGGGCCGCGGCCAAACGGCGACAGGCGTCGCGCAGCGCGGCGAGGTGCTGGGCCAGCCAGGAAGTCATGGCAAGGCCACCGCGGCGCTCGGCATCGCTTGTCCTTCGCTCATCTGGCCGTGGTCCAGGCGGAGGATGCGCGGCCGCGTACCAGGCAGGCACAGCGGGTCGTGGGTGACGATCAGGACGGTGACACCGACCTGCTGGAAAGCGCGGAAGATCTCGAGGATCTCCTGCGCCGACGCGGCGTCCAGATTGGCGGTGGGTTCGTCGGCGAGAATGATCGCCGGCCGATTGACCACCGCGCGGGCGATCGCCAAGCGCTGCTGCTCGCCGCCGGACAGGGCGATGGGAAAGGTCTTTTCGCGATTCGGTAGGCCGACCTTGGCGAGCGCCGCCTGCGCGCGGCGCAGCGCTTCCTTCGCCGGGTGGCCGACGATGGCCAGCGGCAGCAGAACATTGTCGAGCACGTTGCGATCGAACAACAGCTTGCGGTCCTGGAAAATCAGTCCGAGCTTGCGTCGCAAGTAAGGGACGGCGTTGCGGCGCAGCGCCGCCAAGTTCTGTCCGTTGATCACGACGCTGCCCGAGGTTGGCCGTTCGATCGCCGCCAGCAGCTTGAAGAGGGTCGATTTTCCGGCGCCGGAGTGGCCGGTCAGGAAAACCATTTCGCCGGCGGTAATCTCGAAGCTTACATTCCTGAGCGCTTCACGGCCTTCCGGGTAGCGCTTGGTGACGTCGTTGGCCGCAATCACTCGAACAGCGCGTCTACGAAATCGCGGGCATCGAAAGGCCGCAGGTCGTCGATGCCTTCGCCGACACCGATAAAGCGTACGGGTTTGGGGCACTGGCGAGCAATCGCCGCGACGACGCCGCCTTTGGCCGTGCCGTCGAGCTTCGTCAATACCAGACCGCTGACCTGGATCGCCTTGTCGAAGGCCATCACCTGCTGCACAGTGTTCTGGCCGAAGGTGGCGTCGAGGACCAGCAAAGTCTCGTGCGGAGCGCTGGGATCGGCTTTCTGGATGACGCGTCGTACTTTGGCGATTTCGTCCATCAGGTGCAGTTGGGTCGGCAGCCGGCCGGCGGTATCGGCCAGCACGACGTCGATGCCGCGCGCCCGGGCGGCGGTGATGGCGTCGAAAATCACCGCCGCCGGGTCGCCCGACTGCTGCGCAATGACCGTCACGCTGTTGCGCTCGCCCCAGGTCTGCAGTTGCTCGCGTGCCGCCGCGCGGAAAGTGTCACCCGCTGCCAGCAGGACCGATAGCCCGCGCGCCTGAAAGTGCTTGGCCAGCTTGCCGATCGAGGTCGTCTTGCCGGCGCCGTTGACGCCGGCAATCATGATGATGAAAGGCCGCGGCCCGGACAGGTCGAGCGCTTCCTCGAGCGGCCGCAGAAGCTCGTACAAGGCGTCCGAGAGCGCCCGCTGAATGGCTTCCGGGGTGTCGAGCTTGTCGCGCTTGGCGCGCATCTTCAACTGGTAGAGCAGGTGCTGGGTGGCGTCCAGGCCAACGTCGCTGGTCAGCAGCAGGGCTTCGAGCTCTTCGAGCAGTTCGTCGTCGACCTTGCCGCGCGAAAAGAGCGATTTCAGCTTGCCGCCGAACTGCGCCCGGGTACGCGCCAGGCCCGACTTGAGCCGTTGCCGCCACGAAGCCGCCGCCGAAGCTTCGCTGTTTTCGGCGCTTGGCTGTTCGGCGGCGGAAGTCGGCGCAGGGGATTTCTTGAGGAAACCAAACATGGTGCTTACGTGTCTCAAAGGCGCTTGGGCGGGCAGGCAGTGGTAAGATGCCGGCGCAATTGCCCGACAACCGCAGATTCTATCAGAAGCGATTCATGCCCATGCTTTGCCTGAGACTGATTCCCTTGTTGCTGGCGCTGGCCGTTCCGGCGACGGCGCTGGCCAACCCCTACGAGCGGCCGTTGGCGAATGGCCTGCGGGTCATCGTCAAGGAGGACCGACGTGCGCCGACGGTGGCACACATGGTCTGGTATCGGGCCGGCAGCATGGACGAGAAGAGCGGCACCACCGGCGTGGCGCACGTTCTCGAGCACATGATGTTCAAGGGAACGCCATCCGCCGGGCCGGGCGAGTTCAGCCGCCGCGTCGCCGCGGCTGGTGGGCGCGACAACGCCTTCACCAGCCGCGACTACACGGCGTATTTCCAACAGGTGCCGAAGCACAAGCTGTCCGAAATGATGCAGCTCGAAGCGGATCGCATGCGCCACCTGACCCTCGACCCGGAGGAATTCGCCCAGGAAATCAGGGTGGTGATGGAGGAGCGCCGTTTGCGCACCGACGATCAGCCGCAATCCCTCCTTTTCGAGCAACTGACGGCGACGGCCTACCAGGCGCATCCCTACCGCGTACCCATCATCGGCTGGATGAGTGATCTCGAGAACATGACGGTCAAGGACGCGCGCGCCTGGTACGAAAGCTGGTACGTGCCGAACAATGCCTATGTCGTGGTGGTCGGCGACGTCGACCACAATGCCGTTTTCGAACTCGCCGAACAGCACTACGGGACACTCCCGGCACGTCCCCTGCCAGCCCGGAAGCCACAGGACGAGCCGCCACAGACTGGCATGCGCCGTTTGGCGGTCAAGGCGCCGGCGGAACTGCCGGTAGTGATGATGGCCTACAAGGTGCCGGTGATTCGCGATGTCGAGCGGGACGTCGATCCCTACGCGCTGGAAATGCTGTCGGCCGTGCTCGACGGGCACGAAGCGGCGCGCTTCTCGAAACACTTGGTTCGCCAGCAGCGCCTGGCCGTCGAGGTGACGGCGAGTTACGATTCGACGACGCGTGGCCCGGGGACGTTCTACCTCTACGGTTCGCCGAGCGAGGGGAAGACGCGGGCCGAACTCGAGGCCGGTTTGCGTGCCGAGTTGGCCGACGTCCAGCGTCAGGGTGTGGCAGCGGACGAACTGGCGCGCGCCAAGGCGCAACTGATCGCCAGTCAGATCTACAAGCTCGATTCGATGTTTGCCCAGGCCATGGAAATCGGCCAGTTCGAGTCGGTGGGAATTCCACACACGCAGAGCCAGCGTGTCATCGAGAAGCTGCAGGCTGTCACCGCCGAGCAGGTTCAGGCAGTGGCCAGCAAGTACTTTCGTGACGAGAACTTGACGGTTGCCGAACTCGAGCCGCAGCCTTTGCCGTCCACGCCGCGTGCACGTTCGTCGTTCGCCCCACGTCACTGAGAGTTGGTCAATGAATCCTTTCAAGCTGCTCGTCTACCTTTGTCTGGTCCTCGTGGCGCCCTTGTCTCACGGCGGCCCAAAGATCGAGTCCTGGCAGGCGCAGTCCGGGGCGCGAGTGTTCTTCGTCGAGAACCATTCTCTGCCCATCCTCGACGTGCAAGTCGATTTCGCCGCCGGGACGGCGCAGGAAGCGCCTGGCAAGGCCGGCGTCGCCCAGTTGACGCGCGCGCTGCTCGACCTCGGCGCGGCCGGCATGGACGAAACGGAGATCGCCAGTCGGATGGCGGATCTGGGCGCCAAGCTGTCGGGTGGGGTGGACATGGACCGCGCGTCGATTTCGCTGCGTACGCTGTCGATGGGCGACAAACGCGGTCCGGCGGTCGACCTGCTGCGCGTCATCCTGCGTAGCCCGCAGTTTCCGGCCCCTGTCTTCGCCCGCGAGCAGGCACGCTCGGTGGCGGCGATCAAAGAGGCGTTGACGCGGCCCGACACGATTGCCAGCCGGGCCTTTTGGTCGGCGATGTACCCGGCGCATGCTTATGGCCGACACGCGACGCCCGAGTCGGTCAGGGCGCTGACGCGCACCGATGTGCTGGCTTTCCATGCCGCCAACTACACCGCGGCGTCGGCGACGGTAACGATCATCGGCGATCTGTCGCGCACCGATGCGCAGGCGGTGGCTGAGGATCTGACCGGCGGACTCGCGCCTGGCGTACCGCTGGTTGGTCTTGCCGTACCCGAATTGCCACCTGCCGGCGAGCAGCGGATTGCCCACCCGGCGGCGCAGGCGCACCTGCTGCTCGGGCTGCCGGCGCTGAAACGTGGCGATCCCGATTTCTTTCCGCTGGTCGTCGGCAACTATGCGCTGGGCGGTGGTGGCTTCGTGTCGCGCTTGATGAAGGAAGTGCGCGAGAAGCGCGGTCTGGCCTATAGCGTCAACAGTTATTTTCAGCCGCTCGCCCAACTGGGGCCATTCCAGATTGGCATGCAAACCAAGAAGGCGCAGGCCAACGATGCGCTGCAGGTGACGCGCGAAATCCTGGCCAACTTCCTGGCTCAGGGGCCGAGCGAGAGCGAGATGCAGGCGGCGAAACAGAATCTGATCGGCAGTTTTCCGTTACGTCTGGACAGCAATCGCAAGCTTCTCGACAATGTTTCGATGATCGGATTTTACGGCCTGCCGCTCGACTACCTCGACCGCTACCCGGAAAGCATCGAACAGGTGACGCTGGCCGACATCCGGGCGGCCTTTGCGCGACACGTTCGTCCCGAGCATTTGGTCACCGTCGTCGTCGCCGGGGAATAGGCTTCTGAACTCGCTACGAATCATCGGTGGCGAATGGCGGCGAGGCGTCCTGCGCTTTCCCGACGCACCGGGTCTGCGGCCAACGCCCGACAGTGTGCGCGAAACTCTTTTCAACTGGCTCGGACAAGACCTCAGCGGCCTGTCCTGTCTGGACCTCTTTGCCGGGAGCGGTGCCCTGGGTTTCGAAGCGGCATCCCGCGGTGCGACGCGGGTGGTACTGGTCGACCGGTCGCCGAAAGTGGTGGCGGCGCTGGCGGACAACGCCAGCCGGCTGGGAGCCGGGAAGCGCGTGGAGATTGTGCGCTCGGATGCGGTAAGATTCATTAGTACTGTCGGCTTTCGTTTCGACGTCCTGTTCCTCGATCCGCCGTTTCACCAGGGCTGGATTGACCGTCTGCTGCCCTTGATGACGGACGTTCTGGTTGAGGACGGCGTGATCTACGCCGAGGCGGAGACGGTTTTGGAAAGCTGTGGGGCCTGGCAAACGGTGCGCCAGGGCCGCACCGGCCGGGTTTTCTATCACTTGATGCGGCGAGGCGAAGCAGATGGCGCTGAATAAGCGGGTAGCAATCTATGCAGGCACCTTCGATCCGATGACCAGGGGTCATGAGGATCTCGTTCGGCGTGCGACTTGTCTCTTCGACCGCGTGATCGTGGCGATTGCCGAGAGCCAACCGAAAAGACCGTTTTTTTCGCTCGCCGAACGGGTGGAGATGGCAACGGAAATTCTTGCGCCCTATCCGAACGCCGAGATCTGCGGCTTCAACGGTCTGCTGATGGATTTCCTGCACGCCAAGGAAGCCAAGGTGATCATCCGGGGGCTGCGTGCCGTTTCCGATTTCGATTACGAATTCCAGATGGCGGGAATGAACAGGAACCTATATCCGGAAGTGGAAACGGTGTTTCTGACGCCGGCCGAGCAGTACCTTTTCATTTCGGCGACGATGGTACGCGAGATCGCCATTCTCGGTGGCGACGTCAGCAAATTCGTTCAGCCGGCCATCTGCGGCCGGCTGGCCAAACGTGTGCGGGAAATTTCAACGACCTGAAGGAACAGCAAGCATGTCTCTGATCATCACCGACGAATGCATCAACTGCGACGTCTGCGAGCCCGAGTGCCCGAACGAAGCGATTTTCCAAGGGGCCGAAATCTACGAGATCGACCCCAACAAATGCACCGAATGCGTCGGTCACTACGACACGCCCCAATGCGTCGAGGTGTGTCCGGTGGACTGCATTCCCAAGGATCCGGCGCACGAGGAAAGCGAAGATCAGCTCTGGCGCAAGTACGAGAAGCTGACCGGCAACAAGGGCCGCGGTTGAAGCCGCGGCGGAGACTGCTGATCGCTCCAGGCGTGCTTCCGGAAGCGGGAACTGAGTTACGCCGTTCTCATTGGAACGTAGGCGCGAATTAGCCCGAATTACTTTCTGCAGGATGTTGGCGGCGCCCCAGAGGTGGGCTTCGAGTTGTTGTTGGGTCAGTCTCATTCTTTGTCCGTGGGTATCTCGGTGGCACCCATCCAGTAGCAGAGCAAGGGCGCGGGTATGCGCATGATCTGCGTGCCAACGGCGGACGCATCCGGCGAAGTTTCCGGTACGACGACCGGCAAGCCTCGCATCGGCCCGAAGTCGTCCAGCGACTTCGTGACGACGTAGCCGCGCGCGATGCGCTTGGCCTGGCACAGCTCGATCAGGCCCTTGAGCTCGCGCGTGCCGGTGTACTGGGCGCGGTACTTCAACCTCGAAGGGGATCAGCTCGCCGCCCACTTCGGCGACGAGATCAAGCTCGTGGTCGCGCCTGCCGCGCCAGTACGAAAAGCGCACGTTCTGCGCGTAGTAGCGGGCGAACAGGTGCTTGAACACCGCCGTGTCGGTGGCCACGCCCAGCGCCGCGGCCTTCTCCGGGATGGCCTTGCCCTTGAGCATCACCGCCGGCGCAATGGCCGCATCGGCCAGGTAGATCTGAGCTTCCCCCGAAATTTCGGGTGTCGGACTACCTCACGCAGATCAAGAGCCCGTACAAGGCCATCGTGGCGTACTCGGGCGACTTCGAGATTGGCGGGCAGAAGAAGACCGAGGCCGATCTCAACGGGTTTCCGAGCAAGGAC
>NZ_JAPUVI010000028.1 GCF_029255285.1 Accumulibacter sp.
CGAGACCATCGAACAGGCTCGCGCCTGGGGGAGCGATTTCGTGCGCTGGTACAACACGGAGCACCGCCATAGCGGCATTCGCTATGTCACGCCAGAGCAACGTCATGTTGGCGACGATCAGGGCCTATTGGCGGCCCGTCACCTGCTCTACGAAGAAGCCCGTGCGAAGAACCCGGCGCGCTGGCGCCGACACACGCGAAACTGGTCGCCCATCGCCGCCGTGGCGCTCAACCCGAAACGGGATGCCGTCGTGAATGCGGCAACCAACACGACCAAAAGTATGCAAATGGCAGCTTGAACCTAAGCGACAACTAGCTTGACATCTACCGCCACACCTGGTGCCGCCGCCCAAGAACATCCAGGCCCTTGATCAGCACTACGAGAATCTACAGCGCGAATTGCGTCGCACCTTCGATACCCTGCTCATCACTGTTGTGCTCCTGGCTCAAACACTAACAACAACATGTTTGTCTCAACACCCGCTTAAGCGCCTAAACCTTACATCACCCTTGGAAGACGAAACTTCGGGGAAAGCTCAATTCTCATCCGCGCCTGTTCCGACGCCAACTTCTGCCTGCAGCCATTGCGAGGCCCAGTCCGGCGAGCGCCAATGAACCGGGTTCCGGCACAGTTCCAGTATCGCGAATTGTGAGCGACCCGCCAACGTATTGATAAAGGGTAGCACCACCGACCAATTCAAACTGGCGACCTGCGTCGCCGCTGGACACGAACGTACCAGTTGTCAATGGAGGCATGAGATCGGGTCGGAAGAATAGTCCATCGACGTCGGGACCAGTACCATCGCCACAAGACCCTATGGCGAAAATCGGCGTCACAAATGCGTTGATACCGTGGAAAGCGATCGACGCGGGAGCGCACCCGTTAATATCGCCACTGACATATGTCAGGACGTCACCAA
Source organism: Accumulibacter sp. (assembly GCF_029255285.1). Taxonomy (GTDB): domain Bacteria; phylum Pseudomonadota; class Gammaproteobacteria; order Burkholderiales; family Rhodocyclaceae; genus Accumulibacter. The sequence goes on from NZ_JAPUVI010000028.1 coordinate 920, forward strand.
CGCTTGCCGCAAATGTCGAACGAGAGAACGTAATCGAAGCTGCCGAGTAGCTATTTCCATCGAAGTCCAGTCTATCGTAGTCGAATGTATACAACAACGAAGCATGGGAAGCACTGCACAATGCAGCTATGGATGTCGCAGCGATCAGCAGTCTTGTCTTCATCTGAGGTCTCCTTGGCTGGGATGGTGGAGTAAAGCGCTCGGATTAAAGCATTAATCATGCCATAACAAAACGATCCATAGAAATCAATAGGTAAAAGGCCATGTAACGTACCACGAGTAGTGGCATGTAAAATTTCCCGACATGAATGACAGCCTATGAGCGACCGTGCGAATGGGTGTTGCCTAACGAATATGGGTGGATCGTGCGTAGCCACGATCTGAACCGCTTTCTGGAAGAGCCCGGCCAGCGGACGCCGGAACCTCCCCTGCCAATAGCCTTTTCTGGATTTGCCCCACAGGTAGTCTCGGAGTGCCGTAGCCCGGGCGGCAAAGGTTTCACGAATCCGGCGGTTCTTGCGTTCCAGGTTCTGAATTTCGAGCGGCCACTCCGGACAGATCATCACCGTGCAGTGCGACTGCGACACATTCCCATACGCCTTTCTCGCGCCAACGGGAGAAGCGAACAAACGTCCGGTGCCAATGGCCGAGTTCTTGCGGCAGGTCTCGCCACGGACTACCGGTACGCCTGATCCACAATACGGCCTCGACAAAGCGCCGCTTGTCCTTGGCCGTGACGCCACGATCGGTCGCCTTGCCCGGTAAAAGTGATTCAATGCGCTGCCCCTGGCCATCGCGCAGCCTCCTTCGATCCATCCTGACCTCTGTCGAAAAGTCAGGAATAGCCATATCGGAGCGCTGTGAACAACCCCCGTCGTGTCATTGATCGTGAACGATTCATTGATCCATTATTGCATACGGAATTTCGATGCTTGTTCAAGCTTGTTCAAATGAGAACACGCCCCAGCAACTCGACCCCCCAAAAAAAAGCGCCGGCAGCGCCGACGCTCTTTTTCGACTTCAGCAGCCGGATGGTCTAATCGATTTTCGCCTTGCTCCGCAACTCGGCGACATATTTCTGCAGCAGCTCCTCCTGCACGCGCTGCGTCAATTGGGGTTTGATCTGCTCGAACGGCGGAGGGGTCAGCGGACGGCTGTCCTCGACCAGGATCACGTGATAGCCGAAATCGGTCTTGACCGGGGTTTCGGTGTATTTTCCTTTGGCCAATCCGGCAACCGCATCGCCAAACGGCTTCACGTAATTGGCCGTGCTGCTCCAGCCCAGATCGCCACCCTTGTCTTTCGAACCCGGATCCTTGGATTGCTTGGCCAGTTCGTCGAACTTGCCGCCTTTCTTCAGATTCGCGATGATCGTCTTGGCGTCGTCCTCTCTTTCGACCAGAATGTGCCGTACCTTGTACTCGGTCGTCGGCGCCTGCGACTTCATGCGATCGTACTGTGCCTTGAGTTGCTCGTCGCTGATCGGGTTTTTCTTGGCGAAATCCATGACGAACGCACCGATGTAGACCTCCTGCCGTCCCTGTTCGATCTGGAAAACGACTTCGGGTCTCTTGTCGATGCCGAGCTTTTTCGCCTCCTGAACGAGCAGTTCGCGAGTGATCAGCTGTTCGCGGATGTTCTTCCTCACTTCCGGCGTATCCGGAGCGCCACGTGCTTTCTGGGCGGCCAGCACCGCATCGGCGACCTTCTGGGAAATGGCGACCCCGTTGACCGTGGCAACGGCGCCCGCCGTTCCCCCGCTCTTGGCCTTTTCGGCCGCCGTTGCCGGCCACGAAATCAGCGCGCCGATGAGCATGGCGCCCGCCAGTTTGGACAAGTTGTGCATTTCGAATCTTCCTTCTATGTGTGGGGAAACGGGGTGAAACAGGGCGAATCAGCGCACGATCGCAGCCGGCGACGCGGCTTCCTCGGAGCTCATCGCCTTGATGCTCAAGGCGTGGATGCGGCCGGGGATCAGATCGCCAAGCGCCTCATTGACGGCACGATGACGCGCCAGGTGCGCTTGGCCGGCGAAAGCGGGCGCCACGATCAAGAGGCGATAATGCCCACCGCCGCCGCGCGCGCCAGCGTGACCGGCGTGCCGCGCCGAGTCGTCGATCAACTCGAGGCGAGTCGGCGACAAAAGCGCCAGGCGCCGGCGAACGACCGCTTCGAGATTGCCCTCCTCATCGCCGGCGGCGAGCGGCTCACTCACGCGGGCAATACCTTCCTGAACGGCCTGACCGACACGCTCTCGTACACGCCGGCGGCGACGTAGGGATCGGTTTCGGCCCAAGCGCTGGCCGCCGCGAGCGAAGCAAATTCGGCGACGATCAGACTGCCCGAAAAACCGGCCGGTCCTGGGTCGGGCGAATCGATAGCCGGAAAGGGGCCGGCCAGCAGCAGACGACCCTCTTCCTGCAAAGCCCGCAGGCGCTCGACATGTGCCGGTCGTGCGGCGAGTCGCTCGGCGAGCGAGCCCGGCCGGTCTTCACCGACGATGACGTAGAGCATCACTTGTTCTCCTCGAGGTACTTCGAGAGCACTAGCCCCTGGCCGAGAACGAAAACCAGCATCAGTCCCATACCGCCGAAGAGCTTGAAGTTGACCCAATCGTCGGTCGAGAAGTTGAAAGCGACGACCAGATTGGCCAATCCCATGAACGCAAAAAAACCGATCCACGACCAGTTGAGCGTACTCCAGGCGACCTCGGGTAGTTCCATCTTCTCCCCGAGCAAGACGCGGATCAGATTCTTTTTCAGAAAGAGCGTCCCGCCGAGCAGCGTCATGGCGAACGCCCAGTAAAGCACCGTCGGCTTCCACTTGATGAAGGTTTCATCCTGCAGGGCCAGGGTCATCCCGCCAAAGACAGTAATAATCACCAGGCTCACCCAGAGCATGGTGTCGACCTTGTGGCCCCTGAACCACAGCCATCCGATTTGGGCAAAGGTGGCAACAATCGCGACAGCGGTCGCCACATAGATTCCGGCAATCTTGTAGGCGACGAAAAACAGGATGACGGGAAAGAGATCGAAGAGGAACTTCATCGCGGGTGTCGTGGAGGGATTGCGCGATTATGGCCGATTTGGCCGGGCGCTGTCCATGCGAGCCTTGTACGACACGATAGGAGCCTGAACAGGAGTCGCCGTTCCTGCCGGACGAGGCCAAGCCGTCGACCAACAGCGCATCGCTGGAGCCGTCGCCGGGCGGCAAACACGGCGTTCGTCGCCAATTTGCGGCAGGCATCTGCTCAACTGCGCCAGATCGCGCCGGGCGACATCGACCGCCAGACCGGCGACGATCGCTGTGTCGCCCGCGCCGTCCGCCAGACACCGCGTTCGAGCAGCGCCAGACCGACCGGCCTACCAGGTGCGACGCGAGCGTGTACCTGGCCACCGCCGGCCGGGTGGAAACCGTGACGCAGCAACTCGCTCTCGGTACGCAGGCCCGTTCCCCCTCCGCAGCGGCAGCCAGGCACGCAGCAGGAAGTGGGCTGGCGGCGCGGCGCCCTCAACGCGATGATCGAAGCGCATCGCCCGTCGCTCGAAGGTCCCGCGGCTGCTCACGTCGGCCCGGCCGGTGCGGAAAATCCTTCTTGGCTCGCCGTGTGTATGAGCTGGAGCGCCAGCGCCCGAGCGGCCGATTAGTCGAAGTCCACGGCGCCACCTTGCGGGGCGACGTGGACCGGGGTCTGGTGGCAACCCTCTCGAGCGTCCCCTCTGTGTCAGACTAGTTGTCGCCTCGCTAGGATCCGAAACAGAGGGCGATAAGGAGAAGACACAGATGGCGAGATACGGACAAGCGATGAAAGATCGGGTGCTGGGGAGGCTACTGCCAC
>NZ_JAPUVI010000029.1 GCF_029255285.1 Accumulibacter sp.
CATCCTCAACGTCAAGGAAATCATCGAGTACGGCAACCTGACCGAGATCCCGATGATGCCGCCCTTCATCCGCGGCGTCATCAACCTGCGCGGCGCCGTCGTGCCGGTCGTCGATCTCTCGGCGCGCTTCGGCCACGCGAAGAGCGAGGTCGGCAAACGCTCGTGCATCGTCATCGTCGAAGTCAGCGAAGGCGATCTGCGCCACGACATCGGGATCCTGGTCGACGCCGTCTCCGAAGTGCTCGAAATCCCCGCCAGCGAAATCGAGCCGCCGCCCTCCTTCGGCGCCCGCCTGCGCGCCGACTTCATCCAGGGCATGGGCAAGGTCGCCGGAAAATTCGTCATCCTGCTCAACATCGCCAGAGTGCTCTCGGCCGAGGACATAGCACTGCTCGCCGCCGCTCATGTTGACGCCGAGCGCTCGACTTGAGCGGCGGATTCTCTCCGGTCTTCCAGCCAGCCATCCTGTCTGCGGACCCGGTGCTCTGTCAGCCGGGATTCGGTGCGCGGCGCTTTTAGAGGACCAGCCTGCCCCCTGGCAGGCCGTGGGCCTTCTGCAGGCGGGCGACGGTAGGCAGGAGATTCAGACCGGTTTCCCGTTTGCATTGCCTGGCACGCTCCGCGAGATCGGCGAAGCAGAGGTCGACCGGGTCACCGGCCGTGGCGAAGACGATGGTGTTGCCGCTGTCGCAGGATGGGAAGGCCAGCGAGCGGCCGCCAAACGCCCGCGTGATGCGATCGACACTGGCCGCAAAGCCGCGCTCGCGGCCCAGAAGATTGATCGCCACGAGCCCTCCGCTGCTTAGGCGCGCGCGGCAGGCCTGATAGAACGGCAGTGTGTCGAGGACGCCGGCACGGGCATGGCGGTCGAAGCCGTCAACCAGGATGTAGTCGTAAGAGGAGCCGCCGCGCAGCATGTATTCGGCGCCATCAGCGATGACGATGCGCAGCCGAAGTGGGTCGTCGGGCAGCCGGAAATGCAGTCGGGCGACCAGTACGACTTGCGGGTCGATCTCGATCGCCGTGATCTCGGTTGCCGGCAAGTGGTGATAAACGAACTTGGCGAGTGAGCCGGCGCCCAGGCCGATCAGCAGCGCCTGGCGTGGCCAGGGCGGGTCGCGCAGCAACAGGCCCGCCATCATCTCCCGCGTGTAGGGCAGTTCGAGTACGTACGGCCGCTGGATGCGCATCGCACCCTGCACCCACGCGGACGAGAAGTGAAGGTAGCGCACACCGGACTTCTCGCTGATCTCGATCGACTGGCGTGGCATCAGACTTTGCCGCAGCCATCCTGGCAGGCGGAGAGCGGCGGCAAAACGCTGCCGTATCCGGCGGATTCGCTCGGCAACCCTAGTCTTGAAGGAGAGCAAGCGAATGTCCGATCATGCCGCCGGCGTAGGCTGGCGGTGTGGCGGTAGTCGCGACAGGCCGAAACCGCTTCCCGGCCTTTCGCGGTGCGTCTGGTTTTTGCCGACATGTGTTCTGGTCGTCGATTCTCGGGGTAGCCAAAGGAGTGTTCCGGGTGGCTGACGGTGCGCCAGTCGGCCTTTCGTTCGCCCGACACCAACGCTTGTGCCAGGGAATATCGGACCTGGCGGGCGGGTGATCGCACGGCCCGGTGCGCGCGCAGCGCTTGCGTCGCTTCGCTCAGGCGCTATGATACGTCCCGCTACGGTGCAAAGGGTCAATAATGGAACAGGCGGTTCTTTTCGTCGATATCACGGGCAGCACCAAACTCTACGAAACGCTCGGCGATAGTCGGGCGAAGGGCTTGGTAGACGCTTGCCTGGGGGTCTTGCGCGTGGTCGTCGTCGAGTACGGCGGGCGTGTCGTCAAGACGATCGGCGACGAGCTGATGTGCGTTTTTCCCGACTGCGATGCCGTTACTCTGGCGGCCTGCGAGATGCAAAGCCGGCTTGCCGACGATGATGCGGCGGCGCCGCAAGGACTGTCGATCCGTATCGGCTTCAATGCCGGTCGTTTGATCGAGGAAAACGGCGACGTGTTCGGGGATGCGGTCAATACGGCGGCGCGCATCACCGATCTGGCAAAGGCCGGTCAGATCATCACCACGGAAGCGACGGCGCTGACGATGTCGCCGGAACTGCGTGATTCGACACGCAGCATGGGCAGTTTCGCGGTCAAGGGCAAGACGGATTCGATTGCCATTTGCGAGGTGATCTGGCAGGCCGACAACCTGACGGTAATCACCGGCAGCCTGCCGAATCCAGGCGCGACGACGGCGACACTGCGGCTTGCCTACGCTGGCGGCGGGCTGACGTTCAGGCCGGGCGACGAGGCGGTGACGATCGGCCGTGGTTCGGCCTGCACGATTACGCTGCAGGTGCGATGCGCATCGCGTACGCACGCCCGCATCGAGTTTCGCCGCGACAAGTTTGTGCTTACCGACAGCAGCACTAATGGCACCTATGTCCAAGCCGATACCGACGGCGAGGTGATTCTCAACCGGGAGGATTTCATCCTGCGCGGCAGCGGCCGCATCAGTCTCGGCCACAGCATCGGGGAAGGCGGCGCCGACCTGACGTGGAACGTTGCTTGTGAATGAAACGATCGGTTCTGCCGGACGGGTGACGAGCCGATCGGGTGTGGCAAGGACTTGCCGGAGAGTCGCTACGCGGGTGAACTACGGCCGCGGGCTTAGCAGGTTCAGCAGGCCTTCGGCCAGGCAATGCACGGTCTGCGGCTCAGGCATCGGCAGCTTGAGTTAACGTTGCCCGGTGGCCGATCGGTCGGTACCCAGGGCGAGACGGGCGCTCGCCCTGCGAAGCCGCGGCCAGTTCGAACTGGGCACCGGCGGCCACTAGCAGCGCCCAGGCGTCCGCAGCGGCCGGGCTTGGCGCGCCGGCGGCTGGCTGGCGAGTCGCCGCCGTTTCGCTCAGCGCTGCTGCAGACGGGCAAAGGCGCTGGCCATGGCGCTCGTCGGCGCGGGTTGAGCCTGCTGGCGTTGGCGTGCGTTTGCCGAGAGCGCTGCGGAGGCAGTTCTTGGCGTCGGTGCTTCGTCGGCGAGCCGCATACTCAGCGCGATGCGCTGGCGCGGCAGGTCGACCTCGATTACCTTGACCTTGACGACATCGCCCGCCTTGACGACAGTGCGCGGATCTTTGACGAAACGGTCGGCGATGGCCGAGATATGTACCAGACCGTCCTGATGGACGCCGATGTCGACGAAGGCGCCGAAATTGGCGACGTTGGTGACGACACCTTCGAGGATCATTCCGGGTTGCAGATCTCCGAGCTGCTCGACGCCGTCCCGGAAGGCGGCCGTCTTGAATTCGGGACGTGGATCGCGTCCGGGTTTCTCGAGTTCCCTGAGGATGTCGCAAACGGTCGGCAGGCCGAACTTTTCGTCGATGTACTTTTCGGGGGACAGCGTTTTGAGCGTTCGCGTGTCACCGATGAGTTGGCGGATGCCCATCTTGAGGTCGGCGAGAATGCGCTCGACGAGCGGGTAGGCTTCCGGGTGTACCGCCGAACTGTCGAGAGGGTTGTCGCTTTCATTGACGCGCAGGAAGCCGGCGGCCAGTTCGAAGGTTTTCTCGCCGAGACGTGGCACGGCCTTGAGCGCCTGTCGGTTGGCGAAGGCGCCATGCGCATCGCGGTGGGCGACGATGTTCTCCGCCAGCGACGGGCTGAGCCCTGAGACCCGGGCCAGGAGAGGTGCCGAAGCGGTATTGACATCGACGCCGACGGCGTTTACGCAGTCCTCGACGACCGCGGTGAGTGCCCTGGCCAGGCGGGTCTGGCTGACGTCGTGCTGGTACTGGCCGACACCGATCGACTTGGGATCGATCTTCACCAGCTCGGCCAGCGGATCCTGCAGGCGACGGGCGATAGACACGGCGCCGCGCAGGCTGACGTCGATGTCGGGGAACTCGCGGGAGGCGTATTCGGAAGCCGAATAGACCGAAGCGCCGGCCTCGGAAACGACGATCTTGCGCAGGTGGAGCTCCGGTTGCTGACGGATCAGCTCGGCCGCCAGGCGATCGGTCTCGCGGGAAGCGGTGCCGTTGCCGATGCTGATCAGGTCTGCCCGGTGTTTGCGTGCCAGTCCGGCCAGGGTGTGCAAGGCGCCGTCCCAGTCGCGGCGAGGTTCGTGCGGGTAGATCGTGGCTGTCTCCAGGAGTTTGCCCGTGGGATCGACGACGGCGACCTTGACGCCGGTACGCAGGCCGGGATCAAGTCCGATGGTGGCGTGTTTGCCGGCCGGCGCGGCGAGCAGCAGGTCGTGCAGGTTGGCGCCGAAAACGCGGATCGCTTCGGCCTCGGCGCGCTCGCGCAGAGCATTCATCAGTTCCGCTTCGAGGTGCAGCGAGATCTTGATGCGCCAGGCCCAGCGCACGGTGTCGGCCAGCCACAGGTCGGCCGCTCGGCCCAGGTCGGCGATGCCGAAGCGCCGCGCAATACGCGACTCGCAGGGATTGACGCCGCCGGCCGCTTCGTCGATCTCGCTGTCGAGAATCAGGGCCAGTCGCAACAGTCCCTCGTTGCGTCCGCGGAAGAGCGCCAGCGCGCGATGCGAGGGTATGGCGAGAATCGCTTCCCTGTAGGCGAAGTAGTCCCGAAACTTTGCCGCTTCGTTTTCCTTGCCGGCGACGACGGTCGACTCGAGGAGGCCGTGATCTTCGAGATAGCCGCGCAGATTACCCAGCAGTTCGGCGTCTTCGGCGAACTGCTCCATCAGGATCTGACGGGCGCCATCGAGTACGCTCCGCAGGTCGGCAAAGCCGGCTTCGGCGTTCAGGTAACGCTCGGCCTCCCGCTCCGGCGATAGCGTCGGGTCAGTGAGCAGGGCGTCGGCCAGCGGCGCGAGGCCCGCTTCGCGAGCCACTTGCGCTTTACTCCGCCGTTTCGGCTTGTAGGGCAGGTAGAGGTCTTCGAGGCGTTGCTTGCTTTCCGCGCCGTCGATTTCGGCCGCCAGTTCGGGTGTCAGCCTGCCCTGTTCGGCGATCGAAGCGAGTACCACGGCACGCCGCTCTTCGAGCTCACGCAGGTAGCTCAGGCGCTCGTCGAGCCAGCGCAACTGAATGTCGTCCAGGCCACCGGTGACTTCTTTGCGGTAGCGGGCAACGAAGGGAACACTGGCGCCTTCGTCGAGCAGCGCGGCGGTGGCCAGAACTTGTTGCCGGTGGCAGCCGATCTCTTCGGCAATGCGCGCGGCGATGCGCTGGGAGGTGGCGTGATCTGTCGGTGGTCGCATCGGTATGGGCGGGCGGTGGTGGCAGGGCTCTTCGAAAGAACGCGAACTATGCTCAATCGGGCGTCAAAACTCAAGGCAGCGGCGGCTTGTTCAGGCCGCCGAATTGCCGCTGCTTGCGAATCGCGCTAATCTGGCACCCTTGGCAGCCCGGTAAGGCTGCGCTTCGGGGGCCACATGAAAATCGACATCGAACACTTTGACTTGAAGGACGTGCCGGTCGATCCGGAAACGGTATTCACTTTTGCCGAGGGACTGGCCGGTTTCGCCGACTGCAAGCGTTTCAAGGTCTTTCACGAGGAAGGCCGGGAAGGCAAGCCGACGGTTTTCTGGCTGCAATCACTCGACGATTCCGCGGTCATGTTCCCGATTGTCGCCCCCGAAACGCTGGATCTGGAATATGAGATCGAACTCTCGGATGCCGATTGCCGCTTGCTCGAACTCGATAACGCCGACGACGCGACGGTGGTGGTCATCGTCTATCGTAACGAGGCAGAGGGCGGCAAGATCGCGGCCAACACGCGCTCTCCGATCATTCTGAACTTGCGTAACCGCCGGGCGATGCAGAAAGTGTTGCAGGAAGTCCATCCGACCTTGTTGTATCGGGCGCGCTGACGACCGCTGTTAGGCGGACAAGGTGCGCTGCTTGGGCGCCGGCTTTTTCCCAGCTCGCGATGAGTAGGGGTGGCCAGTAACGCGTTCCCGGGTCGACCTCGGGCGCTACCGATCGTCGCGCGGACTACGGCCGCTTCGTTAGCCCTCAGTAAAGATCTGGGTTCTCGCACCGCAAACATGTCCTATGATGAGAGAGAACATAACTAGAAAACGATCGCGAGGAGGAGGCGGGAATGAATGGACTAGCCTGGAGAATTCGCGCGGCAATGGCCGTCCCGTTGGCCGCCGCGGCGCTGTTTGGAGGGGTGGCGATTGGGGTGTACGGGGGTAGCGATTATGCTTGGCCGGTGGCGCTCGGCTTGCTCGTGCTGACCACCGGTGTCGTCGCGGCCGTCTTCGAGAGGAGCATGATTGGCCGCCTGCAACGGTTACGCGAGGTCATTGCGGCGATGTACGGTGATGGGGATCTGACACGGCGAGCCGCCGTCGAAGGCAAGGACGAAATCGCTGCGCTGGCGGCTGACTTCAACCGACTGATCGGGAGTTTCGCGACCATCGTCGGCAAGGTGCTGTTCAACTCGGCCGAGGTGGTCAAGGCGTCCGGACTTTTGATCGACGATTCGGCCCGTGTCGCGTCGGGTTCGAAGCAGCAACGCGATGCGGCACTGGCGACGGCCAGCGCGATGAGCGAACTGACCGAAAGCATGACTCAGGTCAGTCGGAATGCGAGCGATACCGCGGCGATTGCCGAAGCGTCGAACCGCCTGTCGAACGACGGAATGGCGATCGCGCATGGTGCTTCAGCCGAGATGAAGCAGATCGCGGCGACGGTGACGCAGTCGGCGGAGGTGGTAGGTGCGCTGGGCGAGCGCTCGAAAGCAATCAGCGGCATCGTTCAAACGATACGCGAGATTGCCGACCAGACCAACTTGCTGGCGCTCAACGCCGCGATAGAAGCGGCGCGCGCCGGTGAACAGGGGCGTGGTTTCGCGGTCGTGGCCGATGAGGTGCGCAAGCTTGCCGAACGGACATCCCAGGCTACCGGCGAAATCAGTCAAATGATTGGTGCGATTCAGGGCGAGACCGAGAGTGCGATCAGTAGCATCGCGGCCGGGACAGGACAAGCTCACGTTGGCGCGGATCTTGCGATGCAGGCCGCTCAGTCGCTGGAACGTATCAACGAAGGGGCGCGCGAAACGATGGAGAAGGTCGAGGCTATCGCTGCCTCGGTTGCTCAGCAGAGCCGCACGGGGCAGAGCATCGCCGAGCACGTCGGTCGTATCCGGGAGATGGCCGAAACCAACAACGCGCTCACCGAGCAGGCTCTGGTGGCCGTCGATCAGGTTCAGTGTTTGGCCGAAAATCTCAAAGAAATCAGTAATGTATTCCAACTCGGCGAGGCCGGCGAGCAGGCGGTCGCGACGCACGCTCAGATGCCGGAGATCGTCGGTCAAGCCGCCCAGGGAGTGGGCCGAATGTTCGAGCAGGCGATCGATACGGGGCGGATTGCGCTCGAGGAATTGTTCGACGATCGGTATCAGCCGATCCCGAATACACGGCCGCAGAAATTCAAGACGCGTTTTGATGACTTCACCGATCAGTTCGCTTTGCCTTTGCAGGAGAACTTGTTGGCCCAGCACAAGTGGCTGACCTACGCGGTCTGCATCGATCGCAACGGCTATGTGCCGACGCACAACCAAAAGTTTTCGCAGCCTCTGACCGGAGACGAAAAGATCGATTTCGCGAACAACCGTACCAAACGGATTTTCGACGACCCGGTCGGCAAGCGCAGCGGCACGCACCGACATCCCTTCCTGTTGCAGACCTATCGACGCGACACCGGCGAACTGTTGCATGACATTTCGTCTCCGATCTATGTCAAGGGCAGACACTGGGGCGGTTTTCGCATGGGGTACCAGACCGTGATGTAAAGCGCTGTCCGATGCGGCCTGCGCAGCCGGTGGATCATTGGTCAGCGGCGTTCATTTGAATTAAGATGTTTCGCTATGGCCTTGTGCGGGTCTTGCTGCGAGGGAACGAAAAATGTCCGACCTATTGAAGAATATTGATGCCCGCACCAAGCTGGCGGGAACCAACAAGCTGGAGATTCTGCTGTTCATGCTCGGTACCGACGCCCGCACCGGCCGGCGCGAGACCTTCGGCATCAACGTCTTCAAGGTGCGCGAGGTGATGCGTACGCCGCCGATCACGTCGGCGCCGGAAATGCCTCCTTCGGTCGAGGGAATGGTCAGCTTGCGCGGCTCCCTTGTTCCAGTCGTCGATCTGGCACGTTATGCGGGCGTGGATACCGAGGCGCCGCGCTCGATCATGATCGTTACCGAATACGCTGGGCACACCCAGGGTTTTCTCGTCGAAGGCGTGGATACCATCCTACGCCTCGACTGGAGCCAGATGCGGGTGCCACCGGCGATGTTGCTGGCCGAAATGGGTGGTTTGGTGACGGCGGTCACGGAATTGCCCGACGGTCGCCTGGTGATGTTGATGGATGTCGAGAAAATCCTTTCGGAAACGACGAACTACGACGACGAGCACGTCTACCGGAATATCAAGCCGCTGGACCATCCAGGCTTGACCGTGTTTTTCGCCGACGATTCGTCGGTTGCGCGCAAGCAGATTCAGCGGACCTTGGACGCCATGGGAGTGAAATCCCAGGCGGCGATCAATGGCCGCGAAGCGTGGGACGAACTGGAAAAGGTAGCGGCCTACGCGCAGGCTTCGGGCCAAAACGTGACCGACCTGATCAGCCTGGTGCTGACCGACATCGAAATGCCGGAGATGGATGGTTACATTCTGACCAAGAAGATAAAGTCCGACCCCCGCTTCACCGGCGTGCCGGTGATCATGCATTCCTCCTTGTCCGGGATGTCCAACCAGCAACTTGGTAAGTCTGTCGGTGTTGATGAGTATGTGCCGAAGTTCGAACCGCAACGCCTGTCGGAGACGCTCACGCGCCGGTTGCTGGGGGTGGCTCCGGTTGTGCAGTTGACCTGATTTCGGGATCTCTCGGGAGCGCTTTACGATGGATTTGGCAGAAAAGAAAAACCTGCTCGAGGGCGTGGATGCGCGTACGCGGCTGGCCGGGTCGAACAAGATGGAGATCCTGCTCTTCTCTCTGGGTACTCGCGAGACCTTCGGGATCAACGTGTTCAAGGTAAGGGAAGTCGGCCGGACGCCGCACATCACCAGAACGCCGAACATGCCGCGCGGGGTCGAAGGACTGATTTCGCTGCGTGGCAATGTCATCCCGGTACTGTCGCTGATTTCGTTTCTCGATCATCAGGGTCAGCCGCACGAATACGGCAAGACCATGATGGTGGCCGAATACTCCAAGCGTACGCTCGGTTTCCTGGTCCATGAGGTGGACCGCATTATCCGCGTGGACTGGGAGAGGGTGAAAGCCCCGGAAAGCGTCCTGTCGACCAATCAGGGTTTGATCACGGCGATCACCGAACTGGACGACGGCAACCTCGTGTCGATTCTCGACGTCGAGCAGATCCTGGCCAATGCCTTTGGCGAGGCGATCATCGTCGATATTCCGCCGGCCAACGTGGATGAGGATATTAGCATATTTTTCGCCGATGACTCGATTGTCGCGCGACGCAAGATCGGCGAAGTGCTCGACAAACTCGGGGTCAAGCACAAGCATGCGACGAATGGCGCCGAGGCATGGAGTCGTCTGCAGGCCATTGCCGCGCACGCCGGGCAGACCGGCAGAGGGGTGCGTGACGAAGTTCGCCTGATCCTGGTGGACGCCGAAATGCCCGAGATGGACGGCTATGTGCTGACCAAGAACATCAAGGGCGATGCGCGTTTTGCCGGCATTCCGGTGATCATGCATTCATCGCTGTCGTCGCAGGCCAATCACGCGATGGGGAAAGCCGTTGGCGTCGATGCCTACGTTGCCAAGTTTGACGCTGAGGTCCTTGCCGATACCTTGCGTCCCTGGCTCGAGCACTGAAAGAACCGTGCGCTCATGGCTTTCGGCGGATATCGTCGATGATAAGCCATGACCGCTTGCGCTCACGCCCACGCTCCGTCTTCCGCTAGGCGGGCAAGGAGTGATTCGCCAATGGCGCACGGCTTTAAGGTAATGCAACCTGGAGGAAAGAATGGCTGATCCGAAGATGAGAATTCTGGTGGTGGATGATTTTTCGACAATGCGCCGTATCGTCAGGAATCTTCTCAAGGAACTCGGGTTTTCCAATGTAGACGAGGCCGAAGATGGTGCGATGGCCTTGCAGAAGCTGCAGAACGATTCGTTCGAGTTCGTCGTCACCGATTGGAACATGCCGAACATGGACGGCCTGCAACTCCTCCAAGCGATTCGCAAGTCGGCAGCGCTCAAGCACTTGCCGGTGCTGATGATCACCGCCGAGGCGAAGCGCGAGAACATCATCGCCGCGGCGCAGGCCGGCGCCTCGGGTTACATCGTCAAACCGTTTACCGCCGCGACCTTGGCCGAGAAGCTGCAGAAGATTTTTGACAAGATGGGTGGCTGAAATGAGCAATTCCAACATCTCTGGTGACTCGAAGGATCTCGAGGATTTGTTCGACAGCATCGCCTCGCAGGCCGGCGCGGCCGTGGCGCCGGTGGCGCCGCCCGTCTCGGCACGACCGTCCGTGATACAGCAGTTGCGTGAAGGGGGGGGCGAGGTCGACGACAGCGACGAGTTGCAGGCGCTGTTCGACTCCGTAGCCTCGGCACGCTCGCCTGGCTCTCACGCCGGTGAGGCTGGCGCATCGCCGAGCGGCGATTCGTGGCCGGGTCAGAATAAAGTATTCCATCGCGTCGGCCAGATGGCGAGGCAGTTGCACGACACCCTCGGTCAGCTTGGCTACAGCGAACTTCTCGAGAACACGGTGGCCGCCATTCCGGACACCCGCGACCGCCTGACCTATGTCGCCAACCTTACCGAACAGGCGGCCTGCAAGGTGCTCAACGCGACCGATATCGCCAACCCCTTGCAGGACGCCCTGGAGTCCGGTTCGGCGGCGCTGGCGCTGAAGTGGGACGCGTTGTTCGCCAATCAGATCGGCGTCGAGGAGTTCAAACGCCTGGCCGAGGACACGCGCGCCTTCCTGAAGCGGGATTTGCCCGAGAAAACGGCGGCCACCAAAGCGCAACTGCTCGAGATCATGATGGCGCAGGACTTCCAGGATCTAACGGGGCAGGTGATCAAGAAAATCATCGGTGTCGCTCAGGAACTCGAGACGGAACTGATGGGGGTTCTGATCGAAACCATGCCCGGCGAGCGGCGGACGGATTCGGTGATGAGCCTGCTCAACGGGCCGGTGATCAACGCCGAGGGGCGCAGCGACGTGGTTGCGTCGCAGCAGCAGGTCGATGACCTGCTCGGTAGCCTGGGATTTTAGGAGGTTCACGATGAGCGCTTTTGCCGGGATGGAAGACCTGCTGCAGGATTTTCTTCAGGAAGCCGGTGATCTGCTGTCGGATGTCGACAACAAGCTCGTTGATCTCGAGCGGAGTCCCGACGATCATCGCCTGCTGAACGAGATTTTCCGCGGCTTCCATACGATCAAGGGAGGGGCCGGGTTTCTCAACGCTACGGAACTGGTCAAGCTCTGCCACTTGACCGAAAACCTGTTTGACAAGCTGAGGAACGCCGAGATGGCGCTGACGCCGGCACTGATGGATACCATCATGGCGGCGACTCAGGGTGTGCGCAACATGTTTGGCGAGATCGCCCAGGGCCGCCAGCCTGATCCGGCACCGGCCGAGGTGGTTACGACCTTGCGCGCTGCCCTGGAGGGGGCGGCCGAACAGAAAAAGGCGCCGTCGGCGGCACCCGCTGCTGCCACCGCACCGTCCACCACTACGCCGCCTTCGTCGGCCCCACTCGCTGGCCCGATGCGGGGTCTGGACTGGCAGGCGCTGCACGGAGCCGTGACTGGACGGCCTGCCGAGTTGCCGGTCGCGAAGCCGGCGGTCGAACCCGTGGCAAAGGTCGACGTGGCTGGGCTGCAGCCGCATTTTCCGCCCGAAGGGCGGCGCGCGTCGGACAAGCCGGGTGCCGTGGCGAGTGGCACCACCTCCGGTCGGCGGGCGGACGAAAGGGCGGCCGCTCGCGAGACGACGATCCGGGTGGACACGGCGCGCTTGGATCAGGTGCTCAATCTGTCAGGCGAGATCGGTTTGACGAAGAACCGTCTGACCAGCCTGCGGGTCGATATTCTCGCTGGCAGAACCGACACGGACACGCTCCAGGCGCTCGATCAGGCGGTCAGCCAACTGGATCTGCTGGTCTCCGATTTGCAGAATTCGGTGATGAAGACGCGGATGCAACCCATCGGGCGCTTGTTCCAGAAGTATCCGCGGATTGCCCGCGATCTGGCGCGGCAACTGGGCAAGGACGTCGAACTGGCGCTGGTTGGCGAGGAGACCGAAGTCGACAAGACGATGATCGAGGATCTTGCCGATCCGCTGATTCACCTGATTCGAAATGCCGTCGATCACGGTGTCGAGTCGCCGCAGGAGCGTCTGGCGGCGGGCAAGCAGGTAAAGAGCGTCGTCCGCCTGGAAGCGCGGCAGGAGGGCGATCACATCGTCCTGATCATCGCCGACGACGGGCGCGGCATGAGTCCGGAGCGTATTCGGGCGAAGGCCGTCGAGAAGGGCATCATCAACGAAGAAGAAGCCAACACGCTGGACGACCGGCAGAGCCTGAATCTGATTTTTCTTCCCGGTTTCTCTACGATGTCCCAGGCGTCGGCGGTATCGGGCCGTGGCGTCGGCATGGATGTCGTCAAGACCAACATCCAGAAACTCAACGGTTCGATCGAAATCCGCTCGGAACCTGGCAAGGGTTCGGTGTTCGTCATTTCGCTGCCCTTGACGCTGGCCATTCTGCCGGTCCTGCTGGTCCTGCTCGGTGATCAGCCGTTTGCCCTGCCGCTGTCCATGGTCAGGGAGATTCTGCCGATCGACCATGCGCGCATGCAGGAAGTCGGAGGCAAGGAGACCCTCGTTGTCAGGGGTGAGATTCTGCCGGTCATTTCCCTGGCGCGCTTGCTCGGCTGGCCACAGGTCAGGCCGCCCGAGTACGGTGTACTCATGCAGGCGGCCGAGCGCAGTTTCATTCTCGCGGTCGACAACTTTGCCGGGCGCGACGACGCCGTGATCAAGGCGCTGGACGATTTTCGCCCGCGCGGCGTCGCCGGAGTGACGACGCTCTCGAACGGGCAGATCGTCCTGATTCTGGACATGAAGGAGTTGCTCGTCGATCTGGCTTCACCCAACGACCGGGAGACGCGCGGCGGCCACGCACGGGCACTGGAAATCTTTGCCTGAAACCTGTCGTCAGAAGCTTTCCAGGGGGCTGCGGCCCCCTGTTCTTTTTGTTCCAAGACGACAACTGTTGCTCTTCTGCCACTATCCGAGAACCAGTCTAAATAAACACCCATACCTGTCTATTTTTTATAGTTTTTTTCTATAATAGGCTTGAGTACATGGGAAGCTCGAAATGGCTGAGGAAAGCGACCTCGAAAGAACCGAACCGGCGTCGGCAAGGCGCTTGGAACAAGCCCGCGAAGAGGGGCAAGTCCCTCGTTCGCGCGAGGTCGGTGCGTTCTTGATTTTGATCGTCGGCGCCGCCGCGTTCTGGTTCGTCGGCCCTTGGATGGTGCAGCGGGTGGCGGCCATCTTCCGGCGCGGCCTGGTGCTCGACGGCGGCTCGCTGCGCGAGCCGCCGTCGATGCTGGTCCGCCTGGCCGATATCTCGCTCGACGCCCTGTTGTCCTTCACCCCGTTGCTTTTGGCGCTGCTCGTTGCCGCCTTGTTCTCGCCGTTCTTCGTTGGCAGTTGGAACTTTTCCCCCAAGGCCCTGCAGCCCGATTTCTCGCGTCTGGACCCGCTCAAGGGTTTGATGCGACTCGTTTCCTGGAGCGGGCTGGTGGAACTCGCCAAGGCCGTTGCCAAGGCCTTTCTGGTCGGCGGCGTTGCGGTCTGGGTGCTGTGGAGTGAGCGCGGCGACTTGCTTGCCATGTTCACGCAGTCGAGCGAGGCCGGCATGGCCAGTGCCGGCCATCTGCTGAGTTTCAGCTTTCTGGTGATCGTCGCGACGATGCTGGTCATCGTCGCCATCGACGTTCCTTTCCAGCTTTGGCAATTCCACGACAAGCTCAAGATGAGTCGGGAGGAAGTCAAACAGGAAAGCAAGGAGCTGGAAGGCAACCCGGAAATCAAGGGACGTATCCGCCAACTCCAGCGTGAGGCCGCGCGCAAGCGAATGATGGCGGCCGTGCCGGCAGCCGATGTGATCGTCACCAATCCGACGCATTACGCGGTGGCACTGGCTTACAGCAGTGGGATGCGGGCGCCCAAGGTGCTGGCCAAGGGAATGGGTGAAGTGGCGCTGACGATTCGCCGGATCGGCGCCGAGAGCCGCGTCCCGATGCTCGAAGCGGCGCCGCTGGCGAGGGCGCTCTATCGTCACGTCGACGTCGATCAGGAGATTCCCTCGACGCTCTACGCGGCGGTTGCCGAGGTGCTGGCCTACGTTTATCAGTTGAGCCACTGGCAGCGGAGCGGTGGCAGCCATCCCGTTCCACCCGAGGCGATCGCGGTGCCCGCCGATTTGCTGCCAGAGGCTTTGAATGGCTAGCGCGGGCATCGCCTTGCAGAGCATCTTCGTCCGCTTCGGTCAGCGGCAGTTGGCGGGGCCGCTGCTGATCTTGCTGATCCTGGCCATGATGGTCCTGCCACTGCCGGCTTTCGCCCTGGATCTCTTTTTTACTTTCAATATCGCCATTTCAGTCGTCGTCATGCTGGTCGCCATGAGCGTCGTCAAGCCACTGGACTTTTCTGTTTTTCCGACGGTCCTGCTGGTCACCACGCTGCTGCGCTTGTCGCTCAACGTCGCTTCGACGCGCGTCGTTCTGCTCGAGGGCCATACCGGCCCCGGAGCCGCGGGGCGGGTCATCGAAGCTTTCGGGCACTTCCTGGTCGGAGGCAACTACGCGGTCGGGCTGGTGGTGTTTACGATTCTCGTCATCATCAATTTTGTGGTCATTACCAAGGGCGCCGGTCGGGTCGCCGAAGTGGCTGCGCGCTTTACGCTCGATGCCATGCCGGGTAAACAGATGGCGATCGATGCCGACCTCAATGCCGGCCTGATCGGCGAGGACGAGGCACGCAAGCGGCGCGCCACGATCGCCGAGGAAGCCAACTTCTTCGGGTCGATGGACGGTGCCTCGAAGTTCGTCCGCGGCGACGCGGTGGCCGGCATCCTGATCATGCTGATCAATGTCCTGGGCGGCTTGGTCGTCGGTGTGCTGCAGCACAATCTCGACATCGGCACGGCGGCGCGAACCTATACTCTGCTGGCGATCGGCGATGGCCTGGTGGCGCAGATTCCGGCACTGATCATCTCGATTGCCGCTGGTCTGGTCGTCACCCGCGTTGGCGACGCCGAAGACGTTTCACAGCAGTTTACGTCGCAGCTTTTCAGCAACCCGAAACTCCTGTATCTGACGGCGGCCATCATCGGTCTGCTGGGGCTGATTCCCGGTATGCCGAACTTCGTCTTCCTGCTTCTGGCGGGTGGTCTGGCGGCCTTGGCCTGGTGGATCGAGAAGCGTGCGAGCGGCGCCGCGGTGCCGCTGCCGGTAGCTGCGCCGCCGCCAGCGCCGCGCGAGACGCAGGAGGCGAGTTGGGCCGACGTGACGCCAGTCGATGTTCTGGGCCTCGAAGTCGGCTATCGCCTCATTCCGTTGGTAGACAAGGGGCAGGACGGCGAACTTCTGCGCAGAATCAGAGGACTGCGCAAGAAATTTGCGCAGGAAGTGGGTTTTCTGGTGTCTCCGGTACATATTCGCGACAACCTGGAACTGAAGCCGAACGCCTACAAGATTCTGCTGAAAGGTGTCGAAATCGGTGACGGGGAAGCCTTTCCCGGCAGCCTGCTGGCGATCAATCCCGGCCGGGTGGCGGGTCAGGTAGCGGGTACGCTGACCAGAGATCCGGCGTTCGGCTTGCCCGCGGTGTGGATTGAGCCGGGGCTGCGTGAGCAGGCGCAGGCCTACGGTTACACGGTCGTCGATGCCAGTACCGTCACCGCGACGCACCTCAACCATCTGATTCTTTCGCACGCCGCGGAGCTTCTTGGCCGCCAGGAGACTCAGGCGCTGCTCGATCATCTGGCCAAGGAAATGCCCAAGCTGGTCGAGGATGTCGTGCCCAAGGCCATGCCCTTGGGGGCGCTGCAGAAAGTGTTGCGCAATCTGCTCGAAGAAGGAGTGCCGATTCGCGACATGCGGACGATCATCGAAGCGCTCGCCGACAGCGCGCCCCGCTCCCAGGATCCCGAGTTTCTGACTACCCAGGTAAGGGTCGCGCTCGGTCGTTCGATCGTCCAGGATCTCTATCCGGGAAGCGCGGAAATGCAGGTCATGTCGCTTGATCCGCAACTCGAACGCTTGCTGCTGCAGGCCGTGGCCGGTACGGGCGAGGGCGCGGCGATCGAACCGGGTCTCGCCGATACGCTGGTGCGCGAGGCGGTGGCCGCAGCGCAGCGCCAGGAGAGCGCCGGATTGCCGAGCGTGTTGCTGGTTCCCGCCGCGCTGCGTACGCTGTTGTCGCGCTTTCTGCGGCGAAGCATCAGTCAGTTGAAGGTTCTCGCGCACAGCGAAGTGCCTGAAAACCGGATCATCAAAGTTACCTCTATCATTGGAGGCAGGGTATGAACGTCAGGAAATTCATCGCCGCAACGACGCGAGACGCTTTGCGCAAGGTCAAGGAGACGCTCGGCCCGGATGCCATCATCTTGTCCAATCGCGGCATTCCCGGAGGCGTGGAAATCATGGCGGTTGCCGCGCGGGACATGGAGATGATCGTCCCGACGCCCGAGCGTGAAGCGCCGCCGCGCGCCAAGCCGCAGCCGCTTCCCGAGGCGGCGACGGAAACCCCTGCCGCGCGTGCCGTGGCGCCGCAGCCGCCGGTGCGGAGTGCTCCGCCCGTCCGCCAGCCGGTGACGGGCCAGCCGTCGGCCCGACCGCTGCCACCGCCGTTGGCGGCGCGCCCGCTGCCGCCGGTCGACCTGCCGCGGCCGTCGCCGAGGGCGGCGGCGCAACCCGAAGCGGAAGTGGTTCCCGCCGCGGTGATGGAGGAGATTCGGACGCTGCGTCGGATCGTCGAGCAACAACTGGCCGGTTTCGCTTGGGGAGAGTCGGCGCGTGCCGAGCCAGTGAAGAACGAAATGCTGCGCCAGATGCTCGACGCGGGCTTCTCGCCGCAGTTTGCGCGTGAATTGCTGGTCGATCTGCCGCGCGACCTGGATACCGGACACGCCCTGGCTTGGGTGAAGGGTGGGGCCGATCGTTCGATGCTGACCATCAACAGCGAAACCGACATCGTCGACCGGGGTGGGTTCTACGCTTTGGTCGGGCCCACCGGGGTCGGCAAGACGACCACCACGGCCAAGCTCGCGGCACGCTGCGTGCTGCGCCACGGGGCCAGGAAACTGGCGCTGGTGACGACCGACGGTTACCGGATAGGTGCGCACGAGCAACTGCGAATCTATGGTCGGATCCTCGGCGTTTCGGTCCATCTGGCGAGAGATGCCGACGATCTGAGGGCGACCTTGAGCGACTTGCAGCATAAACACATGGTGCTGATCGACACGATGGGGATGAGCCAGCGCGACCGTCTGGTCAGCGAGCAGGTGGCGATGTTCGGTGACAGCAAAGTCAAGTCTCTGTTGCTGCTCGCGGCGACCAGCGGCGGTGATACGCTCGACGACGTCGTCAGGGCTTACAGTGGTTTGAACTTGGCCGGTTGTATTCTGACCAAGGTCGACGAGGCGGCCGGTCTGGCTCCGTCGTTGGATGTCATCATCCGTCACCGCCTGCGCCTGTTCTACGTCTCCAATGGACAGCGAGTGCCGGAAGACCTGCATCTGCCCAATCGGACCTATTTGTTGCACCGCGCGTTCAAGGATCTGCCCGAGATGTCGCCGCATCGCTTGGCCGGCGTCGAGCCCGGTTTGCTGATGGCCAGCTCGGCGACCGGCATGCTGTCCGCTGGAGGCCAGCGTGGCTGAGTTTCGAGCCGACCAGGCGGCTGGTCTGCGTCGCCTCTTTGGCCGTCCGCCGCTACGGGTCGTCACGTTTGCCGCGGGCAGCGTCGGTGTTGGCAAGAGCGTCGCGGTGGCCAATCTGGCGGCGTCACTGGCCGCGCAGGGCAGGGAAGTCCTGGTACTCGATGAAAATCCCGATGACAACATTGCCGGCTATTTCGGCGTTTGCGCGCCCCACGACCTGCAGCAGGTGATCGACCGTCAGAGGAGCTTGTCCGAGGTGATGGTTACGGTGGCACCGGGAGTGCGTGTGCTGCCTACGGTGCGCGTCGTCGGGCGGCTCGCCAGGCTGAACGCTGGTCAGCAGCGGGTTTTGCTCGAGTGCCTGAGCGAGATCGGGCAGCCGGCCGATGTCGTCCTCGTCGACGCGTCGCTCGATCATCCGCTTGGTTTTTCACCGCTCGGCCTCGCGGCGCACGAGACGGTGGTCGTCGTTTCACCGAACAGCAGCGCGATCACCGCCGCCTACGCCCTGATCAAGAAAGTGAGTCTGGGCTATGCACGCAAGCATTTCCGATTAATGGTGAACAAAGTACGCCTGGGTAGTGAGGCGCAGGCGATACATGACAACATCGCGCAGGTGACCGGCAGTCGTCGGCTGGCGCACCTGGAATACGCCGGCTTCGTTCCCTTCGACGAGTGTTTGCGCCAGGCCGCGAGACTGTGCCAGCCGGTTGCCGGGCTATTTCCGGATGCACCGGCCGCGCAGGCGTACCGGCAGATGGCTCGTGACCTGTTGGAGTGGCCGCGCGTCGACGATCTCGGTGGGCTCGAACAATTCGTCGAACAACTGCTACACTTGAGCCGACACATCGATCCGACTGCTATCTACGCCTGATAGCCACGCCCATAAGAATGTACAACGCTGCTGGTCAGCTCAATAGGGATCAGCTGGTCCAGCACTTCGTACCGCTGGTCAAGCGCATCGCCTGCCACCTCATGGCTCGCTTGCCGGCGAGTGTTCAGCTCGACGATCTGGTGCAGAATGGAATGCTGGGTCTGCTCGACGCTCTCGGTCGTTTCGAGGTGGCCATGGGGGCGCAGTTCGAGGCCTACGCGGCGCAGCGGGTGCGCGGCGCGATGCTCGACGGTTTGCGCGAGAATGACTGGTTGCCGCGCAGCCTGCGCAGCGATTGCCGGCGAATAGAGTCCGCGATTGCTCGACTGGAGCAGGAACATGGCCGCGCACCGAGCGAAAAGGAACTTGCCGAGTCCTTGGGCATGGTGCTCACCGATTACCAGAAGATGCTGCAGGAGGCCAGGGGCCATCAACTCGTTTATCTGGAGGACATGGTTGTCGAGCGCGGAGAAGACTTTCTCGAACGTCATCTGGTCGACGAGGCCGCTGATCCCTCGAAGCTGTTCGAGGACGAAAGCTTTCGCCAGTTGTTGGTGCAGGCGATCGACGGCCTGCCCGAGCGCGAGCGCTTGATGATGGCGCTTTACTACGAGCAGGATCTCAATCTGCGCGAGATCGGGGAAGTCATGGGTGTCACCGAATCACGCGTCTGCCAGATGCACAGCCAGGTGGTGATGCGCTTGCGCGCCCGTCTTTTCGGCCTTGATCGCCCGAAGACGGCAAAAGCCCCGCGCCATGGATAGAACCAGCGCGCTTGGCCTGCTGATCGGATTTCTGGCCATCGTCGGTGGCCAGCTTCTCGAAGGCGGCCACGTAGGCTCGCTGGCCCAGCCGACGGCGATGCTGATCGTCGTCGGCGGTACGCTGGGTGCGGTCATGCTGCAGAGCCCCTATACCACTTTCGTGCGCGGCATGCGGATGGTGAAATGGGTATGGTATCCCCCAACGGTCAATCATCTGCAGTTGATCCAGCAGGTTTCGAGCTGGAGCCAAGTGTCGCGCCGAGAAGGACTGCTGGCTCTCGACGCAATGGTTGGCGAACTGAAGGACGAATTCGTTCGCAAGGGCCTGCAGCTTCTGGTGGACGGGGCGGAGCCGGAAAGGCTGCGGGAAGTGCTCGAAGTCGAGATCAATACCTTCGAACAAGAAATGAAACTCGCGGCCCGAATCTGGGAAGCCGCGGGTGGATATTCGCCGACGATCGGCATACTTGGCGCCGTAATGGGCTTGATTCAGGTCATGGAGAACCTGTCCGACCCATCCAAACTGGGCGCCGGCATCGCCGTCGCCTTCGTCGCCACGATCTACGGCGTTGGTTTGGCGAACCTGGTGTACCTGCCGATGGCCAACAAGCTCAAGACGCACATCAATCGGCTCATCGTGCAGCGGGAGATGGTCGTCGACGGCTTGGTCGGCATTGCCAATGGCGACAACCCGCGCATCATCGAAAGTCGTTTGCGCGGCTATCTCTTCTAGGCCATGGCACGTCTACGGCGTGAAGAAGAGCACGACAATCACGAGCGCTGGCTCGTTTCGTATGCCGACTTCATTACCCTTCTCTTCGCCTTCTTCGTCGTGATGTACGCCTTGTCCTCGGTGAACGAGGGCAAGTACCGGATCCTCAGCAGTTCGATGGTCAGTGCGTTTCGCAATGTGCCGGTCAACAGCTCCGGACAAACGCCGATGGTCGTCCCGACTCCGGCCGCGGCCACCAAGAGCAGCTTGGCGAGCAAGGCGAACGAGGTGGCCCGGCAAAAGCAGCGCGACAAGATGCGCAACGTCGCCAAGGAGATTCTCGACGTGATGGCGCCACTGATCGCGCAGGGCAAGGTTCGCGTTCTCGAAACCAGCCGTGGCGTGACCATCGAGATCAACGACAGCATACTGTTCTCGCCTGGCCAGGCAGTTCTTCAGCCGGCACTCGTCAAGGCCATGCAATCCGTTGCCGAGGTGCTGGTGGCGGCCGATTTCCCGATCACGATAGAGGGGCATACCGACAACGTGCCGATAAAGAACGCCCAGTTTCCGTCCAACTGGGAACTGTCGGCAGTGCGTGCGACGACGGTTCTGCGCTTGTTCGCCGATGCGGGAATAGCCGCCGAACGCCTGACGGCGATCGGCTATGCCGATACGCGGCCGGTGGAGCCCAATCTGCTGGCTGACGGGCGGGCACGTAATCGCCGGGTCAGCATATTGATCGACTCGGCGATTCCAGAAAAGGGAACGGAAGTAACTCTTCGCCCACCATCGTCCCAAGCCGCCAAGCTGCCCAACGCGACAGGAGAAGCGGTCATGCCGCCGCTACGCTAGTTGGGCTAGGCGCTGTCGCTGATCCGGCGCCCACTGGACGGCGCACTTTGTCCGTCCGGGCCGTAGAGATTGAGTGAGGCGTTCGCGCCGAGCAGCGCTTCCAGCGCCAGAGCGTTGTCCTGCAGGCGAATCTGAATGAGTTCGCCATTTTGACGATTCAACTCACGTGCCTGGCCGGCGAGCGACAATAGCGAGGACCACAGATCTCGCGCCCGTGTTTCCGCCGGGTGGGCGGCGAACCAGGCGGCGATGCCGGAGCGATCCGCCGTCAAGGCGGCCGCCTCGAGTGCCTCGCTACGCCGACTGGCGAGGGCGGCGAGCTGAGCGGCCAGTTCGCTCTTCTCCCGGACAACGTCGGCCAACTGGTCGACTTGACCCTTGACCAGCATCCCGTGCTCGCTCTCCAGGAGGCTGAGGAAGCGTCGGACCGCCGCCACTTCGGCTTCGGTCGTGGGAAAGCAATTGCTTGCTGGTGCGCTCATCCGGATAGCGGGTTTCAGGCGCGCCGCTGAGAATCCACCAGTTCGCTGGCCGAGCTGATCAGCCGGTCGGCGATCGCTTCGGCATTGATCGTGAACCGACCTTCGGCGATCGCCTGCTTGATCTCTGAAACGCGACCAACATCGAACGATGTCGGGTCGCCGGTGCCCTGCAGTTGCGCGGCCAGCGCACTGAGGTGGACTTCCGCAGCCGCACTGGCCGTTGGTCTGGCCACTGCCGGGCGCTGGCGCGCTTCACCGACGGTGCTCGCGGTGTTGCTGGTGCTTTCGATCTTCACGGTGATGTCCCTTGAACGGTTGTACTCAATCCCGGTATCGGCGAAGTAGGCGGGAACTTTAGCATTTTTTCTTGCGCTGCCGCGGTTTCAGTGTCAATAGGAGACTTCGACGATGCCCGACGCGCGGGCGACGCCGCTGACCACTTGTCCGCTGGCCGTCCGGACCTGGGTAACCTGGCCTTCGACGGCGTTGTTCAACGCCTTCCCCTCGTTGCTGACCGCAAAGCCGGCGCCGGTGGATAGCAGCTTGACGCTCTGGCCTTGCTGTACCGCCCATGCGGCAATCAGCAAGTCACCGCGCAGTGGCTGACCTGCTGCAATGCCGTTCTTGACCGTCTTACCTATGGCCTGTGCCGGGTCGGTCAGCACGCTGCTGGGCAGCGCTCCGAGATCGCCACTTTGCGCGCGCAGGTCGGCCGCACCGACGATTTGGCCGGGTGCCAATTGCCGTGCCGTCAGCAGGTAGGTGCCGGTGATCCGGATCTGCACCGGGACGTACACAGTCCATGGCGTCGGCCCGAGACAGCGGACACCGACGGTCGTTTTCCCCCACAGGCGGCCGCCGGTCGGCAGAAATGGCTCGAAGGCGCTGCACGGCGCCTTTTGTGCATGTTGGTCGAGTTGGCCGACAGTGTAGCTGACCTGGCCGGGCAAGCCCTGGATCTGGAGACGGAGGTAGTCGTCCAGAGCAGCCGTCAGCGTAGGTTCGGCACCAGCATTGTGGGTCGCGATGATGAGCAGCAGTGCGCAGAGGTAGCGTCGCAGAGGCTGTCCCAGGCGGTCAATTGGGCTGTGAAGAGACATCCCGCCATTCTGCCTGATTGTTGCCCCCTCGCGAAGGCCGTCTGTCAGGCGCCAGCGCTGTGAGTCGTAGGCGATTCGGGGGGCTGTCGCATTACCCGGCAAGATTTGCCGGCAAACCGGCAAATCGCGGCCCGGCCTCCCGGCACGCCTTCGCCGAACTCGTCCGGGCTGCCGCCACCAAGCCGTGGCATGCCTATTGCTTGGGATGTCATCATCGATCTGGTCAATGAGGTTTCCCGTGGTTAGCAAGCTCGACAGCGCACTTTCGTTTCAACACCAGGCGTTGACACTGCGTGCCAATCGGCAGCAGGTGTTGGCGGGCAACATCGCGAACGCCGATACGCCCAATTTCAAGGCGCGCGATTTCGATTTTTCCGCCGCGCTGGCCAAAGCGGTCGATGGTCGGGGCGACGGCACTCTAGCTTTGACGACGACCTCTCCTCACCACCTGTCGGGAAACGCGGAATCGGGTTTGGCGTCCTTGCTGTATCGCCAGCCGACGCAAGCTGGCGCTGACGGCAACACCGTCGACATGGATGTCGAGCGGGCGCAGTTTTCCGAGAACGCGATGTACTACGAGGCCGGAATGACCTTCCTCAGCGGCCAGATCAAGACCTTGCTGACCGCCGTTCAGGGTTAGAATCCATGAGTATTCTCAATACTTTACAGGTGGCTGGCAGCGCCTTGACGGCCCAGGCGATGCGCCTCAACGCGGTGGCCAGCAACCTGGCCAATGCCGACAGCGTCGTCGGCTCCGACGGCAAGCCGTATCGCGCCAAACAGGTCGTTTTTGCGGCCACGCCCATGGGCAGCCCGGCCGCGCAAGGGGTGCGGGTCAAGCAGGTGGTCGAGGACAGCAGCCCAGGCCGGATGGTCTATGATCCGCGCAGCCCGGCGGCGGACGAGAGAGGTTATGTGACGATGCCCAACGTCAGCGTGGTCGAGGAAATGACCAACATGATCTCGGCGGCGCGTTCCTACCAGACCAACGTCGAGGTGATGAACACGGCCAAGCAACTACTGCTCAAGACACTGACGATCGGCCAGTAGGCAGGCAGAATTCAAGGAGAGAAGCATGGCAACCGTAGCACCAAGCACTTCGGCAAGCGACATCTTCGCCACCCTCAATGCCCAGTCGAGATCCGGAGCCGCTGAATCGGCGTCCGCGAGCGAGGCTGTACAGAATCGCTTTCTGACTCTTCTGGTGACGCAACTCAAGAACCAGGATCCCCTCAATCCGCTCGACAATGCTGCCGTGACGAGCCAGATTTCCCAGATCAATACCGTGACGGGCATCGAGCGGCTCAACGCGACGCTAGAAACCCTGCTCGGTACCTACGCCGATGGTCAGGCGATGCAGGCTGCCGGTCTGATCGGCAAAAATGTCCTGGTGCCCGGTTCTCAGCTTTCGCTGGCCGGCGGCGTGGCGAATGGCGGTGTCAGCCTGAGCGAGCCGGCCGACAGCGTGAAGCTGACGATTCTCGATGCCGCCGGCCGAGTGGTGCAAAGCCAGAAACTCGGTGCGCACGAGGCGGGCAGCTTCAACTTCGTGTGGGATGGCAAGACCGATGCTGGCACGGCGGCGCCGGACGGCAAGTACCGCTTCTCGGTTGAAGCCACACGTGGCGGAGAGAAGGTGCCGGCCGAGACACTGCAGATTGGCACGGTTTCTGCTCTGGTCAGGGACAAGAACCGCTTCCAGCTTGACCTCGGTGAACTGGGAAGAGTGGAGTTCGACAAAGTGCAGACGATTCTCTAAGAGCAGGGGAAAGACATGAGTTTCCAACAGGGTTTGAGTGGGCTGAATGCCTCGGCGACGGCGTTGAACGTGATCGGCAATAACGTGGCCAATGCCAGTACGGTGGGCTTCAAGGGTGCCAACGCCCATTTTTCGGATGTTTTCGCGGCGTCGCTGGGTATCGTCGGCGCATCGCAGGTAGGGATCGGCGTTGGCGTTTCGTCGATTGCGCAGCAGTTTACTCAGGGCAACCTGACGACCACCAATAATGGCCTCGATCTGGCGCTCAACGGCGGCGGTTTTTTCCGCATGAGCGACCAGGGAACGATCACGTATACCCGTAACGGTCAGTTCCACATCGACAAGGAAGGGTACCTGATCAACGACCTGAAGCTCCGCCTGACGGGATATCCGGCCGATGACCTCGGCGAGATTTCTCCCTCCAGCCCGGTCGAACTTCAGTTGTCGGCCAACCAGATTCCTCCGCGGGCGACCAGCGACCCGCTTTCGGGAAACCTCTCGGCGGTGCTCAATCTCGACTCGCGGGAAACGGTGCCGCCGATTTCTCCGTTCAATTTCGCCAACCCGGACACCTACAATTTTTCGACCGCCGTCACCGTCTACGACACACTTGGTGTGGCGCACAACATGACGACCTTCTACATCCTCAACACTCCCACGCCGCCGGCCGGCGGCGAATGGACGGTCTGGGCGACCCTCGACGGCGCGAGTCCGCAGATTCTCCCGGGTGGAAATCTGGTCTTCGACACGTCGGGCGCGCTGACCGCCGCCTCGGCCAAACAGGTTCTGCCCAGTTGGGCGCTGACCAGCGGAGCGGTGACGCCGTGGTCGCCGGGAACCCTCGACTTCACGGGAAGCACGCAATACGGCAGCGAATCGAGCGTCGACCGCCTGACACAGGGGGGTTACGGTGCCGGCAATCTGGCGGGCATGGGCGTCGGCACCGACGGCATCATCCAGGGCCGCTACAGCAATGGTCAGACGCGCAACCTGGGGCAAGTGGTACTGGCCAGTTTTGCCGATCCGAATGGTTTGCTGAATCTCGGCAACAACCAGTGGAGTTCATCGTCGGTGTCCGGTCCCGAACTGGTCGGCGCGCCGGGTACGGGAAGTCGCGGCGTGATTCAGTCGGCGGCGGTGGAGGATTCGAACGTCGATCTGACCAAGGAGTTGGTCGACATGATTACCGCGCAGCGCAACTATCAAGCCAATGCACAGACGATCAAGACGCAGGACCAAGTCCTGCAGACTCTGGTCAACCTGCGCTAGTCCGCTGAAGCGAGCCCATCGAGCCGCGGGTCACCATGGACCGTCTGATCTACACCGCCATGAGCGGGGCCAAGCAGAGCTTCCTGCAGCAGGCCGGCGTGGCGCAGAATCTGGCCAACGCCGCGACGATCGGCTACCGCGCCATGGAGCATCGCTTCCGCGCCGTTCCGGTGCTCGGTCCCGGCGCGCCGACGCGCGCCTTTGCCGTCGACGCCTCGGTCGCCAACGTCTACGAACAGGGCCCGTTGCTGACCACCGGCCGGCCGCTCGACATTGCGATTCAGGGCCAGGGCTGGATCGCGGTGCAGGGGGCCGACGGTCGCGAAGCCTATACGCGCGCTGGCAACCTCAAGACCGACGCCAACGGCGTGCTGCAGACCAGTGCCGGCTTCAACGTGCTCGGCGAAGGGGGGCCGATTTCGCTGCCGCCCGACAACAACATCGCGCTGGCGCCCGATGGGACGGTGTCGGCCATTCCGCGCGTCGGCGCGGGGGCGATCAACAACACCAACGTCGTCGGCCGGATCAAACTGGTCAATCCGCCGGAAAGCGAACTCGTGCGCGGTGATGACGGGCTTTTTCGGACGGCCAGTGGTGTGCCGGCGGAAACCGACGAGACAGTCAAAGTCGTTACCGAGGCGCTGGAAGGCAGCAACGTCAATTCGGTGGACGCCATGGTTCGCATGATCAGTCTGGCGCGCCAGTTCGAAATGCAGATCAAGATGTTGCAGACCGCCGACAGCAACGCCCGGGCGGCGACCCAGCTTCTCTCGATGAACCGTTGATGGAGACGACAAGCCAATGATCCGCTCGCTGTGGACCGCCAGCACCGGTCTCAACGCCCAGCAGGTGCAGATCGACATCATTGCCAACAATCTGGCAAACGTCAGCACCAACGGCTTCAAGCAGGCGCGCGGAATTTTTGCCGATCTGCTCTATCAGACCCTGCGCCAGCCGGGCGCCCAGTCGTCACAAACCACCCAGATCCCGGATGGCTTGCAGATCGGCTTGGGCACCACTCCGGTGTCCACCGGGAGAATCTTTACTCAGGGTTCTTTGCAGCAAACCGGCAACAGTCTCGATATGGCGATCGACGGCGCGGGTTTCTTTCAGGTACTACTGCCCGACGGGACGACCGCCTACACGCGCGATGGATCGTTCCAGAAGGACAATCAGGGGCAGATCGTCACCGCCAATGGCTACCCGTTGCAGCCGGCGATCACGATTCCGGCCAACGCGCTGACCATCACCGTCGGCACGGACGGCGTGGTCAGCATCACGCAGTCGGGTTCGGCGGCGACAGTGCAGATCGGCACTGTCCAGGTGGCGACTTTCATCAACAACGGCGGCCTGCAGAGCATTGGCGAGAATCTCTATCTGGAGACGGCCTCGAGCGGGACACCGACGCCCAATACTCCGGGAACGAACGGCTCCGGCGTCGTCGTACAGAACTACGTCGAGGCGTCGAACGTCAACGTGGCGCAGGAATTGGTTCTAATGATCCAGACGCAGCGCGCCTACGAGCTCAACTCCAAGGTAGTGTCTACCTCCGACCAGATGCTTGCGCGTCTGACGCAGCTGTAAGTGACCATCATGACTCGGTTCTCTGCCCTCGCGCAACGGCGGCTGCTGGTGTTCTCGCTGCTCCTCTTGGCGGCCTGCACGACCGTGCCACCGACCAACGTTCATCAGCCGATGACCGCTCGGCCGCAGCACCGGCCGGAAGCGCTCGCCGCCAGTCTGGCGTCGACCGGCAGCATCTATCAGGCAGGCGCCTCCCGAACGCTGTTCGAAGACCGGCGCGCGCGTTACGTCGGCGACACGATCACGGTGAGTATCACCGAAAACACTTCGGCGGCCACCAAGTCGAATACCGCGGTCAGCAAGACCGGTAGCATCAGCGCCGCGGCGGGACCGATCATCGGCTTGCCCGGCAAGTCGTTTCAGGGCATGGAATTGAAGGGGAGTAGCAGCAACGTCGCCAACGGCAAGGGCGACGCCGCGGCCAACAACGTTTTCACTGGCACGATTGCGGTGACGGTGATCGAAGTGCTGCCTAATGGCAATCTGCTGGTTTCCGGGGAAAAACAGGTGGCGATCGGTCATGGACAGGAATACATCCGGCTTTCGGGCGTCGTCAATCCGTATTTCATCAATGCGGCCAACACGGTCGCGTCGTCGCAGATCGCCGATGCGCGCATCGAATACAAGGAAAGCGGTACGATCAGCGAAGCCCAGGTCATGGGCTGGCTGGCACGCTTCTTCCTTACTTTCCTTCCGTTTTGAGGAGCGCGGCACGTGTCAAGGACGATCGATGGTTGCCTCCGCCGGGTGGTGTGCCTGACGACGATGCTTGCCGGCTTGGCCTGCGCGCTGTCGAGTGCTCCCGTGGGGGCCGAACGGATAAAGGATCTGGCCTCCGTGCAGGGAGTTCGCAACAACCAGCTCGTCGGTTACGGACTCGTCTTCGGCCTCGACGGGACCGGTGACCAGACCACGCAGACGCCCTTTACTCAACAGAGCATCATCAATATGCTGGCCCAGCTCGGCACCACTTTGGCGACCACTCAGTCGCTTCAGCTCAAGAACGTGGCGGCGGTGATGGTGACCGCGGTATTGCCTCCCTTCGCCAGAATCGGGCAGCAGATCGACGTCACGGTATCGTCGATGGGCAACGCCAAGAGCCTGCGCGGCGGCACCCTCGTGATGACGCCGCTGAAGGGCGCCGACGGCCAGATCTACGCGCAGGCACAGGGTAATCTGCTGGTCGGTGGGGCTGGCGCGGCGGCTGGCGGCAGCAAGGTGGCGATCAACCATTTGTCCGCCGGTCGTGTCGTCGGTGGCGCGACGGTCGAGCGGGAGGTGCCGACAGCGCTGGGTCAAGGTCCGTTCATCCACTATGAGATGGCGACCACCGACTTCGGGACGACGCAGCGCGTGGTCGAAGCGATCAACCGGGAAATCGGTCCGGGGACCGCGCAGGCGCTCGACGGACGGGTGATTCGCGTCGCCGCGCCCGAGGAGGCCGACGGCCGGGTGGCCTTTCTCGGACGGCTGGAGAATCTGGAGGTTCGCCCGGCGAAAAGCGTCGCTAAAGTGATCATTAACCCGCGCAGCGGCTCGGTGGTGATGAACCAGATGGTCACCATCGAGTCGTGTGCGGTGGCTCATGGCAGTCTTTCCGTGGTCGTCAATACCGAGCAGAAAGTCAGTCAGCCCAACGCCTTGGCGGGTGGGCAGACGGTGACCACGACGCAGAGCGAGATCGATGTCAAACAGGGTGGCGGTTCGCTGATGCAGTTGAAGGCCGGCGTCAAACTTTCCGACGTGGTGAAGGCGATCAATGCGCTGGGTGCCGGGCCGCAGGATTTGCTCTCCATTCTGCAGTCGATGAAGGCCGCGGGCGCGCTACGCGCCGAGCTCGAGATCATTTGAGCGGCCGCTCGGCTCACACCGGGATCCCCGTCCATGAAATCCACTGACGCCATCACTAATCGCCTGATTCTCGACCAGGCCGCGGCCGCAGACCTGCGTACGAAGCTCCGACAGGATCCGCAAGCCGGGCTTAAACAGGCGGCGCAGCAGTTCGAAGGGATGCTCCTGCACCTGATGTTGAAAAGCATGCGTGACGCGACGCAGAGCAACGGCCTGCTGGACAGCGAGCAGAGCCGCTTCTTCACCAGCATCGGTGATCAGCAACTGGCGCAGAACCTGGCGTCGCAGGCTCCGCTCGGCTTTGCCGCGATGATTGAGCGGCAGTTGGCCCGCCAAGCCAATGTTGCGCAGGCCGATATCGCTGTGCCGTCGCCACTGGACGCGTTGCAGCAGTCCCTGCTGTCGCGCCATGCGACGCCGCCCACGGTTCCGGCACGGCCAGTCAGCCCGAGCAACTCGGCCGAGCCAGTGGCCGGTAAGGCGGCGGCAAACGGTGTGGTCGGTGGTGCCGCGGGCGCCTCGACCGGAGCCCGTGCCTTCGTCGACCGGGTCTGGCCGCACGCCGTCGAAGCGGCGGCGCTTACCGGCGTGCCACCGCATTTTCTGGTTGCCCATTCGGCACTCGAAAGTGGCTGGGGCAAGCGCGAAATCAGGAGGGCGGACGGTTCGCCGAGCTTCAACATCTTCGGTATCAAGGCCGGGCGTGGCTGGTCTGGACCAACGACCGAGGTGCAGACCACCGAGTTCGTCAATGGCGTGGCGCAGAGCGAGCGGGCGAAGTTTCGAGTCTATGGCTCCTATGCCGAAGCGTTTCGCGACTATGCGCAACTGCTGAGCAGCAAACCGCGCTTCGCAGGGGTCATCGGTCAGCAGAATGCCGTGCAGTTTGCGCGCTCATTGCAGCAAGCGGGCTACGCGACCGATCCGATGTATGCTGACAAGCTGGCTCGCATCATTGGCGGCGCGACGCTACGACAGGCCCTGACCGTTGCCTGAACGAATACTTGCTGCGCCGCTAAAGATCTTGCCCAGGCTGCCGTTTACAAAATAGTCGAAGAGGATCTCCGCCATGGGCACAGGAATGATCGGTAGCAGTCTCACGGGCATGAACGCGGCCAAGTTTGGTCTGCAGACCACGCAGCACAATATTGCCAATGCTGAAACCCCCGGCTTCACACGCCAGCAGACGGTGCAGGGGAGCAACGCCGGTTTGCTGACCGGCGCTGGCTTTCTCGGGCAGGGCACGCATGTGGCGACGATAGAGCGTATCTACAGCCGCTTCCTGACCGACCAGGTCAACCGTTCGCAAGGAAGTGCGAGCGAACTGGCGAGCTACTCCGAGCAAATCGCACAGATCGACAGGATGTTGGCCGATCCGAGCGCTGGCCTGTCGCCGGCCTTGCAGGATTTCTTCAAGGGCGTGCAGCAGGTCGCCGCGAATCCGTCTCAATTGCCGAGTCGGCAGGCGATGGTCGCCAGTGCGCAGGCGCTGAGTGCGCGCTACCAGTCGCTCGGCGGTCAGCTCGCACAGATGTACGACGGCGTCGATACCCAGGTGGCGGCGAGTGTCGCGTCGATCAATACCTTTGCCGAGCAGATTGCTTCGCTAAATCAGCGAATTGGTGTCGCCGAGGCGGCCACCGGCCAGCCTGCGAACGATTTGCAGGATATCCGGGACCGCCTGATTCTGGACCTCAACAAACTGGTCAAGACCAAGACGACGATCAATGGCGATGGCAGTTATAACGTTTTCATCGGCAGCGGCCAGCAACTGGTCGTCGGCTCGGAGTTCAATCCCCTGACCACCACGGCGTCGGCCAGCGACCGCACCCGGCTGGTGGTCGGCACGAAAACCGCAACCGGTGTGCAGGAGGTGCCCGAGCGCCTGATTACCGGTGGCAGCCTGGGCGGCTTGCTGGCCTTTCGCCGGGAGTCGCTCGATCGGGCGAGCAACGACCTGGGGCGGAGCGCTGCGTCCCTCGCTTTGACTTTCAACGCACAAAGCGCTCTCGGTCAGGATCTTCTCGGTCAGTCGCAGCTCTCAGCGTCGCCCAGCAGCTTTTCGCCGGCGCTTTTCAACGTGGCACCGCCGACCGTGCTGGCCAACGCCAGCAATCCCGCCGGCAGTCCGACGGTGAGCGCGGCTTATGTCGATCCGCCACCTTATAGCGGCAATTTCTACACCGACCTTGGCAGCAGCGACTACCGGTTGAGCGCCGATGCCACCAGCGTGACCTTGACCCGCCTGTCCGATAACAAGACATGGACAGGGGCGGACTTGGCGGCGGTTAACGTGGCCCTGGCAGCCGATCCGCAAGGTTTTACGCTGTTGGCTTCGGCGGGCGCGCTGGCCGGATCGAGCTATCTCATCCAGCCGACACGCAATGCCGCCCTCAACCTCGCGGTGAACTCGGCGGTGGTCAACGATCCTCGTCTGATCACGGCCGCCGGGCCAGTCCGTACCTTGCCCGGGGCGAGCAATACCGGGGCGGCGGCGATTTCGGCCGGCACCGTGGGACCTGGCTATCCGGCCGCCGTGCCGGTCGCCGCAACGCCGATTACCCTGCGCTACCAGGACGGCAAGCTGCTAGGCTTTCCGGCGGGAGCGCAAGTCTCCATCAATGGCGGCACGGCGGCGGCCGTTCCTGCCACGGGTCTGGACTATGTGAGTGGAAACAACATCACGCTGGTCGGGTCAGTCGCCACGGTTCCGCCTTCCGGCTTCAGCTTCGCGATAACCGGCCTGCCCAACAACGGCGATACATTTTCGATTTCGCGTAACGCTGGTGGGACGGCGGACGGGCGCAATGTCTTGGCCTTGGGCCAGCTCCAGGCGCAGAAAACGATGTCCGGCAAAACCACCTCATACCAGGACGCGTATGCGCAGTTGGTCAGCGACATCGGTAGCAAGACGCGCCAGATACAGATCAGCAACGATGCGCAGCAGGCGCTGCTCGAACAGGCCCAGGCCAATCGCGATTCCCTGTCGGCAGTCAACCTCGACGAGGAGGCGGCCAATCTGCTGCGTTACCAGCAGGCCTATCAGGCGTCGGCCAAAGCGCTGCAAATCGGCGCCAGCCTGTTCGAGACGATTCTGCAAATCGGCGCCTAGGGGTTAGCCATGCGTATCAGCACAAGTCAGATTTATGGCGCGGG
This sequence comes from Accumulibacter sp., assembly GCF_029255285.1. Lineage (GTDB taxonomy): Bacteria > Pseudomonadota > Gammaproteobacteria > Burkholderiales > Rhodocyclaceae > Accumulibacter. The sequence goes on from NZ_JAPUVI010000029.1 coordinate 32,314, forward strand.
TCTGCGCAACATTCAGCGCAACCAGGAGCAGCTCGTCAAGCTGCAGAACCAGATTTCGAGCGATCGTCGGATGCTGACTCCAGCGGACGATCCCGTCGCCGCCGCTCGTGCTCTCACGATCACACAGGCCAAGGAACTGACGACGCAGTACGCGGCGAACCAAGCTGAGGCCAGCGGTCGCCTCGGTCTAATCGATAGCCAACTCACTTCCGTGAACGATTTGCTGGCAAGTGCTCGCGACCGGGTCATTCAGGCGGGTAATACGATTCTCAGCGACAGTGACCGCCAAGCGATTGCCACCGAACTGAGCGCTCGTTTTGACGAGTTGCTGGGTATCGCCAACAGCCGCAATGCGCAAGGCGACTACTTGTTCGCCGGTTACCAGAGCGAGACAGCGCCGTTTGCGCGCACTGCGGCCGTGCCGCCAGCGACCAGTACGTCGGTCGCCTATGCCGGGGATGATGGCCAGCAACTCTTGCAGGTCGCCGCCTCTCAGCAAATGGCGACCAATGTCGCGGGCAGCGAACTGTTCATGAACATCCCGGAGGGGAACGGCAGCTTCGCGGTGAGCGCAGGGCGTGCCGGCACCGGCGCGACCAACCTGGGATCGGGAGTAGTCGACTCATCTTCGCTGCTCGATCCGGCGATGTGGCGCAGCGCGGTGAATGGTTTTGCCTGGCAGGGCGCCAGCAGTCGCGCGCTGCAGCTACAGTTTTCGACGGTGGCCGGGGTCAGCCAGTACCAATGGTTCGATATCTCGACTGCGGCGCCGCCGGCGGCCGCCTTGCCGCCCGTAGCCGTCAGCGCGCCACAGCCTTTTACGCCGGGGATGGCCATTCGCGTGGCGACGACGGCGCCACCGGCAGCGGTGGCGACCGACTTTGGTGCGCAAGTCGTGGTCAGCGGCGCACCCGCCGACGGCGACGCATTCACTGTCCGGCCAAGTACCCAGAAGAGCGTTTTTCAGACCATGCAGGAGATAATCGATCTCTTGAATGCGCCGCTGGCGTCGAGCTCGGGGCGAATCGAGTTTTCCGGCGAGCTGGCGGCTCACTTGACCAATCTGGACCGGGCCATTGCCAACGTGAGCCGCGTACAATCGAGCGTCGGAGCGCGCATGCAGGAACTCGACGCACTAAGCAGCAATTCGTCAGCGGTGGATATTCAGTATCAGCAGATGCTTTCCGGACTGCAGGATCTGGACTATGCGCAGGCGATCACGGACTTTACCCGGCAGCAGGTCGTTCTCGAGGCGGCGCAGAAGTCTTTTGTCTCGATCAGCGACCTGAGTCTGTTCAAATACATTTGATCGGCGCGGATTCCTGGCATGCGCTTCGTCTGGGTTCTTGCGCTGGCCGCGCTGTCGGCGGCCTGCGGAACCATCAACTGGGACGTGGCGTCGCGTGCCGAGCGCAGCGTCGCGGATGAGTCCTACACCCAGTCGCCGAATCCGACCGTCCGCCTCGAACCGGCGAAGGCCGTTGCTCTGGCCGGTGCCGTGGGCTATGCCGCGAACCACTATGTCGGTCCGGCGGCAAACCTGCAGATGAGCGCTGCCGCGGCAATCGTGGCTTACGTGATATATGATCCGCTGTCGCCCAACTGGACGATCGAGGAGAAAGCCCTGAACGGCGACACCTACCTGTTATCGATGCGTGCCAAGAGCTTTCGTATCGGCGGCGATGGCGAGTCCGGCTTGATCATCCGGCGTCGGGCGCTTCAGTTGCAGCGCGAGCGCGGTTTTGCTGGCTACCGGATCGTCAACTACTCGGAGGGCGTCGAGTCGAGCACGCCGTTTACCCATCGCTACGCCGAGGGCACCATACAGCTCGTCCGCGCCGATCCTGGGAAGCCGCTGCCCTAGCGGGTGACGGCCGGAAAATGGCCGAGCATCGACTGCAGACCGTACTCGAACAACTGCTGCAAGGGTGCGCTGAGATACGGCAGGCCGACGATCAGCGCGATAAACCCGAGCGCGATGGTAAGCGGAAAACCGATGGCGATCAGGTTCAGTTGCGGTGCCGCGCGGCTCAGGACAGCCAGGGCGAGGTTGCTGATCATCAAGGCAACGACGATTGGCAGGACGAGGAGCAGCCCGGCGGAAAACATGATGGCGGCCGACTTCGCCAGGCTAGACCAAGTGTCGGCGGCGAGCTGGGCGGTACCGACGGGAATGGCCGAGAAGCTTTGCGTCAAGGTGGCGAGTACCATCAGGTGGCCGTTGATGCCCATGAAGACGAGCAGCGCCAGCAGACCCATGAACTCGGAAATGACCGCCGTCTGACCCGCCGTCTGCGGATCATAAGCACTGGCAAAGCCCAGACCCATTTCCAGACTGACGACGTTGCCGGCCAAGTCAACGGCGCTGAAGACCAGGCGCATGGCGAAACCCATCCCCGTGCCGATGAGCAACTCCTGAGCGAGAAACAGCAAGCCGGCACCCGACGCCGGGTCGAGCGCCGGAATGCGCGGCAGCGCCGGGGCGATGGCCACGGTGATTGCCAGGCCCAGGGCCAAGCGGACGCGTGCCGTCAAGGCGGGGTTGTTGAAGGGTGGTGCAGCGGCCAGCAAGGCGAGAACGCGGGCCAGCGGGAAAAGGTAAGAGATTATCCAGGCGTTGATCTCGGCTGTCGTCAGGCTGACCATCAGCGACTCAGCCGATCAACAGTGGAATGCTCTCGAACAGCCGCCGCACGTACTCGACCATCATCTCCAGCATCCACGGGCCGGCCAGGAGGAGAATCAGGAACATGCCGACCAGCTTGGGGACGAAAGCCAGCGTCTGCTCGTTGATCTGGGTCGCTGCCTGAAAGACGCTGACAATCAGGCCGATGACCAGCGCTCCCAGGAGCAGCGGTGCCGACAGCAGCAGGGTCATTTCCACAGCCTGCCGCCCGACGTCCATGACCAGCTCGGGGGTCATGAGGCAAAGCTCGCCACGAGCGAGCCGAGCAGCAGGTGCCAGCCGTCTACGAGGACGAACAGCATCAGCTTGAACGGCAACGCTACCATGACCGGCGACATCATCATCATGCCCATCGACATGAGAACGCTGGCCACGACCATGTCGACGATGAGAAACGGAATGAAGATGATGAAGCCGATCTGGAAAGCTGTCTTCAGCTCGCTGGTGACGAATGCCGGGATCAGCAGACGCATCGGAATCTCGTCGCTGGACTGGAAGCGCGGGGCGTTCGTCATGCGGGCGAAGAGCGCGATATCCGACTCGCGCGTCTGTTTGAGCATGAACTTGCGCAATGGGACAGAACCTCGTTCGATCGCCTGGACATAATCGATCCGGTTTTCCGACAGCGGAAGATAGGCATCCGTGTATATGGTATCCAGCACCGGCGACATGATGAAGAAAGTCAGAAACAGCGACAGCCCGAGCAGAACCTGATTCGGCGGCGAGGTCTGAGTGCCCAGCGCGTGGCGCAGCAAAGACAGGACAATGATGATGCGCGTGAAGCTGGTCATCATCAGAAGCGCGGCGGGGATGAAGGTAAGCGCGGTCAGCGTCAGCAGCGTCTGGATCGATAGCGTGTAGGTCTGGCCGCCGCCGGCTGACGGTGTGCTGGTCAGCATCGGCAGTCCGCCGGTCTGCCCCCAGGCACCCAGCGGCCAAGCCAGTCCGAGCAGGAGAAGCCAGCAAAGGGGCCTAACCGTTCTCATTCTTACGTTCTACGATCTGTTTCAGCCATTGCGCGAAAAGTCGGTCGCCCTCGCCGCTTGCTTTGAGTTCGCCCTTCGGCAGCGTGTGCAGTGTTCGGATCTGACCGGGTACGAGGCCCACCACCAGCCAGGTGTCGCCGACTTCGACAAGAACGACACGTTCGCGAGGGCCGAGCATCAATCCGCCGACGACGCGCAAGGGACCGTGGCTACCGAATCCCCGACCGCCGTTGGTCTTGCGCAGAAGGTACGCGACGAGGAAGAGGACGCCGACGACCAGTGCCAGAGCCAGCACCGTCTGCAGCATCATGGTCACCGAAATAGCGGCCGGCGCTTCCGCGACCGCGGTCTGTGCCGCCGCGGCGCCGGAAATAGAGGCGAGCCCTGCCCACCGCACGCCTGGCATCTGGGTGAAACCGATCACTCCACGATATCGAATCAAGATTGTCCGCCGCCCATGTTTCCCGCTATCTTAAACTGAAAAAAGACCGTCGATGACCAATGATTCGCTCTTCGAACGCCGGTCGGGAGTGACGGCACGGCGGGTTCGCGAGGAGCCGTGGGGGCGAAGGTCAATGTCCGATCTTGCGGGCCCGTTCGGCGGGCGTCACGATATCGGTCAGGCGTATGCCGAACTTGTCGTTGACCACGACGACTTCGCCTTGCGCGATCAGCGTACCGTTGACGAAAACGTTCAGTGGCTCGCCGGCCATCGCATCGAGCTCGACGACCGAGCCGTGGGCAAGTTGCAGAAGATTCTTGATCGTGATCCGGGTGCGCCCAAGTTCGACCGACATCTGGACCGGGATGTCCAGGATCATGTCGAGTTCGTTCAGCAGCGTACCCTGGCTGGTCTGTTCGCCGAAGCTGGGAAAGATGTTGGCGCGCTGTACTTCGGCAGCCGGTGCGGCGTCGGCCAGCGCCTGTTCGGCCATCGCCGCCGCCCAGTCGTCGTCCGTGGCGTCGTCATCGGCCGGCGCGCTCACGAAACTCTCGGTGTCCTTAGCCACTGCTTTCTCCCAGAGCGGTGTCCTGGTTTTCGGAAGCGATGAAATGGTCGATTTTCAGCGCGTATTGCCCATGCTGCTGCCCGTAGCGGCATTCCATCAGGGGCACATCGTCAACCAGGGCGATGACTTTTTCGGGGATGTCTATGGGGACGACATCACCGACCTTCATGTTGAGAATTTGGCGCAGACTGACGGTCGTCGTCGCCAGCTTCGCGGTGATTTCCACTTCGGCATTCTTCAACTGTTTGCGCAACATGATGATCCAGCGCCGATCGGTCGACAGTTGATCGCTCTGCATGGTGCTGAACAGCAGATCGCGAATAGGTTCGATCATCGAATACGGGAAACAGATGTGCAAATCGGCGCTCGAACCGCCGAATTCGAGCGAGAAGGTTGTTGACACGACGATTTCCGACGGCGTTGCGATATTGGCGAACTGTGAGTTCATTTCCGAGCGCACGTACTCGAAAGTGAGGTCGTACACCGGCTTCCAGGAGCGGGCATACTCCGCAAACACGACGCCCAGCAAGCCCTGGATGATGCGGTGTTCGGTAGCCGTGAAATCCCGCCCTTCGACGCGAGTATGGAAGCGACCATCGCCGCCGAACATGTTGTCGACCACCAGGAATACCAGACTGGGATCGAAAACGAGCAGTGCCGTGCCGCGCAACGGTTTGGCGTTGATCAGATTGAGATTGGTCGGGACGACAAGGTTGCGGGTGAACTCGCTGTACTTCTGAACCCGGATCGACCCCACCGAAATCTCGGTGCTGCGATGCATGTAGTTGAAGAGGCCGATGCGCAGGTAGCGGGCGAAGCGTTCATTGACCAGTTCGAGCGTCGGCATCCGCCCGCGAACGATTCGCTCCTGTGTTCCGAGGTTGTAAGTGCGCGGACCGTCGGACGACTCCTCGTCGGGTTCCGGTTCGCTGGCCTCCCCGCTAACGCCCTTCAGCAGGGCGTCGACTTCATCCTGGGAAAGGAAATCGGCACTCATGACCGCTTATCTTACTGAATGATGAACGACGTGAACAGTACTTCCTTGACGGGTCCGTCACGTTTGCTCGCCTTGCCGGCCGGATCGAGAATACCGTTGATCTGCTCCTTGATCTCGAGCGCCAAGGTCTCCTTGCCCTCCTTGGTGATCAACTGCGACGCCTTCTTGCTCGACAAGAGCAAGGTCAGGTCGTTGCGTAGCTTAGGGGTATACATTTTGAGCAGGTCACCGACCTGGGAGTCCTGGACCTCGAGCGAGAAGACCAACTGCAGAAACTGGTCGCCGTTGTCGGGCGCGAGATTGACGGTGAAAGCGTCGATGGCGACATAGATCGGCACCTCGCGCTCGGCTTTCTTCTTCTTGTTCGGCTTGGCTTTTTCCACGGCGACTTCGCCTTCGTCGTCCGCCTCCGGGCTGTGTCGCAACAGTACGAAGGTGGCGACCCCTCCGAGTCCGAGCACGAGCACCACCACCGCGATGATGATGATCAGCAGCTTCTTGCTGCGCTTCGGTGGCGCGACTTCGGCGCCTTCAGTGGCGGGCTTCGTATCCTTGGCCATGCGGCACTTTTCTCCCTGTCTCTTTTCGCTCGGTCGTGACGTTCAAAGCCGGCAGACGTTCGGTTTGGCCAAGTGGGCGAGCCACATCTAGATCAAGCGAAGGTGTCGACCAGTGAACGACCGTGTGGCATGCTCGAGAACTGCCCCGGCGCGCCGCTCAGCGATCCGGCCCCAAGTATAGCCGCATCGGCCAATGCGCGGGGTTCCGGCGACGGCTTTGGCTGGCTCTGCGCCTGTTGCCGGAACGACTCGCTACCGACACTGACCTGGCCCAGATCGATGCCCGCGCTGGCGAACATTTCACGCAGCCGCGGCAACGCCGCTTCGATGCTTCCTCTCACCTCGGCGTTGGCCGAGCTGAAGTGCGCGTTGGCGTTGCCCTTGTCCACGTTGACGGTGACTTCTATGGCTCCAAGTTGTGGCGGATTGAGGGTCAGTTGCGCAGTCTGCTTCTCGTTGCCGACGAACCACAACACCTTCTGACCAAAATCCGTGGCCCAGGACGCGTCGCGCAGCGGTGTCGGAAGGTCGACGATTGTGTCGGCGGGACGCGTCGCGCCCGAGGGCAGGTGGATGGGCGGCAAGGTCGCGAGAGTCGTCGGGCTGACGGCCGGTGCGACAAGGTCCGGCGCGTGTGGCGACATGGTCGGGGCGGCTTGCTCGGCTGTCGAGCCAGTGAAAGTGGCCACGGCAAATCTTGCCGGCGCTTCTCCGGGATCGGGCGTTGCCGACGGCGACGCCTGCCGCTCGTTGCCGCCGGCCGCCCGCGGGTCGACCGGCGCGGCGCTCAGTCGGATCGTGGCTTTTGCCGGCGACGCTTCGGCGCGCGCCTGTTCCGGTGGGGCGACGACTGGTTTTCCGTCGGCGGCTGGCAGGCCAGCCGGTTGCACTGGCGGATTCCAGCCAAGCGCGACCGGAAGAAGCACTACGCCATCCGGAAGAGTGACCTCGCCTGCGTCGGCCTCGCCGTCGACAGCTTTCTCGTTTGCCGGTGGCGCCTGATCGGTGGTGGCCGGCAGCGCGAACGAAAGCGGCGCCACCTGCGCGCTTCGGCTCGTGTCGGCCGGTAACGACGGCGCACCCGAAGCCATCGGCAGACCGAGAAGGATGCTCGCAAAGTCGCCACCAGCGGCGGCGACGGCCGTTGTCAGTAGTTCGTCACCCGTGCCGGCGTTGGTTCTACTGATGGTCGGTGCTCGGGCGAAGCTTGAAACGACGGCAATGCTCATGATCTTTCCTCTTCGGCAGGCGGATGCCCGATTGAAGCAAGTCCCGCGCCAGATGCCGGTCAAGTTCCTGGGTCGTCTTCCTTGCCACGGCTCGCAAATTCATCCTGTGCTTTTTGTTCTTGTCGGAGTTCGGACCTCGCTTCACTGGCGCGATGCCGTTGTGAGAGCGCATCAAAGGCTTGCAGACGGCTCCGCTGCTGTTGCCATGCCGCTTGGCCGGCGGCAGTGCGGCTCTCTTGCTGACGGACCGCCTCGCTTTGCTGGTCGACCGCCTGGTCGAGGCGGTTCATGAATTCCTGATAGTTGCGCCATTCCGGTTGTCCCAATCCCTGTTGCGCCGCCTGGCGAAAGCGCAGCGCGTATTCGTCCCGATACTGGCGCAGAAGCGCCAGCTTGTTGCGCGCGTCACGCTCGGCGGCCAGCAGGCGGGCGAGACGTTGCGTCGCCTCGTCGGCGCGACTCTGCATCAGCTCGAGCACGGTTTGCAGGGAGAAGGGTCGGGTCACGGCGAACTCGTCAGAACGTCGGACGGCTTTCTTGCTCTAGCTTGCGCACGGCATTTCAGCCAGTGTTTCCGAACAGCGCTTGCAACTGCGCGACGCTGCTGCCGAAGTTTGCTGGTTGGCCCAGGCTTTGCTGCAGGAAGGCTTCGAACTGCGGATAGATGGCGATGGCCTGGTCGAGCTGCGGGTCGGATCCGGCCGCGTAGGCTCCGACGCTGATCAGATCGCGTGAACGTTGGTAGCGCGAAAACAAGCGCTTGAAGCGTCGGATCTGTTCGAGATGCGTCGGGGTGACCAGGTTGACCATGGCGCGTGAAATCGATTGCTCGATGTCGATGGCCGGATAGTGTCCGGCATCGGCCAGGGTGCGCGAAAGGACGATGTGACCGTCGAGAATCGCCCGCGCGGAATCGGCGATCGGATCCTGTTGGTCGTCACCCTCGGCGAGGACGGTATAGAAACCGGTGATGGAACCGCCGCCATCGGCGCCGTTTCCGGCGCGCTCGACCAATTGTGGCAGGCGTGCGAAAACCGACGGCGGGTAGCCGCGGGTGACCGGCGGTTCGCCGATCGCCAGGGCAATCTCGCGCTGTGCCATGGCATAGCGTGTCAGCGAGTCCATGATCAACAGCACGTGTCGTCCCCGGTCGCGGAAATATTCGGCGACGGCGGTCGCGTAGGCGGCGCCTTGCAGGCGCATCAAGGGGCTGACGTCAGCCGGTGCAGCAATGACCACGGCCCGACGAAGGCCTTCCTCGCCCAGGATTTGCTCAATGAATTCCTTGACCTCACGGCCGCGTTCGCCGATCAGGCCAACGACGATCACTTCCGCCTCGGTGTAGCGCGCCATCATGCCGAGCAGGACGCTTTTGCCCACACCCGAACCGGCAAAGAGTCCCATGCGTTGCCCGCGGCCGACGCAGAGCAGGGCATTGATGGCGCGCACTCCGACATCGAGCGCCTGATCGATCGGCGACCGGGACATCGGGTTGATCGGCCGGCTTTGCAGCGGCCGCAGCGATTTGGCATGCAGCGGGCCGAGCCGGTCGAGCGGCCGTCCGGCTCCGTCGAGGACACGACCGAGGAGCGACTCGCCGACCGGAACCAGCTTCGCACGGTCGATAGAGCGCCGACGTGCCGGTGGCGGACGACCGATCCGCGGCGGCGGGTTGCGCGTCTCGAGTGCGACCACCCGAGCTCCCGGTGACAATCCGTAAACGTCTTCCGATGGCATCAGGAAGAGCCGCTCGCCGTTGAAGCCGACCACCTCCGCCTCGACCGGCGAGCCGCCTAACGGTGTGATACGGCACGAACTGCCAAGCGGCAACTTGAGTCCGGAAGCCTCCATCACCAATCCGTTGATGCGTGTCAGGTGGCCGCTCGGGAGCAGCGAATTGATCTGGCCGGCGGCTCGACAGCAACCTTCCAGGAAGTGCCGCCAGTCGGCGAGATGCGGGTTCTCGGCGCTCGCACTCATCGCGCCGCTTCCCGACTGTCCAGGTCGGCGGTTTTCAGCCACTCGTCGCTGACACCGATCGCTTCGATGACACGTCGCCAGCGTGTCTCGAGGGTCGCGTCGACTTCGCTGGCGCCGAGTTCGACGCGACAGCCGCCGGGCGACAATCCGTCATCTTCGGCGATTCGCCAGTTGTTGTGCGACAGTTGATCGCCGAGGTGGCGGCGTACGAGCGCGGCATCGTCGGGGTGAACGAACAGCATCGGCTGCCCATGATGGGCGTGCAATACGGCAATCGCTTCCCTGACCACCGGCAGGAGCAAGTCCGGCTGCACGCGCAGACTCTGCCGCAACACCTGCTGGGCAATCTCGATTGCCAAGGCAAGCAACTGGTCGGCGACGCCTTGATCGATCGTCGCCAGGGCCTGCTGGAGATTGTTCAACAAGGTCGCCAGGCGGGATGCCATGGCCTGCGCGGCGGCGCTGCCTTCCTGATAGCCCGTGGCATAGCCGGCCGCCTGTGCCTCGCGGTGCATACGTTCGATGTCTTCCGCCGTCGGCAAGGCAAGCGGTGGTTCCGGTGGTGGGGCCGCTTGTTCCGGCAGAACGTCGACGGGGGCTGCGGCCGGCGGCGGGGCAGCGGTAACGTGGGGTGGTTTTACGGCGCTCTTCTTTTCGTCGAAGGCGGCCAGCTCCCAGCGTTGATAGGCGGTCAGCTTTTCTTTGGGGATCCAGTTGGTCATGGCCTGGCTGTAGTCAAATCATTTCCTCGCCACCCGCGCCGCCGATTACGATCTGGCCCTCGTCGGCAAGGCGACGAACGATCTTGAGAATTTCCTTCTGCTCGGCTTCGACCTCGGAAAGGCGTACGGGACCACGCGAATCCAGGTCCTCACGAAGCATTTCCGAGGCGCGCTGCGACATGTTGCGGAAAATCTTTTCGCGCAGCGGCTCGGTGGCGCCCTTCATGGCCAGGATCAGGGACTCGGACTGGATCTCGCGCAGCAGGAGTTGGATCGCCCGATCGTCGAGATCGAGAAGGTTCTCGAAGACGAACATCTCGTCGAGGATCTTTTGTGCCAAGTCGGGATCGTATTCGCGGATCGAGTCGAGGATCGCAGTTTCGTTGGCGCTGCCCATGAAGTTCAGGATTTCGGCGACCGCTCCGGCCCCTCCTTTGGCGGCCTGTTTCATGCTTGCCGAACCCGAGAGCAGGCGAAGCATGACGTCGTTCAGTTCTCTCAGCGCTTCCGGCTGAATGCCTTCGAGGGTTGCGATGCGCAGTACGACATCGTTGCGCAGACGCTCGGTGAACTGGTTGAGTATGTCCCCGGCGTGATCATGTTCGAGGTGGACGAGAATCGTCGCGATGATTTGGGGGTGCTCGTTCTTGATCAGCTCGGCGACCGTCGGCGCATCCATCCACTTGAGGCCTTCAATGCCCTTGGTTTCGCCAGGTTGCAGGATGCGCGAGATCAGGTTGGACGCCTTGTCGTCGCCCAGCGCCTTGGTGAGAACCGAACGGACGTAGGCGTCGGTATCGACGTGTACCGCGGCCGATTCTTCGGCCGATTTGTGGAAATCGGCCAGCACTTCTTCGACACGGGTGCGCGGCACCGACTTCAGGCCGGCCATCGCCAGGCCGAGCTTCTGCACTTCCTTCGGGCCGAGGTGCTTGAGCACCTCGGCCGCATAATCCTCGCCGAGACTGAGCAGCAAGATGGCGCTCTTTTCGATGCCGTCCTCAGCCGCCACCGCCGCCCGTCCATTCCTTGATGATGTTGGCTACGAGTTGCGGATCACGCTGGGTCAGTTCGCGCGCCGCAGCGATCCGCTTGTCCAGCAACTCGGTGGGTGATGGCCGGTGCTCTCGTTCCTCACCCTCGCCTTCCTCGCCGGCGTGGATGTCGATCGTGCCGCCGATTCCTCCCGCGGCGGTGGCCGGGCGCTCGAGCATCGTCTTGAGCAGCGGGCGTACGACACCCAGCAGCAGATAGGCGATGAGACCGGCGATCACGCCGTACTTGACCAAGTCTTTGGTCAGCGAAACGGTCTCCGGATCGCGCCATGGTGGCAGGCTGTCCTCTTTCTCGATCGCCGTGAAGGGGGCGTTGGCGACCGAAATCGTGTCGCCGCGCTCCTTGCTGAAACCCATCGCCTCTTTGACGAGATCGCTGATTTGCTTCAATTCGGTGTCCGGCAACGGTTTGCTGACCAGTTTGCCGTCCTTGGCGACTTCCTTGCGCTGGTTGATCACCACAGCGGCAGACAGGCGCTTGACTGTCCCCACGGATTGCCGGACGTGCCGGATGGTCTTGTCGAGCTCGTAGTTGATCGTCGCGTTCTTGCTCGTATTGATCGGTTGGCCGACACTGGCGATCGGCGCCTGCACGCCGGCGGCGTTGATCTGCCCCGGCAGCGGCGCGGCCGCGGCCGCGGCCGCGCCGGCCGGGCCGCTGCCGGGAACGGGCGGTTGGGTCAGCGGCGCGGTGGCCGGTACGGGCGGCTGATTGGTCAGTGCGCCGGGTACTCCTTGCGCCGTCGGGTTGGTGCTCGCCGTCTCGCTGGTCTGCTGGCTGCGAATCGCGATGTCGGGTGGCGTCGTGTTGGGTCGATGCGTTTCCGCCGTCTGCTCGCTTTGCGAAAAATCGATATCGGCAGCGATCTGCACGCGTGCGTTTCCGGGACCGACGATCGGCGCCAGAATGTCTTCGACGCGCTTGATGATACTCGCTTCGACCTGCTGAATGTACTTCACCTGTGTCGGGTCGAGGCCGGCTTCGAGCAGTTTGCTCTTCATCTGGGACAGTAGTGCGCCACTCTGGTCGAGCAAGGTGACGCTGGCTGGAGAGAGCTGCGGCACGCTGGCGGCGACTAGGTTCTGAATCCCGGCGATCTGCGGCGGATCGAGCGAGCGTCCCGGGTAAAGATTGAGCAGCACCGAGGCCGATGGCTTCAGTTCTTCGCGCATGAAAACGCTCGGCTTGGGGATCGCCAGATGGACGCGCGCCGCCTGTACGGCGGCGATCGACTGGATCGTGCGAGAGAGCTCGCCTTCCAGCCCGCGCTGATAATTCACCTGTTCGGCAAACTGGCTGATACCGAACTTTTGACTCTCCATCAGTTCGAAGCCGACGGCGCCGCCTCTTGGCAAACCCTGCGCGGCGAGACGTAGGCGGACGTCGTGGACCCGGCTGGCGGGGACCAGGATGGCGCTGCCCGAGTCGCTGAAGCGGTAGGGAACGTTCATCTGCTCGAGCGCCGCGATGATCGCGCCACCGTCGCGCTCGCCGATATTGGAGAAGAGGATCTTGTACTCGCTTTGTCGGAGCATCATGCCGCCGACCACCAGCAAGGCCACGACGGCGGCGACGGATACCATCAGCAGGACCTTCTGCCGGTTGCTCAGTCGCGCCAGCGCCTCGCGCGCGCGATCGAGCGGATTGCCCGCGCCTGTCGTTTCTGTCGTCCCGGTGGTTCCGATTCCCGCTGCCGCCATACTCGCGATTCGTGACAATCCTGCGATAGGACAGGAAAAAAGCAAAAAAAAGCCGATAATTGCTTGACTATTGTAGCGGTTAACGGGGGCGGACTTTCCATCGCATGAGCGAAGTCACACAAATGCCTGGCTCGGAACGCCAGGCGCAGGATCTACAACGCGCTTTCGATGTGTTCAACCAGGTGTCTCTGGCCCTCACCGAGTCCTACCAGGGCTTGCAGGGCCGGGTCGAGTCGCTGACCACCGAACTGGCGGTGGCCAACGGCGAACTGCGTCGCCAGTACGAAGCCAAGGAAGCGCTTTCAGAGCGACTCTCGTTGTTGCTCAACGCGCTGCCCGCGGGGGTCGTGGTGCTCGACAGCGCGGCCGTCGTCAGCGAGGCGAATCCAGCGGCACGGCGGATGTTCGGCCAGTCCCTCGTCGGCGAACCCTGGCCGAATCTGGCTCAGGCGAGGCTGGTGGCGACCGAGGCGCCGGACGAATGGCAGCTCGAAGCGCGGCGGCTGTCGATCGTCGAGAGTCCGCTCGATTCGGCCGGCGGGCGAATCCTTCTGATGCACGACGTCACCGCAGCGCACAGCCTGAAAACGGAACTGGAGCGCAATCAACGCTTGGTCGCCATGGGCGAGATGGCGGCGTCGCTGGCGCACCAGTTGCGCACGCCGTTGGCCACCGCCTTGCTCTACAGCGCCAATCTTGGCCAGCCGGAGTTGGCCGACGCGGCGCGCATCCGTTTTGCCGGCAAGGCCATCGCCCAACTCAGACGGCTCGAGCGCCTGATTCAGGAGGTCCTGCTGTTCGCTCGCGGCGAACGCCTCGGTCGCGACGCGGTGGCCGTCCGTCTACTGCTGGCCGACGCCCTGCAGGCCGTCGAGCCTTTGTTCGCTGAGCGGCGGGTCGGTCTCCGGGTGATCAGCGAGGCTGATAACAGGATCATTACCGGCAGCCGAAAGGCATTGGCCGGCGCCTTGGTGAATTTGCTCGAGAATGCCTTGCAGGCCTGTACGGCGGGTGGGCTGGTAAGCGTCGCGGCGCGCGTCGTCGATGGGCAGGTGCACATTGGTGTGCGCGACAGCGGGTCCGGAATTGCCCCCGAGATTCAGGCACGCGTCTTCGAGCCGTTTTTTACGACACGCGGCCAAGGGACCGGGCTTGGCCTGGCCATTGCCCTCGGCGTCGCGCGCGCCCACGGAGGGACGATTAAAGTCAGTTCAGTTCCGCACAGCGGGTCGGAGTTCGTCATCATGCTGCCTGTCGACGCGACGGCGGTGGATCACTGAGGAAGTGCTGATTTTATGACATACGGAATGCCGATACTGGTGGTCGAAGATGACGCGGCGTTGCGCGAGGCCGTATGCGATACCCTGGAACTGGCCGGGCAGGCGGTCATCGCGGCGGCGGGTGGCGACGAGGCGCTTCAGGTGCTGGCGGGACAGGCAGTTTCGCTGGTGGTCAGCGATGTGCGCATGCTGCCGATCGACGGCATCACGTTGCTGAAGGAGATTCGCACGCGCTTCCCGCACCTGCCGGTGGTTCTGATGACGGCCTTTGCCGACGTCGACCGGGCAGTGGAAGCGATGCGGGCTGGCGCCTGCGATTTCTTGCTCAAGCCCTTCGAGCCGAAGGCGCTGCTTGATCATGTGCAGCGTTACCGCTTGCCGGAGGTACTCGACGATGAGCGGGTGGTGGCCGGTGATCCGGTCAGTCGCAACCTCTTTGCCCTCGCCAGGCGGGTGGCGCAGAGCGACACGACGGTCCTCCTGACCGGCGAAAGTGGTGTTGGCAAGGAAGTCGTGGCGCGCTTCATCCACCAGCATTCGGCCCGGCGGAAAGGACCGTTTGTCGCCATCAACTGTGCGGCGATTCCGGACAGCCTTCTCGAGGCGACGCTCTTCGGGCATGAAAAGGGCGCCTTCAGCGGTGCCCAGCACGCGCAGGTGGGCAAGTTCGAGCAGGCCCAGAACGGTACCCTGCTGCTCGACGAGATCACCGAGATGCCTCTCGCTCTGCAGGCCAAGCTGCTGCGCGTGCTGCAGGAGCGCGAGGTCGAGCGGGTCGGCGGCCAGAAGCCGGTGGCGCTTAACATCCGCGTGGTGGCGACATCCAATAGGGACATGGCCGACGCGGTCGCGAAAGGGCTTTTTCGCGAGGATCTGTTCTATCGGCTGAATGTCTTCCCTTTGCTGATTCCAGCCTTGCGACAGCGAAGCCAGGACATCATTCCTCTGGCTCGCCACCTCTTGGCCGAGCACGGCGGCCGCGCCGGTCGTCCGGGCTTGTGCCTGTCCGCTGCCGCCGAGGAGGCGCTGCAGAAATACCACTGGCCGGGCAACGTCCGCGAGCTGGAAAACGTCATGCAGCGAGCCGTCATTCTGGCGGCGGGCGGTATGGTCGATCTGGATTCCTTGCATCTGACAGCCGCCATCGTTGCCGATTCGCCGGTCGAGCCGCCGCCGGAGAGAAGCGCCGTCGGCGGGCCGGTGCCCGGGGTGCGGACGGAGAGTCCGAAAACCGACAAGATGAGGGAAGTCGAGCGCGAGCATATCCTGGAAACGCTGGCCGCTGTCGGCGGATCACGCAGATTGGCTGGCGAGCGGCTTGGGATGCCGGAGAGAACCTTGCGCCACAAATTGCGGCAGTATCGCCTGGAGGGCTTTTTGAAAGACTGATCGCCGATTGGCCGTCCTGGGGCACGTTTTTTGCTTAGCTTGTCAGACAGCGTTTGGAGAAACGAATGGACACCAAAGGTATTGACCAGATGTTGAGCATGCTGCGCGCCACATCGGCCGCGGCGGGAAGTCGTTCTGCCGAGCCGGCCAGCGCCCCGGCGGCCTCTACGGACTTCGCGCAGGTACTCCAGAATTCGATTGCGGCCGTCAGCCAGACGCAGCAGCAGGCGCAGGCGATGGCGGCAAATTTTGCCGCCGGCAACGGCGGCGAGAATCTGCACGACGTGATGATTGCCTTGCAGAAAGCGAACATCTCCTTCCAGGAAATGGTGCAGGTCCGCAACAAGCTTGTTTCGGCTTACAACGACGTGATGAATATGCAGGTCTAGGGTGCTGTCAGGCGATGCGTGCGGTGCCCCACGCCAGGCCGCCGTATATCGCGAGCAGCGATCCGACGAGCAAGGTCAGGCAGATCGCGTAGTAGGTCTTCGGGTTGTCGTCGCGGTCGGCCAGTGCCAGGATGTGCAGGGCGCCCCAGGCGACGGCCAGTCCGGCGAGCAGCGGTATGGCGAGCACCTGCATCTCGATGCCGTTGAGCGACAGCAGGCGGCTCTCGCGCCAGGGGACGGCGAGAAATACTCCGAAGGTCCAGAACAGGGCGGTGCTGCCGCCGGCGCAGAGCACCGCGACGACGCGGGTTATCCATTTTTCCATCGACGGTTCCGGTTCGTAGACGGCCGAGTCAAAGGCGAAGGCGCATGGCGTTGGCCGGTCAATAGATGAAGCGATCGTGCAGTTCTTCGAGATTCAGCGCCGACAAGATCTCCTCCAGGCGCGCCATCGCGTCGCCGCGTCGCTCCTTGCCGCGCCGGGCAATGATCAGCTCATTCTTGAGCGAGTGCTCCCAGCCGACGAGTTCAGTGACCGTCAGTTGATAACCCTGCGCTTCGAGTTGCAGACAGCGCAAGGCATTGGTCACCTGGCTGCCGAATTCGCGGGTGTGGATGGGATGGCGCCAAAGTTCGGCGAGCGGTGTTCTGGCCAGCGAGACATTCTTGTTGCGGCGCAGCAGGGCGGCGACCTCAGCCTGGCAGCAGGGGACCAGGACGATGAAACGTGCCTGCTTGTGAAGCGCGAAGCGAATCGCATCGTCGGTGGCGGTGTCGCAAGCGTGCAGTGCGGTCACGATGTCGAAGCTTGCCGGTAAGTCCGGCGTGTCGATCGCCGCGCTGACGCGCAGATCGAGGAAGGTCATGCGCGCGAAAGCGAGTCGCTCGGCCAGACGGCGTGCCCGTTCGACGAGGTCGGCACGCGCCTCGATACCGTAGATGTGCCCCTGGCTCCTCGCCTTGAAGAACAGGTCGTAGAGCAGGAAGCCGAGGTAGGACTTGCCGGCGCCGTGATCGGCCAGCGTCAGTCCGGCGCCGTCGGTGAGGAGTTCGACGAGCAGCGGCTCGATGAACTGGAACAGATGGTAGACCTGCTTCAGCTTGCGTCGGCTGTCTTGGTTCAGTTTGCCGTCGCGTGTCAGGATGTGCAGTTCCTGGAGCAGTTCGATCGACTGCCCAGGCCTGATTTCGGGGATGGCCGGCAAGAGGTTCCTGATTCGGATGTGTGAAGGAGCGACATTCTAGCGCTTTGCGGCTTGTCCCGAGCCTGGCAAAAATCGGCCGGCCGGGGCCAAGCGGTGGGATAATTCCCGGATCTCCAACAAGTTGCAATAGTCCATGGCCATCCAGTGGTACCCCGGTCACATGAACTCGGCGCGCAAGAAGGCCGCCGAAACGATGGCGTCGATCGATGTGGTCATCGAAGTGGTGGACGCGCGCTTGCCGGAGGCGAGCACCAACCCGATGATTCGCGAACTGCGGCTGCAACGTCAGCGCCCGTGCCTCAAAGTGCTCAACAAGGCCGATCTGGCCGATCCGCTGGTCACCCAGGCGTGGATCGACTATTACCAGCGTCAGGCCGACGTGCGTCCGGTTGCGCTATCCTGCCGGAGGCTTGGTGACGTGGCGCGTCTGCCGGCTTTGTGCCAGCCCCTGGCGCCACACCGCAAGGACAATGGCAAACCCTTGCGGATGCTGATCATGGGCATTCCGAACGTCGGCAAGTCAACCCTGATGAATGCCCTGCTCAAGCGCCGGCTGGCCAAGGTCGGCGACGAACCGGCGGTGACCAAATCGCAGCAGACTTCGCAACTCGACATCCGCCATTGGTTGACGGATACGCCTGGTCTGCTCTGGCCGAAGATTGAATACCCTAGTGATGGCCTGATGCTGGCGGCTAGTAATGCCATCGGCCGCAATGCGATCGTCTACGAAGAGGTGGGGACTTTTCTGGCCGATCTGCTGCTGGCGCGTTATCCGCTCCTCGTCTCCGGCCGCTACGGATTTCCGGTGGAAGCGGCGGCCCATTTCGACGCCGTCAAACTCATCGAAACCATCGCTCAGCGCCGCGGCTTGCGTAGGCGTGGCGGTGACGCGGATTTCGAGAAGGCCGCCAAGACCTTGCTGCAGGACTATCGCGACGGCGCGCTCGGCCGCATCAGCCTGGAGACGCCGGGGACACGCAGCGCGATGTTGGCCAGCTTGCCCGCGACGACCTGTTGAATCATCGCGCCAGTCGTTACGACATCTCGCCCATGCTCGCTTTCCTGCCTGCCCCGCTAATCGGTCTGATCGCCTCGCTGCTGCTCGGACTGAATAGCCTGTTCTGGGTACCGCTCCTGTTGCTGGTCGCCTTGTTCAAGCTCGTCCTGCCCTTGCACGCCGTTCGCCTGCGTCTCGATCCGATTCTGATCCGGATTGCGGAAGCGTGGATAGGGTGCAACAGTGCCTGGATGGCGCTGACCCAGAACGCGGTGTGGGATGTGCAAGGCATCGCCGGACTGGACGCCCGTGGCTGGTATCTCGTCAACTGCAATCATCAGACCTGGGCCGACATTCTAGTGCTCCAGCACTTGCTGACGCGCCGCATTCCGCTGCTCAAGTTCTTTCTCAAGGAGCAACTGCTGTGGGTGCCGGTGATGGGTCTTGCCTGGTGGGCACTCGATTTTCCCTTCATGCGCCGGCACAGTGAAGAAGTGCTCAGCCAGCACCCGGAGCTGCGCGCCAAAGACCAGGACGCGACGCGCCGCGCTTGCCAGAGGTTCGCGCTGCTGCCGACCAGCGTCGTGAACTTCTGCGAAGGGACTCGTTTCACGTCAGTCAAACATCAGCGTCAGCAGTCGCCGTATCGCTACCTGCTGAAGCCCAAGGCCGGTGGGATTGCTCTGGCGCTCAATGTGATGGGTGACAAGTTCCGGGCGATTCTCGACGTCACCATCGTCTATCCTGACGGCGCGCCCGACTTCTGGGCGTTCCTGAGTGGCCGGATGAAGCGCGTGCGGGTTCGTGTGCAGGCGCTGCCGGTGCCGATCGATCTGGCGAAAGCTGACTACGCGGGTGACCCGGCGGTTCGCGAGGCGTTTCAGAAGTGGATTCAAAGCCTCTGGCGCGACAAGGATGAACAGATTGCCCGCTTGCTCGAAAGGTCTGCACGATGAGTGTCGGGCTGGCAGCACACACCGTCCAGATCGTCTTCAGCAAGCTGCGGCCTCCGCCGCTGGTCGCGGACTATTTCCCACGCAGTGAATTGCTGCGGCGGCTCGAGGTCGGCTGCGAATTGCCACTGACCGTCCTGTCGGCGCCGGCCGGTTATGGCAAGACTTCGCTCGCCGCCTGCTGGCTCGAGGGCCGCGAAGGGCCGGCCGCTTGGCTGTCGCTCGACGACGACGATGGCGAACTGATCGCTTTCGCAAGCTATTTCGTCGCCGCTGTGCACAGTGCGTTTCCCGATGCCTGCGCCGAGACGGTGCGCTACCTGAATTCCGGTCAACCCTGCTCGCCGACCATTCTTGCCGGCCGTCTGAGCAACGATCTCGATGCCTTGCCAGTGCCCTTGGTGCTGGTTCTCGACAACTATCAGCGCGTCGACTCGACGCCGGTGCAAACCTTGCTGGATCGTTTGCTGGCTCACTCGTCGGACGGCTTGCGGCTGGTGATCGTCACCCGCCGTACGCCGCAGTTGTGTCTCAGCGCGCTGCGCGTAGGCGGCGCCTTGGCCGAGATCGGCACGGCGGACCTGCAGTTCTCCGAACGCGAAAGCGCCATGCTGGTCGAACGCTGCGTTGGACACGTGATGGTGGCGACAACGCTTGCCCGGTTGCAGGAGACTACGGAAGGTTGGCCGGTCGGTGTTCGACTGGCGGCGCTAGCGATGCGCAACGGCGGGGGAGGCGACGATGTGGACCTCGTCTGCCGAGGCGACTTGCCGCAAGTTCAGCAATATTTCTTTGAAGAACTGTTTGCCCAACAGGTGCCGGAGGCGATTGACGGTCTGCTGCGTACCTCGATCTTGGAGCGCTTCTGCGCGCCTCTCTGTGATGTCATGCTCGCGACCGGAGAGGCGCCGGGCGGCGCCGCCGGAAGCCAGCCGTTGCTGCAGGCCGTGTCGAGCGGCGCCCTGCTGTGCAGCGCGATCGGTGACGACGGCGAGTGGTATCGCTATCATCGGATGTTTCGCGAATTCCTCCTGTGCCAACTCAAACTGCGCCTGGGACCCGGCGAGATTGCGGAATTGCACCGGCGGGCGGCCGATTGGCTGGAAACGCGGGGTTGCCTGGAAGAGGCCATCCCGCACGCGCTTGCCGGTGGCGGCGCGGCGGTAGCCGGGCGTCTGTTGGCGCGCCATCGCCACGTCTTGGTAAGCCGCGAACAGCGTTACCGGCTCGATCGCTGCCTGCGGCGGCTGCCGCCCGACATTGTCGAGAACGACGCGGAACTGCTCGCCCTGAAGTCCTGGCTGATGTATCACCAGGGGCGGCACGTGGAAATTCCGGCAGTCTGCGACCGGATCGAATGGCTGATCGAAAACGGGGTTGGCGGCCTTTCTACCGTAGCCCATGAGGCCCTGTCCGGCCACGTTTTCGCGTTGCGCAGCCTGCAGGCTTACTTCGAAGGCCGGGCCGAGGTCACCGTGGCTTTTGCCGAGCGGGCACTGCGGCTCCTGCCGGTCGCCTGCGTACACGCTCGTGTCACCGCCCAGGCACTTTTGGCCGGGGGGCGGCAACTCGCTGGCGACCTCGACGGCGCTCGCCACGCCATTCAGCAGGCCCTGGTGCAGGCCACCGGGCCGATCGACGCCTGCCAGGCGCCACTGGTCGCCACCCTTTGCCTGATTGACTGGATGGCGGCCGATCTGTCAGCGTTGCAGTGGACCGCCAACCAGTACTACCCGCTACCCGATTCGGGTTTCGGTACCGGCGGCGAGATTGCTCTCGGGCGCTACTTTCTCGGTCTCGTTCAGTACCAGCGGAATGAGCTGGCACTTGCCGAGGCGACGCTGGTGCCGGCAGTCGCGCCGTCGAACGCGCCGCGACTCGGCTATCGTACCGAGATTTCGTACGTCCTGGCCGCCGTTCATCAGGCGCTGGGCCAGGCCGATCGGGCGCGTGAGATCGTCGACCGGGTGTGTGCGCATCTGCAGCAGAACGCCGACTTGCCGGCGCTGTTCCGCGCTCGCGCGTTTCAGGCCGACCTCGCGCTGCGCCAGGGGCGCCTCAACGACGCTGTGGAATGGGCGAGGGGCTTCGACCCCGGGCCTGTCCACTATGTTTATAGGTTCTTCAGCGCGCCGCATCTGACGTTGGCCAAAGTGTGGATTGCCGAGGGTACTGCCGAGGCGCACCAGCAGGCGGGCCGTCTTCTGCAGCTACTGGAGGAGGATCTGGCGTCACGGCACAACGTCCGTTTTCTGGTCGAAGTGCTGGCGCTGCAGGCGTTGCTTCAGCACGCGATGGCGAACGAGGTCGCTGCTACCGACTACCTCGGCCGTGCCGTGGCCTTGGCGCAGCCGGCAGGTCTGATCCGTGTTTTCGTCGATCTAGGTCAGGACCTGGTCAAGCCGTTGAAACGTTTGGACGCTGGCCATGGTCACGCGAGCTACGTTGGGCGGCTTCTCGCCGCGCTCAACGACGACTGGCTGGTGACGGCGGGTCGCCAGCAGGTGGGCGCCGATCTCACCCGGCGCGAGCTGAAAATCCTCAAGCTGCTCGCCGTCCGGCTGAGCAACGTCGAAATCTCGGAGGAGCTGTGTATCTCGCGGGCGACCGTCAAGCGGCATACGCAGAACATCTATCGCAAATTGCGTGCCTCGAGTCGCCGCGAAGCGGTCGTCAGGGCGAGGACGCTCAATCTCCTCGCCGACGGCTGACAGGCCCGCCGCGAACGCTGCCCGGAGCCCCTTTGCCAGCTTGTCCAGGCGGCTCGTCAGTCGGTTTTGACTAAGCAAATTGCCCGCCATTGCAGGGCGCCGAACCGCTTTTCATTGACTTAAGTCAGGCATTCGCCAATTCGGCGAAAAATGGCCCGTTTCATGGCCCTTCCAGGAGTCAATTCCGGCTTCCCGCTTTTCCGCATGGTGGCATAATTGCCCGCTATGCAAATTCTCCCTACCCGTAGTCCGCTCGCGAAACGGATGCCATGTCAATGTCCCTAGCCCGGGTGATCGCTGTCGTGTCGCAGAAGGGCGGCGCCGGGAAAACCACTGTCGCGATGCAACTCGGTGGCGGGTTCCATGCGATCGGTGCCAGCGTGCTTCTGGTCGACCTTGACCCCCAGGAGAGCGCGTTTCGCTGGGCCGAGTCAGCCCCCTTGCTCGACTCCGAACTGCAGCTCGATGTGCGCAAAATGTCCGGGCTCGAACTGATCAAGCATGTCGGTGACCTGCAGCGCGAGGCGGACTATGTGGTGCTGGACACCCCACCGTCGATTTATCACCCGTCGACTCTTGCCGCGCTGGCCGTCGCGCATTTGGCGATCATCCCGGCCGTGCCGAGTCCGACCGATCTCTGGTCGACCCTTGCCGTCGAGCGGCTGATTCTCAACCGCATGGAGCAAAGCCATCGGCTGCACGGCTGCATCGTCCCCAACCGGGTGCAAAACACGGCGCTGGCGACCGATGTGCTCGAATTGCTGCACGAATTTACCTTGCCGATCCTCGACGCCACGCTCTGCCAGCGCAATGCCTATGCGCAGAGCGCGGTCATCGGGGCCTCGGTCTTTCAGCTCGGCGCGGCTGCGGAGGCCGCGCAGGATGAAGTCCGTAGATTGATCGCCGCCGTTCTTAAACAACTGGGAGACACCTGATGACGACACCGACCCGAGCCGCCAGTTCCAACAAGTCCGCGCTGCGCGCCAGCCTCAAGAAAGAGGACGAATCGCTCGCCGAGCGGCTGGCTGCCACCGACGTTCCGTTGGTTGCCGAGCCGGAAGCCGAAACCCCCGTCGTTGCCGTACCGGCTAGTGAGCCCGCGCCAACTGCCGGCAAGGCGGCCAAGGTTGCGGTGAAGACGGTGGCGGCCCAGGCGAGTGGCGAAACGAAGTCTGCCGTGGCGAAGGCGCCGGCCAAGACCGGGAAGAAGCCTGCTCGCGCAAAGTCGCCAGCCGCGAAAACTGCCGTGCCGGAAGCGGCGCCGGCGGCGGCGCCGAAAGCCCGGCCGGTAGCTCGCAAAGCGGCTGCCGAGGCAAAGTCGGCTGCGCTGGAGAAACCGGCCAAACGGGAAACAACGAGGAAAAAGCGCGGACCCGTAACGACCGCCGCGCCGACGACCAAGGAGTCGGCGGGCAAGCCACTGGCCACGCTCGAGGAGGCAGTAGTGAAGGTGGAGCGGGTGACCAAGGACAAGGGCGACAAGCTCGTGCGTTACACGGTCGAGCTGCTGAAGAGCGAAGCGGCGGCTATCGAGTCGCTGCGCGTCGAGCTGGCAAAAGCCGCCGGCTGGGCGGCGAGCAAGTCGGACATCCTGCGCGCTGGGGTGAAGGTTTTTGCCGAGCAGAAACTCGACGAGATGAAGTCGGTGCTCGGTGCTCTGGCTGGGGCTTCGAAGGCTGGAAAAAAGGGTTGATCGGGGCGAGGAGTTGGGCGGGTTGGCGTCCGTCGCCGGCAAACCGGCGGGATGCGCCCGACGGCGTGTTGTAGTGGTTGGCGTGTTGTAGTGCTTGTCGTGGTGCCGACAGACGATCGGCGAAGACGTATTTTAGGCTTTTTTCTGTGCGCTGCTCGTTGGAGCAGATAACCAAGGGAGGTCGTATGTTTAGTAGTTTGATGCCGCAACGCAAGGAATTCTTTGAACTTCTCGCTGCGCATTCCGAACAAGTGGTGGCTGGAGCCAACGCAACCTTGCGTCTGATCAATGGTCTGGGCGACGCCGGGACAAACCTCGCGGCGCTGGTCGACGAAGTCAATCAGCACGAGCAGAACGGTGACCAGATCAAGGCCAAGGTGATCAGTCGCTTGCACCAGTCGTTCACCACCCCGATCAACCGCGATCAGATCCACGCGCTGATCAGCGACCTCGACATGACGCTGAATGTGCTGCAAAGCGTTGCCAATGCGTTGGGCATGTACAACATCAAGCAGTCGACGGTGGAAGCGCGCGAAATGGCGGCCCTGAGCGCCGATGCGTGCATGCGTCTGAATCGCGCGGTGGCGGCCTTGGGCGACAAGTCGCGCGGCGAGGAGACGCTGAACTTGTGCAAGGAGATCGAGGAGATCGAGTCGAAGGCCGACAAGATTCAGCACAAGGCAATTACCGCCTTGTTCCAGGAGGGTGCCAACATCTGGCAGACGATGAAGATGCGGGAGTTCTACTCGCTTCAGGAAGCCGTCCTCGATTCCTGCCAGGAAGCGGCCAAGATGATCGAAGAGATCCTGATCGAAAACTCCTGAGAGGTAGCCGAAAATGGAAGGCCTAAATATGAGCATCTGGACGCTGGCGCTGCTGATTGCAGTGGCACTGGCGTTCGACTTCATGAACGGGTTTCACGACGGCGCCAACTCGATCTCGACGATCGTTGCGACCGGAGCCCTGACCCCGAAACAGGCGGTGCTGTTCGCCGCGTTCTTCAACTTCGCCGCGCTCTGGGTATTCCAGCTCAAGGTGGCGGCAACCATCGGCAAGGGCACGGTCGATCCCAGCTTCGTCGATTATTACGTGATTTTCGGGGCCTTGATCGGCGCTTTGGCCTGGAACATCATCACCTGGTACTACGGCATTCCGTCGTCGTCATCGCACGCCCTGGTCGGTGGTCTGGTCGGCGCGACGGTGGCCAAGGCCGGCTCGGGGGCGCCCATCGTTTGGGAGGGTTTCGGCAAGATCCTCGCTTTCATCATCATTTCGCCGCTGGTCGGGGTCATCATCGGCGGCCTGCTGATGGTGCTTGTCGCCTGGATCTTTCGTGGCACTTCGCCGTATCAGGCCGGCAAGTTCTTCAAGGGCGGGCAGTTGTTCGCCGCTGCTGCGTACAGTCTGGGCCACGGTGGTAACGACGCGCAGAAAACCATCGGCATCATCTGGCTGCTGATGATCACTGCCGGCGTAGCGACCAAGGACGTTGCGACCCTGCCCACCTGGGTGATTTACGCGTGCTACTTCGCTATCGCCTGGGGAACGTATCTCGGTGGCTGGCGAATCGTCAAGACGATGGGAACCAAGATCACCAAGCTCAACGCGATCAGCGGATCGTGCGCTTCGATGGGTGGCGCGATCACTCTTGGACTGGCGACGCTGGGCGGCATTCCGGTGTCGACGACGCATACCATCACCGGTGCCATCATCGGCGTCGGTGCGGCGACCGACGTCAAGGCGGTGCGCTGGGCGATCACTGCCAATCTGCTGGTTGCCTGGGTGTTGACCATCCCGGCCTCGGGCCTGATCGCCGCGGTCTTCTGGTACATCGGAACCAAGTTCCTGTAAGCCACAAGTATTCGCCCTAGCGGACGCGCCGGCAACGGGCGTCCGCCGACCCAGCCACCGGAATCAGTCAATCGTCGTTACAAGAGTCATTCAAGGGAGGTATTCATGTTACCCAAGCGGTCCGAGTTTTTTGAGCTTCTCGCGGCACACAGCGAGCGCGTCCTGGCCGGAGCCAATGCCATGCTGCGCCTGGTGAACAGCCTGGGGGTCAGCAAGCAGGACGTTGCCGCGCTGGTCGAGGAAATCAATATGAACGAGACCAGTGCGGACCAGATCAAGGCGGATCTGCTGACCATGCTGCACAAGTCCTTTGTCACGCCGCTCAACCGTGACCAGGTTTATGCCCTGACGCTAGACATCGACAGCGTGATGAACGCGGTACAGGATGTCGCACAAGCGGCCAGCATCTACAACATCACCGAGGTAAATACCGAGTCGCACGAGCTGGCATCGATGACGGTCGACGCCTGCACGCGCCTGACGCGTGCGATTGCCTCGCTGAAGGCCAAGGAGCGCAACAAGGAGACGGTCGATCTGTGCGTCGAGATCGAGCACATCGAAGAGAAATCCGTCGCGGTGATGTACAAGGCCATCAAGAGCCTGTTCGATACCGAGGGAGACGAGGCCGCCGCTCTGCGGGCCATGCGCATGCGGCAGTTCTATTCATTGCAGGAGAAGGTGCTGCGGGCCAGCAAGAAGTCGGCCCAGACGCTCGAGGAAATTCTGCTCCAGAATGCTTGAGAACTGACCGGGCGTGCATTGCCCGGACGTTTGGTTCAGCAAACGGACGCCCCGGCAACGGGGCGTTGCGCTTTTATTGATCGGTCGCGGTGCGCCAGCCCGGCTCTCGCCAACTTACTTGTTCAGGTCGTTCGGGCTGCGGCACCGGGCACGGAACTCAAGCGCGCGAAACGACCACCCGCTACCGCAGGCGCGTCGGATGAGCACTGAGTGGCAAAGCCTCACGGATGGCGAACTTCGGACTACAATCTGCGCCGGAAGCGGAGCGTCGCCGGTTTGCCGGGGCGATGGCCGGTGCTGGTCGCCGCCCCGGGCTATGGATGTCCGTTTCTCCATTTTGCAGGAGCTTACAAGCGCGTCAACGGAGGCACCGATGTTACCGACCAACCCGATAGCAGCGTTGTTTGGCAGATCGCCGTTCAAGCCGCTGCAGCAGCACATGCGCGTCGTCATCGAATGCGTCAGTGAGGTTCCGGCCCTTTTTCGGGCGTTGATCGACAATGACCAGGAGCAGCTCGAAGAGCAGAAAAACCGGATTTTCGTCAAGGAAAGCGCAGCGGACGCGATCAGGGCCGACATGTGCGACCACTTGCCGCGCAGCCTGCTCCTTGCCGTGGACCGGCAGGACCTTCTCGAACTGCTGGCCATGCAGGACGCGATCGCCGACACGGCGCAGGATATCGCCGGTTTGCTGGTCGAGCGCCGGATGGAGGTGCCGGCAGGCATGGCCGAACCGCTGATGCGGTTGGTAGCTCGTTGCGTCGATACCTGCGAACTGGCGCACCAGATCATCGAGCAGATCGACGAGCTCCTGGAGAGCGGCTTCCGCGGTCGTCCTGCCGAGCGTGTGCAGGCAATGGTCATCGAACTCGGGCATATGGAGAGTGATACGGATGTCATGGGAATGGACTTGGCGCGAGCGCTTTTTGCCGAGGAGGATAACCACAAGCCGGTGTCCGTGATGTTCTGGTATCAGTTGATCCAGTGGGTCGGGACGCTGGCCGACCACGCTGAGCGGGTGGGAGAGGTACTGCGTCTGCTGATTGCCCGCCGCTAGCGCCGTTGGTTGACCAGGTGAGCCAAGCCCGATGATGAGATTTGTAGCCTTCACGCTCGGTGGAGGGGTGCCTGTCGGCGTGGCCGTCGGGCGTGAGCGGTGGGTGAAGCGAAGGCTTCGCGGTTGGCGTCTCCGCCTCCGGAGTCGTCGCGCTAGCGAGGTGTTTTTTCGGAGAGATCGTGCCGCTGGCAGGCATCGCGCTCGTCCGTCACGTCTTCGACCCGGGCGCTAGGGGTTGCCGCATGGAGATCATCGCTCAGCATCAATCCGTTTTTCTGGCTCTGGCTTTCGGCTGCGGCCTTTACATGACCTGGGGCATAGGAGCTAACGATGTTGCCAACGCCATGGGGACCACCGTCGGGTCGGGAGCCATCACGGTCAGGCAGGCCGTCGTTCTGGCCGCCGTAATGGAGTTTCTCGGCGCCTATCTGGCGGGCGGCGAAGTGGCTGACACGATCGCGCAAGGTATCATCGATGGCGCACGTTTTGCGCCGGTGCCGCATCTGCTGATGTTCGGGATGCTCGCCGCCTTGTTGGCCACCGGCATCTGGCTGATGGTTGCCACTTTACGCGGCTGGCCGGTATCCACGACGCATACCATCGTCGGCGCCGTTTGCGGCGTCGGCGTGGCCGCTCTTGGCTCCGACGCGGTGCAATGGGAGAAGATGGGTGAGATCGTCGCCAGTTGGTTCATATCACCGGTGCTTGGTGGAATCGTTGCCCTGTCGCTGACCCTGAGCATCCGGCGGTTCATTTTCAACACTCGCGACCCGGTTGGTCAGGCGCGTAAATGGGGGCCAGTTTATGCTTTTCTGGTCGGCTGGGTCGTTTCGCTGATCGTCATTGCCAGGGGTCTGCAGCACATCAACATCAATTTTGGCATTCTCGAAGGTCGGCTACTGGCGGTCGCGATCGGTATCGTCGTCGCCGTAGGTGCCTGGCTGATGATGAAGCGCGTCAAACTCGGCGCGCATGCCGATCGAGCCTCCCAGCATGCCAGCGTCGAGCGACTGTTCATCCCACAGATGGTGTTGACCGGGGCGGCGATGGCCTTCGCGCACGGTTCCAACGACGTGGCCAATGGTATCGGTCCGATGGCGGCAGCAATCCAGATCATCGAGACGCGGGCGGTGTCGGCGACCTCGCCGGTGACACCCTTGATGCTGCTCATCGGTGGCCTGGGAATCGTCGTCGGTCTGGCGACCTATGGCTACAAAGTGATGGCCACGCTTGGCCACAAAATCACCGAGTTGACGCCGACCCGGGCCTACTGCGCGACGATCGCCGCCGCTTTCGTCACCGTGGCAGCTTCCGGTCTGGGTTTGCCGGTTTCGGCGTCGCATATTGCCGTTGGTGCCGTGATGGGCGTCGGCATCGCCCGTGGTATCGGCGCTCTCGACCTGCGAGTCGTGAGCGGAATCGTCGTTTCGTGGTTCATCACGGTTCCGGTTGGCGGCCTCCTCGCGGCCATCGTGTTCCATGGCCTCAAAGCGTCGTTTTCCTAGAGTGGTGACGAGTCGTCGATCTACCGGGCGGGCGTCGGCGGGCGGTTCGCCGAGCCGGCCAGCCTGAAGCAATGGCCGACTTGCCCACCCAGTTCGTCGAGTCGCTGCAGAACTACAAGGGCATCGACTTTCCGGCTGATATTCGCTATCGCCAGATTCTGGTGACCGGTCCTCCGGGTGCCGGCAAGAGCACCTTGATCGTGCACCTCGGCGGCTGGTCTGAGGAAGGCTATCTGGATCTCGGAAAGAAGCACTGGTGGCGATCGGAAATTCTTTCGGTTCGACCGCGTGAAATTCACTTGGGAATGCCTTTCGTCGGTCTTGAAAACGCAGTGTCGGTTTTCGATGCCGAGTTTCTAGATCGCAACCCGTTGCCGCTGGTCGACTTTGCTCGCCTGGTGTTGCCGCCACGAAAGCGCTTTTTTTTCTCAGTCGACTGGTATCGGCGCTATGTGTTCGAGTTCCTGCTGCCGCCTGCGGATCTCGTCTTCGAGCGGCGTAGCGAGCGGGCACGGCATAGCACGCATCCGGTGGACGCCCAACTCAGCCTGGCGATCTGCACGGCGCAACTCGAGGTGTTTCGCCGTGTCGCGGAGTTTCTGCATGAGAAGGGTTTCTACGTCTATCTCCGTGAAGGGATGGACAGCGCTCCGAGGCGTTTCGTCGGCGCCCGGCCTCTGCCGTGAAGAGGCGTACTGCCAGACGCCCCCGCCGCATAGCGAGTCTTGTCGCCCGGTTGAAGGCGATCTCTGCCCGGCTCGGATTTGGCTGGGGCCATAACCTGAAGCTCGGCGACGCTTATCGGCTGGGCAGCACCAAGGTGCGTGTACCGCTCGACGGCATTCCGATCGAGATCACTCTGGGCTTGAATGACAGGCGCCTTCACCTGTACCCGGAAACTCGTCTAAACCAGCGGGGCGAGACGATCCGGCTCAGCAGTTTCATCATTTTCGACCCGCGCACCCATCTTCGTCGCATCGGTGGCTTTCTACGGCTCAGCCCGAAGAGCTGGCTGGCCCTGGGTTCCGGGGACGCAACCCAACAAGCGATGTTCGACTACCCTTCGGCCGTCGATGAGCAGCACCTCGTCGTGATCTACGGTCGGGATGCACTGGTTTTTCGTAATTTGAGCGATGCGGGAACGGCCATTGCACCGATGCTCGACGAGGTCAAATCGATCCGCATGAGCAAGTTGCGGCGCTTGCGCGACATTTTTGGCGGCCCGATCGAAGCCTTGGCGAGAGACGAAGCCTTGGCGTTGATCGAGGCGGTCATTCGCCTGTTGCGTGATGAGGTCTATCGTCCGCGCGACGACCGTGGCCTGCCGGGTGGTCTGCTGATATTGCCGCCGACAGTGACTCCGATCCTGGTCGCCGACCTGCACGCTCAGGTGGACAATCTCTTGACGGTGTTGAGCCAGAATGCCTTTCTCGAAGCACTGGAAGACGGCAGTGCGGTTCTGGTGATACTGGGCGACGCCGTGCACTCGGAGGTGGATGGGCAACTCAGGGAGATGGTCGGGTCGATGGTGTTGATGGATCTCATTTTCCGACTCAAGTTGCGTTTCCCGGAGCAGGTCTTCTACCTTCGTGGCAACCACGATTCCTTTTCCGAGGACATCGCCAAGGACGGAATTCCGCAGGGCCTCTTGTGGGCCAAGGAACTCAGCGAGCGGCGCGGTACCGCCTATCTGAAAGCGATGGGGGAATTCTATCGGCTGTTGCCCTATGTCGCGGTTTCGCCGAATTTCCTGGCGAGCCATGCGGCAGCGCCGAAGACCAAGGTCAACCGGGAGATGCTGGTGCAGATTCATCGTCATCCGGACTTGGTTCTGGAGCTGATCAACAACCGCCTGTATCGTGCAAACCGCCCCCAGGGCTACAACCGCCGTGACGTAAAGCGCTTCCGCCGCGCGCTGCAGGTCGATCCGAAGACGCCTTTCATCGTCGGCCATACGCCGATCGACCGCGAAGGGACCCTGTGGTTGAACGTCGACGCTATCGCCAATCATCACGTGCTGTTCAGTGCCCATCCCGACCAAGTCGGCGTGTTCACCCTCATCGACGATACCATGGTACCGCTGGTTTACCCGGTGGATGCTTTGACGCCGATCATCAATGGCCTGGAGGGGAATGCGGGCTGATCGCACTCCTCGTTTGGAGCAGTATAGGTCGCGCAGATTACGGGTTCCGTACCTAGGAGTCGATTGACCAGCTTAGCGCGCAGCCGCTATACTTCCAAAGTTTTTTCGGCCGGCAATTGGCCCGTTCGAAAATTCTGCTCGGCGAGCTTTCGCCGTTGTGCGGGCCAGTATTGTCAGGCTTTCTTGTCAAGCGTCGGGTCGAGTGAGAGGCTATATGGATTATCTTTTTTCGGTGGTCTTGGTGGTGCACATCCTGGCGGCGATAGGAGTCATAGGTCTCGTCCTGGTTCAGCACGGCAAAGGCGCCGACATGGGCGCGGCGTTCGGTAGTGGCGCTTCCGGGAGCCTGTTCGGGGCAACAGGTTCGGCTAATTTCCTGAGTCGCGCCACCGCAGTGCTGGCGACCATCTTCTTCATGACTAGTCTGTCGCTGGCCTATATTGCTTCAAGCAAGCCAAAAACGGCTGGCAGTGTGATGCAGGATGCAGTAAACTCTTCGCCTGTTCCGGTGAGCCCGGCGAGTGGTGCTGACAAGGCGGCGAGCTCGGGAGAACCGGATTCGAAAGCAAAGGATATTCCAAAGTAATTGGTTTGGCGGGAGGGACGGGAAGTGCAGCAGCCCTCGGTTAACTCGTCCCTCTCTGTGGCAATGCCGACGTGGTGAAATTGGTATACACGCTATCTTGAGGGGGTAGTGACTTCGGTCGTATGAGTTCGAGTCTCATCGTCGGCACCAGGAGATGTCATCCGCTGCGGGTGGCTGCAGTCTGAATCGAAGTGCTTGTGGGGCGAATGATGCTGGAAAGTTATTTCCCGGTATTTGTCTTCATCCTGGTTGGCGTCGCTTTTGGTTTTGCGCCCGTTCTGACGGGACTC
This sequence comes from Accumulibacter sp., assembly GCF_029255285.1. Taxonomy (GTDB): domain Bacteria; phylum Pseudomonadota; class Gammaproteobacteria; order Burkholderiales; family Rhodocyclaceae; genus Accumulibacter. The sequence goes on from NZ_JAPUVI010000029.1 coordinate 64,030, forward strand.
ATCGTGGCGCCGCATCGCCCCGACAGCGAAAAGCTTTCTCCCTACGAATGCGGTTTCGAGGCCTTCGAAGACGCGCGCATGAAGTTCGACGTGCGCTATTATCTCATCGCCATTATTTTTATCCTGTTCGATCTCGAAGTGGCGTTCCTTTTGCCATGGGCAACGATCTTTAGGGAAATCGTGCAGACCGAGTCAGTGAGATGGTTCGGTTTCATCGAAATGCTGGTTTTTATCGCCATTTTGGTCGTCGGATATATTTATGCCTGGGCCAAGGGTGCGCTGGATTGGGAGTGAGTAATGGGCATTGAAGGTATTCTTCAAGAAGGCTTCGTTACCACTACGGCCGACAAGCTGATCAACTATGTGCGCACCGGCTCGCTTTGGCCTATGAGCTTCGGGCTCGCTTGCTGCGCGATCGAGATGATTCACGCCGGATGTTCGCGGTACGACCTCGACCGTTTCGGCATCGTCTTTCGCCCGAGTCCTCGGCAGTCGGACGTCATGGTGGTCGCCGGAACGCTGACCAACAAGATGGCTCCAGCGATGCGCAAGGTCTATGATCAGATGGCCGAACCGCGCTGGGTGATTTCGATGGGTTCCTGTGCCAATGGCGGTGGTTACTACCACTACTCATACTCGGTGGTTCGCGGCTGCGACCGGATCGTTCCGGTCGACATCTATGTGCCGGGTTGTCCGCCGACGGCCGAAGCGCTGATCTATGGGCTGATTCAGCTACAGAACAAAGTTCGTCGTACCAATACCATTGCCCGTTGAAAACCCTCATCGAGAGTGAGCCATGTCGTCTGTCACGCTGGAAGCGCTGAGTCAGGGTCTGCAAAAGCACCTCGGAGATCGGATTAAGTCCCTGCAGATAGCCTTCGGCGAAGTGACCATCGAAGTCGATGCCGCCGACTATCTTGCCGTGATGCAGACGCTTCGCGACGAGCCTGAGTTGTCTTTCGAGGAGTTGATCGATCTCTGCGGCGTCGATTATTCGGCCTACGCCAGTGTGCGGCGCGACGGCAAACGTTTCGCCGTAGTCAGCCACCTGATCTCCATTTCCCGAAACCGGCGGCTACGCGTTCGGTGTTTTGCGCCCGACGACGACTTCCCTTCGGTACCGTCGGTGACGGCAGTCTGGAATGTTGCCGACTGGTTTGAGCGCGAAGCTTTTGATCTCTTTGGCATCGTTTTCCCGGGGCATCACGATTTGCGTCGGATACTCACCGACTATGGTTTTATCGGCCATCCGTTCCGCAAAGATTTTCCGATTTCTGGCTATGTCGAAATGCGCTACGACCCCGAACAGCAACGGGTGATTTACCAACCGGTGACCATCGAGCCGCGTGAGATCACGCCGCGGATCGTTCGCGAAGCGACCTACGGGAAAGCCGAAAATGCCTGAACTTCGTAACTTCACCCTGAACTTCGGACCGCAGCACCCGGCGGCGCATGGCGTCCTGCGGATGGTGCTCGAACTCGACGGCGAGGTGGTGATGCGCGCCGATCCCCATATCGGTCTGCTGCATCGGGCAACCGAGAAACTGGCCGAAACCAAGACCTGGATCCAGTCGGTGCCGTACATGGATCGTCTGGATTACATGTCGATGATGTGCAATGAGCATGCATATTGCATGGCTATCGAGCGCCTGTTGCAGATCGAAGTACCGCTTCGGGCTCAGTATATCCGGGTAATGTTCGACGAGATCACGCGCATCCTGAATCACTTGTTGTGGGTTGGCTGTCATGGCCTCGATGTCGGGGCAATGACGATGGTGCTTTATGCCTTCCGTGAGCGCGAGGATCTGGTCGACGCCTATGAGGCGGTGTCCGGTGCGCGGATGCATGCCGCCTATTACCGGCCGGGTGGCGTTTACCGCGACCTGCCTGATCGTCTGGCGCAGTACAAGGAATCAAAGTGGAAGAGCGCGGCCCAGATCAAGCCGTTCAACGAGGCGCGCAGCGGTTCGCTGCTGGATTTCCTGGACGATTTTGCGAGCCGCTTCCCGAAGCTGCTCGACGAGTACGAAACGCTGCTCACCGACAACCGGATCTGGAAGCAGCGACTGGTCGATGTCGGAATCGTCTCACCGGAGCGTGCCTTGCAGCGCGGTTTCACGGGACCGATGCTGCGCGGCTCAGGAATCGCCTGGGATCTTCGCAAGAAACAGCCCTACGAGGTTTACGATCGTCTAGATTTCGACATTCCGGTTGGTAAAACCGGCGATTCTTATGATCGCTACCTCGTTCGCATGGAAGAGATGCGGCAATCGAATCGCATTCTCAAGCAATGTATCGACTGGCTGCGGCGGAATCCAGGTCCGGTGATGTCGGACAACCACAAGGTTTCCCCGCCTAGCCGCGAAGCCATGAAGTCGAATATGGAGGAACTGATTCACCACTTCAAGCTGTGCACGGAAGGTATGCACGTGCCCGAGGGTGAAGTTTATTCGGCGGTGGAACATCCCAAGGGAGAGTTCGGTATCTACGTCATTTCCGACGGTGCGAATAAGCCTTATCGCCTGAAGATACGACCGCCGGGGTATGTCCACCTGTCGGCGATGGATGAAATGGTTTGCGGTCACATGCTGGCCGATGTGGTGACGATTATTGGTTCGCAGGACGTAGTTTTTGGCGAGATTGACCGCTGATGCTGACTTCAGAATCCCTCAAAAGAATCGACCGCGAGATTGCCAAGTACCCGGCCGACCAGAAACAATCGGCGGTGATGGCGGCGCTCGCCATCGCCCAGCAGGAACGGGGCTGGCTTTCGAGTGAAGCTATCGAGTTTGTCGCCGCTTATCTCGGTATGGCGCCTATCGCAGCGTACGAGGTGGCCACCTTTTACAACATGTACGACCTCGAGCCGGTTGGCAAGTACAAGCTTTCGGTCTGTACCAATCTGCCGTGCATGCTCACCGGGGGTGTCGACGCCGGCGAGTACCTCAAGCGGAAACTCGGAATCGGTTACAACGAAACTACTCCGGACGGGCTGATTACCCTCAAGGAAGGCGAGTGCATGGGGGCCTGTGGCGATGCGCCGGTGATGATCGTCAACAATCGCCGCATGTGTAGCTGGATGAATCCCGAGCAAATCGACAAGTTGCTGGCGGAGCTCAAGTAATGGCGATTCTCGGTGCGATCAATCCGATGCTCAGCGTCGGTCTCGAGGGCGGTGACAAGGCGTGGCGTCTCGCCGACTACGTCAGGCGGGGTGGTTACGCTGCCTTGCGACGAATTCTCGAAGAGAAGTTGCCGCAAGAGTACGTGATCAACGAGGTCAAGAAATCGGTCCTTCGGGGTCGTGGAGGTGCGGGTTTTCCGACCGGACTGAAGTGGAGTTTCATGCCCCGCTCGTTTCCGGGTGACAAGTATGTGGTGTGTAATTCTGATGAAGGTGAGCCGGGTACGTTCAAGGACCGTGATCTTCTGCGTTACGACCCGCACTCGGTGATCGAGGGAATGGCCATCGCCGCCTTTGCGATGGGTGCGACGCGTGGCTACAACTATATCCACGGGGAGATCTGGGAGATCTACGAACGCTTTGAGGAAGCGCTCGACGAAGCGAGGGCCGCCGGTTTTCTCGGCAAGGACATTCTCGGTTCGGGTTTCAGTTTTGAGCTTTTCGCGCACCACGGGTACGGGGCCTACATCTGCGGCGAGGAAACGGCGTTGCTCGAGTCGATCGAGGGCAAGAAGGGTCAGCCACGCTTCAAGCCACCATTCCCCGCTTCCTTCGGTCTGTACGGCAAGCCGACGACGATCAACAATACCGAAACCTTTGCTTCGATCCCCTACATCCTCAATCTGGGCGGCGAGCACTTTTTGGAGGTGGGCAAGGCAAATAACGGTGGCACCAAACTGTTTTCCGTTTCGGGCCACGTCAATCGGCCGGGGAACTACGAGGTTCCGCTTGGCACGCCGTTCGTCACTCTGCTCGAGATGGCCGGGGGCATGCGCGGCGGCCGGAAACTGAAAGCCTGCATTCCTGGTGGTTCATCGTCACCGGTGGTCCCCGCGGCGACGATGATGGAGTGCACTATGGACTACGACTCGATCAGCAAGGCTGGCTCGATGCTGGGATCGGGGGCCGTCATCGTCATGGATGAAACGACCTGTATGGTCAAGGCGCTCGAGCGCCTTTCCTTCTTTTACTACGAAGAGTCTTGCGGGCAGTGTACGCCCTGTCGCGAAGGAACCAACTGGCTGTACAAGGTGGTGCATCGGATCGAGCATGGCCAGGGGCGCGGCGATGACCTCGACTTGCTGGCCAGCATTACCACCAACATCATGGGCCGCACGATTTGCGCGCTTGGCGATGCGGCATCGATGCCGGTCCAGAGCTTCGTCAAGCACTACGGTGACGAGTTCGCCTATCACATCGAACACAAGAAGTGCCTGGTGCCCGTTGATGTCCAGCGTGCTGGCAGTGGCTTCTTCACGGCAACGGTTTAGGGTCCGACACGATGGAAATCGAAATCGACGGCAAGGTAGCGCATGTGCCGGATGGCAGCACCATTATGGACGCCGCGCAGCAGATTGGCGCCTATATCCCGCATTTCTGCTACCACAAGAAGCTCTCGATCGCTGCGAACTGTCGCATGTGTTTGGTCCAGGTCGAGAAAGCGCCCAAGCCATTGCCGGCCTGCGCAACGCCGGTGACCAACGGCATGAAGGTGTTCACGCATTCTGATCTGGCTATCAAGGCGCAGAAGGGCGTGATGGAGTTCCTGCTGATCAATCATCCGCTCGACTGTCCAATCTGCGACCAAGGCGGTGAGTGCCAGTTGCAGGATTTGGCGGTCGGCTATGGCGGCGGCGCCTCACGTTTTCAGGAAGCGAAGCGAGTCGTCTTTCACAAGGATGTCGGTCCGCTGATATCAATGCAGGAAATGGCGCGCTGCATTCATTGCACGCGGTGCGTTCGCTTCGGGCAGGAAGTTGCTGGGGTCATGGAACTCGGCATGGCCAATCGCAACATGCATTCGGAGATCATGACCTTCGTCGGACGGTCGGTCGACTCGGAGCTTTCGGGTAACATGATCGATCTGTGCCCGGTCGGCGCCCTCACTTCCAGGCCGTTTCGTTATGCAGCGCGCAGTTGGGAACTGGCGCGTCGCAAATCGATCAGCCCGCATGACAGCCTTGGTGCCAATCTTTCGGTGCAGGTGAAGAACAACGTCGTCATGCGTGTTCTGCCGCGCGAGAACGAAGACGTGAACGAGTGCTGGATAGCGGACAGGGAGCGCTTTTCCTACGAAGCCTTGGGTTCTCCGGCGCGGCTAACGAAACCGATGATTCGTGTCGATGGTTCGCTGCGCGAAGTCGACTGGAACATTGCGCTCGATTACGTCACGCACGCGCTCAAGGACATCGTCGGCAGTAGCGGCGGCCAGGCCCTGGCCGGGCTGGCCTCACCGCACGCGACGCTCGAAGAAATCTACTTGCTGCAGAAGTTGGTCCGCGCGCTAGGTTCGGGCAACATCGATTTCCGCCCGCGCCGCCGCGATTTCTCGAGCGACGGCAAGCTTGGCGGAGTCCCTTGGCTTGGTCTCCGTTTGTCGGAAATCAAGGATCTCGATGCGGCGCTGGTGGTCGGCAGCTTCCTGCGCAAGGACCACCCATTGTTCGCCCAGCGTCTGCGTCAGCTCGCCAAGAAGTGGGGCAAGGTAAGCCTGTTGAGCTTGGGGGCCGATGATCCACTGATCAAGCTGCACGCGCAACTCAGCGTGTCCCCCGCTGAGTTGCCGCGGGCTTTGGCGGCTGTCGTGAAGGCGGCGGCTCAACTGAAGGGTGAGACGGTTGCCGCGGGGCTCGAATCCATTGATCCCTGCGCAGTCAGCCAGGCGATAGCCAGGAGCTTGTTGGACGGCGAAAAGCGTGCCATCTTCCTGGGAAACGCTGCCGAGCAGCATCCGCAGGCGGCACAGTTGCATGCTCTGGCCGTCGAGTTGGCGAGGATCACCGGCGCGAGCTGCGGCTTCATCGGCGAAGCAGCCAACAGTGTCGGTGGCTACGTCGCGAAGGCCTTGCCGACGGCGCTCAACGCGTATGAAATGTTCGCCCAGCCGCGTCAGGCTTATGTCTTGCTGGGCGTCGAACCGGAACTTGATTGCCATGATCCGCAGCAGGCCCTGTCTGCGCTTCGTGAGGCGAGGCTGGTGGTCTCGTTGACGCCTTTCAAGGACGGCACGGTGCGCGACTATGCGGACGTCCTCCTGCCGACGGCGCCTTTTACCGAGACCTCGGGCTCCTTCGTTAATGCCGAAGGTCGCTTGCAGAGCTTCAAGGGTGTCGTCCGACCTCTGGGCGATGCTCGGCCTGGCTGGAAGGTGCTGCGTGTGCTGGGTAACTTGCTCGACCTGCCTGGCTTCGACTACGAATCGAGCGAGCAGGTGCGCGACGAGGTGGCTCCGGCTGGCGAGGGTTTCGTCAGCGGTCTGGGTAACGGCCTCAATGGCGTAGCCTTGGTCTTGCCGGCCACCGGTGCGGCTTTGCAACGCATCGCCGATGTGCCGATTTACCAGTCCGATCCGCTGGTCCGGCGAGCGGCGGCGCTGCAGAGGACGACTGACGCGGCGCTGCCGACAGCGCGCATGAACGCGGAAACGCTGGCGACCGTGGGCGCCAGCGACGGCGCTTCGGTACGTGTCAAGCAGTGCTCCGGCGAGGCTGTTCTCGTCGCACGGCTGGACGAGACCGTGCCGGTCGGCTGTGTTCGGGTCGCCGCCGCGCATCGTGCGACCGCGGCACTGGGTGAAATGTTCGGTGCGATCAACGTGGAGCGTGCGTGATGGTGGATGCGCTGCAAGGGCTGCTGCAGGGTCTGTTTGGATCCTTGTTCCCGCTGGTCTGGGTGCTTCTCAAGATCGTCTTGATCATCGCGCCACTACTCCTCGCGGTTGCCTACCTGACTTTCTGGGAACGCAAGGTCATCGGCTGGATGCAAGTGCGCATCGGCCCGAATCGCGTCGGCCCCTGGGGACTGATCCAGCCGATCGCCGACGGCTTGAAACTCTTGCTCAAGGAAGTCGTCATTCCGACCGGTGCCAACAAGGGCGTCTTTCTGATTGCGCCTATGTTCGCTTTTGCTCCGGCCCTTGCCGCCTGGGCGGTCGTTCCTTTCAACGATACGCTGGTGCTGGCGAATGTGAACGCCAGCCTCCTTTACATCATGTCGATTACTTCGATCGGCGTCTATGGAATTATCCTGTCGGGGTGGGCCTCGAACTCCAAGTATGCCTTCCTTGGGGGAATGCGTTCGGCGGCGCAGATGATCTCCTACGAAGTCGCCATGGGTCTGGCGCTGGTGGTGGTTTTGATGGTTTCCAACAGTCTCAACCTGGGCGACATCGTCAATAGTCAGGGGAAAGGTTATTTTGCGGAGAAGGGGCTCGGTTTTCTGTCGTGGAACTGGTTGCCGCTGTTGCCGATGTTCGTCGTCTATCTGGTGTCTATCGTCGCTGAAACCAACCGCGCGCCGTTCGACATGGCGGAGGGCGAATCGGAAATCGTCGGCTTCCATGTCGAGTACTCGGGAATGGCTTTCGCGGTTTTCTTTCTTGCCGAATACGCGAACATGATCCTGGTGTCGACGCTGGCCTCGACACTCTTCCTGGGGGGCTGGCTATCTCCGGTGGGTTTCCTGCCCGACGGCATCCTGTGGCTGTTCCTCAAGATATCTGCCGTCCTTTTTTTCTTCCTCTGGATTCGCGCTACTTTCCCGCGTTATCGCTACGACCAGATCATGCGTCTCGGCTGGAAAGTGTTCATACCCTTGTGTCTGATCTGGCTGGTCGTCGTCGGCTGCTGGATGATGTCGCCGATGAACATCTGGAAGTGAGAGGCTAGCCATGGGTTCGATGAAGGAAGTATTCAACAGCCTGTTGCTCAGGGAACTGTTCAAGGGAATGTCAGTGACCGGGCGTTACATGTTTGCGCGCAAGATTACCGTTCAGTACCCGGAAGAGAAAACTCCGCAGAGTTTCCGCTTCCGCGGATTGCACGCCCTGCGACGGTATCCGAACGGCGAGGAACGCTGTATCGCGTGCAAGCTGTGCGAGGCCGTTTGTCCGGCGATGGCGATTACGATCGAGTCCGACCAGCGTGACGACGGGTCGCGCCGGACGACGCGCTACGACATTGATCTGACGAAATGTATCTTTTGCGGTTTCTGCGAGGAAGCTTGTCCGGTCGATGCGATCGTCGAAACCCGGGTTTACGAGTACCACGGGGAAACACGTGGCGACCTCTATTACACCAAGCCGATGCTGTTGGCCAATGGTGACCGCTACGAAGCGCAGATCGCTGCCGACCGCGAACTCGACTCGAAATACCGCTGACAGGCCGACGCGATGGAATTCAAGACCTTCGTTTTCTATTTTCTCTCGGCGATCCTGGTGTTTGCGGGGTTGCGTGTGATCACTGCGCGCAATCCGGTGCACGCCGCGCTATTCCTGGTTCTTGCCTTCTTTACAGCGAGTGGCGTGTGGGTTCTTCTGCAGGCCGAGTTCCTGGCCATGGCGCTCGTCCTGGTCTACGTCGGTGCGGTTATGGTCCTCTTCCTGTTCGTAGTAATGATGCTGGACATCAACCTCGATCGTTTGCGCGAAGGATTTTGGAGTTACCTGCCGTTGGGTTCGATCATCGCGTTGCTGATGGTGGCCGAGATGGGTATGGTGCTCGGCGGCAACTACCTGGGTTTCCTGGAGAGCGGCGTTCGCCAGACGGCGGCCGACGAAAGCAACGTTCAGGCCGTCGGGCGCCTGATGTTCACGGAGTATGTTTACCCCTTCGAACTCGCTTCAGTGATCCTTCTCGTCGGGATTGTTGCCGCCGTCGCCCTGACTCAGCGCGGCAGGAGAAAGAACAAGGCGGTCAACCCGTCGCAGCAAGTCTTCGTCAAGGCCAGGGATCGAGTCCGCGTGCTTCAGATGCCCGCCGAGAAGAGGGACTGAGCGCACTTCAGGCGGCACACCAAGAACGAGAATAAGACGGCGCGGCCAAGCCTGGCCGCTCAATGCAGAAGGAATCAGGGAGGCACCTTGCTTACACTGTCCCACTTTTTGATCCTGGGCGCGATCCTTTTCGCAATCAGCGTCGTTGGCATTTTCCTCAACCGGAAGAATCTGATCATCATCCTGATGTCGATCGAGCTGATGCTGCTGGCGGTGAACATGAACTTCATTGCCTTTTCCCACTACATGCAGGATCTCGCCGGGCAGGTCTTCGTTTTCTTTATCCTGACCGTCGCGGCTGCCGAGTCGGCAATCGGGCTGGCGATTCTGGTGGTGCTGTTCCGTAACCTGAAAACCATCCATGTGGATGATCTGGACAGCCTGAAGGGTTGAACATGGAAATGCAAAAGCTCTACCTGATGGTCCCTCTGGCGCCGCTTGTCGGCGCGATCATCGCCGGCCTTTTCTGCCGGGTGATTCCGCGCTGGATGGCGCATACCGTAACGATCGCCGGCGTTGCCGTGGCGTGCTTCGTCTCGTTCGTCATCTTTCAGGACGTGATGGCGGGCAATACTTACAATGGGCCGGTCTACCAGTGGCTAACGTCGGGAGAGTATCGTTTCGAGGTTGGTTTTCTGATCGATCAACTGACGGTGACCATGATGTTGGTCGTCACCTCGGTTTCGCTGATGGTTCACATCTACACCATCGGTTACATGCAGGACGATCCTGGCTACAACCGTTTTTTCAGTTACATCTCGCTGTTTACCTTTTCGATGTTGATGCTCGTCATGAGCAACAACTTCATGCAGCTCTTCTTCGGCTGGGAGGCGGTTGGCCTGGTTTCGTATTTGCTGATCGGTTTCTGGTACACCCGGCCGACGGCGATTTTCGCCAATCTGAAAGCCTTCCTGGTCAACCGCGTCGGCGACTTCGGTTTTATTCTCGGTATCGGTCTCGTCCTCACCTATTTTGGAACGCTCGATTACACCGCCGTTTTCGCCAAAGCGCCATCGCTCGCCAGCGAGACAAGCATCGCGTTGTTCGGCGAGGGCCGCGTCGCACTGATGACTGCCATCTGCATCCTGTTGTTCATTGGCGCGATGGGCAAGTCGGCGCAGGTCCCTCTGCATGTTTGGTTGCCGGACTCGATGGAAGGTCCGACACCGATCTCCGCGCTGATCCACGCGGCGACGATGGTCACGGCCGGCATCTTTATGGTTGCCCGCATGTCGCCACTCTTCGAGCTGTCTGATACGGCGCTCTCGTTCGTTGTCGTGATCGGTTCGATAACGGCGCTGTTCATGGGCTTTCTCGGCGTCATCCAGAACGACATCAAGCGTGTGGTGGCCTATTCGACACTGTCGCAGCTTGGCTACATGACTGTTGCCTTGGGTGTTTCCGCGTATTCGGTGGCCATCTTCCACCTGATGACACATGCTTTCTTCAAGGCGCTGCTGTTCCTCGGCGCCGGCTCGGTGATCATCGGCATGCACCACGACCAGGACATACGCAATATGGGCGGTCTGCGCAAGTACATGCCGATCACCTGGATTACCTCCCTGATCGGCTCGCTGGCGCTGATTGGGACACCGTTCTTCGCCGGGTTCTATTCGAAGGATTCGATTATCGAGGCCGTGGCTCTGTCGCACTTGCCGGGTTCCGGCTTTGCCTATTTCGCTGTGATGGCTGGCGTTTTCGTCACTGCCTTCTATTCTTTCCGGATGTACTTTCTGGTATTTCACGGTGAGGAACGTTTTGGCAAGGTGCCACATCATGCCGAAACGGTGGCCACTGCCAAGGCCGGTCACGCCTCGGCCCACGACGACCATTCGGCGCACGACGATGCACATCATGCCAGCGATGACCATGATGCCGGACACCATCATGGGCTCGCGCCGGGCCAGAAGCCACACGAGACGCCCTGGGTGGTGACCTTGCCCCTCGTCATGCTGGCGATACCTTCGGTGGTCATCGGCTATATCGGAATTGAACCGATGCTGTTCGGCGATTTCTTCAAGCAGTCGATTTTCGTCGATTCGGGCGCGCATCCGGTAATGAAGGAACTTGCCCATCATTTCCACGGCGCTTTTGCCATGGCAACGCACGCCGTGACCACGGCCGTGTTCTGGCTGGCTTTCCTGGGCGTCGCGTTGTCGTGGTTTCTATATATGAAACGCCCGGACATTCCGGCCGCCATCAAGAGCCGTTTTGGCGCGCTGTACACCCTGCTCGACAACAAGTACTACTTCGATAAGTTCAACGATGTCGTCTTTGCCGGCGGTGCACGTCTGCTTGGACGGGGATTGTGGAAAGGCGGCGACACCGGCCTGATCGACGGTGTCATCGTCAGCGGTGCGGTGCACCTTGTCGGCTGGCTATCCGCCGTGGCTCGCCTGTTCCAGACCGGTCACATTTACCACTACGCTTTTACGATGATCATCGGCGTGTTCGTCTTGATGACCCTTTGGGTCACGCGCGCCTGAGCTAGAGAAAGACTGGGAACGATATGTCAGGCACGCCGCTTCTCTCTCTTGCCATCTGGGTTCCGATTCTTGCCGGGCTACTGGTTCTGGCAACGGGATCGGATCGTAACGCACCGCTGGCAAGAATGCTGTCGCTATTGGGTGCCGTCGCCGGCCTGCTGGTGACGATACCGCTGTATACCGGTTTCGACATGCATACGCCGGCCATGCAGTTCGTTGAGCTGAAGAGTTGGATTCCCAGCTTCAACGTCAACTATCATCTCGGCGTCGATGGCATCTCGATGCTGTTCGTCATTCTCAACAGCTTCATCACGGTGACGGTCGTACTTGCCGGCTGGCAGGTCATCGACAGCAAGGTGGCGCAGTACAATGCCGGTTTCCTGATCATGTCGGGCTTGTTGAACGGCATATTTTCGGCGCTCGACGGTCTGCTGTTCTATGTTTTCTTCGAAGCGTCGTTGATCCCCCTGTACCTGATTATCGGTATCTGGGGTGGTCCGAACCGCGTTTACGCGGCCTTCAAGTTTTTCCTTTTTACGCTTCTGGGGTCTCTGCTGTTCCTGTTGGCGCTGATCTACATGTACCTGAAATCGGGCGGCAGCTTCTCTATTCTTGACTGGCACCAAATGCCTCTCGGGATGGCGCCGCAGACCTGGTTGTTCCTCGCCTTCCTGGTTGCTTTCGCAGTCAAGGTACCGATGTGGCCGGTGCATACCTGGCTGCCAGACGCCCACGTCGAAGCACCGACCGGTGGATCGATCGTCCTCGCGGCGATCGCTCTGAAGCTCGGTGCCTACGGCTTCCTGCGCTTTTCCCTGCCGATCGCGCCGGATGCCTCGCACCAACTGGCCGGCCTGGTGATCGCACTGTCGTTGATCGCCATCATCTACATCGGCTTCGTCGCCCTGGCCCAGGAGGACATGAAGAAACTCGTCGCCTACTCGTCGATTGCGCACATGGGTTTCGTGACTCTCGGTTTCTTCATTTTCAGCGCCATGGGTATCGAGGGTGCGCTCGTACAGATGATTTCTCACGGCTTTGTTTCCGGTGCGATGTTCTTCTCGATCGGCGTCATGTACGATCGGGCGCACTCGCGGCAGATCGCCGACTACGGCGGTGTGGTCAACAAGATGCCGAAATTTGCCGCATTCTTCATGCTTTTTGCGATGGCCAACGCCGGTCTGCCGGCCACCTCCGGATTCGTCGGCGAGTTCATGGTCATCCTCGCCGCCGTCGGCTACAACTTCTGGATAGCCTTTGCGGCAGCGACGACGATGGTCGTCGGTGCGGCCTATACTCTGTGGATGTACAAGCGAGTGGTGTTCGGTGCCGTGGCCAACCACCATGTCGCGGAACTCGCCGACATCAACGCCCGGGAGTTTTTCATTTTTGTACTGTTCGCGCTTGGTGCGCTGGGCATGGGTCTCTATCCGCAGCCCTTTACTGAAGTCATGCACAGCTCTGTAAACGAGTTGTTGCGTCACGTCGCCCTCAGCAAGATCCAATAATTGGTAGCCGCTATGACTCTTGCCGACATGCAGTTCCAGACGCCTGATCTTCGACTCGCTAGTGCGGAGATCTTCATGCTGGCGATGGCTTGCCTGATCCTTTTGCTCGATCTCTTTGTCAAAGACAAGAAGCGGACGCTGACATTCGTCGCCACGCAGCTTACCCTGGTCGCGACAGCGGTCCTTACCTTTGCGATGACTTCCGCGGACGTCGGCTATACCTTTAGCAATATGTACGTTGGCGATCTCCTGAGCGACTTGCTGAAACTGCTGCTTTACCTGACGGTGCTCGTCGTGCTGTTCTACTCGCGCGGCTACATCCTCGAACGCGAACAGATGGCCAGGGGCGAATATTACGTCCTCGTGCTTTTCGCCACACTGGGCATGATGGTGATGATTTCAGCGAATCACTTCCTGACCGTCTATCTCGGGCTTGAACTGCTTTCGCTGTCGCTCTACGCGATGGTCGCCATGAATCGCGATTCGGTACCGGCAACTGAGGCGGCGATGAAGTACTTCGTGCTGGGTGCGCTGGCGTCAGGTCTTCTCCTGTACGGCATGTCGATGATCTACGGTGCCACCGGTACGCTCGAGATCAGGGCGGTCGCCGAGCGCTTGGACACCGGCCAGGTCGACCGGACGATTCTCGTATTTGGTGTGGTCTTCCTGGTTTCAGGGATAGCTTTCAAGCTGGGAGTCGTTCCGTTTCACATGTGGATTCCGGACGTCTATCATGGCGCGCCGACGGCTGTCACGCTATTTATCGCCACCGCACCGAAACTAGCCGCCTTCGCGATCGTCATCCGCATGCTGGTCAGCGGCCTGATCGTTGTGTCTTCGGATTGGCAGTCGATGTTGATCCTGCTCGCCGTATTGTCCATGGCCATCGGCAACGTTGCTGCCATCGCGCAGACTAATCTGAAGCGCATGCTGGCGTATTCGGCGATCTCCCACATGGGCTTCATGCTGCTCGGCTTGGTCACCGGCGTCGTCGGCGGCGATGCGCCCTTCGTCTCTATCAGTGCCTACAGCGCGTCGATGTTCTACGTCGTGACCTATGTCCTGACCAGCGCGGGCACATTCGGCATGATTCTTTTGCTGGCCAGGAACGGCGTCGAATCGGATGATCTCGATGACCTCAAGGGCCTCAACAAGCGCAGCCCCTGGTTCGCCGCACTGATGATGATGATGATGTTTTCGATGGCGGGAGTACCGTTCTTCGTCGGTTTCTTTGCCAAATTCTCCGTATTGCAGTCGGTCGTCGCGGCTGGTCAGCTCTGGTTGGCGATCGTCGCGGTACTCTTTTCGCTGATTGGCTGCTTCTATTATCTGCGCGTCGTCAAGATCATGTATTTCGATCAGCCCATCGATGCCACACCCATCGAGGCACCGATGGACATGAAGGTTTTGATCTCAGCCAACGGTCTGGCGGTGGCCTTGCTGGGGATTTTTCCGCAAGCCTTGATGTCGCTTTGCGCCGTCGCGCTTCTGCGCTCACTCTGAGCGCTGCTCGGTCGATCGCCCACGCCCCGCCAGGCGGGGCGTTTTCATTGGGAGTCTCAGAATGGACGACGAATACCGACACCTGAGCGAGGAGCCACTCGACAGCACGCAGGTTTTTCGCGGCAAACTGCTCGACGTGCGCTGTGATCGCGTGCGCCTGCCGGACGGCGCGGAAAGGCTGCGCGAATACGTGAAACACCAGGGCGCGGTGGTGGTCATCGGCTTGTCCGACGATGGCCGTATGCTCTTCGTGCGACAGCACCGCTATCCGCTGCACCGCAGCTTCCTCGAGCTGCCGGCCGGCAAGATCGATCCGGGCGAGGAAGTTCTCCAAACCGCTATCCGGGAGCTGCGCGAGGAAACCGGTCACGTGGCAGGTGATTGGCGCCATCTCGGAACAATGCATCCCTGTGTAGGCTACTCGGACGAGCGAATCGAGATATTTCTCGCCCGTTCCGTATCCCGCGCATCCGCGCCCAAACCCGACCAAGGAGAGTTTCTCGACCTCTTGAGTCTGTCGCTTGAAGATGCGCTGGCGGCCGTGAGGAGCGGCGTTATCACTGATGCGAAAACGGTTACCGCGCTATTCTGGGCGGAGAAAGTCATCCTCGCCGGTTGGTGATCGATGCGGCGGCGACAGGCAAATCGCCGCTTGCGTTCGGCTACCGAGGTTGGGCGCTAGCGCGTGATTCCCGCTATCGTCGCCCGCAGTTCAGCCAGATCCATCTCCAGGCGAGCCACACGCTCTTCCAGGGCGGCGGTTGCCCGGGTCGTTTCCTGCGGCGCAGCGTCGGGGCCTAGCGTGGCCGGACCACACAGCAGGTGTGCCCAGCGATGCTCGCGCGCGCCGGCCTGCTTCGGCAGCCGGCTGACGAGCGGGCCGCCGCCGCGCGCCGCCAGTTCTTGCAGATAAGCTTCCACCGAGGAGCTGTCGTCGAAGTGGTACAGGCGTTCGCTGTTGGCGCGCAGTTCGCTGACGGTTTGCGCGCCGCGCAGTACCATTATGGCCAGCAGAGTGACGCTCGCCGTCGGTAGGCCATAGGCGCGGCCGAAGTTGTGCGCGTAGCGCAGTACGCGTCCAGACGCGCCGTAGGTTTCGAGCACCAGAACGCGGCTACGCAAATTCTCCAGTGCTGATTGCACTTCGTTGTCGCTGACATTCGTCACCGGATCGCGCGCGGACTTCTGATTGCAGCCCGCGGTCAGGCTGTTCAGCGTCAGCGGATAGGTGTCGGGAGTAGTCTTTTCCTTTTCGACCAACACGCCGAGAATGCGTGCTTCGAGAAAACTCAGGGCAGGCAGGCTGTCTGGCATCGGTCGTCTTTCTCTGGAAAGTGCGCTTGGTGGGGCGTCAAGCGAGTAGCTGTCCGTGTTCCCGCGAGTCGAGGAAGCCGACGCGCGGCCATTTCTCGCTCGTCACTTCCAGGTTGTAACGCGTGCTGGCCAGGTAAACCGGGTTGCCGTCGACGTCCTTCGCCATTCGGTGGAGTTGCTCACGCTCGAAATTGCGGCGTGTCGCGTCGTCCGGAAAGCTCAACCAGCGCGCCGTGTAGATGTCGGCCGGTTCGAATATCGCGTCGACTTTGTACTCGGTTTGCAGGCGCTGCGCGACGACTTCGAACTGCAGGTAGCCGACAGCACCGAGCAGCAGTGCGCCGCTGGCGAGATTCTCGAAAACCTGAATCGCTCCCTCCTCGCCGAGTTCCTGCAGACCTTTCAACAGTTGCTTGCTCTTCAGTGGGTCGCGCAAGCGCGCGACGCGAAAAAGCTCGGGCGAAAAGTAGGGAATTCCTTTGAAGCTTAGCGCCTCTCCCTCGCTCAAGGTATCGCCGATGTGAAGATTGCCGTGATTGTGAATGCCGATGATGTCCCCGGCGACCGCATCCTCCATCAGCAGACGCTCGTTGGCCATGAAAGTCAGCACGTTGGCCAGTTTCATGTCGCGTTCCAGGCGTAGGTGCCTGACCTTCATGCCCGGCGTGTAGCGGCCCGAACAGACGCGGAAGAACGCGATCCGATCACGATGCTTGGGATCCATGTTGGCCTGAATCTTGAACACGAAGCCGGTGAAGGTCGCCTCGCCGGGTTGCACTCGGCGTGTGCCGCCGTCGCGCTCTTGCGGTGGGGGGGCCCAATCCAGCAGCGCCTGGAGAATCTCCTGGACACCGAAGTTGTTGATCGCTGACCCGAAAAAAACGGGCGACTGGCGCCCGGCGAGAAAACCCACCAGATCGAAAGGGCTGCTGGCGCTCTGAATCAGGTCCACGTCTTCGCGCAGCTTTCCCACCTCGGCGGGAAACTGCGCGTCGAGCAGAGGGTTGGCGAGACCGTCTAAAGGCTCCGACTCGCTGCGTCGTTCCTGGCCAGCGGCGAAGTGAAGCAGACGATCGTTCAACAGGTGGTAGACGCCCCGAAAAGTTTTGCCCATGCCAATCGGCCAGGTGACCGGCGCGCATTCGATGCCGAGGACGGACTCGATTTCTTCGAGCAGGTCAAAAGGCTCGCGTACCTCGCGGTCGAACTTGTTAACGAAAGTAATGATTGGCGTGTTACGCATGCGGCAGACGTTTAGCAGTTTGATGGTCTGCGCTTCGACACCTTTGGCGGCGTCGATGACCATCACTGCCGCATCGACGGCGGTCAGCACACGGTAGGTGTCCTCGGAAAAATCCTCGTGGCCCGGCGTGTCGAGGAGATTGATCGTGTGGTCGCGATAGTCGAACTGCATCACCGAACTGGTTACCGAGATGCCGCGCTGCTTTTCCACTTCCATCCAGTCGGAAGTCGCATGGCGAGCGCTCTTGCGCCCCTTGACGGTCCCGGCGAGCTGTATCGCGCCGCCGAACAGCAACAGTTTTTCCGTCAGCGTCGTCTTGCCCGCGTCCGGGTGGGAAATGATGGCGAAGGTTCGTCGTCGCGCGATGTCGCGCAGGATCTCGGGCGGAAAGTGGAGATGGCTCGGGGTGATGCTCATCGCGAAAACCTTCGGCGGCAGCAAAACAAAAGCCGCCGGCGGAAGGTGAAAGCTGACCCGCTGGCGGTGCGCAGCGCGAACTATAGCAAGTCTAGACCGACGCGGGAACTGCACCGGTCGAACGTCCTAGCCACGCCAGCGCACCCAGACCAGCCGCACGGCCGCTGGCCAGGCAGGCGGTGAGCAGATAGCCGCCGGTGGGCGCTTCCCAGTCCAGCATTTCGCCGGCACAAAAAACTCCCGGCCAATTGAGGAGCATCAATCGTTCGTCGAGCGCTTCGAAGCGCACGCCTCCGGCACTGCTGATCGCCTCGTCGAGTGGTCGCGCGGCGATCAAGCGCAGGGGCAGCGACTTGATCGCCGTGCCGAGGCGTGCGGGGTCGGAAACATCGTCCGCCGGGACACATTCACGTAGTAACGCGACCTTGGCACCTCTGAGCCGCAGGCGGCTTTGCAGGTGGCCAGCGAGCGACCGGGTGCCGCGTGGTCTCGACAACTCACTGATCACGCTGGCCAGTTCTCGCCCGGGCAACAGATCGAGTTGCAGGGTCGCCGAACCGATGGCCGCGATTCGGTCGCGCAACGGGGCCGACAAGGCATAGATCAAACTACCTTCGACACCATTGGCGGTGAGAACGAACTCTCCCTGCCGTTGTTGCCAGTGCCCCTCCGAGTCCTGAAACGAAGCGACAACCGACTTGATCGGCTGACCAGCGAAGCGCTCGCGCAGGTGAGCGCTCCAGTCACAGTCGAAGCCGCAGTTGGCCGGACGCAAGGGCTCCAAAGCTATGCCGGCCTTTTCAAACAGCGCGTACCAGTGCCCGTCCGAGCCGAGTCTGCTCCAACTGCCGCCACCCAGGGCCAGGACTACGGCCTTGGCCTCGTGCTGCCGATCTCCGTCAGGGGTCGAGAACAAGAGCTTCGTTCTTTCCCCCGCCTCCGTTCTGCTCCAGCCTTGCCAACGGTGCCGTACGTGGAAGTGCACCCCAGAATCACGCAAGCGATGCAGCCAGGCGCGCAGAAGCGGCGCCGCTTTCATCCCGCTCGGAAAGACGCGGCCCGAACTGCCAATGAAGGTATCGATGCCCAGGCCATGGGCCCACTCGCGAACGGCTGCGGGTCCGAAAGCGGCGAGCAGCGGAGCGATTTGAGCCTGGCGCTGGCCATAGCGGCTGCAGAACAGGGGCGCGGCTTCAGAGTGAGTAATGTTGAGACCTCCCCGGCCGGCGATCAGAAGCTTGCGCCCGAACGACGGCATGGCGTCGTAGAGGTCAACTCCGACTCCGGCGCGGCTCAGTGTCTCGGCCGCCATGAGCCCGGCTGGTCCACCGCCGACGACCACAACAGCGTGCGGCAATGCGGCCACGGGGTCAGGCGACGACCAGACGCGCCGAGTCCTTGAGGCGATGCGTCAACCACGAGAGGCCGAGTGCGGGCAGGGCGGCATGCAGTCGCTCTGGCTGGGCGGTGGCGAGCAAGGTCAACTGGCCGCGGCCGAGCGCCGAGGCGCCGGCAAGGCGAACGCACTGGCGGGCCACGGCGTCGGCGACGTCAACCAGTGTTGCCTGGTGGGCGACGATGGGCTCCAAGGTTGGGCAGAGAAAGGCGTAATGGGTACAGCCAAGGACAATCTGATCGACGCCGTCGGCGAGCAATGGCGCCAAATGCCGACGCGCCTCGTCGACGAAATCGGGATCCTCGAGGTGCAGGGCTTCGACACGCGTCGCCCAGCCGGGGCAGGGCTCGACGGCCACGCGTACGGAACCCGCGTGTTGTCGGATAAGCTGTGCCAAGCGTGGGCTACGCGCCGTGGAGGTGGTGGCCAATACGGCGATCCGGCCGCTGCGTGAGGCGGCAGCTGCCGGCTTGACACCGGGCTCGACACCGACCACCGGTAGTCTCGGAAAGGCTTCACGAAAAGCGGTCACGGCGGCGACGGTGGCCGTGTTGCAGGCGACGACGATCACGCCACAACCTGCCTCGACGAGGTGACCGCCGATCCTCAGGACACGATCGCGGATGAAGGAGTCGTCCTTGTCGCCGTAGGGAAGGTGTGCCGTGTCCGCCAGGTAGACCAGGTCGGCCGAGGGGAGCTCGCGAGCGATCGCGGCAAGCACCGAAAGGCCTCCGAGACCGCTGTCGAAAACACCGATCATGCGTCCGACAACAGATTAGCGCGCCGCGATGACCGCTACCTCGAGCAAGAAGTCGTGGTGCGTCAGTTTCGCTTCGATGCAGATCCTCGCCGGCGCCGTCCCGCGCGGAACCCAGCGATCCCAGACGGCATTTACTGCGATAGCGTCACTGATATCCCGCAGGTAGATGGTGACCATCAGGAGTCGCGATTTGTCACTGCCGGCCTGTTCGAGCAGTTTTTCGACACCGGCCAACACTTCGCGCGTTTGCGTTGCGACGTTGGCGTCCAGCGTCTGCGGCGTTTCGACGAGATAGATCGAATTGCCGTAGGCGCAAATGTCGGAATACCGCTGTGTCGTTCCGTGCCGCTCTATCGCCATGTCTTTCCTCCAACACCAACCGGCCGCTCGGCCATCGCGCTTTTGCTCAGGGGGTTTAGGCGAGGGTTACAGGAATCTTGCCGATCCTCGCCTGCCATTCCTTCGGGCCCGTGTCATGCACCGACGTACCGGTCGAATCGACTGCTACGGTGACGGGCATGTCCTTCACCTCGAACTCGTAAATCGCCTCCATCCCGAGGTCGGCGAAACCGACCACTTTGGCTGTCCGGATCGCCTTGGCCACCAGATAGGCGGCGCCGCCAACGGCCATCAGATAGGCTGATCGGTGCTTGCGTATCGCGGCGATCGCCGCCGGTCCGCGTTCCGCCTTGCCGACCATCGAGATCAGCCCTGTCTGGGCGAGCATCATCTCGGTGAATTTGTCCATCCGTGTCGCGGTTGTCGGCCCGGCGGGGCCAACGGCTTCGTCGCGCACGGGGTCCACCGGACCGACGTAATAGATGACGCGGTTGCTGAAGTCCACCGGCAGCTTTTCTCCCCGGGCCAGCATGTCCTGTATGCGCTGGTGCGCCGCATCGCGGCCGGTCAGCATTCGTCCGTTGAGCAGAAGCGTTTGCCCCGGCTTCCAGGCGGCGACCTCAGCCGGCGTCAGCGTGTCGAGGTTGACGCGCGTGGACGTTTGTGTATTCGGCATCCAGTTGACCTTGGGCCACTGCTCGAGGTCGGGTGGGGTCAGGACGGCCGGTCCGGACCCGTCGAGATGGAAGTGTACGTGGCGAGTTGCGGCACAGTTCGGGATCATCGCGACCGGCAGGCTGGCCGCATGCGTTGGGTAATCGAGAATCTTGACGTCGAGAACGGTGGTCAGGCCCCCGAGCCCCTGCGCACCAATGCCGAGCGCGTTGACCTTGTCGTACAGTTCGAGCCGCAACTCCTCGACCCGATTGCTTGCGCCGCGGGCCATCAGTTCATGGATATCGACCGGCGCCATTAGCGATTCCTTGGCCAGAAGCATGGCTTTTTCCGGCGTGCCGCCGATACCGATGCCGAGAATTCCTGGCGGACACCAGCCCGCGCCCATCGTCGGGACGGTTTTCAACACCCAGTCGACAATCGAGTCAGAGGGATTGAGCGCATAGAACTTGGACTTGTTCTCCGAGCCACCCCCCTTGGCCGCGCATATGACTTCTAAATGGTGGCCGGGTACCAACTCGTAATGAACGACCGCCGGCGTGTTGTCGCGCGAGTTCTTTCGCGCACCCGCCGGATCGAGCAACACCGAGGCACGCAGCTTGTTGTCGGGGTCGTTGTAAGCGCGGCGCACGCCTTCGTCGCACATTTCCTGCACCGATAGCGTGGCATCCCAGCGGACGTCCATACCGATCTTGAGAAAGAGGACAGCGATTCCCGTATCCTGACAGATTGGCCGCCGACCTTCCGCACACAGGCGGCTGTTGGTCAGAATCTGGGCGATGGCGTCTCTCGCCGCCGGACTCTGCTCACGTTCATAGGCGGCACCGAGCGCTTTGATGTAATCGAGCGGGTGATAGTAGCTGATGTACTGGAATGCGTCGGCAATGCTCTGAATGAAATCTTCTTGCTTGATGGTGGTCATTTCAGCCCTCTTCGGTGGGTCGGGGAATCCCCGCATGAATCGTCCGTCAGTGTTGCGCTCCGTGCGTGGTCTTACTCAGCGCCAGCGTCTGGGTCATTACTCGATCGACCCAGACCATCGACAGCGCCGAGAGGAGGAAGACCGCATGGATGACGACTTGCCACTTGATCGTGTGTTCGTTCATGTTTCCGGCATTGATGAAGGTCTTCAGCAGATGTATCGAGGAAATGCCGATGATCGCCGTCGACAGTTTGATCTTGAGCACGCCGGCATTGACGTGTGACAGCCATTCCGGCTGGTCCGGATGTCCTTCGAGGTCGAGTCGCGAAACAAAGGTCTCGTAGCCGCCAATGATGACCATGATCAGGAGGTTGGCGATCATCACGACATCGATCAGCCCGAGCACGACAAGCATGACCTCGGTTTCGCTGATGCGCGTGTTGCTGAAGAACAGATTGTGGATAAGATGCCACAACTCGCCCATGAACAGATAGACATAGACGCCCTGGGCAATGATCAGACCGAGATAGAGTGGTGCCTGCAACCAGCGGCTCCAAAAGATGAACATTTCGAGCCGGTCGACCGTGGGTTTCAGGGATGCCATTCGTTTTTCAGCTTTAGTGGTGGTTGGATGACGGATTTTAGCATCAATGAAAGCGCGCTTCCGTGCTTGCCCGGGCAGAGTGGCGTAAGTGGTGTGTAAGATTGGCGGCGTTTAATCCCACACAGTTGGCGTGACACGAAATGGTAGCCTAAGGGCTTGCATGCCCGCTGCCGGGTGGGAGTCGCGAACAATCGCTTCTTGTCGCCGCTTGCTGCATCGACGTCTTGAAACCTCTATCAAAACACTGCACAGGAGATCGAACATGTCACTGAACGAGGCCGTAACCTTCTTCAAGCCCTCCGACGAGTTTGTCAAACAGGCCACGATTTCCGGGATGGATGCCTACAAGGCACTGTGTGACGAGGCCACCAGGGATTACACGGGCTATTGGGGCCGCCTCGCCCGTGAGCACGTTTCCTGGAAGCAGCCCTTCACGCAAGTGCTCGACGAATCCAATGCGCCGTTTTTCAAGTGGTTTGCCGACGGCACGCTGAACGCTTCGTACAACTGCCTGGACCGCAACATCGAAGCGGGTCTCGGCGACAAGGTGGCGATCGTTTTCGAAGCCGATGACGGAGCGGTGTCCCGAATCACCTACAAGGAACTGCTGGCGCGTGTCAGCCAGTTCGCCAACGGCCTGCGCGCGCGCGGTATCAAGAAGGGTGACCGGGTCGTCATCTATATGTCGATGGGTATCGAGGGCATTGTCGCCATGCAGGCCTGCGCGCGTATCGGCGCAATCCACTCGGTCGTTTTCGGTGGTTTCTCTGCCCAGTCGGTGCGCGACCGGATCAACGACGCCGGCGCCGTGGCGGTGATCACCGCCGACGAGCAATGCCGCGGCGGAAAGCGGCTGCCGCTCAAACCAGCCGTTGACGAGGGGATTGCCCTCGGCGGTTGCGAGTCGGTCAAAAACGTCATCGTTTTCCAGCGCACCGGTGGGGCATGCCACATGGTCGCCGGACGCGACGTGTGGTGGCACGATGTGATCGCCGGTCAGTCCGACGTTTGCGAGCCCGAATGGGTCGAGGCCGAGCATCCGCTGTTCCTGCTCTACACTTCGGGTTCGACGGGCAAGCCCAAGGGGGTACAGCATTCGACCGGCGGTTACCTGTTGCACGCCATCGTTACCATGAAGTGGACTTTCGACCTCAAGCCGAACGATCTCTTCTGGTGCACGGCGGACATCGGCTGGGTGACCGGCCACACCTACATCACCTATGGACCCCTCGCCTGCGGCGGTACGGAAGTGGTCTTCGAGGGCATCCCGACCTACCCGGATGCCGGTCGTTTCTGGAAAATGATTCAGGACCACAAGGTCAACATCTTCTACACGGCACCCACCGCAATCCGCTCGCTGGTCAAGGCGGCCGATACCAATCCGGCGGTGGGGCCGACACAGTACGATCTGTCGTCGCTGCGTCTGCTCGGCACGGTTGGCGAGCCGATCAACCCGGCGGCCTGGCAGTGGTACTACGACAGCGTCGGCGGTGGCCGCTGCCCGATCGTCGACACGTTCTGGCAGACCGAGACCGGCGGTCACATGATTACCCCGCTGCCGGGCGTCACGCCGCTGGTCCCCGGCTCCTGCACGCTGCCTTTCCCGGGTATCCAGGCGGCGGTCGTCGACGAGACCGGTACTGAACTCGACTGGGGCAAGGGCGGCCTGCTGGTCGTCAAGAGGCCATGGCCGGCGATGATCCGCAACATCTGGGGGGACCCCGAGCGTTTCAAGAAGTCCTACTACCCCGACGACTTCAATGGCAAACTCTATCTTGCCGGTGACGGTTCGATACGTGATGTCAATACTGGTTACTTCACCATTACCGGTCGGATCGACGACGTCTTGAATGTCTCGGGGCACCGGATGGGGACGATGGAAATCGAGTCCGCACTGGTATCGCACCCGATGGTGGCAGAAGCCGCGGTCGTTGGTCGGCCGGACGATCTGACGGGTGAGGCGATCTGTGCCTTTGTCGTCCTCAAGGGGCCGCGGCCGACCGGCGAGGCGGCGAAGAAGATGATCAAGGAGTTGCAGGACCATGTCGGCCGGGAAATCGGCCCGATCGCCAAGCCCAAGGATCTTCGTTTCGGCGAAAACCTGCCCAAGACGCGTTCAGGCAAGATCATGCGCCGCCTGCTGCGCTCGCTGGCCAAGGGGGAAACCGTCGCGCAAGATGTGTCGACGCTCGAGAATCCGGCCATTCTCGAGCAACTGCGTGGCTAATCCGGCGGCCGTCAGCGGTTCGCCTGGCGACGTGGCACTTGCCTGGTCGGGCGAATCATTTCCGGCAACGTGACACGCGAACGCCCGGCGCTTCCGCTCGCAGGAAGGGCTGGGCGAGCGAACATCCCCAGGAGCAGGAATTGCCTGTCGGGCCGGCGCCGCCGGCCTCTTCGTTTGTACCGATCGAGGAGCAGGGATGAGCAATAGTGCGACGGCAATGCTGGTTTCCGCCGCCATCGACTTCCTTCGGGCCTATCCGCCATTCGACCGCATGGAGGCGGAGGCTTTGCGTTTCCTGGCCGAGCACGTCAAGCTCGCGCACTATCCAAAGGGCGCGCGGATTCTGGCCAGCGAGATGGGCGTTGCGCGCACCCTGCATGTGCTGCAGCGCGGGAAAGTACGAAGCAAACCCGGCGGTAGTGCCAGCGTCGAGCACTCGGCGGTCACGCTGGGCCCCGGTCAGTGTTTTTCGATTTCCGCGCTGATGGCTCAGCAACCGTCGTCCACTGTCTATGTCGCACGTGACGACGTGTTTTGCTACGACTTGCCGGCTGACGACTTTTTTAGTCTGACCCAAAAAAGTACGGTCTTCAACCTCTTCTGTACGCAGCATATCGCGGGCTTGCTCAACCAGTCGCAGCAACAGTTGCAGCTTCAACTTGCCCAGCGAGCCGGCGAGCAGAAGACGATGAATTCCCCACTTGGCGCGATCATCAAGCGCCAGCCGGTAGCGGTGGGGCCGGAAACCTCGATTCGCCAAGTGGTCGAGCTGATGGCCGCACGTCACCTCGGTTCGATGATCGTCGTCGATGCCGGACAACAGCCGATCGGTATTTTTACCCTGTCCGATGTCCTGAAGCGCATCGTGTTACCGGGGGCTTCGCTCGATCAACCGATTGCCAGCGTGATGTCGCCGGCGCCGCTGACCCTGCCGCTCGCCGCCAACGCACACGACGCGGCGTTGGCCATGGCCATGCACGCGGTCCGGCATGTGTTGGCGGTAGACGAGGGTGGCTGCCTGCAGGGAGTGGTTTCGGAGCGTGATCTGTTCAAGCTTCAGGGTGCCGGTCTGCGCCAGATCCGGCACGCGATCGACTCGGCGGCGAGCATCGAAGTCCTGCAGCACGCGCGTAACGACGTCCGCCAGCTGTCACTGACGATGCTTGCCGAAGGCGTCGGCGGACAAGAGATGACACAGTTCATTTCCACACTCAACGATACGGTGACTCGTCGCGTCATCGAACTCAATCTCGACCGCCACGACCTTTACGGCATCGACTGGGCCTGGCTGTCCTTCGGTTCGGAAGGGCGCGATGAGCAGACCTTCACCACCGATCAGGATAACGGAATCGTTTACCTGTTGACCGACATCATGGATCGCGAGCAAACGCAGTTGCGTTTTCTCGAGTTTGCCAGAGATGTCAACGATGATCTGGACAAGTGTGGTTTCCCGCTGTGTAAGGGAAACATCATGGCCAGCAACCCGGAGCTCTGCCTGACGCTTGAAGAGTGGGATGAACGCTTTGCGTGTTGGGTACGCGAGCCGGAGCCACAGGCCTTGTTGAACGCGACCATATTTTTCGATTTTCGGCCGCTTTACGGCAAGTTCAACTTGGCTCATCGCTTGCGTTTGTCGCTCTTCAGGCAGGCGCAGGGGAATCCGCTTTTTTTACGCATGCTGGCCCAGAATGCACTCAGTGTGGCGCCGCCGCTTGGCAGGATCCGGGACTTCGTGACCGATGCCGACCCCGAGCACCCGGGAACGATCGATCTCAAGAAGTACGGCGTCCGCCTGTTTACCGACGCCGCACGGGTTTTCGCCCTGGCACGCCAGGTCGAGGCTACCAACACGGTTTCCCGTCTCAAGCGAGCCGGTGGTTTGATGCATATCCGTCCGGATGATCTTGCAGCGAGCATCGAGGGCTTCAATTTCCTCCAGCTCCTGCGCCTGCGGCACCAGCATTTCGAGCAGGAGCATGGCAGACCGGGGGACAACCTCGTCAAGCCGGACGAACTGAACGAGATCGAGCGGCGCGTTCTCAAAGAAGCCTTCCGACAGGCGCGCAAGCTGCAGGCGCGCCTGAAACTCGACTATCAGCTCTGATCATGGCGTGGTATTCCAGACTGTTGGCTGGCCAGGAGCGCTTCATCGGGGAACTGAGTTCCAGCCAGCAGCGTTTGCTTGCGGACTGGAACGAGTTGCCGCCGGCGGACTTGAAGCGTTCGCACTATCGATCTCGCTACGTGGTCGTGGATGTCGAGACGACGGCGGTCAACGCAAAGGCCGATCGCTTGGTCTCGATCGGCGCGTTGGCGGTGGTCGATGGGCTCATAGACTTCAAGGACGCTTTTTACGTATCGCTGGCGAACGACCGGGTGAATGCCGCTGCGTCGCCCTTCTTTGTTGACCGCCCCGAGGCGAGCCTGGCGCCGGCTGACGCGATGCTGGCCTTTCTTCGTTTTTCCGGCAAGTCGCCTTGGGTGGCCTACCACGCTTTGTTTGCCGGAAAGATCGTCGCCGGGACGATGGCGAAGGATCTTGGCATCGAGTTGCGGCAGCCATGGATTGATCTGGCATGGGTGATGTCCGACCTGTTTCGCGATATCAGCGACGACGCGCAGTGGTGCCTGGACGCCTGGCTGGACCACTTCGCGATCGAAAGCATCCAGCGGCATCATGTCGTGTCGGACGCCTTTGTCACCGCCAAGCTCCTCCAGATCACCATCGCCCGGGCCACCCGTAAGGGCTTCGAAACCCCCAACAGTTTTCTGGAACTCGCGAAAGCGCGCCGCCACATGCATCAGAGCGGCTAGGCGACAAGCGATGGCCGCTTTTTCCGCTCCACTGCGCCGCTACTACGCTTTTTATACCACCGGCTTTTTCATCGTCATCGTCGTGCTGGCGATCCTCGAGCGCTACGGCATGCCGCCACGCTGGATCGGCTATTCGTTCCTGTTTCTTACCATCTTCCTCTACGCCACGATCGGTGTGTTGGCGCGCACGGCGAGCATTTCGGAGTACTACGTTGCCGGCCGGCGAATCCCGGCGGTGTTCAATGGAATGGCGACCGGTGCCGACTGGATGAGTTCCGCTTCCTTCATGGGGCTTGCCGGTACACTCTATCTGTCGGGCTATCAGGGGCTGGCGTACGTCATGGGCTGGACTGGCGGCTATGTTCTCGTTGCGCTGTTGCTGGCGCCCTATCTTCGTCGTTTCGGGCAATACACCATCCCCGACTTTCTCGCCGCCCGCTACGGCGGTAAGCCGGCACGTCTGGTCGGCGTTTTCGCCACGGTTCTCGCATCGTTTGTCTATGTTGTGGCTCAGATATACGGTGTCGGGCTGATTACCAGTCGCTTCGTCGGGCTGCAGTTCGAGATCGGGGTATTCGTCGGCCTGGCTGGAATCCTGGTGTGTTCCTTCCTCGGAGGCATGCGGGCCGTTACCTGGACACAGGTCGCGCAATACATGATCCTGATCGTCGCCTATCTCGTGCCGGTGACCATTCTTTCCTACCAAGTGACGGGTATTCCGCTGCCCCAACTGACCTATGGCCAGGTGCTGCAACAGGTGCAAGCACTGGAGGAGAAAATTTTCGACGACCCCGCCGAGATCGATTCGCGCCACCTCTTTCGCCAGCGTGCCGACGAGTATTACGAGCGGATCCTGACGCTTCCGGACTCCCTCGAAGAAGAGAGGGAGCGGCTATCGGCCCGCATCAACGAGCTGAAGAGCAGCAATGCGCAAATGCGAGATGTCGTCGCCATCGAGCGTCAGCGCCGCGAGTTGCCCCATACCAGCGACGCAGCCCGCGATTACTGGGAGCATCTGATGCGCCAAGCGGCGCAGCGGGGCGCAGAGCCCGAGCATCACGTGACGGTTTATCCGGGAGATGGGGACGGCGTGAATGAGACGGCGCGCCTGAATTTCCTGACCCTCGTATTCTGTTTGATGGTCGGCACGGCCGCGCTGCCGCATGTGCTGATGCGCTATTACACGACACCGAGCGTGCGTGAGGCGCGTACTTCGGTGTTCTGGTCATTGCTCTTCATTCTGGTGCTTTATCTGACGGCACCGGCGTACGCCGTGTTCGCCAAGTACGAGATCTACTCGACTCTGATCGGTTCGTCGATGGCCCAGTTGCCTGTCTGGGTGAGCGCCTGGGGCAAGATCGGCTTGGTCTCGATCGAGGATGTCAATGGCGACGGGATTCTGCAACTCGCCGAACTGTCGCTCAACCCAGACGTGATTCTGCTGGCCACTCCGGAAATCGCCGGGCTGCCATATGTCATTTCCGGGTTGGTTGCGGCCGGAGCGCTCGCGGCCGCGCTGTCCACGGCTGACGGGTTGCTGTTGACGATCGCCAGTGCCTTGTCGCACGACGTGTATTACAAGGTCTTCCGGCCGAACGCCACAACACAGTGGCGGCTGGTGGTTTCCAAGTCGCTGCTCCTGGTGGTCGCCGTGCTGGCGGCGACGGTGGCTTCCCAGAAACCAGCAACCATCCTGTTCATGGTGGCTTGGGCGTTCTCGCTGGCCGGCTCGGCGCTTTTCCCGGCCCTGATTCTCGGAGTATTCTGGAAGCGGGCAACTCCCGCTGGTGCGGTCAGCGGCATGACGATCGGGCTGCTGGTCACCATCTATTACATGGTGCGAGTCCAGTTCGACGCCATTCCGTGGCTGGGTATCGACGGCATCGGCATGGAGCCCTGGCTCGGAATCCAGTCGACTTCGGCTGGGGTCTGGGGCGTCGCTGCCGGCTTCCTGACGATCATCGTCGTCAGTCTATGCGGCAAGCCACCAGATAAGGAGACGCAGGACTTCGTCGAAAGCGTGCGCTATCCGGAAGCCGATCGTTCGTGATCATCGCCTGTACCGCTCCGGCCGAAACGAGTTGCGCTCGCAAGCTTTCGCCAGTGGCGAGGAGGGCGGGGTGAAACTTACCCAGAAGCATCAGGACTACTGGCGGCGCAACCTCAGGATTACCGCCTTGCTGCTCGCGATCTGGTTCGTCGTCACCTTTGTGGTCAGTTACTTCGCACGCGATCTCGCCAGGTTCACCCTGTTGGGTTTTCCGCTAGGTTTCTATATGGGCGCGCAAGGTTCGCCGCTGATCTACGTCATCATCATCTGGTGCTACGCTCGCTACATGAACGATCTCGACCGCGAATATGGCGTCAACGAGGTCGAGCACGAGGCCGACGACCAGCGCCCCTGATCAAGCAAGAACCCCACAAAGTCGTAGCCACTCGCCGACGTCACGAGGAGACGGCCTCCCGTACGGCACCGGCGAGCGTCTCGGCTGCCCGGGAAACGACTACCGGATCCTGACCCTCCACCATGACGCGCAGCAGAGGTTCCGTACCCGAGGCGCGCAACAATACCCGGCCGCAGCCATTCAACTCACTCTCCACCTGACGATGAACGGCGGCGATCAAGGGATTTTTCTGCCACGGAAAGCCCTTGCTCAAGGCCACATTGATCAACTTTTGTGGATAGAGCATGAGGTCTCCGAGCAACTGCCGCAGGTCTCCCTCGCTTTCACGTAGTGCTGACAGCACCTGCAGTGCCGAGACTATGCCGTCGCCGGTGGTGTGCCGGTCGAGGCACAAAATGTGTCCCGAGTTCTCGCCGCCATACAGCCAGCCGTTTTGTCGTAGCGCCTCCATCACGTAGCGGTCGCCGACCGCCGCGCGGACGAAAGGTACCTTGAGCGCGGCAAGCGCGTGTTCGAGAGCCAGATTGCTCATCAGCGTGCCGACCACACCCGCTACCGGGCCTTGCCGAAGGCGGCTACGGACAATGGCAAACAGCAGTTGATCTCCGTCGTATAGGTTACCCTCCGAATCAACCATCATCACTCGATCCGCGTCGCCATCCAGGGCAATGCCGAGGTCGGCGCCGTGGGCCAGAACGGCTTCACGCAGTGCCGCGGGTGCCGTCGCGCCAACATCCTGATTGATGTTCAGGCCGTTGGGTTCGCTGCCGATGCTGCTGACGTCAGCGCCCAGTTCGTGAAAGACGTGAGGAGCGATGTGATAGGCGGCGCCGTGGGCGCAATCGACGACGATCTTGAGTCCCCGCAAGTCGAGCTCGAAAGGTACCGTGCTCTTGCAGAATTCGATGTAACGTCCATCGGCGTCGTCGATCCGGCGGGCACGGCCGAGGCCGGCCGACGGAACGCAGCTCAGCGGTTCGTCGAGTGCTGCTTCGATTTCCAACTCGAGTTCATCCGGCAGTTTGGTGCCGCGCGCCGAGAAGAACTTGATTCCGTTATCGTAGTATGGATTGTGCGAGGCGGAGATGACGATTCCCGCCTGCAAGCGCAAGGCGCGCGTGAGATAGGCGATGGCTGGGGTCGGCATCGGCCCGACCAGGCAGACGTCGACGCCGGCCGCCGAAAAACCCGCTTCGAGCGCCGCTTCGAGCATGTAGCCTGAGATACGGGTGTCCTTGCCGATGAGCACCGCCGGACGTTCGCCGGCCTTGACATGGCTACGCGCCGCTTCGCGTGCCGCCAGTACGCGTCCCGTCGCATGGCCGAGGCGCATCACGAAATCCGGTGTGATCGGGTTGTCTCCGACACGCCCGCGCACGCCGTCGGTACCAAAATACTTTCTCGTCACGTTTCTTCACTCCCCAGAGTTGTAGACCGGTGGCCGTCCGCCGATGTTGTTCATTCTACGCAAACCGGCGCCAGGGCGCCGAGAACAAACGCACAGGCCCTCAATCGATGTCCACCGCGGCGAGGATCGCCAGCGCATCGCGTGTCTCGGCGACATCATGAACGCGGACCACTTGGGCGCCACGTTGTATCGCCAACAGGGCGGCCGCGAGGCTGGCGGCCAGTCGGTGGTCGACCGGACGGGAGGTGATCGCACCGAGCATCGACTTGCGCGACATGCCGGCCAGCATCGGCAGGCCGGCAAAAGGCAACTCCGCGAAACGGCGCAGAAGCTCGAGATTGTGTGCCAGCGTCTTGCCGAAGCCGAAACCGGGATCGAGTAGCAGGCGATCAGCTCCGATTCCTGCTGCCGTCGCGATGGCTACACGAGCTTGGAGGAAGGAGCGGACCTCGTCGACGACATCGGTGTACACCGGGTTGTCCTGCATGTTCGAGGGGTCACCCCGCATGTGCATCAGGCAGACCGCGCAATCGCTGTCGGCCACCGCGGTGATCGCGCCGGGTATGCGCAGTGCGCGGATATCGTTGATCATCGAAGCTCCGCGTGCCAGCACCGCACGCATGACTTCCGGCTTGTAGGTATCAACCGAAACCGGCACGCCGCAGCCAGCAAGCGCGTCGAGTACCGGAAGGATGCGTCGCAGTTCCTCGTCGACCGGCGTCGGAGCAGCACCCGGCCGGGACGATTCGGCGCCGAGGTCGATCAGATCGGCGCCGGCCTCGATCTGCTTGCGCGCGTACGCGACAGCCTGTCGGACGCTTGCCGCCAGACCGTCGCCGGAAAAGGAATCCGGCGTCAGATTGACAATGCCCATGATCAGCGGGCGCTTCAGGGTGAGCTCAAACGCTCCGCAACGCAAGCTCCGGCCGGCCTCTCCTGCCGCGCCGGGACTGATGTCGGACACCTCGCCGCGCGCTGCTCGAAAGGGTCTAGCTCAGGCCGGAGCCGTTGCGCTCGGCGCCGCATCCGGCGTGTTGTTGTCGGTTCTGCTCGACGGTTTCGACGGCGTCTGCTTGGGTGGCCGCGGGGGCTTGCCGGCCATGATGTCGTCGATCTGGTCGCTGTCTATCGTTTCCAATTCAAGCAGTGCGGCAGCCATCGCCTCGACCCTGTCGCGGTTCTCTTCGAGCAGTCGGCGCGCCAGCGCGTACTGTTCGTCGATGATCCGGCGGATCTCTGCGTCCACCTTCTCCATCGTCGCTTCAGACATGTTCTTGTGCGTTGTCACCGAGCGGCCAAGGAAAACCTCTCCCTCGTTTTCGCCATACACCATCGGGCCGAGAGCGTCGGACATGCCGTAGCGGGTGACCATGTCACGCGCCATTTGCGTGGCGCGCTCGAAGTCGTTCGACGCGCCGGTCGTCATCTGATTCATGAACAATTCTTCGGCGATACGACCGCCAAAGAGCACAGCAATCCGACTCATCAGATAGACACGATCGTACGCATACCTATCCTCTTCGGGCAACTGCATCGTCAGTCCAAGCGCCCGGCCGCGCGGAATGATCGTTACCTTGTGCACCGGATCGGATTTCGGCATCAGCTTGGCAACCACCGCATGCCCCGACTCGTGGTAAGCCGTATTCCGACGTTCGTCCTCGTTCATGACCATGCTGCGCCGCTCGGCACCCATCATGATCTTGTCCTTGGCTTTCTCGAAATCCTCCATGTCCACCAGGCGTTTGTTACCCCGGGCGGCAAACAGTGCGGCCTCGTTGACCAGGTTGGCGAGGTCGGCGCCCGAAAAACCTGGTGTGCCGCGCGCGATGATGTCTGCCTTGACGTCAGGTGACAGCGGTACCTTGCGCATGTGGACAGCGAGAATCTGCTCGCGGCCACGGATGTCGGGTAGCGGCACGACGACCTGGCGGTCGAAACGGCCGGGGCGCATGAGCGCCGGGTCGAGTACGTCGGGACGGTTGGTGGCGGCGATGACGATGACGCCGACGCTGCCTTCAAAGCCATCCATTTCGACCAGCATCTGGTTCAGCGTCTGCTCACGTTCATCGTTGCCGCCGCCAAGACCCGCCCCACGCTGACGACCGACGGCGTCGAGTTCGTCGATGAAGATGATGCAGGGCGCGTGTTTCTTCGCGTTCTCGAACATGTCGCGCACGCGTGCGGCGCCAACCCCGACGAACATTTCGACGAAGTCCGACCCGGAGATCGAAAAGAAAGGCACTTTGGCTTCGCCAGCGATGGCCTTGGCAAGCAGCGTCTTGCCGGTTCCCGGATTGCCGACGAGCAGGACGCCTTTCGGGATGCGTCCCCCCAGCTTCTGGAACTTGGAGGGATCGCGCAGAAAATCGACCAGTTCGGAAACTTCTTCCTTCGCCTCGTCGCAACCGGCAACATCGGCAAAGGTGATCGTATTGGTCGACTCGTCAAGCAGACGCGCCTTGCTCTTGCCGAAGGAGAAAGCGCCGCCGCGGCCGCCGCCCTGCATCTGGCGCATGAAAAAAACCCACACGCCGATCAGCAACAGCATCGGGAACCAACTGACGAAGATGCTCATCAGGAACGATTGCTCTTCTTCCGGCTTGGCCTCGATCTTGACGCCGTGCTTCAGCAGATCGGACACCATCCACAGGTCAGGAGGCGCGTAGCTGGTCAGCTTGCGGCCGTCGGTCGTCGTGGCTTTGAGCACGCGCCCTTCGATCACGACCTTGGCAATCGTTCCCTTGCTCACTTCTTCGATGAATTGCGAGTACTCCATCGAAGACTGGGCGACCTGGCGCGTATTGAACTGGTTGAAAACGGTCATCAGGACGAGGCCGATAACCAGCCAAACGGCCAGATTCTTGAACATGTTATTCAATGCCTTACCTCTTCTTCCACGTTGTCCGGCGCGGGCAGCTAGCGTTAGCCTGACCGTCTTCCAAGAATTTACCATTCTAAACCGATTTTCGCCTGCCGAATCAAACAGGATGCCGATTGGCGGATCGGGTTTTCAAGGCCTTGGCGAGCAAATAGACCTCAGGGCTGCGGTCGCGTGATGCCGCCGGCTTGCGCAAGACTACGGACTTGAAGCTCGTTCGCATCGCTTCGAGAAATCCTTCGAACCCATGTCCCTGAAACAATTTGACCAGGAACGCACCGTCCGGTTTCAGCCAGTTGCAGGCGAACTCCAGACCCAACTCCGCCAGATGCACGGCCCGCGCCTGGTCGCTGACCGAGATGCCAGAGATATTGGGTGACATGTCGGAAAGAACAAGCCCTACCTCGGCACCGGCCAGCAGGTTTTCCAGGTGGAGCAGGAAGGACTGCTCACGAAAATCTCCTTGCAGGAAGCTGACGCCCGGCAGGGGCTCCATGGCCAGCCGGTCGACGGCGATGACGTGTCCACGGCCCTGCAGTCGCTTGGCGACCACCTGCGACCATCCGCCAGGGCTCGCGCCGAGGTCGACGACGATGTCGCCGGCACGGATCAGGCGATCCTTGTCGTCGATCTCCATCAGCTTGTACGCGGCGCGTGAGCGATAGCCTTCGCTGCGGGCACGTTGCACGTAAGCGTCGTTGACATGCTCGCGCAACCAGGCTGGGCTCGTTCGGCTTCGTTTCATCCGGGTGAACCCGCTAGAATGCGTTCTTCAAGAAAAAGGGTGCTTTGCATGCTCTCTCTCAGTTCCGACCAGCGCCGCGTTCTGCGCGCCCGTGCCCACGCCCTGCAACCCGTCGCTTCGATCAGTTTCGGTGGCCTTTCCGAATCGGTGGTCAAGGAGATCGACAGCCGCCTGTTGTGTCACCAGTTGATCAAGATCCGTATCCATCACGGCGACCGGCAGCTCCGCGAGCAGTTTCTCGGCACGCTCTGTGAGCGCCTGCAAGCGGCGCCGGTTCAGCATATCGGCCGCTTGCTGGTGATTTGGCGCCCGCTGCCCGAGGGCCAGGAAAAAGCCGCCAAACCTCGGGTCAGGCAGGTTGAGCCGCGGCGTGGCAAACGTCGGTTCCAGGGCGAGGCCGCCTACTGAAACCTCTGTCGCAAGTCGTCCGGCGCGCTTTGAACCAGGAAGGAGGCGCACCTACTTGCCGCCCCGCCGCTGGCCGACGACCAGCAGCAGGCCGAGCAGGCTCTGGACGAGGTAGAGAATGCTCGATACGCCGTGCCAGGTGGCAAAGCGGTTGCGCAGCACACTCTCCATCACTTCGCGTGGCAGGGCGTCGGACTTCAGCTGCGCCAGCAGCGGCTGAATGCCGAACAGGCTGACGGCGCCGAGCAGCAGCATCAGCAGAACCAGCCAGAAGTTCCAGCGGCGTAGGGCAGCCGTGCCGGCGCGCAGGATCATGAACAACAGCAGGTAGGTTCCGCATCCCAGTCCGAGCCAGCCGATCAGATCGAACAACTGCCCGGCGAGCGCGCCAGCCAGCGAACGATCGCTGCCCAGCGCGACGAACAGCTTTGGCGCAACGAGATAGCCGATGGTCCACAACCCCCCGACCCACAGCGTCAGCGCCACATCGTACAGTGCGTCAGCGAAGCGCCGCATGGCTACTCGTAACGTACGTCAAGTACTTCGTATTCGCGTAAGCCGCCCGGCGCCTGGACTTCGGCGACGTCACCGGCGAATTTGCCGATCAGTGCGCGGGCGATCGGCGAATTGATCGAGATCTTTCCGGCCTTGATGTCGGCTTCGTCCTCGCCGACGATCTGATAGCTGACTCGGGTACCGGATTCCTGATCCTCGAGATCAAGCGTAGCTCCGAAAACGCAGCGCCCATCGGCGTCCAGCAGTCTCGGATCGATGATCTGAGCATTGGCCAGCTTGCTTTCGACTTCCTTGATGCGGCCTTCGATAAAGCCCTGCCTTTCCTTGGCGGCATCGTACTCGGCGTTCTCCGAGAGGTCGCCGTGCGAACGCGCTTCGGCGATAGCCGCGATCGCACGCGGGCGCTCGACGGTCTTCAAGTGATGCAGTTCGGCGCGGAGTTTTTCCGCCCCTTTGACGGTCAGAGGTGTCTTGCTCATAACATTCGCGGCCAGCAAGGAAGCGTCGCCCCGGCGGGAAGCGGCGACGGTCTTGGGTTAGGTTAGTCAGTGCAGTTGCGCGTGCAAGTCCTGCAGCGGATAGACAACGAGTTCGCCACGGTTCCGGATCCCGGCCGTCGCGGCTTCGGCGCCCCAGATCGTCGTGTAGATGGTCACCCGCGCCGCCAGTCCGGAGGTGCGGATGGAGCGGGAATCGCTGATTGCCTTGCGCTTCTCATCAACTGTGTTGACGATCAGGACGATCTCGTGGTTCTTGATCATATCGACGACGTGCGGCCGGCCTTCGGTTACTTTGTTTACCACAGTCACCGCAACACCGGCCGCGGCGATCGCCGCGGCCGTGCCCCTGGTCGCGAGCAGCGTGAAGCCGGCGGCTCGCAGATCTCGGGCGATCGACACGGCTTTCGGCTTGTCCGATTCCTTGACGCTGATGAAGACCTGACCGGAAGTGGGCAAGCGTACGCTGGCCGCCATCTGGCTCTTGACGAAGGCCTCGGAGAAACTGAGTCCGATACCCATTACCTCGCCGGTCGATTTCATTTCCGGGCCGAGGATGGTATCGACGCCGCGGAACTTGGCGAAGGGAAAAACGGCTTCCTTGACCGAGAAATAGTGCGGAATCACTTCCCTGGCGAAGCCCTGATTGGCGAGCGATTTGCCGACCATGCAGCGGGCAGCGATCTTCGCCAGTGGCAAACCGGTGGCCTTCGAGACGAAGGGAACAGTGCGCGACGCCCGCGGGTTCACTTCCAGGACGAAAACCACGCCGCCCTGGATGGCAAACTGCACGTTCATCAAGCCGCAAACCTGCAATCCTCTGGCCATCAGCCGGGTCTGCCGGCGCAGTTCGTCCTGCAGTTCAGCCGACAGCGAGTAGGGTGGCAACGAGCACGCCGAATCGCCCGAATGTACTCCGGCCTGCTCGATGTGTTCCATGACGCCGCCGATCAGTACGTCTTCGCCGTCGCAGAGCGCATCGACGTCCACCTCGATCGCGTCGTTCAGAAAACGGTCGAGCAGGACCGGCGAATCGTTCGAGACCTTGACCGCCTCACGCATATAGCGTTCGAGGTCGCGCGGGTCATGAACGATCTCCATGGCCCGACCGCCGAGGACGTACGATGGTCGAACGACCAGCGGATAGCCGATTTCGGCCGCCAGGCGAAGTGCCTCGGCTTCGTTGCGTGCCGTCCGGTTGGCTGGTTGCCTGAGACCCAGATCACGCAGCAGCTTCTGAAATCGCTCGCGGTCCTCCGCGGCGTCGATCATGTCCGGGCTGGTTCCGATGATCGCTACCCCGTTGGCTTCGAGGTCGCGCGCCAGCTTGAGCGGGGTCTGGCCGCCGTACTGGACGATGACGCCGAGTGGTTTCTCGACGGCGACGATCTCGAGAACGTCCTCGAGCGTCAGCGGTTCGAAGTACAGG
Source organism: Accumulibacter sp. (assembly GCF_029255285.1). Taxonomy (GTDB): domain Bacteria; phylum Pseudomonadota; class Gammaproteobacteria; order Burkholderiales; family Rhodocyclaceae; genus Accumulibacter. Next base: position 101,481 of record NZ_JAPUVI010000029.1, read on the forward strand.
CGGTCCGAGGTGTCGTAATCCGTGGATACCGTCTCCGGATTGCAGTTGACCATGATGGTTTCGTAGCCGTCTTCGCGCATCGCCAAGGCCGCATGCACGCAGCAGTAGTCGAACTCGATGCCTTGGCCGATCCGGTTCGGGCCGCCACCGAGCACCATGATCTTCTGCCGGTCACTCGGCTTTGCCTCGCACTCGTCCTCGTAGGTCGAGTACAGATAGGCGGTATCGGTCGCGAACTCGGCGGCGCAGGTGTCGACGCGCTTGTAGACCGGTCGCACGCCCAACTCGTGACGACGCTCGCGGACCGCCGTCTGCGTCGTTCGCATCAGCGTCGCCAGTCGCCTGTCGGAGAAGCCGGCGCGCTTCAGGTGCCGTATCTCGTCGCGCGACAGCGAGGCGAGTGGCCGGCTGCGGATGCGCTCGGCTTTCGTGTAGAGGTCTTCGATTTGTGCCAGGAACCACGGGTCGATCCCGGTCAGGCGCTGAATTTCGTCTAGGTGCAGGCCGATGCGGAAGGCGTCGGCGATGTACCAGATTCGTTCCGGACGCGCCTCGCTGAGTGCCGTCTCGATCTCTTCACGGTCGACGCTACGCTCGTCGAAGCCATCGACACCGACCTCCAGGCCGCGCAAAGCTTTCTGCAGCGATTCCTGGAAAGTCCGCCCGATGGCCATCACCTCGCCCACGGATTTCATCTGCGTGGTCAGCCGGGAATCGGCCTCGGGAAACTTCTCGAAGGCGAAACGTGGCACTTTGGTGACGACGTAGTCGATCGACGGTTCGAACGACGCGGGCGTCTTGCCGCCAGTGATTTCGTTGGCCAGTTCGTCGAGCGTATAGCCGACGGCCAGTTTCGCCGCCACTTTGGCAATTGGGAAACCGGTCGCTTTCGAAGCCAGTGCCGACGAGCGTGAAACGCGCGGGTTCATCTCGATGACGATCATCCGTCCGTCGGTCGGGCAAATCGCGAACTGCACGTTCGACCCGCCGGTATCGACACCGATCTCGCGCAAGACCGCGACAGCGGCATTGCGCATGAGCTGGTATTCCTTGTCCGTCAAGGTCTGGGCCGGGGCGACGGTGATCGAGTCACCGGTATGGACGCCCATCGGGTCGAGGTTTTCGATCGAACAGACGATGATGCAGTTATCGTTCCGGTCCCGTACCACCTCCATCTCGAATTCTTTCCAGCCAATCAGCGATTCTTCGATCAGCAGTTCTCGGGTTGGGCTGGCTTCGAGCCCCCGCTTGCAGATGTCGACGAACTCTTCCTGATTGTAGGCAATGCCACCACCCGAACCGCCCATCGTGAATGAGGGCCGAATGATCGCCGGATAGCCGATCATCGCCTGCACCTGCAGCGCTTCCTCCATCGAGTGCGCGACAGCCGAGCGCGCCGACGCCAAGCCGATGCTGGTCATTGCGGTCTTGAACTTTTCGCGGTCTTCGGCCTTGTCGATCGCCTGCCGGGTGGCGCCGATCATCTCGACGCCGAAACGCTCCAGGACGCCATGCCGCGCCAGGTCGAGCGCGCAGTTGAGCGCAGTTTGTCCGCCCATGGTTGGCAGCAGGGCGTCGGGACGTTCCCGGTCGATGATTTTCTCGACGACTCGCCAGGTGATCGGCTCGATGTAGGTCACGTCCGCCATCTCTGGATCGGTCATGATCGTTGCCGGATTGGAGTTCACCAAGATGACCCGGAAACCCTCCTCGCGCAGCGCTTTACAGGCCTGCGCTCCCGAGTAGTCGAATTCGCAGGCCTGGCCGATGACGATCGGTCCAGCGCCGATGATGAGGATGCTCTTGATGTCTGCGCGCTTAGGCATGGTGTGGCTTCTTGTCCTGCATCATCCTGATGAAACGATCGAACAGATAGGCGATGTCGTGCGGGCCCGGGCTGGCTTCCGGGTGGCCCTGAAACGAGAAGGCAGGCACGTCGCGGCGAGCGATACCCTGTAGAGAGCCGTCGAACAGCGAAATGTGTGTTGCCAGCAGTTCGTCGGGCAAGGTGCTGCTGTCGACCGCAAAGCCGTGGTTCTGGCTGGTGATCAGAACCTGGCCGGTGTGCAGATCCTTGACCGGGTGATTGGCGCCGTGGTGGCCGAACTTCATCTTCAGCGTGCGGGCGCCGGATGCCAGCGCCAGGAGTTGGTGCCCCAGGCAGATGCCGAAGGTGGGGATCCCGGCGGCCAGGATCTCGCGTATCGCCGCGATGGCGTAATCACAGGGTTCAGGATCACCGGGACCATTCGACAAAAAGACGCCATCGGGATTAAGCTGGATGACCTCGGCGGCGCTGGTCTGCGCCGCAACGACGGTGATCCTGCAGCCGCGCGACGCCAGCAGGCGCAGGATGTTGTGCTTGACACCGAAATCGTAGGCCACGACATGCCATTGAATGGCGGGGGGTGCCAGATCGCCGTTCGGCGACCACTGGCCCGCCGTCCACTGGTAGGGTGCGCCGATGCTGACGACTTTGGCCAAATCCATGCCGGCGAGACCGGGAAAGGCGCGCGCTTCGGCGATTGCCTGCTCGTCATCGACCTCACCCGCCATCAGGCACCCGGCCTGGGCTCCCTTTTCCCGGAGGATTCGCGTCAGTTGGCGCGTGTCGATACCGGCGATAGCCACGATGCCGTGTTTTTTGAGGTAGCTGGCGAGGGTCTCCTGCAAACGCCAGTTGGCCGCGCGAACTGGCAGATCGCGGATCACCAGACCGGCGGCAAAGTTGCCACGGGATTCGAAATCCTCTGAGTTGCAGCCCACGTTGCCGATGTGCGGGCAGGTCAGCGTGACGATCTGGCGGCAATACGAGGGATCGGTGAGGATCTCCTGGTAGCCCGTCATCGCCGTATTGAAAACGACTTCGCCGCTGCTGCTCCCTTCGGCGCCTATCGTCTGGCCACGAAAAACCGTACCGTCGGCCAGGGCGAGGATGGCGGGCGGAAGAGTGGGTAACAAGGACACGAAAAACTCCTGTTGGTGCGGCTGGCGAATGCGCCGCCGTCCGGGCCTCAGATGCGCAAAAGCGGGACGGACATGAGGCCCTCCCGCTTGGCTACTGGCAAGCGGCGGGATTATACCGGAGCACGCCTCTTGGTGGGCGATTTGGCATGTTGGAGGAACTCTCTGCTCAGTCGGACTGCGTTGTCGCCGGCTGACGAGCGACAGTCCAACGAACAGTTTTCAGCACATCGCCGGCTGGCGGCCGGGACCGCCCCTGGCTCCGAGAAGCTCGACGGAACGCGCGCGCCGATATCCTTTCGGCAGTACACGCCGCGGGACGCGCTACGGAAAACCCGCGCCGGACACGGTCCGCCATTCCATCCTCGCCTTCCTGGCATGCGATGGGGCTAGCCGATCGGCCGTCATGACAGGCGGCGATGTCGCTCTCCCGAATGGCGTTTTGCGCGACAAGTGGCACCCGAGATGGATGAGGGCCGGTTCGCCACGGTCCACCGATTGGCGCTCCACCTGCGTCGTCGGATAGCCACCGGGAGGCCGCCGCCCGGATCCTCGCCCGGAAGACCCTGGCCAAGGCATTGCGGTGGGACAGCTCACCGCCCCTGATTTGGCCAGTCGTTTGCTCCGCCATCGCTGGTGCGGGTCGCTAGCATGACAAGAGTCCTGCGCTCTTGACCTGCCTCTTGAGGCTGATCGGCACTCGGCACGGCTTGATCGCCGCCAGCGCGCACTAGCGCTCGGGCGCGACCCGGTGGCGGTAGTGCGCCAGGAAATCCGCCTCAAAGCTTTCCTTGCTGCCAGGCGGTGCCTTCGACCTGCCCCCAGGTGAAAGCGGCGCCATCCAACAGGCCGTCGATTCATGCCAGCACGTGATGCTTGGTCGGCTCCGTCAGGGTGGGTAGGGTGGGGGCGCCCAGTCGATGGGTGGCTGTTCGCCTGCTGCCGTTTGCCTGTTTTCCGGACTGAAGGCCGATGATCGGCGAGTGCCTTCCAACCTACACGGCAAGGTAGGGCGTGCCATTGCTTCGCGGTTTTCGTGTGTGGTGTTCTACCGCGTCGAGCCGAAGCGCCTAGCGCTTCTTCGCGTGGGAGCCCCAAGCTCTGGCCTCAACCCAGGAGGGCTGCTCCAGCGGGACGCGCCGCAAGCGACGCACCCCTGAACTTGAACATGTACGTCGGGCATGGCGCGTTACTTCGTCGCTGGAAGTCCGATAGCCTGGTTGTGCGGAGCCGAATTGCACTCGTGATCGTGCTCTACTGCTCTTTCAGGGCAAAAACTACCGTCCACGGGGTGAATACGTGCCCAGCAAAGCGTAGCGGCGGTATCGCCCGCAGCGCGCCGATGGCGAACCGTTGCAGCGCCCCAATCGTCGAGGTGTCGACGAGATCGAAGCGGTCCAGGCAGCGAAAGCCGCGGCGTTTCAGATAGGCGGCGAGGGAATAGAAGGTGAACCAGTTCACCGCTGGGTACTTCGCGTGGTTGGCCAGTTCGGGGCGTGTGCTCATGGCGAGGCGCTCGAATCTTCGCTTCAACAAGCCGGGGTACCAACTATACAAGGGCAACTGGAACTCCTCTTGGATCGGACATAGCCAGTTGGTGGTGCTAAGGTAGAGCAGGCCGCCCGGTCTCAGAATTCGTATCGCTTCGTTCAGGCAGCTTTGCCAGTCGGCGACGTGCTCAAGCAGTTCGGGCAGCAGGCAGACATCTGCCGATTCGCCTGCGTACGGCAGCTCAGTGGCTGACCCGACATCGAACTGGACATCGAGTTGTTCCGCCTTTGCCCTTTGGCGGGCCAGTTCAATCAAGGGGGCACTCACATCCAGTCCACGTACCCGGTGTCCTTGCCGAGCCCATAGCCGACATTGCGTGCCCGAGCCACACCCGATGTCCACCACATCGAGTTGCTCCGTGCACCCGTGTCCGGCACCGAGAAGCGCAATAGCCTTGTCGCGGACCAGCGTAAAGCGTGCGATTTTTTCGCTGGACAGGCTCTGTCGTTCGTAGTAATCGATGAACCTGTCGTCGCTGGAGTGATTCCATGACCCGGGCAACGGAGTTTTCGGTACAACGCCCGTCATCTTTTCACCTCCTACGGAACAGCCAATTCTGCCTACCGTGACGGTGTCTGCGAAAAGCGAAGCGCTGACCGCACCACCGCCATAATCACAATATCATCATATCACAGGCTCGTTCACTTTACTCTGTAGGCCGCCTCGGCTTCAGGGCAATCACATGAATCTTATACAAAACCGAGCAGTTCCGCCGGGGCCGGCTCGACGACGTGCGACGCGCCTTGCCCGAACGCTTACCACACAACTCACCGGCATCCTCAACGACTTCGAAGCCGGCAAGCTGTGGTGAAAAAAATTGAATCAGCACTTTCCGTGCGCCGTGTCAAGGCGCTGTCTTCCAGCGGGTGCGAAACTCGCCCGGCAACTTTCGCTCCGGCCGGTAGCAACTGGAGCAGTCGTGGAGGCAACGAAGCGGCTGAAGCCTCTGGTGTAGAGGGTTCTGTAAGGAACTTGGCGACCATGCAGGCCGTAATGTGAATGAATATCGAGCAGGCCTCGAAAGTGATAATGCGGAAGCCGACTCGCCGGGAAGCGGGGAAGGCCGTTGTTACAGGCGAATGCGAGCGAAATGCCGTCTGTGGTTCCGCCGGGGTAATGGTGACGGCATGTGTGGAAGAGGAAGGCAGACGCAACACGGGAAGCCCCATCCCGTGGTCAAGCGCAAGACCAACCGGAGGCCCGCGAGGGACAGGCCGGGCGAGGTGGGGTGGCGGAGAGGCCCGTAGTATCGGTGAAGCCGGGTAATGCCGATGGAGGAAAGGGGCCTTGGTTCAAGACCAACAATACCGCAAGAGCGGTTTGACTTCCTGGGTTACACCTTCGGGCGGTGCTACAACCAGAAGAATGGGCGCGCCTATATCAGCGCCCGGCCCTCGCGGAAGAGCATCAAACGCATGGTGGACAGCATCATCCAGGAAACCGACCGCCGCCGAATATTGCTGGACGCCGAGTATGTCGTGGGACGCTTGAACCGGAAACTAACTGGCTGGGCGAATTACTTCAACATGGGTCCAGTCAGCCCGGCCTATCGAGCGATCAACGCCCATGTGCTCACACGGCTCCGCCGGTGGTTGTGTGCGAAACACAAGGTTCTGGGCAAGGGGGAACGATGCTACCCCGACCGGTATTTCTACGAAAAGTTGAAGCTGGTCAATTTGCCGAAAAGAACGCACGACCTTCCGTGGGCGAAAGCGTGACGTCTTGTCCGAGAGGCGGATGCGGAAAATCCGCACGTCCGGTTCGATGAGCGGGATGTGGAAACGGGGCTATGACCAAGCTACTTGGGCACCGTCAGACGAAAGGGACGGAAACAGACAAGCTGAGCCTACCGCCAGCGCGCCACATCTCGACTCTACTAAGTTCGATAGGCGGCTAACCCGCGTTGCCGCTGCCCAGTGCCTTGCTCAGGCTTCGCATCAGCAGGCCGATGCCAGGAAGCTTCGTGTACAGCTCTTCGGCGGTATCCCAGTAGTCGCGATGGTAGTTGACCTTGCCATCGGGGTCGAATTTCAGATGCGAGACGCCGCGTATAACCAGTGGCTCGCTGCACCACGGTCGGAGGCCGAAATGAAAGGTCCACACCAGCATCGCGCCGTGCTTGTCGACGATCCGCTCGCCTATGACGAAAAACGGGTTGCTGACCTGGCGGAACATGTGGCCGAAAATGCTCTGGATGGCATGCACACCGCTCACTTCGTTGAACGGATCCTTGAACCAGGCATTTTCGGCGTAGAACTCAGGAAAGCGAGCGACATCCGCCGGACTCAGGGTTTCGTAGAAACGGACCAGAGCGTCGATGCTCATGTCAGCCTCCGGTCAAGCGGCGGATGAGTGGGAAATACCAGCCATAGGGTAGCCATGCCAACAGTTTCATCAGGCAGGTGAAGCGCTTCGGGAAATGGATTTCGAAGTTTGCCGATCTGAAGCCATCGACTATAGCCGTTGCCGCCTGTTCGGGCGTCAGCAGGCACGGCATGGCGAAATCGTTTTGGGCGGTGAGCGGCGTGGCGACGAAGCCGGGGTTGATCACCCAGACGCCGATTCCCTTCGGTGCGAGATCGAGGTGCAGGACCTCGGCAAAGTGGATCAGTGCCGCCTTGCCTGGGCCGTAGCACAATGCCTTGGGCAGGCCGCGATAGCCGGCGACGCTGGCCACGAAAGCGATGCCGCCGCCCGGCTTCAGGTCGGGCAGGACGGCGGCGGCGACGCGCAGGGCTGCCGTGAAGTTTACCTTGATGACCCGCTCGGCGACGGCCAGATCGAAATTGGCGACGCGCATCGGAACGTAGTCTCCGGCCAGGTAGACCACGAGGTCGATGCCGCCCCAGGTCGCCAGCACGGTCGCGTGGGCAGCGGCCAGGCTGTCCGTGTCGGTCACGTCGCAGCGCATCGGCAGGGCACCGGCGGGCGCCTGCTCCTGCAGCTTTGCCGCGTTGCGCGCCGAGAGCACCAGTCGTGCGCCACGTCTGGCCAGTTCGCTGGCCAGCGCTGCGCCTATGCCGCTCGAGGCGCCGATCAGCCAGACGCGCTTTCCCGTCCAGTCGGTGAAGGTCGGGTTCATCGCTTGACGAAGGTCAGCGTGACTTCGCCCAAATGAAAGCCCCATTTGGACATGGCGGATCGGTTCATCATCACCTTGTCGTCCATCAGGAACATCCAGTCGTCGAAATCGACGTGATAGACCTTGCCATTGACCGGCAAGGCGAGTACGTAGCGCCAACGCAAGGCGTTGCCCGAGACTTCGCCGACGGCCTCGCCGACCACATCGTCGGCCTTGCCGCGAAAGCTGCCGTCGGCCTGCCGGGTCAACGTCCATACCCGGCGCGACGTGCTGCCGTCAGACCATCGGAAATGCTCGTCGAGGGTGCCTGTGTCGCCTTCCCAGCGCGCATCGATGAGCACGTGGAAGCGCTTCGTCACTTCGCCCGAGCGACTCTGGAACATGCCCCAGGCGTCGAGCGTGCCGTTCATATACGCTTTCAGGTCGAGCGCCGGTTGTTCCGATCGGTATCGATCGACCTCGATGGCGGCACAACCAGCAATGCCCAGTGCGAAAGCGGCGGCGAACAAGAGTTTCATCGCAGGATCTCCAGGGAATGGCGCCAGCGCCAGAGCAACAGGCCGGCCAGCGACTTGAAAGCGAGCGGCAGAAGGGCATAAGCGACGGTCAGCGCCAGCAGCCCATGGCCGCTGCCGGGGACGTAGCCGAGGCTGCCGAGCAAGGGCAGGGAAAGCCCTGCGGCCAGCGCCAGGTTGAGTTTGGCGACAAAGTTCCAAACGCCGAAGCAGGCGCCCGCCTGCCCCTGCCGCTCGCCGAGGTCAGCCGCGATGGCCGCCGGTAGCGCAAGATCGGCGCCGAGTGCAACACCGGAGGCGAGGCAGATGGCCGCGAAGGGTCCGAGGTCGCCGGGGCCGAGCAGGCTGGCGCCGGCAAAGGCGACGATCGACAAGCCCATCGCCCCGAGCCAGGCGGCGACCCGGCCGTAGCGCGTCGCACAATGGACCCAGAGCGGCAACGAGGCGGCGCCGGCGACGAAATAGAGGGCCAGCAGGGCACCGCTTGCCTCGCTCAAGCGCAGCACATCGGCCACGAAAAACAGGAACAGCGTGGCCGGCAGGGCAGCGGCAATGCCGTTTGCCACGAAGACCAGAAGGAGGCGGCGGAAGGCCGGGTCGGCGAAAACGCGACGCAGGCTTGGCAGCAGCGGTTGGCTGACAGGTTGCGCGAGGGGAGTACCGGCGGCGACCCAGGAAAAGGTGGTCGCCGCGGAGATCAGCAGCAAGGGCGGCAGTACCCAGCTCAGGCGGGCGATGCCGTCGTCGAGGCGGCTGGCCAGCAAACCTGGCAGGGCGGCGGCAAGTACCACGCCGAGCAGGCCGAAGCCCTCGCGGGCGGCTGTCAACCGGGTGCGCTGACCGACGTCGCGTCCGATGTCGGCGCCCCACGCCTGATAGGCGACGGTGGCGGCGGAAAAGCCGAAGTAGGTCAAGGCCAGAGAGCCTAGCAGCCAGGGAGCCGGATAGTCGGCCGGCGGGTTGAGCAGAGCAATGAAGCCGATGCCAAACGGCAGCAGCGCGATCGCCACCATGCGCGGCCGCGAGACGCGATCCGCCAGCCAGCCGAGCCAGGGGTCGATGCCGGCATCGAGCAGGCGGGCGGCGAGCAGGATGAAGCCGAGCAGTGCCAAAGGCAGGCCGGCGGTTTCGGCATAGAAGCGTGGCACATGGACGTACAGAGGTAGCGCGGCGAAGGCCAGCGGCAGGCCGAGCAGGCCGTAAGCGAGAACCTTGCCGGTGTGCATGTCAGCCCGCCTGGCGCTTGAGCAGCGCGGCACGCAATTCGGGGGCGCTGGTCTTCGGGTCAAGCCAGATCGCGAAGAAAGCGCGGGCGAAAGCCGCGTCTTCGATGCTGCCGAGCCGCCGGTCGTTGAAATAGAAGACGGCCGCTTCGGGCGCGAAATAGCCGAGGATATGGTCGCCCGGCATGACGTTGGGGAACAGGCGGGTCATCTGCTGTCCCCAGCGCTGCAGCGTGGTTTCGTCGCTGAAGCCCAGATGGCGCATCTCCTTGACGCTTGCATCGACGATGGCCTGCGCGGCGATGCTGCGCCGGTAGGTAAGCTTCAGCGCCAATGGCGGGCGTTGCGGGTCGTCCGCAGCCCACAGGGTGGCCTCGTAGACGAGCAAGCCAAAGCGCCGGAACTCGCCGCTGCCCCAGCGCGAAAGACCGGCGGTCGGGTCGGTGCGCGCGAAGACGGCGAACGGCAACGCTGCCAGGGCAAGAAGTATCCGACGACGCGCGGCGCAAGCCGGCGGGTTTTTTCCGCCGATTTCCAGCGGCCGAGCGTAGCCTTCGTGCTCAGGCTGGCCTGGTGCCAGCCGCTCAACGATGAGCAAGTTCGAATTGGACGACATCGACGTTTCCGGCCCGAAAGCCGGCCTCACAATAGCAAAGGTACATCCGCCAGAGGCGGCGGAAGGTTTCGTCGAAGCCTTGGAGGGCAATGGCCGGCCAGTTCGCTTCGAAGGTGTGGCGCCATTCGGCCAAGGTGCGTGCGTAGTCGAGTCCGAAAGCGTATTCGTCGCGCACCGCCAGCCCCTGCCTGGCCGCGGCGGCACGGAAAGCGCTGCGCGAGGGCAGCATGCCGCCTGGGAAGATGTACTGCTGAATGAAGTCGGTGCCCTTGCGGTAGCTGGAAAACAGGTCGTCGCGGATGGTAATGCTCTGGATCACCGCCCGGCCACCCGGTTTCAGCGCGCTGGCCACGGCTTTGAAGTAGCCTGGCCAGAAGCGTTCGCCGACCGCTTCGAACATCTCGACGGAAACGACGTGGTCGAAACTTTCCATGATGTTGATGTCACGGTAGTCCTGCAGGCGCAGGTCCGCGTTCGGCACGTGTTTCTTCGCCCAGTCGAGCTGCGCCGGCGAAAGCGTCACACCGGTCACCGCGAGGCCCTGGGCGACGGCGAGTTCGGCAAAGCCGCCCCAGCCGCAGCCAATTTCGAGCACGCGCTCGCCCGGGCGGGCGGCCAGGCGCTGCAGGATGCGGTGATACTTGGCGCGCTGGGCCGCCGCCAGCGTACCGTCATCGACCTCGCGATAGATGGCGGCGGAGTAGCTCATGCTCGGGTCGAGCCAGAGTCGGTAGAAGTCGTTGCCGAGATCGTAGTGAGCCATGATGTTACGCCGGCTGCCGGCGCGACTGTTGCGGTTGAGGCGGTGCCGCAGGCGCGCCGCCAGCAGACGGGGCCAGGAACCATAGACCGCCCTGCCGATCGCCTCGCGGTTACGGGCCAACAAGGTCAGCAGGCCGGTGACGTCGTGGGAGTCCCAAAGGCCGTCGAGATAAGCTTCGGCCAGCCCGATGTCGCCGCGCGCCAGGACCATGCCGAACAGGGATTCGTCGCGCACATGCAGCGTGACGCCGTGCTCACCGTCACCGAACAGGGCGCCAGAGCCGTCGGGGAGACGAATTTCGAGCAGGCCGCCGCGGAGTTTTTCCAGCAACTCGAAGGTCAGGCGGGTGTCGCGGGCCAGGCGTTCGCCGCCGCGAAGTATCATGGTGTCGTTCATTTGCTTGATTCCTGGAGAGCTTGGGGGGCACGGGCACCACGGAAAGGCACCCCTTTTAGCCAGAGTTTCAGGGCCTGCCAGTGGATGCGGACGATCACGCCGGCGGTCAGGAACGGCATGCGCAGGAAGGCGCCGAGCAGCGCCGCGGCACCCCAGGTCCGCGGCTTGCCGGAAATGGAAGTAAGCAGCAGTTCGCCCTCGGCGTCGTCGTAATCGATGCGGGCCAAGGGTACTGGCCGGTCGAGGTAAAAGCGGAAGCGGTAGCCACCGGTGATCTCGTTGAACGGCGAAACGTGAAATTCCTTGTCCGCCCACAGTTCCTGCCCATCACGCAGCGGGGTGCCGTCAGGCTCGTGCAGTAGGTAGGCATGTGTCGCGCCGAAGGTGTTATTGACCTCGGCGAGCACGGCGATCAGTGCGCCGGCGTGGTCATGGCAGAACCAGAAGCTGACCGGGTTGAAGACGTAGCCGAACAAGCGTGGAAAAGTCTGCAGGATGATCTCGCCATCGTCCGGCAGACCACGTGCGCGCAGTTGGGCGCTAATCCAGGGCAGCAGTGGGCTGCCGTCGCGCGGACCGTGGTCTTCTTGCCGGAAGCTGAGCAGACTGCTCCGGTCGACCCCGAAGAACAGGCAATTTCCGGCCGCCAGATCGCGCACCGGTAACTGGATGTAGAAGACGGGGTAGACGAAGGCATGGACCACCGGCCGCAGTCGGCGGTGCATCACATGACCGAGGAAGAGTCGCGGCGAGGGAGTCATGGCACGCTCAGGCAAAGGCGGCGGCGCGCCGCATCGGAGCGGGCAAGGGCTGCCACGGCGCGTTCAGCCCCATGCCGTTGGCGACGCGCAGGGCCGACTTCAGGCCGTCTTCGTGGAAACCGTAACGGCCCCAGGCACCGGCCAGCCAGATGCCGCCATCGCCCTGGATAGCGCTGGCCGGATCGCGGAGCTTCTGTTGGGCGGCGATGGCCGGACTGTCGAAGATCGGGTGAGCGTAGTCGAATTCAGCCAGTATCTTGGCGGGATCAGGCTGGCGTGCCGGATTGAGGGTAACGACGACCGGCGCTTCGAAAGGCAGCGGCTGCAGCTTGTTGATCAGATAGGAAACCCCGACCGGCTGTTCACCCGGCTGGCCCGCCGCGGCAAAGTAGTTCCAGGCCGACCACAACTTGCGGTTGCGCGGCAGCAGCTTCGGGTCGGTGTGCAATACGGCGCGGTTGGGCTGATAGCGGACGGCCGACAGCACCTGGCGCTGGGCATCGCTGGCCGTGCCACCGAGGATGGCCAGCGACTGGTCGCTGTGGCAGGCCATGACCACTTGGTCGAAATGCTCGCTGCCGAAGCGATGGGAGACGCGCAGGCGGCCGCCTTCGCGTGTCACGGCGCAGACTGCGCACGCCAGACGGCATTGCGAACCGTTGTCCTTGATCCTGGCGGCCAGGCGGCGGACGTATTCGCGGCCACCGCCTTCGACGGTGCGCCACATGGGACGGTCGAAGACCTGCAGCAGGCCATGGTTTCGGCAAAATCGGATGAAGGTGGCGAGCGGCATATCGAGCATCTGGGCGGTCGGGCAGGACCAGATCGCGGCCGCCATCGGCAGCAGATACCAGTCGGCAAAGGCCGCCGAATAGCGTCTTTCCGTCAGGAAATCGCGCAGGCATTGCCGGTTGTCGGGGTAGGCGAGCAGCCAGTCGCCGGTTTCGCGGTTGAAACGCAGGATGTCGGCCAGCATGCCCCAGAATTCGCGGCGCACGAGATTGCGCTTCTGGCCGAACAGGGTCGCGAGGTCGCTGCCAGCCCATTCGAGCCGCGGGTTTTCCAGGCTGACGGCGAAAGACATTTGGCTCGTGACGCTGTCGACGCCGAGGTGTTCGAAGAGCGCGATCAGGTTGGGGTAGGTCCTCTCGTTGAAGACGAGGAAGCCGGTATCTACCGGGTGCGTCCGGCCTTCGAGCGTCACATCGATGGTATTGGTGTGGCCGCCGAGATAGGTGCCGGCCTCATACAGGGTGACATCGTTTCGCTGGCTGAGCAGCCAGGCGCTGGCCAGCCCCGAAATGCCGGCGCCGACGACAGCGATGCGTTTTCTGGTAGGCATGCTTTTCTCCTTATTCGGCCAGGCAGCGGTCGACGGTCGCCAGTCGTTTGCCGTCGTCCAGCTTGGAGAGGCCGTTGCCGGCAACGATCTTGGTGGCGTACTGGCGAAACGGCATGGGCTTGGCCACCAATAGGCTGGCGAACTGACTTCCGAGCGCCGCCGGACAGGGTCCGGTACTAGCCAGCGTCACAAGGCGGGCGGGAATCAGGCTCGCCAGCCGGGGGATGGGGTTGACATTGATCATCATGTTTTTTACTTGCGCCCTTTTCTTGTCCTAGACAAAAATTGTTGTTGTTCGTAAGATAACGACCAGAAAGCCTCTTGTCAACGGTTTGTCTAATAATTGTCCAGGACATATATGGGTGCTATCCGTTTCAATATCGCGGCTGTCGAGCGCGACACCGGTTTGTCAAAGGACGTTCTGCGCATGTGGGAACGCCGCTACGGTTTTCCGGTACCGGATCGTGGCGCCAACGGCGAGCGCGGCTATCCACCCGATCAGGTTGAGCGGCTGCGCCTGATCAAGCGCCTGATGGACGCTGGGCATCGCCCTGGGAAGCTGATGGCGACCCCGCTGGCCGAGCTGGCGACGCTAGCTCCGCGCCGGAAGGGAATTCCTGAGCCTGCCGGTCGGCCTGCCGCCGGAGAGCTCGACGAGTTGTTGCGGCTGATCAAGCAGCACGATGTCGCCGGCTACCAGCAGGCCATGCAGCAGCGTCTGGCACGTCAGGGATTGCAACGGTTTGTCCAGGACACTGTGGCGCCGCTGACGAGTCGGGTCGGTGAAGACTGGGAGCGGGGTGCTTTCGAGGTGTTCGAGGAACATCTCTTTACCGAGCTGACCAAACGCCTGCTCCGTCAAGCCGTCGCTGCGCTGCCCACGGGGCCGCGCGCGCCGCGCATCCTGCTGACCAGCGCGCCGGACGAGCCGCATGTGCTGGGTCTGTTGATGGCCGAGGCAATGTTTGCTCTGGAAGGAGCGGAGTGCATTCCACTGGGCACGCAGATGCCGCTACGCGACATCAGCCGCGCTGCCTTGGCACATCGGGCTGACATCGTGGCGCTCTCGTTTTCGACGGCTTTTCCCCAGCGGCAGATTCCTGCGCTACTGCGGCCACTGCGTGCCGCGCTGCCGGAGGAGGTGGCGCTCTGGGTCGGCGGCGGCGGCATCCGGTGGGTGGCGGACGTGCCCGGCGTCAAGCGGCTGCTCACCCTTGAAGAGGCGACATCGGCCTTGCTGGAATGGCAAGCCGTGTCGCGCTGAAGCGATCCAGGGGCGACGTCAAATGCTGCCGTCGGCCCTGGATTTGAGGCCGAAGTCAGGTCAGCGTCGACAGCCTCGCGCCTCGCGACCGCGAGGCAGCTTCCCCGCTACAGCGCCCACTGTCAGCGCCGCGCTCAATGGTCATGCGGCGTCAGTTGCGCACGCTGCAGCGACCGCGTTAACCAGTAGCCAATCGACAGTGCCAGAGCGAGTGCCGCCGTGGCATAGACGTAGTCCGGACTGATTTCCTTGTAATCGAGGATGACGATCTTGCGGAGGACGGCCATGTAGGCGGTCGCCAGAACGATGTCGAGGTGCAATCCGTCTTCCTGCAGGTAGCTGACAATGTTGACGAAGACTTCGATGGCGATCAGCACCGCCATGAAGGCGCCGAAAGTGGCGAGGATGTCGCTGATTTCGAGCAAGTAATAGGGGTGCACGCTGACCCGGCTGTAGAGCACGTAGACCACGTCGGCGACGCCCCACCAAATCACCAGGACCATGAGCACGGCCAGTACGCGCGCCGCATGGCGGATGCTGGCGCGCAGGTGGCCGATCAGCGGCTCGTCGGGATAGGGTTCCAGTGGCGGTTCAGTATCTGTTTCCTGGCCTTTCATTGCTGCCTCCCATGATTTGAGAAAACGTCCGCGCCGGCGAGCGTCGGGGTGGCCGACCCGTTGTTCTTCGGCTCGCCGCGGGCATTCGTAGCTCCCATTATCGTCCACTGTCGCGAGCGCGGAAGCGTTTTCCCAGGACCTTGCACGCTTCATCGAGCCACAGGACGGTCGCCGCCACCGCCACGGCCAGGCCCCAGTCGCGCAAGCTCAGATCGACGGTATCGAAGATCGCCTGCGCTGGCCCCCAATGCACCACCACCACCTGCAGCGCGAGCACGCCGGCGAGCGCCTGCCAGAGCTTGCCATTGGCAAAGAACGTGGCGTTGAAGGTGCTACCCTGCTCGGCACGGGCGTTGAAGACATTGAAGAACTGGAACAGCACAAAAGTGGTGAAGGCGAGCGTCATGGCGTACCGCGGCTGGTCGTGCGCGGCCAGCCCGTGGTGGAACATGAACAGGGTGCCGACCATCATCGTCAGTCCATAGAGCGCCAGGCGCAGCAGGCGGCGACCGTCGAGGATCTGCGCCGTTTGCGATCGTGGTGGGCTGCGCATCAGGCCGGGGCGCGCGGGTTCGACGCCCAAGGTCATGGCCGGCGGACCGTCCATGATGATGTTGATCCACAACAGGTGGATGGCCGTGAAAGGCGTCGGCCAGCCGAGCAGCGTGGCGGTGAGCACGGTCAGGATGGCGCCGATGTTGGTCGATAGCTGGAAGCGTACGAACTTGACGATGTTGTCGTAGATCACGCGCCCTTCCTCGACTGCCCGCACGATCGTCGCGAAGTTGTCGTCGGTGAGGACGAGCGTCGCGGCCTCGCGGGTCACCGCCGTACCGGTGATACCCATGGCCACGCCGATATCGGCTGCCTTGAGTGCCGGCGCATCATTCACGCCGTCGCCGGTCATCGCCACCACATGCCCGACGGCTTTCAGGGCACGCACGATGCGCACCTTGTGGGTCGGCGAGACGCGCGCGAAAACAGCGATGTCGTTGATGCGCGCGGCCAGTGCCACGTCGTCGAGCGCATCGAGTTCGGCGCCGCTGACCACATTGCCGGCCAGCCCCAGTTCGCGGGCGATCGCGGCGGCGGTCGCTTGATGGTCGCCGGTGATCATCCTGACCTGAACGCCGGCCTGGTGGCAGAGCGCGATCGCCGCCTTGGCCTCCGGCCGCGGTGGGTCCATCAGGCCGGCCAGGCCGAGGAAGGTCCACTCGCTGGCCCAGGCCATCGGGTCGCCTGTCGGGTCGAACTCGCGGGCCGGAATACGGCGCCGTGCTACCGCCAGAACGCGCAGCGCCTGGGCGGCCAGATCTTTGTTGCTGTTCTCGATCAGGCGACGGGAGGACGGATCGAGCGCCTGCTCGCCGTTCGCGCTCAGCCAGTGGGAGGCGCGCGCGAGCAGTACGTCCGGTGCGCCCTTGACCAGCATCTCGACCATTTCCCCGGCGGCGTGAAAGGTGGCCATGAACTTGTGCGCCGAGTCGAACGGAATCTCCGCAAGGCGCGGCCGCTCCTGCTGTTCGGCCTCTGGCGAGAGACCGCCTTTCTGTGCGAGAACCCACAAGGCTCCTTCGGTCGGGTCGCCGATCAATTGGCCGTCACGGACGCGCGAGTCGGTGCACAAGGCCATGGGCAGCAGCAATGGGCGCAGATCGAGTCCGGAGGGTGCCTGCAGGCCGCCTTGCGCAAGATAAGCTTCGCCACTGGCCGAAAAAAAGTTCCCGGCGAACCAGCCGGCCCGCGCGGTCATCTGATTCAGCGTGAGGGTGCCGGTCTTGTCAGAACAGATCACCGTCGTCGAGCCCAGCGTTTCGACGGCGGAAAGCTTCTTGAGAATGGCTCGGTTGCGCGCCATGCGCCACATGCCGATGGCCAGCGTGACCGTCACCACGGCCGGCAGACCTTCGGGAATGGCGGCGACGGCCAGGGCGACGGCGGTCATCGCCGCCTCGGTCCACGGTTGGCCACGCAGGAAGTCGACGAGAAAGATGATCGTCACGACGCCGCCGGCGATGGCCGCCAGCTTCTTGCCCAGAGTGTCGAGCTGACGCTGCAGCGGCGTTTCGCCCTCGGGCGCGTCGGCGATCATGCTGGCCAGCTTGCCCATCTCGCTGCGCATGCCGGTCTCGGTGATCAAGAGCTCGGCGCGACCACGGGTGAGAACCGTATTCATGAAGAGCAGGTTCACACGGTCGCCCAGCGGCAGGTCTTCACTCGCCAGCGCGGCGACGTGCTTGCCGACGGCCTGCGACTCGCCGGTCAGCGCAGCTTCCTCCGCCTCCAGGTTGTGCGCCGCCAGCAGCCGGCCATCGGCCGGCACGCGGTCGCCCGCCTCGAGCAGGACGATGTCGCCGGGCACCAGTTGACTGGCATCGATGTCGGATACCCGCCCGTCGCGGCGTACCCGGGCGCGCGCCGCGAGCATCTGCTTGAGGGCGGCCAGGGTGCGCTCGGCACGGTGCTCCTGCCAGAATCCCAAGCCGGCATTGAGCAGCACGACAATGAGGATCACCATCGCATCCTTGACGTCGCCGATCGCCCAGGCCAGCGCCGCCGCGAATACCAGGACGATGACCAGAAAGTTGCCGAACTGGCCGAGGAACTTCAGCCAGAGCGGGCGCGGGCGTGCCTCGCTGAGCCTGTTCTCGCCGTGCCGGGCGAGCCGCTCGGCGACATCGGTCCGGCTCAAGCCGGCGGCCGGATCGACAGCCAGCGCATTGGCGACTTCTGATGCCGACAGGGTGTGCCAGGGGCGACTTCTCGAGTTCATGATTGCCTCGCCAGGGGATTGGATTTCGGGTGGTGTCCGGTACTACGGATGGCGAGCGTCCGTCCGCTTACGCCGGCAGAGTTCCGGGCGGCCCGCATGCGCAAGAAAGCCGCTCCGATCCATGCGCTACCAATGCTTTGCATCAAGTGTTTCTCCCGTCAGAAGTTGTCTTCCGTTCTTCTGCCGCGCCTGCGCAAAACAGAACGGCCCTTGTCCAGCGAGGACGAAGGGCCGTGATTCCGACAAGGGAGACGATTCGCCAGCGCGGCAAAGGTCTTGCTCGTGGTCACCTCGTGGTGGCCACCCGCGGCGCCGGGAGCCCTCGTACGGCAAGGCATTCCGTCCTGACGACGCCGCGGCGGAGAGCTACTCCCCCTTGGGACAACACGAATCTACTTAAGCTGGCAACCATAGTCAAGTATTCAAGCGTAGCGAGCGACCGGGAATCCTGCCGAAGGAAAACGGGCGCCTGCCGCAGTTGCTCTCGCGCGCAGCGGTCGCGCGCCTGATGGATCCGGCGAGAAAGGTAGCCCGCGTTCAGGTGCCGGAAGCGTTTGCCTTGGGATGGCCTACGCGGCGCATCGAGACGCCGTTATACTTGCGCCGATATGCGCCAACGCTAGGCGCCGAAAGGGGAAGAGGGATGAGCAACACCATCGGTCGCCGGTTGTCTGCCGGTAGCATCATCGCGTCGCTGGCGCTCGCGCTGGAAGCTGGCGCGGCGCCTGAGCTTCCGGCTGGGCCGGCGGCGGCGCCCGTTCCGGTGGCGACGTCCAGCAAGTCGTTCTGGCGTGCCACCGAAGAGGCGGCTACCTTGGCCGGAGGTTTGCCCGTGCGCCTGAACAGGACCTTGCTGCGCGACGGCGAGTTGCGCGTGGTGACGGTCGACGTGCCGCACGAGGGTTACCTGAACGTCGTCAGCGTCGGACCGGACGATGTGGCGACCGTCCTTTTCCCCAATCAGCAGCAGCCTGACAATCGCGTTCCGATGGGGAAGTTTACGATCCCCGGCGAGATGCCGAAGTTCGAACTGAAGGCGGCGCCGCCCTATGGCAGGACGCTGATTGCCGCTTTCCTGAGCAAGGACGAGCTCAATTTCTACAGCAGCGGGATCGGCGAACGAGACGAGCAGGGCGCCATGCGGCAGCCGTTTGCCAGGCTGTCTGGCGAGAGCCGCGTGCAGTTCGGGAAGCTGGCGGCCAAGAGCTTCGTCACGGCGGCGGCGGCGCCGCTGCTCGCCGGCCTGACCTATGGGCTGGTCTGCTCGCCGACCGGTCCCTGCGACTTGGCGAGCGCGGCGACGATGAGCGGCGTCGGCGCCGAGGAAAGTCTGGCTCCCGGCGTGCTGCTCGAATCCGAGATCGAGTTGGCCTTGCCGAAAGGGGTGCGCTTACGCGCGCTGACCGACAAGGGTCTTCGCCTGGCCAAGCTCTCGGAGGGCTTCGTGCCGCGCCTGTACGACAATGCCGCGCGGCAGTGCAGCATCGCTTACGGTCACCTCGTCAAGAAGGCGCCCTGCGACGGTAGTGAACCGATTGTCTTTCGCCGCGGCGTCAGCGAGGTGCAGGGCGAAATGTTGCTCGTCGAAGACTTGCGGCGCGCTCAACGGGCTGTCATGGGCCTGGTCAAGACCGATCTCTCCGACCAGCAGTTCGCCGCGCTAGCTGATTTCACGTTCAACGTCGGGGCCGGCATGCTGCAGAAGTCGACCTTGCTCGAGGCAGTCAACGCTGGTCAGCACGAACGCGTGCCGGCCCAGTTGCGGCGCTGGACCCTGGTCGATGGCAAGGAATCGCGCCGCTTGAAAGTACGGCGCGAACGTGAGATTGCGTTGTATTTCGAGGGCGGGCGGATACCGAAAGCGTCGCTCGACGGCGAGGATCTGGCGCCGATCGATATCCGCGTCGGCGAGCCACCCCGACCATTGGCGTCTCCGGCCGGCAAGCCCGGTGCGCCTGACGGACCGCCGTCGGTGTCGGCCGACTGAAACTCCCGATGGCCGCCGTTTCTTGATCGGCCGCAAAGTCGTCGCCCCGCGTCGCTGGGTATAATCCGGGGACCATGTTCCCGCGCCCGCCTGAACGGCGGTGAGCCTTCTCGCCAACTGGCTGGACGAAGGCGCCTGCCACTTCCCTTCGACTACCGCCTTGCTGACGCCGCGTGGCGAGTGGTCTTACGCGGATCTGGCCGCGTTGGCCGGACGCGGCGCCGGCGCGCTGCGCGCGCGCGGTGTGCAGGCTGGCGACATCGCCGTTTTTGCGGCGGGTGGCAGCGATTTGGCGTTGGCGGCGCTGGCCTGTTCGGCCGCCGGTGCGGTGCTCTGGCCGCTCGATCCGCAGTCCGTCGACCTGGCCTGGCCGAAGATGCAGGCGCTCGGCGATGGCCGCCTGAAACGGCTGGCCACGCTGCCGCCGCACTGGCCGGCCGGTGGAGTGGAGCGGACGGCAGCGCCCGACGACCTGGCGCTGGTCGTCGCGACGAGTGGCAGCTCGGGCGAGCCGAAAGCGGTGATGCTGAGTAACGCCAACCTCGATGCCGCGGCCAGGGCGGCGAATCAGCGGCTGTCGCTGGCCGCCGGAGACCTGTGGCTAGGCTGTCTGCCGCTCCATCACATCGGCGGTCTTTCGCTACTGTACCGCTGTCTGCGTGCGGGAGCCTCGTTGCTTTTGCACGAGGGGTTTTCGGCCGCCGCCGTCTGGCGCGATCTGAACGCACGTCCGGTCAGCCACTTGTCGATGGTGCCGGCCATGTTGGCACGGCTGCTCGACGTTGCCGGCACGGCACCGGCACCGAGCAGCCTGCGGCATGTGCTGATCGGTGGCGCGGCCCTGTCGCAGTCACTGGGCGAGCGCGCGCTGGCCAGCGGCTGGCCGATCTGTCCGAGCTGGGGAATGAGCGAAACCGCGGCTCAGGCGGCGACGCTGCTCCGACCTGGCAAGGACTGGCGGGGCGGGCAGGTGGGTCCGCTGTTGTCGGGTTTGCAGGCCCGTGTCGGCGGCGATGGGCGCCTCCACTTGCGCGGCGCGCAGGTGATGGTCGGCTATCTGAATCCGGAGCGGTGCCCGGGCGTCGGACTTGACGACGGCTGGTTGGCGACGGCCGATCTTGGTCGGATCGACGCCGCCGGTTGGCTCACCGTCCTTGGCCGAGCCGACGAGTTGCTGATCAGCGGCGGGGTGAAGGTTCACCCATCGGTAGTCGAGGCGTGTCTGGCTGCTTGCCCTGGCGTCAGCGATGTGGCGGTCACGGCGGTGCCGGACGCCGTGTGGGGCGATGCGCTCGTCGCGCTGGTCGTCGGCCAAACCGACAACGCCGCGCTCGACACCTGGATGCGCCAGCACCTGATCGGCGCCCATCGTCCACGGCGCGTCCTGCGGCTGGATCGCCTGCCTCGCAATGCGATGGGCAAACTGGAGAGGCAGCAGTTGCGGGCGCTCCTAGACTCGCCGCTCGCGACGTCGCGATGAATTCCGCCGGGCTGCTCGGCGGTGCTTGCCTGGCCCGCCTGCACCGCCGATTGCAGGTCGGGCTGGCGAGGGCGCCGGCCAACGGTTTGCTGAGTATCACGCTTGACCTCGGGGCTGGCGACGCCGACTGGCTGGCGGTCGATCCGGCGCGAGACTACGTCAGCTGGTGGGCGCCGCCGGCCGCCGGCCAAGCGGGCGACCGCCGTTTGGCGCTTGGTCGGGCAGTGGCTTTTTCGACTGCCGGTGGCGGACGCTTCGCTGCCTTGCAGGCGGCTTTTTGCGGGTTGCAGACGCGCTGGCAGCACGACGACGAGCAAAACAGCGGTGTCGAACCGGCAGCGCACATCGGATTCGCCTTCGACGAAGAAGACGAAGACGCCGCCGCAACGACGGCCGCGTTGCCGAATGCGCGTCTTCTCGTGCCGGCGATTCTATTGCGCCATCACGCCGGGCGCCGCACGGCCACTTTCAGTTGCCCGGTAGGCGCCGGCGAAAGGGCGATGGCCCACTGGCTGGCCGAGCTGCAGTCGGTCTACCGGGGGAACGGGGCACAGCCGCTGGCGCCGGTATGGCGGCGCCAGCCCTCGCCGCTCGTCGATCGGGCGTTCTTGGCACGCGCGCGCGCGGCGCTGGCCGAGATTGCGCGCGGCAAGCTCGCCAAACTGGTCCTGACACGGCGTGTCCGTTTCGCCGGCGAGCAGCCGGCGGCGATCGCCCCGATGCTCGCCGCACTTGCCCACCGTCAGCCGCGGTGCACGCTTTACGCGGTCGGCCAGGCGGGCCAGAGTTTCGTCGGCGCGACTCCGGAGCGTCTGGTGAAGCTGCAGGCCGGCACCGTGTACGCCGACGCGCTGGCCGGGACCGCTTGGCTGAGTGCCTCCGACAGTCGACCGGCGTCGCGTGGCCTGCTCGACGACAAGAACCGTCGCGAGCACCAGTTGGTCGTCGACGCGATTCGCGCGGCTCTCGATCCGCTCTGCACTTCGCTGGTCGTGCCGCCAGCGGCGACGGTATTGCACCTCAGCGAACTGCAACACCTGCAGACGCGAGTCGTCGGCCGCCTGCGCCCCGGAGCAGCGCTGTTCGACCTGCTGGCCGGGCTGCATCCGACCCCAGCCGTCGGCGGCGCGCCCGGCGCGGCGGCTCGTCAGTGGTTGAGGCATCACGGTGAGCGGCGCGTCGCGTGGTACACCGGCGGCATCGGCTGGGTGGAACGAAACGGCGACGGCGAAGTCGTCGTCGCGCTGCGTTGCGCACGCCTGCGCGGTGGCGAAGCCGAGCTCTTTGCCGGTGCCGGAATCGTTGCTGGCTCGGAGCCGGAGCAGGAACTCGCCGAGACCGAGGTCAAGCTGGCGGTCATGGCCGACGCCCTGCAGCAGTCGGGCGGCGTCGACGGCTGCCGCTCGAGCAGGAACGGCACGCGATGAAGGACGCAGGCGATGTGGGATGGCTGAATTGGCGCTGGTCGCAGGCCCTGGTCGACGGGCTGGCCGCCGCCGGCCTGCGCGATCTGGTGCTCTCGCCAGGCTCGCGCTCGAGCCCTCTGGCGCTCGCTTTCCTGCGCCAGCGAGAGATCCGCTGCCACGTCATCGTCGACGAGCGCAGCGCCGGCTTCGTCGCGCTTGGTATCGCCAGTGCCGGGGGTCGGCCGGCAGGCTTGCTCTGCACTTCGGGTTCGGCGGTCGCCAACTGGTTTCCGGCCGTCATCGAAGCCGATCTTGCGGCTGTTCCGCTGTTGCTGCTCTCGGCCGATCGCCCGGCCGAACTGGTCGGCTGGGGTGCCAACCAGACGATCGATCAGCAAGGTCTGTTCGGCTCGCATGTGCGTGCTGCCCACTCGCCGGGTGTGCCGATGGCCGACTTTGTGCCGCGCTACGCCTATCGTCTGGCCGCGCGCATGATCGCCGAGAGTCGTTGGCCGTTGCCTGGGCCGGTGCACCTCAATCTGGCTTTTCGCGAACCGCTGCTGCCGGTGGGCGACTGGCCCGAGCCAGGTGCGGTGTTCCCGCGCCCGGCCATCGTTCCGCTCGCTCGCCCGCGCCTGCTGCCCGATGCGCGTGCGATCGCGCACAGCGCGGCGGCGATCAGCGGTCGGCCCGGTGTCATCGTCTGCGGCGGCGCCGATTGCCCGCCAGGCTTCGCCGACGCCGTGACGGCGCTGGCCGCGCAGCTCGACTGCCCGCTGTTCGCCGAACCTCTGTCGAACCTGCGCTTCGGTAGCCACGACCGTAGCCGTCTGAGTGTCTGCTACGATGCCTTTCTGCGCCAACCGTTCTGGTCGACGAGCGCTCGCCCCGAATGGGTCCTGCGCTTCGGCGCTTTTCCGGTGACGCGAACGTTGCAGGAATGGGTGGCCGGTGCGGCGCCGGCACGGCAGATCGTCGTCACTCCCGACAGCCGCTGGTCAGACCCGCCGCATGCCGCCGGGACGCTGATCGCGGCGGACCCGACGGCCGCCTGCCAGGCTTTGCTGGCCTGCGACCTGCAGCCCGCGCCGGTCGGCTGGCGGGCCGTCTTCGTTCGGGCCGAGGCGCGGGCCGCGGCGCTGATACGCCGTTGCCGCGCACAGGAAAATTTCGAGGGTGCCTTGATTCCGGCGCTGCTGCACGCCTTGCCGCCCGGCTATCGGCTGTTTTGCGGCAACTCGCTGGCCATTCGCGCGCTCGACGCCTTTTCGGGGAGCAGCGCCAAACCGCTGCATTTGTTCGGCAATCGCGGTGCCAGTGGGATCGACGGCAATCTGTCGACCGCCCTGGGGATCGCGACCCACGGTCCCTGTGCGGCGCTCGTCGGTGACCTGAGCACACAGCACGATCTGACGGCGCTGGCCGCCGCCGCCGGGCGCGAGATCGTTTTCATCGTGGTCAATAATGGCGGCGGAGGCATATTCGGTTATCTGCCGGTGGCCGGCTTGCCCGAGTTCGAGCGCGGCTGGCTGACGCCCCAGGCGGTAGACCTCGTCGCCGCGGCACGCAGCTTCGGCGTTTCCGCCGAGCGCTGCTCGTCCCTCGCCGCGTTTTCTGCGGCGCTCGAGCGTGCCCTGCAACGGGGCAGTGCGAGCCTGCTCGAAGTGATTGTCGACCGCCGTGTCAGCCAAGAGCAGCACGGGGATTTCTGGCGGGCGATCGTCGCGGCGACCGGCGATCCCCGGTCTGTCTGAACGGCTTGGGTATCACGGCGGATAAGCTCTTCTACGGTCGCGTCGGGGCGGCAGGCGCCGACCGCTTGGGGTCAGCGCTGGCTGGCCGAGGACTCGTCCTTCACCAGGCGCGCCAGTTTCAGCAACTGCGAGCTGAGCTTGAGTCCGGCGCGCTGCGCCGCTTCCTGGTTGATTTCGAAGCGCAGCCTGTCGCCCTCGGCGTACAGGCCGATGATGCCGCCACTCGTCGCGAAGCCCTCAGCGTCGCCCACCGTGAGGACCGGTGCGAGGCGGACGGCGCGCGTCCACTCGGCCATTCTGGCGCGCCCGGCAACGACCAGGAAGTGACAGCCGCTGGCCTCCTCGGGGCGGGCAAGCTGGCGGACTTCGACTTCCTTGCCGCGCACCGCTGGTTTGTTGGCCAGCGCCGCTACGGCCTGCGCGAAGCCGCCGCGCTCGCCCACCGTGCATACCCTCAGGGTTGGCGATCTGCTCCAGAGTTCGTCCGGCCAGTCGGTATATTTGGCGAAGTTGTAGACAAACGCCGCCTTGAGCGTGTTCTCCTCGGCCGGCGCGGACTGCGCGCAGGCCTGGCCTGGCCAGCCGGCGACCAGCGCTAGCGCCACCGCCAGGAGCGGCGTTCGGCAGCGGCCAGTGACGGTCGACCTGGCGTCGGGAGGGAGTTTGCGCATGGGGGTCAGAAGCGGTGGATGGCCTTGATCCGGAAAGTTCGCCCGTCCTGCTCGAACTGGCTGCGCATGGGTACACCGACGTCCGGCGCCGCCGGATCGGCAAACTTCTTGTCGAAAAGGTTGAACAGTGAAGCGGAAAACTGCCAGCCGTCCTTGGCCATCGGCCGCAGAAGCGTCAGGTTGACCACGCCGTAGCTCGCGACGTCGGTGCCGGCGTCGGTCTTGCGGCTCGACAGCCACTGTCCCTCGGTGCCCAGCCGCAGGCCCATCCAGGGTAGCGGCAGCGAACCGAGGAGCTTGCCGACAACGTGCGGTGAGTTGCTCAACTGCTCTCCCTGCGCGTTCTCGGTTTTCGAGACATCGAGGCTCAGGCGCAGGCGCGCGCCGTTGTCCCACTGCTGATCGGCTTCGAGTTCCAGACCCTGCGCCCTGGCGTTACCCGTGTTCTGGTGCTTCAGCAGGCCGCTCTCGGTATCGGTGATCTGCTCGATCAGCTGGTCCATCCGATAGTAATAGGTCGTCGCCGCCAGACGAGTGTTTCTCCCGAGGTAGTGGTCGACGCCCGCTTCCCATGTCGTCAGCTTTTCCGGCTTGAGTTGGTCATTGGCGATCTGCGTTTCAGGGAAAGTATAGAACTTCTCATAGACGTTGGCCGGCCGGAAAGCCGAGCCGTACAACAGTTTCCATCCCGTCTGTTCCGACGACCGGAAGACCAGCCCAAGGCGCGGGCTCAGCTCGCCGCTTGCTGTGCCAACCTTGTCGTAACGAGCGCCGAGCGAAATCTTCAACGAGTCGGTCCATTGGAAATCATTCTGCGCGTACAGGCCGGAGCGGTCGCTATGGCGCAGGTCGTCGAGATACGACTGATACGGATTGAGGTCGTAGTTCCATTGCCTCTGGCGGTAGTTGCTCTGGTATTCGACGCCGCTAACCAGCTTGTTGCGCGCCGACCAGGCTGTGATGAGCTTGAGTTCACTGCCCCACCAATTGGCCTCTGCCCGGTCGCGATTCCTGACCGGTGGGTCGTCGATTGTCGCGCCAGCGTATACCCCTCGGCCATCGTAGGAATAAGCGCCCCAGAAAAGGCGTCCCGATACCTCGCTGTCAGCCGAAACCCGGCGTGTGTAGTTGACACTGAGATAGGCTTGCGAGTCGGTCTGACGGTTGGCGGGATCACCGAAAAGGACTCCGAAAGTCGCTCCGGGGTTTCCATTCTCTCGTTGGCTGGCGGCAGCGGTGAGGCTCAATCCGTCCTGCGATAGCCGGGCGTAGAGCCGGCTGTTGCGGTCGAAAGCGGTGTCGGAGGTACGGCCGTAGTTGGTTTCCGGGGCGTTGAACTCGGGGAAACGCAGGTCGGGGCCCTGGCTGTCCATTCCCGAGACCGAGGCGACGATGTCGGCCCCATTGTCCAGCCGCTTGCCATAGGTCGCACGGCCGTAGAACGTGTCGAAACTCGAGTAGCTCGTGCCGACCTCGATGCCGTCTATCTGCTGGCCCGTTCGGGTAACGATGTTGATCGTTCCGAACAAGGCGTTGCCGCCATAGACGGACGATCCCGGGCCACGGACGACTTCGATGCGGTCGACCAGATCGAGATCGATCAGTTGCTCACTGCCGAGGTAGGCCATGTCGTAGATCGCGTCGTTGGTCCGCTGGCCATCGATCAGCAGGAGAACGCGCGAGTTGTAGTCCTCAGGTCGCGCGAAGCCACGCGCGCCAAGGTAGTCGTAGGAACGGTCGCTGTGCAGGTAGAAACCGGGAACGCTGCGCAACACCTCGGCGACCGTACGCCATCCGTATTGCTGGATGTCATCGTGCGTGATGACGGTAACCGCCGAAGGCGTGGTCGACACCCGCTGGTTGAATCTGGATGCGCTGGCGATCGAAGCGTCCCGTAGCTTGGCCTCGCTCATCAGCTGTTCGAGCGGCATTTCGGTCAGTTCCGCATCGGCCGCCGCGCTCTGATTGGCTGTTACCAGCAAGAGGGCGATCAGGCAGGCGCGCGAACGCCATCCGGGCTCGGCGCTAGCGCGGCGCGAAACCTCGATTACGGCGTTCATGCAATCTCTCGCAAAGGGTGTCGCGACGCCCGAAAGGCGCCGGGTTTCCTCCGTGACCACGAAGTCTGGTCGTTGATCGTGCGCCTGCCGGTCGGTCGGGCGCGCGGCCGGAAAAAAATACCTGCCGCCCAGGTGGGCGGCAGGTAGTTGCGACGAAGCAGGCGCGGCTGGTGCCAGGCTAAGCCTTGAAGGTACCCAGCGCGCGCTGCAGTTGCTCGAGCGCTTTTGGATCCTCGATCGTCGTCAGATCGCCCGGGTCGCGGCCTTCGGCGAGCGCCTGGATCGAGCGCCTGAGTAGCTTGCCGGAGCGCGTTTTTGGCAGCACGGTCAGGAAGTGCACGCGGCTCGGTCGGGCAATGGCGCCCAGGCTGTCGTCCACCTGTTTCATGACCGCCTTTTCGAGTGCCGCGGCGAGTTCGGGCGTGGCAACGCTGTCGGCGTTCTTGACCACCGCAAAGGCCATCGGCATCTGGCCTTTCAATTGATCGGCGACGCCGACGACGGCCACTTCGGCGATCGCCGCATGCCCCTGGATGGCTTCCTCGATTTCACGCGTTCCAAGGCGATGGCCAGCGACGTTGATGACGTCGTCGGTGCGGCCCAGGATGTAGTGATAGCCGTCCTTGTCCTTGATACCCCAGTCGAACGACGAGTAGACCTGCGGTTCGCGGAAGAGCGAGAAGTAGGTCGATACGAAACGCTCGTCGTCACCCCAGACCGTAGACAGGCAGCCGGGCGGCAGCGGCGGCAGAATGCCGACGATGCCCTTTTCGTCCGGGTCGCAGACCGTGCCGTCTTCGCGGAAGATCTTGAGGTTGTAGCCGTAAACCGGGAAGTTTGGCGTGCCATAGCGGATTTCGGTTTTTTCGACTCCCGGCATCGGGCCCAGAATCGGCCAGCCGGTTTCAGTCTGCCAGTAATTGTCGTAAACCGGCCGGCCGAGTTCCGTCATGATCCATTCGTGCGTCGGCTGGTCGAGCGGTTCGCCGGCGAGGAACAAGTGCTTGAGGCTGGACAGGTCGTACTTGTGCATGTAGGCCGTGTCGTGCTTCTTGAGGACGCGTGCCGCCGTCGGCGCCGAGAACATGACGTTGACTTTGTATTTCTCGACGATCTGCCACCAGATTCCCGGGTCGGGACGCAATGGCGTGCCTTCGTACATGATGGTACACATGCCGCCGATCAGCGGTCCGTATACGATGTACGAGTGACCGACGACCCAGCCGATATCGGATGTGGCAAAGAAGGTCTCCCCTTCGCCGCCGCAGAAGATGTACTTCAGCGTAGCCGCCAAGGCGACGGCGTAGCCTCCGGTGTCGCGCTGCACGCCCTTCGGTTTGCCGGTCGTGCCGGAGGTATAGAGGATGTACGATGGTTCGGACGACTCCAGCCAGGTGACCGGCACTTCGGCGTCCATGAACTGTGCGCGCAGCGTCGCGTAATCCACGTCGCGGTCGGCGACCTTGTTGAAGCCTTTGTCGAGACCACGGTCGACCATCAGCACCTTGCCCGGTTTGTGTGCGGCCAATTCGATGGCTTCGTCGAGCAGGTCCTTGTAAGGCACGGCCTTGCCGGCGCGCATGCCGGCGTCCGACGAGACCACCAGCTTGGGCGCCGCGTCGTCGATGCGGGTGGCCAGCGATCCGGAGGCAAAGCCACCGAAGACAACCGAGTGGATGGCGCCGATGCGTGTGCAGGCGAGCATGGCAAACAGGGCTTCGGCGATCATCGGCATGTAGATCAGGACGCGGTCGCCCTTGCCGACGCCGAGGTTTTGCATGACCGCTGCCATGCGCATGACTTCCTGCTTGAGTTCGGCGAAGGTGTAGACGATCTCCTGGTCGGTCTCCGTCGAGATGAAGACCATCGCCCGGTCATTCGGGCGTTTGGCCGCGTGACGGTCGACGGCGTTGTAGCAGATGTTGGTTTCACCGCCGACGAACCACTTGGCGAACGGCGGACGGGAAAAATCGAGGACTTGTGTAAACGGCTTGTGCCAGTCGATGAGTTTGGCTTCCTCACCCCAGAAGGCGTCCGGATTTTCGATTGATTTCTTGTGAAACGCTTGGATTGTCGTCATGAGACTCCCTCTTCCAAATTGTGAACCACCTGCACCAGTGGAAACTATGCTTGCCGGGTGTCTTGGGCTTCGTGCGTCCGGTCAAGCATCCGTTTTCGGATATCTGCCAAAGGCAGACCCAACTTCAACTCCCTTTCCAGCAGCTCCAGAAAGGGCAGTATCTCCTTGCCGAGCTGGAGGATGTGCGGCACCACCGCATTCTCGTGTCCCGTGCGGATGAGGTCGATGGCATGGCCAAGCCGCGGTACCGGGACTTCCGACAAGGGCCGCGCGACACAGGCGACGACCCGGTTGCCGCCGGCTTTTTGCGCCGTTTGCAGCCGCTCGGAGGCGAGGCCCAGTAGCGCTGCCGCCGAGCTGACCCGGTCGACGGGAGTGTTGGCGACGCCAATGCTGATCGACAGATCCAGGCGTTGTCCGTGCGCGGTGATGTTGGCCACCGCGAACGCTTCGCGCAGCCGGTTGGCAAAAGCCTCGCACGCCGGGTAGGGGGTGCCCGGCGAGACCACGGCCAGTTCGTTGCCGGCATAGTGACCCAGACTGTCTTCTTTACGTACCTTCTTGGCCATCATGTTGGCTAGGCGCTTCTGCAGTTCCTTGGCCAGTTCTTCGCCATGTTCCTCGGCGAGCACGTCGAAACGGTCGAAACCGATGATCAGCGCGCTCACCGGCGCTTCGTGCCGCATGGCGAGCGAGACTGCCTGACTGGCTTGCAGATCGACGTACTGCCGCATCGGCAAGCCAGTGTCGGGATGCTGCATCTGGCGACCGGGGTTTTCTCTCAGCTCGTTCTGTACTTGGGACAGTTGGCGCAGCGAATCGATCCGCGCCAGCAGTTCGGTCGCGCCTATCCCGCGACTGATGAAGTCCGAGGCGCCGAGCGCGCGCGCGCGCTCGTTGGCCTCCTCGTTGTCGCCGGCGATCATCAGTACCGGGATTTGCCGGATGCGGGCCAGTCTCGACGCGCGTACGCGCGCCAGAAAACCGTCGCCATCTAGCATCGGCAGCGCCAGCGAGCAAATGACCAACTGGATCGACGGGTCGATGACGAGCGCTTGCCAACCCGATTCGCCGTCGGTTTCCTCGCGAAAACTGTAATGGTCGCGGATCAGCTTGATCAGCGTTGCGCGGACCATGCGCGATTCGTCGACAATCAGAATGCGCGGCTTCGGGCTCGGGTTTTCCATCGCCTGTCGCAATCGCTGTCGGGCTGCCGGCGCGATTTACGCGCCGGCCACGTCGACGACGACTCGCCCACGCACTCGCCCCCCGATGAAGTCGTCGAAAATGCCGGGTAGATCATCGAAAGCGATCGAACGTGTCATCTGCGGCAAATGTCGTGGCCGCAGGTCGGTCGCCAGGCGCTGCCAGACACCGCTGCGATACGGTTCACCGATGTAACCGGAGTCGATACCGAGCAGGCTGGCGCCGCGCAGGATGAAAGGCATGACCGTGGTGTTGAGCGAGGCGCTCGCCGCCAAGCCGATGCTGGCGATCGTACCGCCCTGTTTCATGGTGCTGGCGATCCAGGCCAGAACGTCGCCACCGAGGTTGTCGACCGCACCGGCCCAGAGCGCCTTGTCGAGCGGGCGGATGCGTGACAGGTCGAGCGCCGAGCGGAACATGACGTCTGTCGCGCCCAGCCCTTTCAGGTAGTCGGCCTCGGCTTCCTTGCCGGTGAGCGCGGTAACCTGGTAGCCGCGCCCGGCGAGTATGTCGACCGCCAGACCGCCGACACCGCCGGTCGCACCGCTCACGATCAGCGGGCCTTTCGCCGGAGTCAGGCCGTTCTCTTCCATGCGGACGACCCCAAGGGCCGCCGTGAATCCAGCCGTTCCGAGCGCCATCGCTTCGTACAGCGACAATCCGGCCGGCAGTGGAACGACCCAGTCGGCCGGTACCCGGGCGTACTCGGCATAGCCGCCGTGGTGGGCGACGCCGATGTCGAAGCTGGTGGCGATCACCGCGTCGCCTGCCCGGAAGCGCGGGTCGGCGCTCGTTTCGACGATTCCCGAGAGGTCTATCCCGCCGACGCAGGGATAGCGGCGAATGATGCGCCCGGCGCCGGTGGCGGCCAGTGCATCCTTGAAGTTGACGCTGGAGTAGACGACCTTGATGGTCACGTCTCCGGGATCGAGCTGCGACTCCTCCAGAGCGACGAAGCCGCCGCGGGTCAGACCTTCTTTCTGTTCTATCAGATAAGCCTTGAACGGACTCATGCGCACTCCGTAGGGTTGGGTGGTTGGGGGCGGCCGAACAGCGGCATCCGCGTCAGGAACGGTCTTGGATTATAAACAGAAACCCGGGAAAGTTTGCGGGTCCATCTGTTCCGCGCAACGAGCGGCCGACGCGTGGCAACACGGCCGTCTCCGGTGAATATACTTTGTTCCTTCGCGCAATCCACGGTGCAGTGCACAACAGTTTTTTTGCTTCGGCACCAGGGTTTTTGATGATAGGTCAATTAAGTCAGAGGCATAAAGAGTGTGTTTGAACCAATTTCTTTAGCAGCCGTGGTTCGGCAGGGGGTTTACAGCGTGACATTTTTCACATAAATTCCGTCCCCATGCTCAGAAAACACTCTCTTACCTCATTCTTCGGTGCCGCCCTGATCGCTCTCTCAGGGATTGGCATGGTCCACGCCAGCGAAGTACAGAAGCCCGCCGACGAGCCGTCGCTCTTCGAGCGCTACACGACCAGCGCTCAGGATCTGATACTCAAGGGCTTCGAATTGATCGGGATCAACTATCGCTTTGGCGGTACCAATCCCGATACTGGCCTCGACTGCAGCGGTTTTGTCCAGCTCGTTTTCAAGGAAGCGATCGGCATACTGTTGCCGCGTACCGCCAGGGAGCAAAGCCAGGTCGGTGCGGTCATTGACCAGCAGGAGCTGAAGGCCGGCGACCTGGTCTTCTTCAATACCATGCGCCAGGCTTTTTCGCATGTCGGCATTTATCTCGGCGACAACCGCTTCATGCACGCGCCGCGCACGGGAGCCGAAGTGCGTATCGAGGACATGCGTCAGAGCTACTGGTTGCAGCGTTACAACGGGGCGCGGCGACTGCTGGCGCGCTGAGCGGCGAATCGATACGGCAAAAAAACGACGCCAAGCGTCGTTTTTTTTGCCTATTATTGGGAACGATTCGCATTTACAAGTCGTCCGCCAGCGCTTATAATCGATCGCCATCGATATCGATTCTCATCAAGTTTGAGTGGAGGAATGGTTATGAAGTCGTGGTATTGTCTGCTGTCTGCCCTGGCGCTGACGGCTACGGCGCTGGGCTCGGCACAGTTGCAGGCGCAGGAGAAGGTGCTGAATCTCTACTCCGCGCGTCACTATCAGACCGACGAGGCGCTGTACGACGGCTTCACCCGGCAAACCGGAATCGTTGTCAAGCGCATCGAGGGTAAAGAAGACGAACTCCTCGAGCGGATCCGGAACGAAGGCGCCAACAGCCCAGCCGATGTCCTGCTGACGGTCGATGCGGCGCGCCTCGCCGCGGCGCACGAAATGGGCCTGCTCACACCCGTCAAATCGTCCATTCTCGAGGCGCGCATTCCTGTTCATTTGCGAACCGCCGACTGGTTCTCGTTTTCGCTCCGTGCGCGGGTCATCATCTACACCAAGGGCGTGGTCAAGCCCGAGGAAGTGCGCAACTACAGCGACCTGGCCGATCCTCGGCTGAAAGGCAAGGTCTGTTCTCGCTCCGGTTCGCATCCTTACAACCTTTCGCTGATGGCGTCGATCATCGCGCACCAGGGCGAGGCCAAGGCGGAGCAATGGGCAAAGGGGGTAGTCACCAATTTCGCCCGCCCGCCGAAGGGCGGCGATACCGACCAGATCCGCGCTGTCGCGGCTGGCGAGTGCGCCGTGGCGGTTTCCAATACCTATTATCTGGCCCGCTTGATGCGTTCGGATAAACCGGAAGATCGCAAGACGATGGAGAAGGTTGGCGTCGTCTGGCCGGACCAGCAGGGCCATGGCGCGCACATCAATGTTTCCGGTGGTGGCGTGTTGAAGAATGCGCCGCATCGGGAGGCGGCGGTCAAGTTCCTGGAGTACCTGTCGAGCGACGAGGCGCAACGCTATTTCGCCGACGGCAACAACGAATGGCCAGTGGTCGCCGGGGTTAAGATCGCCAATCCGGCGCTCGAAGCGCTCGGCCGGTTCAAGGCGGACAGCCTGCCGGTCGGCTCCTTGGCCATGTACCGCGCCAAGGCACAGATCGTTTTCGACCGCGCCGGCTACCGCTGATTGCCAACTTGACGGCGGCCGCGCGCTCAACGTTGGGCACGTGAGATCTGGCGTGACAATGCGACGAGTGGCAACAGGCCAGCCGCGACGATCGCCAGCGAGGCGCCTGCCGCTTCGCCGAGGCGCTCGTCGGAAGCCAGGGTATAGGCCTGAGTCGCCAGCGTATCGAAGTCGAAGGGGCGCATTACCAGGGTTGCCGGCAATTCCTTCATCACGTCGACGAACACCAGCAGGCAGGCGGTGAATAGGCTGCCGCGCAGGATCGGCAGGTGTACCCGGTGCAATGTCGCTGCTTGGCCGAGACCCAGACTGCGCGCGGCGTCGTCCATGCTCGGGGTGATCTTGGCCAGGCTGGTGCCAACCGATTGCAGGGCGACGGCCAGGAAACGCACCAGGTAGGCGTAGACCAGCGCGGCGATGCCGCCGGTGATCAACAGTCCGGGGTTGCTGGCGAACCACGTCTGCCATTGGGCGGCCAGCCAGTGGTCCAGCCGCGTCACCGGGATCAGGACGCCGACGGCGATCACCGAACCCGGGACGGCGTAGCCGAGGCCGACCAAGCGGTTGAGTGCCGGCGCCAGTACACCGGCCGACAGCCGGGCGCCGTAAGCGAGGAGAACCGCCAGGCTGACGGCAAGGAAAGCGGTGATGGCGGCGAGCGTGAAGCTGTTGTAAGCCAGGGTGACGAAATGCGCGCCTAACCACGCTTCGCTGTCGGCCAGCGCGAGGCGCCACAGGAGGTAGGCGGGCAGCACAAAGCCTATGGCCAGCGGCAGCGCGCAGACGGCTGTGGCGGCCCAGCCCGGCCAGCTCGGCAAACGATGGCCGATCGAGTGGCGACGCCGTCCACTGGTGTTGTGAAAGCGCGAGCGGCCGCGCGAGCGCTGCTCGACCAGCAACAGCAGGACGACGAAACCGAGTAGCGCGGCCGCCAGTTGTGCCGCCGCGATGCGGTCGCCGAGCGAGAACCAGGCGCGGTAGATGCCGGTGGTGAAGGTCTGGACACCAAAATAGGACACCGTTCCGTAGTCGGCGAGGGTTTCCATCAGAGCCAGAGCCGTGCCGGCCACGACGGCCGGCCGGGCAAGCGGCAAGGACACACGGAAAAAACTCTGCCATGGCCCCAAACCCAGGCTGCGCGAGGCTTCCAGCATGCCGCTGGTGCGCTCGCCAAAGGCTGTGCGGGCCAGCAGGTAGACATAGGGGTAGAGAACGAAAACGAACATCGTCGCCGCGCCTCCGAGGCTGCGGACCTCGGGAAACCAGTAGTCGGCCTTGCTCCAGCCGAAGAACTCGCGCAGAAACGTCTGCAGCGGCCCGACGAACTGCAGAAAATCGGTATAGACGTAGGCAAGGACATAGGCGGGCATGGCCATCGGCAGAACCAGCGCCCACTCGAAGAGGCGCCGGCCGGGGAAGTCGAACATCGTCGTCAGCCACGCCGTGGCGACTCCGATGGCGATGACGCCCAGACCGACCACCAGGCACAGCGCCAGAGTGTTGGCCACGTACTCCGGCAGGACGGTCGCCGCCAGGTGCGACCAGACAGACCCCGTGCCGCCGCTGACGATATTGGTCAGCACGCTGGCCACCGGCAGGCCGACGAGGGCGGCGACGCCGGCCGAAAAGACGAGCAGGGGCTTGATGCGCGAGGTGTTCATGGTTTGCCGCGTAAATGAGAATTATAATTGACCAGAACCAAGTCAGCGTTGCCGGCTTGCCGACGGCTCCCGCGCCGGCTCGGGAGCGTCCTTCTTTGGCGACAACGGATGGCCAAGTCCTGATGGCACACCTCGAATTGACAGACATCGTCCAGCGCTACGGGGCGCAGACCGTGGTCGACCGCGTCAGTTTGCGTGTCGAAACCGGCAGTATCGCCTGCCTGCTCGGGCCGTCGGGCTGCGGCAAGACGACGCTGCTGCGCTGCATCGCGGGCTTCGAAGCGATTGCCGGTGGCGAGATCCGCTTGCAGGGGTGCCTAGTCAGCCGCTCCGGTTGGCGTCTGCCTCCGGAGCAGCGGAAAATTGGCATGGTGTTTCAGGACTATGCGCTGTTTCCGCACCTGACCGTGGCCGCCAACGTCGGCTTTGGACTGTTCGATCTGGATAGCGAGGCGCGGCGGCGGCGGGTCAACGAATTGCTGGCGACGGTCGGCTTAAGCGGCGAAGGCGGCAGGTTTCCGCACGAACTGTCGGGCGGCCAGCAACAGCGGGTCGCACTGGCGCGCGCGCTGGCGCCGAACCCGCAACTGATTCTGCTCGACGAACCTTTCTCGAACCTCGACGTCGATCTGCGCGAACGCCTGTCGCTCGAGGTGCGCGACATTCTCAAGGGTCAGAACATCACCGCTGTGCTCGTCACCCACGACCAGCACGAAGCCTTTGCCATCGCCGACCATATCGGAGTCATGGTCAATGGTGCGATCCAGCAGTGGGACACGCCTTATCGGATCTACCACCAGCCGGTCAACCGGCTGGTCGCCGATTTCGTCGGCCAGGGAGTTTTCATGCCGGGAACAGTGATCGATGACAGTCGCGTCGAAGTCGAACTGGGAGTACTCGAGTCTCGCTTGCCGCTCGAGTGCCGCCAGGGTTGCGACGCTTGCGGCAAGGGCTGTGGGGTCGAAGTACTGTTGCGCCCGGACGACATCGTCCACGACGACCGCAGCGACCTGCAGGCGGAGGTCCGACACAAAGCGTTTCGCGGCGCCGAGATTCTCTATACCCTGCGTTTGGCCAGCGGCGTCGACGTTCTCTCTTTGGTGCCCTCGCATCACAATCACGCGGTCGGCGAGAGGATCGGCATCCGCCTCGACGTCGACCATGTCGTCGCTTTCAAGACGCCGACCCGGGCGTTCGGCGGGGTGCCGCAGACCATTCAGTTTCATCGATGATTCCGTGGCTCGAAGGTGGCGAGCCGTTTCCGCCGCTGAGCTCGGCGCTGCTCGACCCCAACGGCCTGCTTTGCGCCGGCGCCGATCTTTCGCCGCGGCGCTTGCTCGACGCCTACCAGCATGGCATCTTTCCCTGGTACTCGAGCGGCGAACCGATCCTCTGGTGGAGTCCGGACCCACGCATGGTTCTCTTTCCCGGAGAGTTCAGGATCTCGCGCTCGCTGCGCCGCGGCCTGCGCTCTGGCCGCTTTGCCGTCAAGCTCGACCGCGACTTCGAGGCGGTCGTCCGGGCCTGCGCCGAAACCCCGCGCCGCGGTCAGCATGGCACCTGGATCACGCGCGAAATGCAAAGCGCTTACCGGCGGCTTTTCGAACTCGGCTTCGCGCATTCGGTCGAAGTCTGGCTCGACGGCAAATTGGTCGGTGGCTTGTACGGCCTGGCGATCGGCCGCATGTTCTACGGCGAGTCGATGTTCTCCTGTGTCACCGATGCCTCGAAGGTCGCGGCGGCACATCTCGTCCGCTTCCTCGAAGAGGAGAGTTTCGGCATGATTGATTGCCAGATGAGCACTCCGCACCTGGCGTCGCTGGGCGCGCGCGAAATTCCGCGCACGGACTTCATCGAGCGGTTGCGTGTCTTGCTTGCCGTCGCCTGGCAGCCTGGAAAATGGCCGACCGATGGCGCCGACCAACCATGGATCTAGGCGATGGCGCGACTGAACGACTCGAACCTGCCGTTCTCGCTGTTGCAGTTTTATGCCACGGCGCCCTACGCTTGCAGTTATCTGCCGGGCGAACGAGCGCGTTCACAGGTCGCGACGCCCAGCCACCTGATCAACACCGAGATCTATGGCGAACTCGTGCGCAGCGGTTTTCGCCGCAGCGGCGTGTTTACCTATCGCCCGAAGTGTGACCACTGTCACGCCTGCGTCCCGGTACGAATTCCGGTCCGACTGTTTCAAGCCAACCGCAGTCAGCGGCGCAGCCTTGCGCGGCACGGCGACATGACGGTACGCTCCCTGCCGCTGCGCTTCAAGGACGAGCATTACCAGCTTTACCTGCGCTACCAGGCGGCACGACATGCCGGCGGTGGCATGGACCAGGACAGCCACGAACAGTACACGCACTTTCTGCTGCAGAGCCGGGTCGACACGCGCTTGGTCGAGTTCAGTGAGGGCGGCATTCTTCGCATGGTGAGCATCGTCGACGTGCTCGATGACGGACTCTCGTCGGTCTATACCTTCTACGACCCCGAATTGCGGCCGTCCAGTCTGGGAACCTACAACATCGTCTGGCAGATCGCCCAGTGCGTCGCCAACGGACTGCCCTACCTGTACCTCGGTTACTGGATTCGCGATAGTCGGAAAATGGCGTACAAGGCCAATTTCTCGCCCATCGAGGGCCTGTTCGACGGCCAGTGGATCGATCTGCGCGCGTGTCTCGACGAAGCGGTCGACTTGCCGCCGGTGGCGACACGCAATGCCTGATTCGGGATAAGATCCGCCACCTGTCTTTCGGCTTCGGGGGGTCGTCTTATGTCGCGCAAGATGAGGACGCCAGCGCCGCGCCCTGTTTCGGCCGCTGGCGGCGTGACGCCCGAGGCGGAGGCTGGCGGCTGCGCGAAGCCGGTCGTTATCGAGAGGCGATAGAACACTACAAGAACCCGCTCAAGCGGGAGCGCCGCCCGGAATGGGTCGACGGTTTGGCGGCGAGTTATGCCGATCGGTCGGGCGAACTGGCAGACAAGGGCATGCTGCCGGAGGCTCTGACGGTGTGGCGCAACCGCTCGACCTTGCACAACAGACCGCTGAACGAGGTCCCCTATCTCGACTGGCTGTTGCGCGCCGGTGAGCACGACGCGGCGCTGCGCCTGCTCAGTGGAACCGGCGATTTTCCGGCGCCCGTAGACGCTGATCTCGAGATGCATCTCGCCGCGGTGGCTCTGACGGCGCCCGATAGCGCGCTGGCTCAACTGGCCGCCGACAGCCCCCTGCGCCGGCGCTGGCAGCCATCGCCGCCTGCTGCGGGGGCGATGCGGTTGCGCTCGAAGAGCAATTGCGGGCCATTCCCTTTCGCTCGCCGTATCGCGATCTGCGCTTGGTTCTCAATGAGCTTCTTCCGAAATTTCGTCTTCCAAGGGTGACGTAGAATTCAGTTGCTTTAGGAGCGAGAAATGAAGCTAGCGAAGCCGGGCTTCACGCCGGAGTTCAGGGATCTGGCGGTAAAGCGGGTGAAGGCAGGAGAAAGTGTGGGAAGGGTGGCGAATGACTCGGGGCTGGTCGAGCAGACCCTGCGTAACTGGGTGAAGGCAGCGGCGCAGCGGACGCCAAACGGTGTGGGCAGCCGGATGGTGACGCCAGAAGAGACGGAACTGTCGCGGTGGCGAGCCGAGAAAGGGCGATTCCAGCGGGAGCTTGAAATAGTATAAAAAGCGGCGGCGTACTTCGCGAAGGCTGCCCTGTGAAGTACGCTTGGATTGACGCGCATCGGCGAGAGTTCGGGTTGTCGGAACCGTGCGCTGTATCAGAGGTGGGGTTCAGCGGTTACCGGGCCTGGAAGCGGGGTGCGCAGCGCAAGCAACTGACGGACCTGCAGAGGCGGGCGCTTATCCAGGCCATTCATGCTGAACTCAAGGGCGCCCATGGCAGCCCACGCCTGGTGCGCGAACGGCGAAGGCGTGGTTTCCCGGCGAGCAAGGAGCGGGGAGAGAGGTTGAGGCGCGAGAACGGGATTCACGCCCGTCACAAGCGCCGCGACAAGGTGACGACGGAT
>NZ_JAPUVI010000030.1 GCF_029255285.1 Accumulibacter sp.
GGCAAGGGCAAGAAGAACCCGGTCACCAAGCCCGATCAGTGCCTCGGCAAGACGAGTCCGAAGGTCATCGCCTGCCTGCAGCCTGACCGTCGGGTCGACATCGAACTCATCGGCACCAAGTAATCCGCCATCCCTCGGCGAAGCCCTGCCCCGGCAGGGCTTTTTCGTTTCCGGCACTCAGCGCTCGGCGGAGCGAAGTGAGCATTTCTTGCCTCAGTGTCGACGCGGCAGTTTCGGCGAGCGCCGTGGCGGCGTATTCGGGCAGAAGGAATGTTCTTATACTGAGCGGGGCAACTTGTTACGGACGACGCAGGCATGACGATCAACGCCGATCAGGGCGAGCTTGAGAAATTCAGCCAGCTGGCGCATCGCTGGTGGGATCCGGGTAGCGACTTCAAGCCGCTGCATGACATCAACCCGCTTCGCCTGGACTGGATCGACAGCCAGTCCGGGCTTGCTGGCAAGAGCGTTCTCGATGTCGGTTGCGGGGGCGGTTTGCTGTCCGAGGCGATGTGCGAGAGGGGCGCGACGGTGACCGGCATCGATCTGTCGGACAAGGCGCTGAGCGTTGCTCGTCTGCACCTGCTCGAAAGCGGTCGGATGGTCGATTATCGTCGGGTTTCGGCTGAGGAACTGGCGGCCGAAAGACCTGGCAGCTATGATGTCGTGACGTGCATGGAGATGCTCGAACACGTTCCCGATCCCGCCAGTGTTGTGCTTGCCTGTGCGACTCTTGTCAAACCGGGAGGGCACGTTTTTTTCTCGACCATCAACCGTAACGCCAAGGCCTATCTGTTTGCCGTCGTCGGGGCCGAGTATGTCCTGCGCATGCTGCCCAAGGGCACTCATGACTACTCCCGATTCATCAAGCCTTCGGAACTCCTGCGCTGGGCAAGGGCGGCCGGTCTCGAGGCCGGTGCTTTGCGCGGCATGACCTATAACCCGATCAGTGACCGCTACGCTCTGGGGTGCGACACCGACGTGAATTACCTTTTGCATTGCGTAAAGAGTGTTTGAAGCGATTCTGTTCGACCTTGACGGTACTTTTGCCGATACCGCACCCGACCTCGCTGCCGCCTTGAACCGTCTGCGTGCTGATCTGCATCTCGCACCGTTACCGCTCGCCCGGCTTCGCCCCTATACCTCCCAGGGGGTGCGCGGAATGCTCGGCGCTGGTCTCGCGATGCGCCCGGGTGACGCGCTCTATGCGGAGTTCTACGAGCGCTTCCTGCACTATTACAGCCAGGACATTTGCGTGGAGACGACGGTGTTTCCGGGTATCGACCAGCTTCTCGGCCGAGTGGAGAGACGCGGCGCTCCGTGGGGGATCGTTACCAACAAGGCACAACGCTTTACCCTGCCCTTGCTGGCTCGACTGGGTTATGCCAAACGGGCCGCCTGTGTCGTCAGTGGCGACTCGGCGCGGCGTGCCAAGCCGGCGCCGCAGCCGATGCAGTTGGCTTGCGCCTTGATCGCCAGGGAACCCGCGCGTTGTCTTTACATCGGCGATGATCTGCGCGACGTACAAGCCGGTCGTTCCGTCGGCATGGTGACCGTCGCCGTACGTTATGGCTATCTCGGCGATGGCGAGCCGATCGAAGCCTGGGGCGCCGATCATCTCGTCGATCACGCGGACGACATCGCCGTTTTGGCAGGTTTGCACTGATGCACTCACTCATCTTTCCGCCCGTCACTCGGGTCCGGCAGAGCTGGGCCTGCCGTGTATTCGTATCGGCGTTGGCACTAGCGATACGGTAAACTGGAACGATGTCCAAAGCCGCCCTGATCCTTTTTGCGCATGGCGCGCGTGACCCGGAGTGGGCCGAGCCGATGCGCCGCGTCAGCGCGGCTCTGGGCCGGCAGGCTCCCGAGTTGCGGGTCGAGTTGGCGTTCCTGGAGTTCATGCGGCCAAGCTTGCGCGAGTGCGCCGAGTCGTTGCTGGGCGACGGTTTCGAACGTATCGTCGTCTTGCCGATGTTCATTGCCCGTGGTGGCCACTTGAAGCGCGATGTTCCCTTACTGCTCGACGAACTGCGGCGGCGCCATCCGCAAGTGACGTTCGAACTGGCTGGTGCGGTCGGTGAAGCCGAGGCCATCGTGCAAGCCATGGCCGGACATGCGCTGACCGTCGCCGGTGTTTAGTCGGTGAAGGCGATCCTCCGCGCCGGGAAGAATCTTGTGCGCTGGAATCACGCCGCGCGATTAGCCATGGTGCCCCGTGTCTGATAGCTGTTTTTCGCCGCTCGGCTTTCTGGAAACGCCGTTTCGTGATCGTTTCGGTATTCCTCGACAGCCCCAAATGGCAACGCATGCGCGCGCTCGCTTGCGCTTGCTAAAGCCCTATGATCGGGCCGAAGCGGTACGCGGTCTCGAAGCGTTTTCCCACGTTTGGCTGATTTTCGTTTTCCATCGCACGGCCGGCAGGTGGAGCCCGACCGTTCGGCCACCGCGCCTCGGCGGCAACCGACGGGTCGGCGTGTTTGCCAGTCGCAGCCCTTTTCGCCCTAACCCGCTCGGCTTGTCGCTGGTCGAGCTATTGGCGATAGACGCTTGTGACGGTGTGCTGCTGACCTTCGGTGGCGTCGATCTGCTCGACGGTACGCCGGTACTCGACGTCAAACCCTACCTCCCGTTTGTCGAGAGCCGGCCGGCTGCTCGTACGGGTTTTGTCGATGGTGTGCCGACGCCAATGACTGTTCGCTTTGCGGCCCGTGCGCAGGCGGAATTGGACTGCTACACGGCGCGCTGGCCCGACCTGGCCGAGCTTATTTGCGAGGTGCTGGCACAGGACCCGCGCCCTGCCTATGCTGACGACCCTTTGCGGCGTTACGGCTTGCGGCTTTACGACCTGGAAATCAAATGGCACTGCGCGGACCGGCAGGCGATCGTCGATTCGATCGAGACCGTCGCTGGCGGCTGAGGCCATGGCGCCTCTGGGGCTGTCCAAGGCACGCGCCCGCTGAGGCCAGGAAGTGCCGTCGAACCGCGAGCACGTTATTTGATGGGCGGGCTTGTCGGCGCCAGCCGGGGCGCCGCGTTACTTCCTAGTGAACTGCCGGATACGGACCTCTGTCGCGCCTACCAGAGGTCCATGTTGGGCGACGCACATCGAAGAATCACCATCCTGGAGTACAGTTCATGAAAAAGTCGATTCTCGCGCTGATGGCGCTGGCGTTCAGTCAATCGAGCCTCGTCTTGGCTGATGGCCGTGGCTACAACGTATCAGGGGCCGTGGTTGTCGGCGGACCGGTCGGGCCTCGGGGATATTACGGCTATGGGCACCGGTGGGGATATCCTGGGCCGCGCGTCGGCGTCTACTTCGGTGGTCCGGCGGTCTGGGGTTGGCCGTGGGG
Source organism: Accumulibacter sp. (assembly GCF_029255285.1). Lineage (GTDB taxonomy): Bacteria > Pseudomonadota > Gammaproteobacteria > Burkholderiales > Rhodocyclaceae > Accumulibacter. The sequence goes on from NZ_JAPUVI010000030.1 coordinate 3,354, forward strand.
ACCGCCGGCCTACTATCCGCCACCCGTCGTCTATCCCCCGGTCGTCGCCGTGCCGCCACCCGTGGTCTATGTCGAAAAAGCCGACGAGGCCGGGTCGTCAGCCTCACCTGTCGGCGAGCCGCTGGAGCCGGGATACTGGTACTACTGTCGGGAACAAGGCGCTTACTACCCGGTCGCGCGTGAGTGTCAAGGCGCTTGGCAGAAGGTCGCGCCGATCAGAAAATAGTCCGCTTCGACGGGCTTGAAGCGGACCTCCAAACCGAGTTCAATACCCGGACTCCGGTGTTGGTGCCGGGGCTAAACTGGGAGCACAGCGCTTTACGGTGCCAGTCGTTCGCGAATCCAGCGCCTGTCGTCGGTCAGCCGGTAACGCAGGCGGTCATGCAAGCGGCTCTTCCTGCCTTGCCAGAATTCCCAGGTGTCGGGCTGTAGGCGGTAGCCTCCCCAGTGCGGCGGGCGGGGTGGGTTCAAAAGAAATTTTGCGCCGTAACGGGCCGCGTTGCTCAGGAGCACGCTCCGTCCGGTGATGACTTGGCTTTGCGGGCTGGCCCAGGCGCCAATGCGCGAATCCAGCGGGCGGCTGGCGAAGTAGGCGTCGCTCTCCGCCTCGCTTATTTTACCGACCCGACCTTCGATACGCACGACCCGCTCCAGTTCGACCCAGTGAAATTGCAGCGCCGCCCAGGGATTGTCCATCAGCTCTCGACCCTTGCGGCTGTCGTAATTGGTGTACCAGGTAATGCCGTCCCGATCGTAAGCCTTGATCAGCACGACCCGGGTTGAGGGACGGCCGCTGCCGCGGTCCACTGTCGCTAGCGTCATGGCGTTGGGTTCGGGGAGGTGTGCCTTGATCGCTTCGGCGAGCCATTGCTCGAACTGTTGGATTGGGTCGGCGTGCGAAGCTTCTTCGCTGAGTTCGGCGCGTTCGTAGCTCTTTCTGAGGGCGGCAAGATTGGTCATGGCGAGGTCGCAAGGGGGGCGGTTCGAAAAGGGCTCAATGACGGTCGGTGAAGGCTTGACAAAACAAGCGCCTTACCACTCTCCACCGGCTGCCAGGCGGGTGTCTTCAAGCCTGCAGCCAGGCCGCGCGCAGGGCATTGCTTTTCTTTTGCCAAAGCAGTTTGTGGTGGTCTTTGGTCGGTGCCGCGAGGCGAAGTGTAAACTCCATGAGTTCGTCGCGCCGAAACGCATGTAGCTTGATGGTATCGCCCGCTTTCCGGCGGCACAACAGGCGGTCGAAGGAGGCTGGCGTGACGCGCAGACCATCGATCGCCAGCAGTCGGTCGCCGGCGGAAAGCCCGGCCGCTTGCGCCGGGCCACCCTCGTAGACCGTCGCCAGGTTCACTTCATTGCCCTCGTTTTCGGTGCGCACGCCAAGCGACGGCAGGGTGGACGTTGCGGCACGCTTGAGGACGATGCCGAATGGTTTGAGTAGGCGTGCGAGAGGCAGTTCGGCGGTGCCGTGCACGGCGTCGGCGAAAAAGCGTTCGAGCTTCAGACCCGACAATTCCTCGGCCATCAGGCGAATGTCCTCTTCGCCGAGGCCCCTGCCGGTACAGCCATCGAGTTTTCCGTGGCGTTGCCAGAGGGCGCGCATAAGCTCGTCGAGCGAGCTGCGGTTCTCGGTTTCGGCGCGCAGCGTCAAGTCGAGGGCCAGCGCGACGAGCGCTCCCTTGGTGTAGTAGTTGACCACAGCATTGGCGCTGTTTTCGTCCGGCCGGTAGTACTTGATCCAGGCGTCGAAGCTCGATTGCGCGAGCGTTTGCCGGCGTCGACCGGGGTCGCGCTGGACCCGGTCCATGGTCTTGCCGAGGAGTTGCAGCCAGTCCTTTGCCGTGATCAGGCCGCAGCGCAGCAGCGCCAGATCGTCGTAGTACGAGGTGAAACCCTCGAAGGCCCAGAGCAGGGTGGTGTAGTTCTCAGCATCCAAGTTGTAGCGGCTGAAGGTGGCCGGTTTGATGCGCTTGACGTTCCAAGTATGGAAGTACTCGTGGCTACACAGGCCGAGAAATGTGCGATAACGTTCCGGCAGGCCCTTCATGCCACGGTAAGGCAGGTCGTCGCGCGCACAGAGCAGCGCCGTCGAAGAGCGGTGTTCGAGTCCGCCGTAGGCGTCGCCGACGGCGGTGATCAGAAAAACGTAGCGCGACATCGGTGCCGGTTCGCCAAAGAAACGGATCTGCCACTCACAGAGGCGCTTCAGGTCGCTGGCCAGGCGTTGCAAGTCGCTGTCCTGACGGCCACTGACGGCAATCTCATGCGGCACGCCGCAGGCCGTGAAGGTGGCCATGGCGAAGCGCCCCATTTCGACCGGGTGGTCGATCAGTTCGTCGTAACTGTCCGCGCGGTAGAGACCAAAGCCATGGTCGTCGGCCGCCGAAACTTCGCCGTGTGCCGGCGACAGCGCAGTGGCGACGCGCCACTGCTCGAACGGCTGGCCGAGGGGCGGCTGGAGGTCGACCAGACAGGGTCTCTGTTCTTGGCCGATGGCGCGCAGAAAAACGCAGCTGCCGTTGAAGAACGCGTGCGTCTGGTCGAGGTGTGCGCCGCGAACCGAGAGATCCCAGGCATAAATCTCGCTGATCACGGTCAATGCTTGGGTGTTGTCGACTGGCCTTGCGTGCCAGGTATGCTTGTCGACTTTTTCGAGTGGGACCGCTTGGCCACCCGCCTCGGCGCGAATCGCGACGACATGGCGAGCGAAGTCGCGGATCAGATAGCTGCCGGGAATCCAGGCTGGCAAGGCGAAACGTTGGCCCGCCGGGTCGCTTTCGGTAAGTGTGCAACGGACCTCGAAAAGATGCGCCTGCAGATTGCTCGGGCGAAGGCTGTAACGGACGGGTGTGGTTTTCATCGGGGAGTTTTCATGCTTTTTGGCAAGCTGGCGGAATTGTACGGCCTGCGCACGGTCCGACGAAGGGACCTGGCGACACCGCCTCGAACAAATCGGGCTGGCAATGCGCCGCACGCGGTGCTCGGCCAAGGCCATGCGGCGTACCCGCAAGCGTCGTTATCGGCCTGTCCAGAAATAGTGCGCCGATACGGCTTCACTCATGACCGTTTCATTGCTTGGATCCGGGCCCGAGTCATGCCACAATCGCGTGGTCCGGTATGAGGCCGGTAACCTATTCTGGTTTTCGAGGAGGGAGAGACAATGTTCACCATATCGCGGCGTTTCGCCGTTGCGGCAACTTTGGCCACGGCACTGATGTCCCTGCCTGCCATGGCGCAGGAACTGACCGGTACCTTGAAGAAAGTCAAGGATACCGGCGTCATCACATTGGGTCATCGCGAGTCGTCGATCCCGTTTTCGTACTATGACGACAAACAACAGGTCATCGGCTATTCGCACGAGATGATGCTCAAAGCGGTCGAGGCGATCAAGGCCGAACTGAAGCTCACCAAACTCGACGTCAAGCTGATGCCGGTGACCTCGGCGAATCGCATCACGCTGGTTCAGAATGGCTCCGTCGACCTCGAATGTGGTTCGACGACCAACAACACCGAACGTCAGAAGCAGGTCAGCTTTTCGAACAGCATCTTCGTCATCGGTACCCGCCTGATGACCAAGGTCAACTCCGGGATCAACGATTTTCCCGACCTGGCCGGCAAGAACGTCGTCACCACGGCGGGCACGACATCAGAGCGCCTGCTGCGTAAGATGAACGAAGACAAGCAGATGAAGATGAACGTGATCAGCGCCAAGGATCACGGCGAATCCTTCCTCACTCTGGAGACGGGTCGCGCGGTCGCCTTCATGATGGACGACGCCCTGCTCTATGGCGAAATGGCCAAGGCCAAGAAGGCGAGCGACTGGCTGGTGGTCGGTACGCCGCAGTCCTACGAAGCGTATGGCTGCATGCTGCGCAAGGATGACCCGGCATTCAAGAAGGTCGTCGACACGGCACTTGCCAAAGTGATGACCTCGGGCGAATCCGAGAAGATCTACGCCAAGTGGTTCTTGCAGCCGATTCCTCCAAAGGGGCTCAACCTCAACTTCCCGCTTTCGGAGGCCGTCAAGAAACTGTACAAGGCTCCCAACGACAAAGCGTTCGAGTAGCGCAAGCCCGATCCCGGGGGGCGATGGCCCCCTGGCCAATGTATCGCGTGCAAAGGAGGAAGCCATGTTGCAAAAGGACTTGAGGTGTTGGCTGGTGACTATGGTCTCGCTGCTGGCACTCAGCAGTGCCTCGCTAGCGGCTGGCAAGCCGAACGTCGTCATCCTCGCGACCGGTGGAACGATTGCCGGTGCCGGTGCCGACGCGACCAATAGTGCGACCTACCAGGCGGCGAAAGTGCCGGTCGACAAGCTCATCGCCGGCATTCCGCAATTGGCGGCGATTGCCGACGTACGTGGCGAGCAGGTTTTCCAGATTGCCTCCGAGAGCTTCACCAACGCCAACCTGCTGACTCTCGGCAAGCGTGTGGCGGCGCTCCTGCGGCAAGGCGATGTCGATGGCGTGGTGATCACGCATGGCACGGACACGCTTGAAGAAACAGCCTATTTCCTCAACCTGGTGGTGAGGAACGACAAACCCATTGTCCTCGTCGGCTCCATGCGACCGGGCACGGCGATGTCGGCCGACGGCATGCTGAACCTTTACAACGCGGTCAGCGTCGCGGCCAGCAGGGACGCGCGCGGCAAGGGCGTGCTGGTGACGATGAACGACGAGATCAACAGCGGTCGAGACGTCTCCAAGATGGTCAACCTGAGGCCGGAGGCCTTCAAGAGCCCGTGGGGAGCGCTAGGCATGGTCGTCGAAGGCCGGAACTACTGGTTCCGCCTGCCGGCCAAGCGGCATACGATCAACTCCGAGTTCGACATCGAGAAGATCGACACGCTGCCGCTGGTGGAGATCGCCTACGGCTCCGGAAATGCTTCGGACACCGCCTATCGCGCCTTCGCCGCGAGTGGTGCAAAGGCGATCATCCACGCGGGCACCGGCAATGGTTCGGTGAGCAGCGCCGTCGTCCCCTCGCTGGTCGATCTGCGGCGCAAGGGCGTGCACATCGTCCGTTCCTCGCATGTCAATGCCGGAGGCTTCGTCCTGCGCAACGCCGAACAACCGGACGACAAATACGATTGGGTAGTGGCACACGACCTCAATCCGCAGAAGGCGCGCATCCTTGCCGCTGTCGCTCTGAGCAAGACGCAGGACAGCAAGGAGTTGCAGCGGATTTTCTGGGAGTACTAGTCGGATTCCCGTCCGGCGGGGCGGGAGGCGATCTCGTGGCGAGCTATTGTCTTCGCCGGCGGCGGCCAGTTTCTTGGATCTTCCTATGGCTGAAGCAATGGTCGCCTGTCCTCATCGCCGGCTTTTCGCGCCGGTCGGGCCGGGCGATATTCCCGAATGGCTGGCCGACCGCCACGCGAAGGAGAAGCGTATATGGGCTATAACTGGAACTGGGGTATCTTTCTGCAGCCGACGGCGACCGGCGATGGAACCTATCTGGGCTGGATGTTCTACGGCTTCAAGGTCACCATTGCCCTGTCGCTGTCGGCCTGGCTGATCGCGCTGGCGCTCGGCGCCGTCGTTGGTATTCTGCGAACGGTACCGAACAAGTGGCTGTCGGGTTTCGCAACGGCCTACGTCGAAGTCTTTCGCAATATCCCGTTGCTCGTGCAGCTCTTCCTCTGGTACTTCGTGATGCCCGAGTTGCTGCCCGAGAAATTGGGTAACGCCTTCAAGCAAAGCAATCCGATCGTCCAGCAGTTTCTCTCGTCGATGGTCTGTCTGGCGCTGTTCACCAGTGCGCGGGTCGCCGAGCAGGTACGTTCGGGGATCAATTCGCTGCCGCCCGGACAGAAGAATGCCGGCCTGGCGATGGGCTTCTCGCTGCCGCAGACCTATCGCTACGTGCTGTTGCCGATGGCCGTGCGGTTGATCGTGCCGCCGCTGACTTCGGAGTTTCTCAACATTTTCAAGAATTCGGCCGTATGTTCGACGATCGGCCTGCTGGAATTGGCGGCGCAGGGCCGACAACTGGTCGATTACACCGCACAGCCTTACGAGTCGTTCATCGCCGTCACACTCGCCTATCTGCTGATCAACGTCGTCGTGATGTTCGGCATGCGCTGGGTCGAAGGGCACGTGCGCGTTCCCGGTTATATCGGAGGGAAGTGAGATGCATGAATTCGACTGGTCTTCGATTCCCAATTCACTGCCCTTCCTCTGGGACGGCATGAAGATCTCGCTCGAGATCACGCTCAGTGCCGTGGTTTTCGGGATCGTCTGGGGCACGCTGCTGGCGCTCATGCGCCTGTCGTCGATCACACCGCTGTCGTGGTTCGCGGCCGGCTATGTGAACCTCTTCCGCGCCATCCCGCTGGTCATGGTGCTGCTGTGGTTTTTCCTGATCGTGCCGCACTTGCTGGAGAGCATCTTCGGTTTCCCACGCGGTTCGGACATGCGCCTGTCGTCGGCGATCGCTGGTTTTGCCCTCTTCGAGGCGGCCTACTACTCGGAGATCATTCGCGCTGGCATCCAGTCGGTTCCCAAGGGACAGATGGCGGCCGCCAGTGCCCTCGGCATGACCTATGGCCAGGCCATGCGTCTGGTCGTACTGCCGCAGGCTTTTCGCAACATGGTGCCGCTGCTGCTCACGCAGGGGATCATCCTGTTCCAGGATACCTCGCTGGTCTACGTTTCGGCGCTGGCCGATTTTTTCGGTGCCGCCTACAAGGTCGGCGACCGTGACGGGCGCCTGGTCGAGTTGTTGCTCTTCGCCGGCGCCGTGTATTTCGTGATCTGCTTCACCGCGTCACGTATCGTTCGCCACTATCAGAACAAGCTCAAGACGGCCTGAAACTGCCCGCACCCACCTTTGAGCCACGAGTAGAGGAGACTCTCGATGATTTCGATGAACAAGGTCAGCAAGCATTACGGAGCCTTTCAGGTTCTCACCGACTGCACGACGCAGGTGCACAAAGGCGAAGTGATCGTCGTCTGCGGACCTTCAGGTTCCGGCAAGTCGACGCTGATCAAGTGTGTCAATGGCCTCGAGCCTTTCCAGAGTGGTGAGATCATCGTCAACGGGGTATCGGTCGGTGATCCGAAAACGAACCTTTCCAAGCTGCGGTCGACGGTCGGGATGGTTTTCCAGAACTTCGAACTGTTCCCGCACATGAGCATTATCGACAACCTGAGCATTGCTCAGCTCAAAGTGCTCGGGCGCAGCGAGGAGCAGGCGCGCGAGAAAGGTTACAAGCTGCTCGACCGGGTCGGTCTGCGCCAACAGGCGGAGAAGTACCCCGGACAGCTCTCCGGCGGTCAGCAGCAACGCGTGGCAATCGCCCGGGCGCTGGCGATGGACCCCATCTGCATGCTTTTCGACGAACCGACGTCGGCGCTCGATCCCGAGATGGTCAACGAGGTGCTCGACGTGATGACCGAACTGGCGCAGGAAGGAATGACCATGATGTGCGTGACGCACGAAATGGGTTTTGCGAGACGCGTGGCGAGCCGCGTCATCTTCATGGATCAGGGCCGCATCGTCGAGGACGACAGCAAGGAAGCGTTCTTCGAGCATGCGCGTTCCGAGCGTGCGCAACAGTTTCTCGCCAAGATACTGCATCACTAGTCTAGTCCACCTGCCGAGGGGATGGCCATGGTCAGCGAATCCGCCCAGAACCTGCGCCGCAACCTGCGCGAAATCACCGAGCAGCAGAATCTTTCGCGCTCGCTTGGCGAGTACCTCGAATCCTACTTCGCTGATGTCGAGTTGAGCGACGCCAGCGACGCCAGCCCGGAAGAGCTTCTCGGCGCGGCGCTGCAGCATTTCCGCCTTGGCGAAGCGCGACAGCCGGCGCAGTCCGCCGTGGCGCTCTACACTCCGGACTTCGATCGCCACGGCTGGCATTCGCCGCACACCGTGATCGATGTCGTGACCGACGACATGCCCTTCCTGGTCGATTCGATCACCATGGTCGTCTACCGCCATGGCCTGGTCATCCATCGTCTCGTGCATCCCTTGCTCGGTGCCGAGCGCAGCCCCGAAGGCAAGCTGCAACGCGCCTTGCCGCGCGGCGCCCCGGGTAGTCGGCCGGAATCGTGGATCCACATCGAGATCGATCGCGTGGGTGACGCCGGGCTGCTCGACGAACTGCACCGCGAGGTCGTCGCCGCTCTCGCCGACGTCCGCGCGGCGGTCGAGGACGGGGCGACGATGCAACAGCGGATGCGCGAGGCGCATGCCGAGATGCTGGAGGCCAAAGTCGCCGAGAGCGACGAAGTGGCCGCCTATTTGCAGTGGATCGGCGCCAACAATCTCGTCTTTCTCGGTTACGCCGACTATCGGGCGGCACCTGGCGACAGTACGCTGGCACGCGTCGCCGACAGTGGCCTGGGCATTCTCCGCGATCCCGAGCATCCGGGCTTCGGGCGTTGTCTGGCCGGCATTCCTGGCGGCGTCGCCGATCTGGCCGAGGATCCGGTGCCGGTGATCCTGGTCAAGGCCGATGCCCGAGCAACCGTCCATCGCGCCGCCTATCTCGACTTCATCGGCGTCAAGTGTTACGACACGAGCGGTCGCATCGTCGGTGTGCGAGCTTTCGTTGGTCTCTACACAGCGCACGTCTACCACGTCGCGGCGACCGAGATCCCCCTATTGCGGCGCAAGATCGCCGCCGTACGCGAAGCGATCGGTTTCCTGCCACGCAGCCATCGCGACAAGACCTTGATCAACGTCCTCGAAACCTATCCGCGGGACGAATTGATCGAGATCGACCGCGATGATCTGATGCGCATCGCGCGTGGCATCGTTTCGGTTTACGAACGCGAGCGGGTACGCGTCTTTCTGCGTAACGACGCCTGGGGGCGATACGTTTCGGCCATTGTGTACATGCCGCGCGATCGTTTCGACACCACGGTTCGCGAGCGGATCTCGGCGTTGCTCTACGACACCCTCGCTGCCGAGCGCGTGGACTATTTCATCACGCTTGGCGAAGCCAGGCTGGCTCGCCTGCATTTTATCGCCCGCACACCTGTCGGGAGCCGTTACCGCTACGACGCCGAGGCCATCGAGCGCCAGGTGGCGCGCATCGTCCGCGGCTGGACCGACGAGTTGAAGCAGAACCTCGTCGGCCACTTCGGCGAGGAACGGGGCAATAGTCTGTTGCGTCGTTACTCCCTGGAGCTTCCGCTGTCGTACCAGGAGCGGGTGACGCCGGCCTCGGCCGTATCCGACCTCGAACGACTCGAAACCGCCGAACGCAGTGGCTGTGTCGAAGTCAAGCTGAGCGCCACACAAACCGACGACGGTTCACATCAGCACCTGAAACTTTTCCATCGCGGCCGCCCGCGGCCTCTCTCGGCGATCCTGCCGATCCTCGAAAACATGGGGCTGACGGTGCTTTCCGAGCAACCGTTCAGCCTGCCGAAGAGCGACCTGCATATCGCCGACTTCGCCGTCCTCTTGCCTGATCCGGCGGCGCTCGACGACGACACGACACGGCAGGCATTCGTCGGACTGCTCGAACAACTGCTGCGCGATCAGGCGGAGAACGATGGTTTCAACCGCCTGGTCCTGCTGGCTGGCCTCGACGGACGGCAGATCGCCATTCTGCGTGCCTATAGCCGCTACCTGCGGCAGGCCGGTCTGCCGTTCAGCCAGGCCTATGTCGAACGTTGCCTGGCGACGCATTTCCCGATTACTCGCCGCCTGGTCGACCTCTTCGAGGCGCTATTTGCGCCGCACCACGACGACTCTCTCGCCGGCGCGCTGATCGACGAACTGAACATGGCGCTGCTGCAGGTCGCCAATCCGGACGACGACCGCATTCTTTCCTCGTTGCAAACGGTCATCCAGGCGACGCTGCGCACCAACGTTTACCAGCCGGACGGTAACGACCGGCCGAAACGCTACCTGTCGTTCAAGTTTTCGTCGCGCGACATTCCCTTCCTGCCCGCACCGGCGCCGCTCTACGAGATCTTCGTTTACAGCGAGCGCGTCGAAGGCGTACACCTGCGTGGTGCACGCGTGGCGCGTGGAGGCCTGCGCTGGTCGGACCGTATGGAAGACTTCCGCACCGAAGTACTCGGCCTCGTCAAGGCTCAGATGGTCAAGAACGCGGTCATCGTTCCGCTCGGCTCGAAAGGCGGCTTCGTCTGCAAGCGGCTGCCCTCGGCCGCCGACCGCGAAGCCTTCCAGGCCGAGGGAATCGCCTGCTACTCGACTTTCGTTCGCGGCCTGCTCGATCTGACCGACAACCTCGTTGGCGGCGCGATTCGGCCGCCGCGCGACGTGCGCCGCCGCGATGGCGACGATCCCTATCTGGTGGTCGCGGCCGACAAGGGGACAGCGACCTTTTCGGACATTGCTAACGCGATCGCCATCGACTATGGCTTCTGGCTCGGTGACGCTTTCGCTTCCGGTGGTTCGGTGGGCTACGACCACAAGAAAATGGGAATCACCGCCAGGGGGGCCTGGGAAGCAGTCAAACGGCATTTCCGCGAGATGGGTCTGGATACCCAGACGCAGGCGTTCAGCGTCGTCGGGATCGGCGACATGTCGGGCGACGTGTTCGGCAATGGTCTGCTGCTCTCACCGCACATCCGCCTGCTTGCGGCGTTCGACCACCGGCACGTCTTTCTCGATCCAGCACCTGACGCGGCGCGCAGCTTCGCCGAGCGTCGGCGCCTGTTCGCGTTACCGCGCTCCTCTTGGGCCGACTACGATGCGACGCTGATTTCGCCTGGCGGCGGCATCTGGTCACGCGGCGCCAAAGCCATTCCGCTGTCGGAGGAAGTTCGCGCCTGGCTGGGCAGCGAGGCGAGCCAGATGACGCCGCCCGAGCTCATCAAGGCCATCCTGCAGGCACCGGTCGATCTGCTCTATAACGGCGGCATCGGCACTTACGTCAAGGCGAGCAGCCAGACTCACCAGGAGGCCAACGACCGCGCCAACGATATCCTGCGCGTCGATGCTGACCGGCTCGGTGCGCGGGTCGTCGCCGAAGGCGGCAACCTCGGCCTGACACAAAAGGGCCGTATCGAATTCGCCCTCAACGGTGGTCGCATCTACACCGACGCGATCGACAACTCGGCCGGCGTGGATTGTTCCGATCACGAGGTGAATATCAAGATTCTGCTCAGCGGCCTGGTCAGTCGCGGCGACATGACCGGCAAACAGCGTGACGCACTGCTTGCCTCGATGACCGATGACGTGGGTCACCTGGTTCTGGTCGACAACTATCAGCAGACGCAGGCCATTTCACTCGAGGTGGCGGCGGGAGTCGTGCTGATCGACGTGCATGCGCGCCTGATACGCAGTCTCGAGGCGCGTGGCGCACTGAATCGGGCGATCGAGTTCCTGCCCGACGACAAAGCACTCGGCGAGCGGGCGCAGCAAAAGCGCGGTCTGACCGCGCCGGAAATCGCGATTCTGCTAGCCTACGCGAAAATCGCTTTGAAGGAAGCGATTCTCGCTTCCACCCTGCCGGACAGCGACGACGTCCGCGAGCTCCTGGTGAACTACTTCCCCGCCGCGCTGCTCGATCATTGTCGCGACCTTCTGTCGACCCATCCCTTGAAACGGGAAATCGTCACCACCCAACTCGTCAACCGCCTGGTCAATCGCATGGGGACTACGTTCGTCATGCAAGTCGCCGACGAAACCGGCGCCTCCGCGGCACAAGTCGCCGGCGCCTGGTATGCCGCGAGTAGTGTCCTGGACAGCGAAACACTGTGGTGCGAGATCGAGGCGCTCGACCTGATCATCGACTCGGCTCGCCAGACGGAGCTGATGGAAGGACTGCGCGCGATGACGCTCGCGGCGACACGGCGCCTGCTGAGGCAACACCTCGGAGGAGCGGCGATCGGTTGCCTGGTGGCCGACTATCGCCCGGCGGTCGGCGCCGCCATCGACCGCGTTTGCCACGGCAAGACCGGTGTGCCGGCAGTCACGGCGCTGATCGAGGGGCGCCTGGCGATCGTCGCGGCTTTCGACCTGGTGGATCTGGCGCGTGCCTGCGACCAGCCGATAGAGGTCGTCGCCAGCGCCCTCAACGGCCTGAAAGCGGCGATCGACCTCGACTGGCTGGCCAACGCCGTGAACCGCCTGCCAGCCGGCAACCGCTGGCAGGCGCGGGCGCGGGCGCAACTCAGCGGCGATCTGGCGGCGCTCAGGCAGCATCTTGTACGACAGCTTCTCGCCGGTGGCCTGCCGGCGACCTGTGAAGCACGCGCCGTGCTGGACGAGATCCAAGGCAACGAGCCGCAGGATCTGGCGATGCTCTCGGCGGGAGTGGCGGAAATTCGGCGACTTTTGGTACTCTGAGGCGCTTGGCGGCGAGCGGCAGGCTACGCCGCCAGGAAGGATATCGATCAGGCGAGCTGGAAGCGCTTGACCGACTGCTCCAACGTGCTGGCCAGCGACTCCAGGTGCTTTGCGATTTCCGCCATCGAGTCGACGGTATTGCTGACTTGCGTGCTGCTCGTGGCGATTGCACTGACGTTGTTCGATATCTCTTTGCTGCTACTGCTTTGCTCGCGCAACTGGGCGGTGATGTCGTCGACACTGGAAATCACCCGCGAGGCGGAGCCGTGGATGTCATCCATCGAACGTTTGGCTCGTTCCGCCTCGGCCAGCGCATCACGAACCCGTGTCGTACCGGCGGCCATGCTCTTTTCCGCTTCCGTCATGCACGAGCGAATCTTTTCGACGGTCGAGGATATTTCCAAGGTTGATCGTCGCGTCCGTTCGGCGAGCTTGCGCACTTCATCGGCAACGACCGCAAAGCCGCGGCCCTGTTCGCCGGCACGGGCGGCCTCGATGGCGGCATTAAGCGCCAGCAGGTTGGTCTGATCGGCGATCTCGCGAATCACATTGGCGATCGTGGCAATTTCCTCCGATTGCTGGCCAAGTTCGGTTACCGATCGCGACGATGCTTCGACCACCTCGGCGATCGACTTCATTTCGCTGGCCGTGCGACTCACGATCTCGCGGCCGGCGATCGCCGCCTCGCCCGTTTCTCTCGACGTGCTGTTGACTACATTCGAACTGCCCGAAATGTTCTGGATCGACGTCGACAGTTGCTCGACCGCAGCGGCGATCGTCTGTGCCGACTGGCTGCTGGCCGACGAGGCAGCCGACACTTGGCTCGATGCGCCAGCCAGGCGGCTGGCTTCCGACAACACTTCGCCGGATGTGGCATGAACAGCGGCGATCATCTCCCGCAGGTTTTCCTGCATCGTCCGCATGGCGGCCATCACGCTCTGTGTATCGTTGGGTACCAGGCTGATCGACTGCGTCAGGTCGCCACTGGCAATGGCGCGCGCGAGCGCAGCGGCGGTCGCCGGTTCGCCGCCAAGACGGCGCGTCAGGCGCCGGATCGTGGCGCCGCTCAACAGCAAAGCGACGGCGACGGCGGTCAGCGAGCCCAGTAGCGCCAAAATCACGATGCGAAGCGCGGCGTTCTCCTGCTTGGCCAACTCCGCCCGGATCTGCTCGTCGAGTTTCGACTCGACCGTCTTCATCAAATCGATGCGTGCCGTCGATGCCCGGAACCACAACGCCGGAGCGACGTCGAACTCCTCGCCGGCGATCGATTCGAGTGCCTTCCGGCTCATCTGTGCCACCTCCTCGACGATGCCGCCCTTGACGGTCTGGTCGACGGTGTCGCGTGCTTCGGCGGTGGCGAAAGTTCGGAAGCTTCGCATGTAAAGATCGTGGGCGGCGACGATTCCGACAAAACGACGGAACGACTCGGGATCAAAAGTCTTAGCGGCGAAGGCCGCGTTCAGTGTTGCACGTTCGCGGCCCGCGAACTCCTTGGCTTGAACGAACATCAGATAGGCCGTCGCCTGGCGCGCGATTTCCGCGTTGTTGGTGGCCTGGGCAACAGCGCCGATCACGTCGACCCCAGCCGAAATGGCTGCCGTATAGTGGGCAAAGGATTCTGCCGGCTTGACCGTCAGGGCGTCGACCTGGCGGCGGAGATCGGACAGGGCCGCGGCTTTGTCGATCGCCGCTTCGACTGGGGGGAGCAACGCTTGCGCCAGCCGGGGCGTTTCGCCCAGGCGCGTGGCGACCAACTTCAGACCGTCCAGTTTCTGATTGGTCAGTTCTCTTTGGCGGCTCAGTTCGGGGTGAAACTGCTCGCCTTTGCTGGCCAGAAAGCCTCCCGAAAGCCCTCGCTCCTTTTGCTGTTCGTGAACAAGTTGGCCGGTGACGATTGCCGCCTCGATGGCCGCGTTCGAGAGGCGGACTGACCGCAACTCGCCGATTGCTTCCCAGACAGCGAGCGTCGAGTAAACGACCAAGGCCAGGAGGGGAAGCGAAAGCATGACGAGCAGCCGGTTGCGGGTCGACATTTCTCGGGATGGATTCGCCATCGTGAAGGCCTCGCACAGGAAGTCTAAACACGCAATTTTAACGTGGACATCCAAGACGCACCATTCTGATGCGTTCTGAACTCGCTCTTCAGATCAAGCCAGAAAGTCTTTGCCACAACCCGATCTGACGCGGCGCAACATGTCCTGCGTCAGGTTTACGATGGTTGCCGCCATTCTCGGCGGCAAGAGACGACTTTCTCCTCGACCGGCACCATCGCGCGTCTGAGTTGCGCGCGCGTCGAAACGCGCCAGACAAGCGCCTGGTGTCCAGCCGGTGCTAAGTGCGCAGCACGTTGGAAAAACAAGGGTCATCCATGTGATGAAAAAGTATTTCTCAAGCCTGGGAATGCCTCTAAAATCCTCAGGCTTGGGTGCCCAAACCAAGAATTCGGTCAGCGCAACGACCCAGGGTCGAGCAGGCAGTGAGAGAAGCGTCGAAGTTTGGACAAGTTTCAACGGTCTATTAGCTTTGGGGCCAGCATGGAAACACTCCATAAGAACTTGGTGAAGCACCACAGAATTTCCCGGCAGATCGCCGTTCGGATGGCGGTTGGGGCGCTCTTGGTCACGCTGCTATCGTTGTTGAGCTTCGGCATGCTCGACTACCGGGACCGGGTGCAAGCCGCGCGAGACGCGTTGAACGAAATCGCTCAAAGCTCTGCACCGGCTATTGCGGGTAGCCTGTGGGGGTTCGACACGGCGCAGGTGGAGGTCATCGTCGATGGACTCACCCTCATCCCGAGCATCGCTAATGTGCTCGTGCTGGACGAGAAAGGTGTCGAGGTGACTGGCTCTGGCTACGAGGTAAGCGATCCAGACAGGCGGCTCGAAAAGCGGGTCGATCTTGTCTATCGGGATCCCGTGATGGAATCTCGGGTCGGCCAACTGCGGGTGGTGGTCGATCTCTGGCCCCTCAAAGTTGCGGCGGTGTCGCGCCTGCTGCCGCTCCTGATCGCGCTCGTGCTCGTGGTCACGGCGCTTGGTGCGGTCTTTTTCGCGCTGTTCGAGCGGGCGGTTGCTCGGCACTTGATTGCCATTTCCGACTATTTGTCGGGCATGTCCTTGGACCGGCTCGACAAACCGCTGGCGCTCCCGCCAGGCGCCCGGCTCGACAACGAGTTGGGCGTGGTGGTCGCGGCCATCAACGGCATGCGTCAACAGATCCTCAAATCGCACCGGGAACTGGAAGATCATCGGCGACACCTGGAAGAGACGGTGGCGCGACGTACGGCCGAACTCCGGCGCCAGCAGGCGTTCGCCCAGGCCGTGTTGGAGAACATTTCCGATGGCGTCGTCGCCTGCGACGAGAGCGGGCGGCTCTCGTTCTTCAACCGTGCGGCGCGCGAGATGCCGGGCATCGCCCAGGACGACCTGCCGCCGGAGCAGTGGGTGGAGCGTTACAGGATTTTCGAGGAGGACGGCGCGACGCCCATGGCCTTAGCGGACATACCGCTGTTTCGCGCCCTGCAGGGGGAGAGCGTGCGCAACGCGCAGATGGTCATCGAGCAGGCGGACGGACGCCGGCGGAATCTTCTGGTTTCCGGACAATCGATGCTCGACGCCGATGGCGCCAAGATTGGTGCGGTCGTCTCGCTGCACGACGTGACGGAACAGAAGATGGCCGAGGCCAGGCTGCTGGAAGCCAAGGATGCGGCGGAGGCGGCGAATCGCGCCAAGAGCCTGTTCCTGGCCAACATGTCCCACGAGTTGCGCACCCCACTGAATGCCATCCTTGGCTTCTCCGACCTTGTCCGCCGCAGTTCCGGCCTGTCCGAAACCCAGCAAGCGAACCTGTCCATCATCCACAAGAGCGGCGATCACCTGCTCGGTCTCATCAACGACGTGCTCGACCTGGCGAAGATCGAGGCCGGGCGCACCCAGATCGAGCGCGCGCCCTTCGACTTGGCCGACCTGATCGACGGGATCGCCAACATGATGCGCGTCCGCGCCCTGGAGAAGGGAGTGCAGCTACTGGTCGTGCAAGCCCCCGAGTTTCCCCGCCATATCGTCGACGATCAAACCAAATTACGCCAGATTCTCATCAACCTGCTGTCCAACGCGGTGAAGGCTACCGAAGAAGGAGGCGTCACCCTGCGTCTGGGCGTCGAGCCGGAACCCACCGAGCGCCTGATTCTGGAGGTCGAAGACACCGGCATCGGCATCGCCCCGGAGGAACAGAGCCGCATCTTCGATGCTTTCGTCCAGTCCGGTGCTTCGGGAAGTTGGCAGGGCACCGGGTTGGGCCTGGCCATCACTCGGCAATTCGTGGCGATGATGGGCGGCCAACTGACGCTCACCAGCGAAGTCGGCAAAGGCAGCCTCTTCCGGGTCGCCCTGCCGCTGCACCGGGCGCGCGCCGAAGATCTTCCCGAGGTGCTGCCGGAAAAAGGCGAGGTGATCGGGCTGGCAGCAGGACAGCCGGAGTACCGGATTCTGGTCGTCGACGACAATCCGGAAAACTCTCTTCTGCTCACTCAGTTGCTGGAGCATGCCGGCTACCTCGTGCGGGGGGCGGACAACGGCGCCGAGGCCGTGGCGCGCTACCAGGACTGGGCCCCCCATTTCATCTGGATGGACCAGCGCATGCCGGTGATGAACGGGGTGGAAGCGACCCGGCGGATTCGCAGCTTGCCCGGCGGCGACGTCGTGAAGATCGCGGCCGTCACCGCCTCCTCCTTCAAGCAGGATGACGCCCTGCTGCTTGAAGCCGGGTTCGACGCCATCGTCCACAAGCCGTTTCGGCCCGAGGAGATCCACGAGTGCATGGAAGATCTGCTCGGCGCCAAGCTTGTCCGCGCGGCGCTGCCGACGATCGAACGCGCACGCCAACTGCCGGCGCAACAACTCGCCACGCTGCCCGAAGCCCAGCGCCAGGCTCTCGTCGAAGCCATCGTCAGCCTCGACCGTAGCTGCATGAAGGCGGTTCTGCTGGAGATTGCGGAGTCGCAACCCACCTCTGCCGACGTACTCGGCCATCTGGTGGATAACTACGAGTATGAAACCATTCTGAACATTCTGGAGCGTGTGCCGAGTGCGGCGGACAACCCGTAAACCGACGCTCCCGCGCAATGTGCCGGTAGCTGCGGGCAGTCGTTGTGCGGCTTGTGTCGCCGTGATCTACCCACCGCCAGTCAGGGTAAGCTTGCGGCGTCATGTCGTTTCGGGTGGAAACGGGCCACCCGAGTTCGACCTGCGCCGTGCCAAGGGGCGCTTGTCCAGTGGGTGCGAAACCCACCCGGCGACTTTCGCTCCAGCCGGTAGCCATCGGACCCGTCATGGAAGTAACGAAGTGGCTGAATCCTTCGGTGTAGAGGGTTACTGGGTGACTTGGCGAGCGTACAGGCTGTAACGTGAGTGAACGCTGAGCAAGCTTCGAAAAGGGTGACGCACGGGCGACCTGCCAGTCGATGCGGGGAAGGCTGAGACTGCTTGGGAAGAGAGCGGAACGAGCACCGGGTAGCCGCGCCGGGGTATTGGCGGTGGCCTGTACGAAAGAGGAAGAGCGCGCGCAACACGGGAAGTCCTCGATGGTGGAGGTAGGAGTCTCCAACAAGTTGCCGGTGACGGCGAGGCCTGGCCATGGAGGATGGCGGAGGGGCCGGTAGTAGCGTGGAAGCCGGGTAATGCCGGTGGAGGGAAGGGGCCCTGGTTCAGAATCAACGCAGGAAGTGGCAAGGGCAGGAGATTGGGACACCTATCAACTCCGACAAGCGTTCAGAAGCTTCAGGCGGTGTTAAAGGCGAAAGCGAAGGCAGAACCCGAGTTTCGGTTCTATGTCTTGGCCAGGCAATAGTCGCCAGCAAGAGCCATGAGATCACTGCCATCCCGGAACTCCTGAAGGCACTGCCTATCAACGGGTTGCTCGTTACCATCGACGCCATGGGGTGCCAGAAGAACATCGCCCGTCAGATCACCGACCGGGGCGGCGACTACCTGCTGGCGGTCAAAGGCAACCAACCGACGCTGTTGGATGCCATCGAGACGGAATTCATTGACCAGTCCCCATCGGCAGATGTCGATCGTCACCGCCAGGTCCACACGTCCCATGGTCAGATCGTCGCTCAAATCGCCTCGGTGCTAGCGGCGCAAGGGATCGTTGATCTGGCCAATTGGCCCAATAGCAGGACGATCGCGTGGGTCGACTCCCGCCTAAGGTCGCTGACCACGAGTAGACGCTCGAGCGGCACTACTTACATCCGCTCTCGTGAATTGACGGCCGAAAAACTCGCCGCAGCGGTTCGGGGCCACTGGGGCATCGAGAATCACCTTCACGGGGTGCTCGATGTCAGCTTTGGCGAGGATGCCAGCGCCGTACGCAAGGACAACGCTCCACAGAAGAGAACCTCTCCCTCCTGAGGAAAATCGTTCTCGACCTAATTCGTCTGGATACCGCCGGCAAAACCAAGACCAGCCTGCGCCTGAAGCGCAAGCGCACCGCTTGGAAGGACGACGTCCGGATGAGGATACTGGGCTTTAGCGTGCAATAACATCCGAGTGCCGAGGCCCTGACCTGCCGAACTACTTGATCAGTGAATATTTTCTTACGACATTGTTGAATCTGTCGAGAAACCACTTGTGTTCATTGAGAAATTTTTTGGAGAAATACATGCCAAGCGGCATATCTCGGCAAAGTATCTTCTTATATTTGCCCGCATCTATTTTGTTGTTGGCGAAGTACTCCTCGATCACCTTGTCGTTTACAAGTACGGCCTTGATCCTTTTGGCGTCCAGCATCTTGACCAGCGCGTCCATGTCGCCTGGCGTTCCGGAGATTATGTAATTGTTGTCGCGCAGATATTTTTGCATGTTTGTGCCAAGAAGAACGGCCACCGGTTCGCTTTGCTGGAATTCCCGACTATTTGGGTCGAGGTTTGAATCCTTGTTCAAGAACCAATACCATTTTTGAGGCACGAAAACCTTGGACAAGACCGCGTAGGAGCTTCTCTCCTCGTTCCATGAGGCGGCAAAAAAAGCATCCGCTTCGCCATCCTTCACCATCGCCTGAGCTCTTGCCCATGGATAGATCGTAATTTCATACTTTATGTTCATCTCGTCGAGAACCCTTTTCACCACTTCTGTCGCCTCGCCTCCGACTTCGCCACTTGGCAGTTTAAAATGGTAGGGCGCCCACTCCTGGGTTGTGATAATTATTTTCCGGTTAATTTCTTCCGCAGAAAATGCATTTGAAAAACCAAAAATCCACAACACAGCAAGCAAAGCATAGTTTTTCATGTGCTCTCCATCCGTGACACTAAAGATTCGCTGATCAATGCGCCTCGCGACCCCGCTTCAATTTCGGTAGCGCCGCGCAACCAAACACAAGAACTTCTGCCCACGGGGTTGTCTCGTCCATTTCGTACCTTCAGGATCTACTTGGGAAGAACTGATCTGCTTCATCTCGCCATTTGGCGGGCGAGAAAGCCGAGATTATACTATGCGGATAGGTTGCGACTGAATCAACGGTCCTCTGGACGTGTTCTCGGCTGATCTGGCGAACCGCGCAGGCCAGCAGCATCAGTCTCCGCACCCTTGCCAAAACCCCGGAGGCGGGTGGTGGCTGCCGCCCAGACTTCTTGGCCATCTCGATTGTTTCGTCGATGATCGGCGCGGTTTCGATGCCTCGGTTGTGGTGGTGTCTGATCACGTTGATCGGCCACTCGAAAAACTTGTTCGCCTGCTGACACCGGTGGACGGTCCGGTCCGTCCAGATTTCGAGAGAAGAGAGGGTGACACGGAGGGCGGGAGACTTCCGCTCTCGCACAGGGGCTTGGCGTTACACAAAGAATGGCCGGGAGAGCCGCGCGTAATGCGGAAAGCACAAACGAAGACGCCCAAGCGAGAACGCTTGGGTGCGGAATTCTTGTGGCGGAGCGCTGACCATTGCCGACTGACCTCCCGCGCTTGCGAACGATGGGGCAGAGATGCGACGGCTCGCGAGGGGTTACGGGATACACAGCGGTCGATCGCCGACCCAGCCCTAGCCGATCCGCTCCTGCTTTAGTCGCAGCCTGATCTGGTGACGATCGTATCTGAGCTCGTCATAGACGGTCGCCTTCTCAGTCGCCACACCTGACAAGGCGTCGCGCGCGGCTCGGGTACTCGTCCTCATTGTTCCCGCCTTCTGGCGTACCCGCTCAGGCGTTGGTCGCTCGCGTCGTGCGCAAAGCCCCGCTATGGCCGATGCCGAGCCGGGCGAGTTCAACCGAAGCTCAGGCGGCACCCGGCTACCAATTCGATCAGCGCATCGCCTGGTGTCTTCAGCGGTAGGAAAACGCGGAAATCTGGCGGAGAAAAGCTCAGGCCACCATGGCTGAAGCGCGAAATGCCGTGCTTACGGCTAGGCTCCCGCGTATCCGTCCCTTCGCCGCGTCGAGGACTCGCTGCGTCAGGCTGCCGCCCGTCCTTCGCCCGGCTCCAGGCCGACAATTTTCGGGCCCGATTTCTTGGTGGCGCCAGACCCCCGTGGCTGTTGGCCGCCTTTGACACTTGGTAGAGGCCGCACGAAGACGGTTCGTCCCAAGCCGTCGGGACTGCTTGCCGCCTGGGTTGCGCTGCGATTCCGGCGAAGTTTTCAGCTTTCGTCGGCATGCTTTCCCCGAACAACGAGTGCTGTCAGCGCCTTTCAGAGCCTGAATTAGTTGCGGGAACCGCATTGGTCTCCTATTGTTTTATTATCCATTCTTCGGTCGGCGTTGCGACACTTTGGGCTATAAGCCCTAAATACTAAATATGGATGCCGTAACTTCCTGGGGGGTTGCCAATCATGGCGGCACGGGTCTTGTTGGTCGTCTTGCTTGCCTTTCTCGTCGGTTGTGCCCAAATGAGCGAGATGGCATTCAAGCTGAAGGTGACGGCGGCACCAAATTCGCAGCTTTATGTGCAACAGGAAGGCTTTCAGCCAACCGTTCGAACCCTCGAGGTCGTGGTTGATGTGGCCCCGCCGGTACTAGGGTGGGACGATTCAACTGCTTCGATTCACTCAGCCCTTCGCAACGAATACGATACGATTACCGATGTCGTTCTTGAGCAACTGGTAGCTCAGTCAAAACAGTTGGGATATGAACCGAGCTTCCGGCTTCAGGCCGAGCGGGTCAGCCTGTTCCACAGAAGTCCCTCGACATCTCCCGTTGCGGTCGTGAGTTCCGTAGGAAAAAAAGTGACTGAGCGGCGCAAACAGCTCGAGCCGCACAACCTGCTCTATGTCTGTCTACCAGTTGCCAAGAGCCAGACTATTCCCGCGGCATTTGGAGGAAGGCAGGCCATCCTCGCTTTTTCCAGGCCAGTCTTGTATCTGGGCTCAGCCCGAGAAGACTGCGGAGGGATGTTCGGTCTCACCAACATGAATATCGGTTTCAGTGATAACAATGGCAAAGGTGTTTGGAGCGCACAGGTGCGTGTCAGATCAATTCTCGCCATCGCACCGAACGATTTTGATTCCCTATACAGCCGGGTAACCAGGAACTCGAATGAGAGTTCGTTTCAAGTGCCCAGCGTGCAGTACCTCACCGCAAAAGAGTGGGGTGCCGTCCTTGCCAAGGATTTGGCGGATACCTTCTCGTCGGCCTCGAAGCCCGAGTGACCGGCAGTTCCCCGAACTCTGGCGTGTGGGCTTGCTTCGTCAATTCGGCCGGGAGCGATGCTCCGCCGTTACTGGGGGGCGTTGCTTGCAAGGAGGAGCAGACGCAAGATGACGGTTTTTGCCGATCTGGCCAACGTTTGTTACTTCGCGAAAGTCAAGCCTGAGTGACACTCCTGTGCGCAACAGCGGCTAAATAGGCTCGAAGGGCAGAGCGAAGAATATGGCGCAGACCACGGCCCGGCGTTTCAGCGTCCCTGCCAGTACCGACGGTACTCGCCGCGATAGGAGGACAGCGCGAGTTCGCTGGCCAGCTCGATGCGCACCGCGCCGTCGCGGTCGCTGCGCCACAGCCGGCTGCCGGCGTAGCGTGCGACGACATCGGGCCGCGGATGCTGGAAGCGGTTGCGGTAGCCAACCGGAATGATCACTTCCTGAGCGCCAACGGCCGCCACGAAGTCCGGGGTCGATGACGTTCCACTGCCGTGATGCGGCACCAACAGCACGTCGCTGCGCAGTTGATCCGCTGCCCGGGCCAGCAGCGCCTGCTCGTCGCGTGCCTCGATGTCGGAGGTGAGCAGCATGCTGCCGACGGCATTCTCGATCCGCAGCACACAACTCATGTTGTTGGTCTTGACGGCCTGGTGCTCGTAGTCGTCCGCCTGCGGATGGAGGATCGTGAAACGCACGCCATCCCAGGTCCAGGTCTGACCCGCGACGCAGCGTTCGCCGGCGAGTTCGGGAACCGATGACAGCGTGCGGGCGATCGGTAAAGCTTCCTGCACGGCGACGACGCCCCCAGAATGGTCCTTGTCGCGATGCGTCACGATCAGCGCATCGATCAGCCCAAGCCCTTGCGCGCGCAGAAAGGGAACGACGATTCGCTGGCCGGCGTCGGATTCCGCGCTGTACAGCGGCCCGGTATCGTAGAGCAGGGTATGTCCGGCCGTGCGCACGACCACGGCCAGTCCCTGGCCGACATCGAGCACGTCGATCCAGGCGTCGCCTGCCGCCGGCCGGGCAGCCGGCCAGGAGAGCGCCGGCAGCAGCAGGCACAGGCCGAGCCAGCGTGCCGGGAAGCCGCGTGGCAAGAGCAGCCACAGCACGCCGAGCACGGCCAGCAGGGTGGCCGCTAGTGGCGGTGCCGGCTGTTGCCAGATCGGCCAGCCGCCCAGCCAGGCGAGAAAGTGCATCACGCCCGATAGCAGCCAGTGGTCGAGAAACAGCAGCGGTGGCCAGGGAAATACGGCGAAGACCAGCGCCAGCGGCGTGATGACGAAGCTGACCAGGGGGATGGCCAGCGCGTTGGCGAGCGGCGAGACGAGCGAGAACTGCTGGAACAGAAAGAGCAGCAGGGGCAGCGTGCCGATCGTCACTGCCCACTGCGTCGCTCCCCAGCCGACGAGTGCCGCCCGCCAGCCGCCCGCGGTGCCGATTCGCGCCGTGCCGACGAAGAAGAGCAGGCCGACGGCGACGAAGGACAGCCAGAAGCCGGGCGCCAGAACGGCCCACGGATCGATCAGCAGCACGACGAGCAGCGCCAGCAGAAGGCTGCGGCTGGCGCCGAAGTGGCGACCCGACCACAACGCCAGGGCGACGACGGTCAGCATGTAGAACGTCCGCTGCGTTGGCACGGCAAAGCCGGCGAGCAGCGAGTAAGCGCCGGCGGCCAGCCAGCCGGCGGCGATCGACGCTTTCGGCGCCGGCAGGAGAAGCATCAAGCGCTCGCTGCGCCGCCACAGCCAGCCGACGAGGCCGGCGAACAGAGCCGCCACCATCGTCACATGCAAACCCGAGATCGACATCAGGTGAGTCACCCCGGTCTGCCGGAACAGGCGCCATTGGTCGGCGGGAATGGCCGCCTGGTCGCCGATTGCCAGCGCCGCGAGAATTCCCACATAAGGCGCTTCCGGCAGGGTATCGAAGAACGAGCGGCGGAGCCGCTCGCGCCAGCGCTCGAGCGCGTAAGCGGGTCGCCAGACGAAATCGTCGAGTCGCTGCGCCGCGCTGCGCGGCCGCACATAGCCTGTCGCCCGCAGTCCGCGTTCGAGCAGCCAGGCCTCGTAGTCGAAGCCATGCGGATTGGCGTTGCCGTGCGGACGCTTCAGGCGAACGGTGAATCGCCAGCGCTCGGCGGGGCGGATCGGCAGCGCCTCACGCCACTCTTCCTCGAGCTGGCCGCGGTACCAGGAAAGCATGACGCGGCGAGGTAGCACGGCACCCGGCGTCACCACCGTCTCGACGACGAACTCGAAGCGCTCGCCACGCTCGAAGGCGTGCGGCAGCGCGGCGACGACGCCGACGACTTCGATATCGCGGCCTTCCCACTCGGGTGGCAGTCGATCCGCCAGACGCTCGCCGGCGAGCAGCGCGGCCCAGGCCAGACCGAGTAGCGCGCCGCCCAGCATGGCCGCCAGGTGGCCGATGGCGCTTGGCCGACGGCCCGGCCATACGGACAGCAGCAAGCCGGCAAGCAGCAGGCCGGCGAGCAGCAGCAGGGCCGGAAGTCGTTCCTGGATCTGCAGAAGCCCGACACCGAGGGCGAAAGCGATGATGCGCAGGCGCATGCGGCATCAGACCTCAATGACTCGCATCCGCGGAAACGACCATGCGGGTTGCTGCCGCGCGCCGGCCGCCACAGGAAGCCGGTCAGCCGAGACGGAAGCGGCGCATCTCGGCCTCGAGATCTCGCGACAGTGTTTCGAGCTGCTGAGCCGTGCTGGCGTTACCGGCCACCAGGCGGCGGTTCTGTTCGGCCATTTCGGCGACGCGCTCAACATTGTGGGCGATCCCGCTACTGGTGGTGCTCTGTTCGCGCAGCGCCTGCGAAATGTCGGCTACGCGGTCGACCACCTGCCGCGCGTTGCCACCGATTTCGGCGATCGACTCCCCGGCCCGCCTGGCCAGGGCGACGCCCTCGCCGACACGGCCGACCCCGGCGTTCATGCTGGCCGCCGCGGCGCGTGTGCCGTTCTGAATGGCGCTGATCATCTCCGCGATCTCGCTCGTCGAGCGGCTTGTCCGCTCGGCCAGTTTGCGCACTTCGTCGGCCACCACAGCGAAGCCGCGTCCCGACTCGCCAGCGCGCGCCGCCTCGATCGCCGCGTTGAGCGCCAGCAGGTTGGTCTGATCGGCAATCTCCTTGATCACGTTGACGATCGCCGAGATACGTTCCGAACGTCCGCCCAGCTCGGCGACGATGGTTGCCGACTGATTGACGATGTCGGCGATCCGCTCGATCGCCTGGACGACACTGCCGACCGCTTGCTGGCCCTCGGACGACAGCTCGCCGGCTCGCGCAGCAATCCGGTCGGCGTCCTGCGCACGGCTCGACAGGTGTTCGATGCGCGCGCTCATCTGCTCAATGGCGGCGGCCATGGTCGACGCCGCGTTGCTCTGCTGCTCGCTGCCATGCTGAATACGCGCCGCCGACGCGGAAAGGTGTTGCGTCGCGTCGCGCACCTCGCCGGCGCCGCGCTGGACGCTTTGGAGCAGGCCGCGGAAGGCGGCCACCATGTCGTTCAGGCTGTCGCCGACGAGTTTCAGCTCGTCGGCGGTTCCGAGATCGACGCGGACGCTCAGGTCGCCGGTAGCGATCGTTCGTGCGTCGGCCGCCAGCCTATCGATACTGCCTATCGTCGAGTAGTAGGCACCGACAGAGACGTAGGCGTAGAGCAGCAGGATCAGCACCGACAGGGCGAGGCTGAGGTGCAGCTTGCGTTCGGCCTCGGCGACGCGGCCATGCAGCAAGTGCTCGATGGTCGGAAACAGGCTGCCGAACATCTCCTTATACGCTTTTTCGAGTGAAGCGGTGGTTAACGAAAAATACTCGCTCGCGGGCGTCGCGAAGGTGCCCGAAAGAATGTCCTGGTTGACCAGCGCGCTGACTTTCTCGGCCGCCCCCGCCATGTCGCCGGTCGAAGCCGCCAGCGCCGGCTGCAGGGCGGGGTTGTAGCGCGAGGTTTTTCCAATATTGCGGCGCAGACCTTCCACGGCCGCATTCAGGTCGGCCAGCAAGGCGGTAAACTCGACCTGTTGCGACAACACCAGCGCTTGCCTGCGGGTCAACACTCCCGTACCCAAAGCGCGTAGCTGTCCCATTCGCTCGATGGCCAGCGGCAGCTTGTCGACCGCCGTATCGATCAGGTAAGTCGAGTCGATTTCCGGATCATTGATCAGCGTGTAGTGATCGGCGACGAAACCCTGCAGGCTGAGCAGATCGTCGATCAGGCGGTTGTGCGCCAGGAAGTTCTCGCGCGGGATCAGATCCAGGCCATCCTTCTGAATGGCAGCCCAGCTTTCGGCAATCTTCTGCCACAGATCGCTCGTTGCCAGTGCAGGCACCAGCCCGCCTTCGAGGGCCTGGAAGGCGGCGTTCACTTCCTCTTCGCGTGCCGCTCGCCTGTCCCGCATCTCCTCGCTTCCGTTGAGCACGCCCGCCGAAAGACCCCGGTGGACCTGCAGATGTTGGACCAGGCGGGCGACCGGTTTGAGCACCTCGATACCGGCCAACTCGTGTCGCGAACTGTCGATCACTCGGGACAGGCTCTGGTAGAGGTTGGCCACCAGAACGGCGATGGCGATCAGGGCGAGCGCACCCATGAACGCGAATTTCTTCGTATAACCGACACGGTTGAGCAGCACGATGGCGGGTGTGAACAGGGCTCGCATCTTTGGCTCCCTCCTTTCCTTGGACCAGGCTTGTCAGGCATCGCGAGCGGCGCTGGCCAGAGCCGGTCCATGAATGTCACTCGCCCGACGTGTGCAGGCGTCCGTCGCGCAGCGTCAGGATTCGGCCGACGCGGCCGGCCAGGGCCGGGTCGTGGGTGACGACGACGAAACTCGTCTGGCGCGAGCGGTTGAGCGCCAGCATCAGCTCGAAGACGCTTTCGGCAGTCTGTCGATCCAGGTTGCCGGTCGGTTCGTCCGCCAGCACGCAAGCCGGCTCGGTGACCAGTGCGCGGGCGATCGCCGCCCGCTGGCGCTCGCCGCCCGACAGCTCGGCCGGTGTGTGTTGCAGGCGGTGCGCCAAGCCGACCTCGTCGAGAACCTTTGCCGCGCGCGCTTCGGCTTCGCTCCTCGCTACCCGGCGGATGTGCAGCGGCATGGCGACATTCTCCAGAGCGCTGAATTCGGAAAGCAGATGGTGAAACTGGTAAACGAAGCCGAGGTGGCGATTGCGTAGCTCGCTGCACTGCGCGTCGTCGATTTTCGCCAGATCGTGCCCCATCAACTGCACGCTGCCGCCGCTCGCCGCATCGAGACCGCCGAGCAGGTGCAACAACGTGCTCTTGCCCGAGCCCGACGCACCGACGATAGCCACCCGTTCGGCGACGCCGATCGCCAGATCGACGCCGAGCAGGACCGGGACGTCGGTTTCGCCCTGGCGAAAGATTTTGCGCAGGCCCTGGCAGGCCAGTACCGGATCACTCATAGCGCAACGCCGCCGCCGGATTGACACGTGCCGCTCGCCAGCTCGGATAGAGCGTCGCCACCAAGGCGAGAACGAAAGCGACACCGGTGATCGTCGTCACGTCGCGCCATTGCAGTTCGGACGGCAGATTGGAAATGTAGTAGACCTCCTTGGCCAGAAACTGTGTGCCAAGCAATCGTTCGATGAAGGGAACGACGACGTCGACATTGAGCGCCAGCGCCACGCCACCGGCGACGCCAAGCCCGAGGCCGATGAAACCGATCAGGGCACCCTGCACGATGAAGATGGCCATGATGCTCGACGGGCGGGCGCCCAGAGTGCGCAAAATGGCGATGTCGGACTGCTTGTCGGTCACCGCCATGACCAGGGTCGACACGATGTTGAAGGCGGCGACCGCGATGATCAGCGACAGGATGATGAACATCATGTTCTTTTCGATCTGCACGGCGCGAAAGAAGTTGGCGTGGCTGCGCGTCCAGTCGCTGATGAAGGCATCAGTATCGAGCGTGGCGGCCAGCGCGCGCGCGACGCGCGGCGCCAGAAAGAGATCGTCGAGTTTCAGGCGCACGCCGGACACCCGGTCATCCATGCGGTAGAGACGCTGTGCGTCGGCCAGGTGGATCAGGGCCAGGCCGCTGTCATATTCGTACATGCCGACCTCGAACAGTCCGGCAACGGTGAAGGTCTTCAGGCGAGGAACGACGCCGGCCGGCGTGACGACACCCTGGGGCGCGATCAGCGTCACCTTGTCGCCGACGAAGACGCCGAGCGCACGCGCCAGTTCGCTGCCGAGAACGATGTTGAAATGCTCGGCCTGCAGGGCGTCGAGCCGGCCGCTTTTCATGTGCGGGCCGAAGTCGGCGACCTTGTCTTCCCGATCCGGCAGAATGCCGCGCACCAGCGCGCCGCGCACCGCTTGCCCGAAGGCGAGCATTCCCTGCGCCTGCACGAAGGGCGCCGTAGCCAGGACATGGGCCTGCCCGGCGGCCTGGCTGGCGACCCGCTCCCAGTCCCCCATCTCGCCGCTGGCGCCGGTGATCTGGACGTGCGAGACGACGGCAAGGATGCGCGCTCGCAGCTCGGTCTGAAAACCGTTCATCACCGACAGAACGACGATCAGTGCCGCAACCCCCAGGGCAATGCCGAGCATCGAGATCAGCGAAATGAAGGAAATGAAGTGGTTGTGCTTCTTGGCGCGCGTATAACGCAGGCCAATCAGCAGTTCGTAGGGCAGAGCCATCAGCGGCAAATACTCCTCTCAGGGTGGCGGCGCGAAGCGCCGAAGGCACGGGTTCACTATGCTACACTTTTCGACGTCATCCGGCCGCAGGCTGTCCGTCGCTCCCATCGGAACGGCCTGCCTGGCCTTCCGTCACATCACTACGCCTCCCCATGCCGCTTACCCTGGTCGTTCCCGAACTGCTATGGCCCGAACCCGGCGACCGCCAGACTTTGGAGTCCCTGGACTGCCCGGGCTTGTGCACGCTGCTGGCGCGCAGTCGGCTCGGGCGGCGCCCGCCGCAATCGTTCGAAGCCGCACTCTGCGAGCCATTCGGACTGACCGGCGAGCTTCCGTATGCCGCCTATCGCGTGCTTGGCGAAAGCGGCATGACGGCGGCGCGTGAAGCCTGTTGGATCTGCGCCGATCCCGTTCATCTACGCCTGCATCAGGAGCGCCTGGTTCTGGCCGACGGCGGCAGCCTGGCCATCGATTCCGCCGAGGCCGAGGCGATCGTCGGCGAACTCAACCGCCAGTTCTCCGACATCGGCACGTTTCACGTCGCGACGGCCGAGCGCTGGTACTTGCAGTTCGCCGGCGCGCCCGATCTCGGCCAGTTCGACGTTCTGCCGCTGTCTACGGTCGCCGGCCGACGGGTCGAACGGCAACTGCCGGAGACGCCACGCTTGCGCTGGCTGCGCCAACTGCTCAACGAGATCCAGATGCTGCTCCACCGGCATCCAGCCAACATCAAGCGTGAAGAGGAAGGCCGATCGACGATCAACAGCCTGTGGTTGTGGGGTGCCGGCGCCTTGCCGGCGACCGCGGCAAGCTCACTCGCCGGTGTCTGGGCGGACGATCCGCTGGCGCTCGGCCTGGGCCGGGCGTTCGGGCTGCCGGCGCATCCACTGCCGGACGATGCCGGCCAGTGCTTGTCCCGCTGCGCTTCCGCCAGCCGCCAACTGCTGGTCGTCGACGCGCTGCAGCGGGCGGTTCACTACGAAGATGCCGATGCCTGGCGCGCCGCTTTGCTCGACCTCGAAGCCCGCTGGTTTGCTCCCCTGCAGAAGGCGCTGGCCGGCGGTCGGATCGGCCGCCTGTGCCTGCAGGCGACAACGGCCTACGGGACGCTGGCCTGGGAGAGCGGCCGCAGCGAACAGTGGAAGTTGTGGCGCCGCCCTGAGCCATTGATCAGCCACGTGCAGTCGCTGGCCAGGGCGAAACGATGACGCGCCTGCGCGCTCGTCCGGTCGCGCCGCGTCTCCAGTGGCAGCTCGAACAACAGGGGTTGCACCCGTTGCTGGCGCGCCTCTACGCGGCACGCGGAATCACTACGCGCAGCGAACTCGACTACGATCTGACCTCGCTGCTGCCGCCGGCCAGACTGACGCACGCCGCCGAAGCCGCCGTCCTGCTGGCCGATGCGATCGCCGCGCGGACCCGGATCCTGATCGTCGCCGACTACGACTGCGACGGGGCGACGGCTTGCGCGGTCGCCATCCGGGCGCTGCGCGCCTGCGGTGGCTGCGTCGACTACCTGGTGCCGAACCGCTTTACCTGCGGCTACGGCCTGTCGCCCGACATCGTCGACCTGGCGGCGACTCGTCGGCCGCAGCTCATCGTCACGGTGGACAACGGCATCGCCAGCATCGACGGCGTGGCCCGTGCCCGGCAACTCGGGATCGCCACGCTGATCACCGACCACCACTTGCCGGCGGACGAATTGCCGGCCGCCGACTGCATCGTCAACCCAAATCTGGCGCACTGCGACTTCCCGAGCAAGCACCTGGCCGGGGTCGGCGTCATCTTCTACGTGATGCTTGCGCTGCGCGCCGAACTGCGCGGCCGCGGCTGGTTTGCCGAAGGCAGTGGGCGCCAGGAACCGAAACTCGCGGCCCTGCTCGATCTGGTGGCTCTCGGCACCGTCGCCGACGTCGTGCGGCTAGATCACAACAACCGCGTACTGGTCAGCCAGGGCCTGCAGCGCATTCGCCAGGGCCGGCTGACGCCCGGTTTGCGCGCCATTTTCGACGCCGCCGGACGCTCGCCGGCGCAAGCCACGGGTGTCGACCTCGGTTTCGTGATCGGCCCCCGCGTCAACGCCGCCGGCCGTTTGGCCGACATGTCGCTCGGCATCGAATGCCTGATCACCGACGACGAGGCGCGTTCGATGAACATCGCACAGCAGCTCGACGCGCTCAATCGTCAGCGGCGCGAGATCGAATCGGGCATGCAGGAGCAGGCGCTGAGCCAGATGGCCCGGGCGACCGCCGATCTGGAAGCGGCCGCGACGGGTATGGCGACGGCGGCGGCCGGGCTGGCGCTGTTCGATGCGCAGTGGCATCAAGGCGTCGTCGGCATCGTCGCCGCACGCCTCAAGGAAAAGTGGCATCGGCCAGTCTTCGCCTTCGCGCGCGGTGAAGGTGGCGAAATCAAGGGTTCGGGCCGTTCGATCGCTGGCCTGCACCTGCGCGACGCCCTGGATCTGATCGGCAAGCGCGCGCCTGGCCTGCTGTTGCGCTTCGGTGGTCACGCGATGGCCGCCGGGGTGACGATTCGTGAAGTCGACTTCGAACGTTTTCGCGAGCTGTTTGCCGAGGTCGCCGACGAGTTTTTGGCACCGGCCGATCGCCTGCGCACGCTCGAAACCGACGGCGGACTGGAAGCCGGGTATTTCTCGGTTGCCACGGCGCGACTGCTGGCGGCCGAAGTCTGGGGTCAGGGCTTTCCGCCGCCACTTTTCGAAGACGAATTCGTCGTCGAAAGCCAGCGCATCCTCAAGGACAAGCACCTCAAGCTACGCCTGCGCAAGGGGACGCAGCCGCTCGATGCGATCCAGTTCAACTTCGAGCAGGCGCCCGGCGGTACGATGCGCGCCGCTTATCGACTGGCGATCAACGAGTTCAATGGCGTCCAGACGCCGCAGTTGATGATCGAACATATCGAAAGCGTGGTGCCGTGACGGATTCG
Organism: Accumulibacter sp.; assembly: GCF_029255285.1. Lineage (GTDB taxonomy): Bacteria > Pseudomonadota > Gammaproteobacteria > Burkholderiales > Rhodocyclaceae > Accumulibacter. The sequence goes on from NZ_JAPUVI010000030.1 coordinate 34,886, forward strand.
GAGATCGGTAAACAAGAAAGGCGGCCGAAGCCGCCTGCTTGTGCGTTACGCTGAAACGGTGTATCAGCTGCGGCGCCGACGCGTCGCCAAACCCAGTAGACCGAGGCCGACAAGCGCCAGCGATCCGGGTTCCGGCACCTGAATCTGGACGGTCTCGATTTCAACGATCCAGTTACCCGGGTCGATGTCGATGCGCAGCGTGTTCGCTCCCGGCAGCAGCTCGGCAAACACATCGAAGAACGAGTCCAGACTTTCGGTCGTTCCGACGCCAAGGCTCCCCGGTCCCGGCTGAATGTCGAAGCAGCAGTAGTTGTACGTCTGGTGGGTCAGCACGCCGAGCAGGTTACCGTTCAGCCGCACCTCGTCGTTCTCGCTCAGGTCGACTCCCTCGGCCGTGATCCTCAGGCGCCCCGCGACGCCGGCGGGCTTGGGGTTGAAGAAGGTGATCTCGACGGATTCGGGGTAAGGATCGCCTGCGCTGCTCTGCAGGATCTGATAGACGTCGAGGTTGATCAGAGCCGCTCCCGCCGAGAACGGCAGGCCGAGGAAAGCCAGGGTTGCCAAGACTTTCTTGATCATGTGTGTCTCCTTGCGTGGTGGTCGGTGGAAGAACGTGGAGAGCCAAGCGTCCGTCTGCGGGGCCTTCCCTTTCGCGCTACTTCACTTGCGGCTTGCGAAGAAAATCCGAGCAAAATTCGCACCGGAAATATTTTTTACTTGGAATCCGAGAGTTGAATACATCTTGCCGGCGATCCGTAAAGTTTCCCGACATCGCTCGGAATGGCTATAGTTTTCTCGCCGCAGGAGTGGAGTTCCGTCGGTGTGGTCACCGAAGTCAGCTCCCCTCGCTTCGGGCACTCGGCCGCCGGCGTCGCCATGCCGTCAGGCTGCCAAGCAGGAGGCTCCCAGCCGCCAACGCAAGACTCGACGGTTCGGGTACGGCACGCGTGGGTTCGGCATAGAGGAAATCGTCCATCACCACCATGTCGGTGATCTCGTCGGCGCGCACGCCATTGGACAGGATGGCATTGGCGCCCGAGGTGAGCCGCACCCGGCTGATCTTCTCGCCAGCTTTGGCCACGGCGCCGACGAAGCTCAAGCCCTGGTTGCCTCCGACCAGAACGTCGCGCGCCAGGAGCAGCGTATCGGTCGCGTCGAAGAACTCGATCCTGGTCACGCGAGGCAGTTCGACATCCACGAAAATGGCGCCGAAGGCGCTCGTCGTGGCGGCGATGCCTGTCCCCGGGACAAAGAACGTGACGTCGGTGATATTGCTTTCGACGGCCGTAAACAGCCGCTGCGCGCTGAAAGTCTGCAAGTCGCCCGGGAATCCGAACAGCGTCGGGGTGGGCAGGTCGGCGTTGGCGCTCACCAGGAAACCGCTTCCCGGCGTGCTGAAGACCGCTCCACGCGGCGAGTTGACGTTGAAGAAATTGCCGGGCAGGGGGTTGGGATCGGCCCGTGGGTCAGGCACGCCATCCCAGTTGATCTCGCGGCGAAGGCCGCCGAAAGACCCGTTTGCTCCAGCAACGCTTCCTCCCCCGACGGCGGTACGGAAGGCGTCGCGCGCGGGGCTGATCGCCGCCGGGTTGGCGCCGGCCGCCTCGAAGGTGATCAGGCTGGCCCCCGCTGCCGGGGCCAGCAGCAAGGCGGCGACCGCTGCCGCCGATGTGTAGATTGACTTCATGTCCCTTCTCCTCGCTCTGAAAACGCCTTGGCGATACGACCATCGGCTCGCGTTGAATGCGAACAATAAGCATAAGCAAGATTCTGGCCTGAAAACATTTATTGCGGTATAACAGGTAGTTAGGAAATGTATTTTGCCTTGCTTGCCGATTGGTGTAAAGAATTTCGACAAGTAGGATTGACGCTGGGGCCGCGATCGGCCGGCGGAGGCAAGGGGTAGGACGTCGGTGGCGATCGTGCCCCGGTGTCAACGCGCCGAGTTTGCGTCGCGTCGCGCGACCGACGATAATCCGTTTCGGAGCCGGCTGTGCGGGCCGGCCGAACAGGGAGGTGGTGGATGGATTTGTGGGCGTGCCCGGCGGTGGTCACCGGCGCAGCTTCGGGCCTTGGTGCGGAAACGGCGCGCTATCTGGCCGAAGCCGGCGCCAAGGTGACGGTGATCGACATCGATGGCGACGGTGTGCAGAAGATCGCCGAGGAGATCGGCGGCCTGGCGATTCCCTGCGATGTCGCCGATTCACGGTCGGCCGAGAATGCCGTGGCCATGGCGCGTGCCGCACATGGTGCGGCACGCGTTCTCGTGCATTGCGTCGGCCGTGGCCACTCCGAGCCGATCATCAGTGGCGACGGTCCGATGCCGCTCGACGACTTCCGCCAGCTCGTCGAAGTCAACCTGATCTCGACCTTCAACATGATGCGGCTCGCCGCCGCCGACATGGCGCAACTGCCGCCGCTGGCCAATGGCGAGCGCGGCGTCATCCTGTCGACCGCGTCGGTTTCCGCCTACGAAGGGCAGAGCGGTGAAGCGGCCTATGCGGCATCCAAAGGCGGTGTCGTCAGCATGATCCTGCCGGCGGCGCGCGAACTCGGTGCGCTGGGAATTCGCGTCGTCGGTATCGCGCCGGGGCTGTTCGGTACGCAGACGCTGTTCAACATGGAGAAGAACCTGGATTCCCGGCTCGCTCGCCAGATCCCGTTTCCACACCGCTTTGGCGATGCCGCCGAGTTCGCCATGCTGGTCCTCCACGTCCTCAAGAACATCATGCTCAACGGCACCGTGTTGCGCCTGGACGGCGGCTACCACCGTTAAGCGGCGGGACGAACGAACGCTGGGTCGCCATCGTGGGCAAGCCCCTTGTTCTCCACCTCGTTTCGCACGCTTCGGGCGAGCTGGTCGAAATGCTGGCGCGTAACGCCGTCGCGCAGCTCGCCGGTGTCGAGATCGAGCGACGCTTGTGGAAGATGGTCCGCCGCCTGGGCCAGATACCGGGGATTCTGGCGGCGGTGGCCAGCAAACCGGGCTATGTCCTGCACAGCATCAGTCACATGGACATTCGCGAGACGCTGGAAGAGGGCTGCCGCCGTCTGGCCGTACCTTGCGACTTCGTCCTCGAACCTCTGGTCGGCCGCCTGGCCGCGCACGTCGGCACGGCCGTACAGTTGCATACCAGCTCCGGCGACGCCTTCGACGAAGACTACTATCGCCGCGTCGAGGCCATGAAGTACGCCCTCGCTCACGACGATGGAATGGCAAGCGACGATCTCGAGGGTGCCGACGTGATTCTCGTCGGCGTGTCGCGAGCCACCAAGACGCCGACCTGCATGTATCTCGCATCGCGCGGCATCAAGGCGGCCAACGTGCCGCTGGTGCCGGGCGCGGCGCTGCCGGGCGGACTGATGAACGCACGCAGTCCGCTCATCATCGGACTGGTCGTCGATCCGGCCCGCCTGGCAACCGTCCGCTCGGCCCGCCTGCACTCCCTGAACCAGGACGGCGGCAGCGAGTACGCCGACGTCGAAGCCTTGCGCAAGGAGGTACTCGAGGCACGCCGCCTGTTCGTCATGCGCGCCTGGCCGGTCATCGACGTCACGCATCGTTCGATCGAACAGGCGGCTTCGATGATCATCGCGAAGCTCAAGGCGCGCGCCGGCGATCGTTCCTAACTCGCCGAGCGTCCGGCCGACCGTCAATCGACGCTGGCGAGAAGGCTTTTCGCCTCTGTGTGGAGTTGGTAAAGGTCGGTGTCCACAAGTTCGAGAAGGCGCAGGCACGAGCCGCCGAGCTTTTGCCATTCCTCGGTTCGGCTGCCACCGGTGAGCTGCTGGACGAGGTGTTCCGCCGTTTGGCTGATGGCCACCAGATGGCGGCTGGCGACGGGTAGGCCAGAGTCCGTGAGGTCGATTGCCGAATGGTCATGGTGGTGTCGGATGGCCAGACAGATTTCCTCAGGCAACCACCAGTCCCGCGCCAGCAGGCAGCCGATCATGGCGTGGTCGGTCGGAAAATCCTGTTGCTCGACGGTCGTGAAAGCGCGCTCGCAGTCGGCGTTGGCCCGCTCAAGGGTTTGCCGGTAGGTCGGGAAACGGAGCAACAGCATGGCGATGCCGGTGTCCCGAAACAGGCCGTAGGTGTAGGCGTCATTGGCTTGCACGCGACGGTGCGGGGTTTTCTGGGCGAGCCAGCCGGACAGTACGGCAATCTGAGCCGAAGCGCCCCAGAAACGCTCGAGCCGGTTGTTGACCGGAAAGGCCCGACGCAGGCTGAGGGTGGCGATGGCGCGGCTGGCGACGTCCAGGCCGAGCATCAAGAGCGCGTCGTGCACCGAGCGAGCGCGCTTGCGAAAACCGAAGTAAGCGGAATTCACGCTCTGGATCAGTCCGGCCGCCAGGCCGACATCGACGCTGATCAACTGACCGATGCGTTGCAGATTCGGCCGGTCGCTGTCCATTTCGGCCTTGATGCGGTCGATGATGAGCGGGCGCGGGGGAACGTCCAGATCCTTGAGCATCCGTTCCAGGAAGAGATCGACGTCGGGTACGGCGTTCGAGGTTTTGTCTTTCATTACTGCAGCCTTTGAGCCATCCACGCCATCAAGGCGGGTTCGGGCATGGGTCGTGCGTGAAAGAAGCCCTGGGTCGCGTCGACGGCCGCTTCGGCGAGCGCGGCCAGTTGCGCGGGGTTTTCGACCCCTTCGGCAACGACGGTCATGCCCAGCTCGGAGCCCAGGCTGGTCATCGCCTTGACGACAGCGAAGGAGCGTCGGTCGGTCGGCAGAACGCTGGCGAAGGAACGGTCCAGCTTGAGCTTGTTGGCCGAGAGATCCTTCAGGGTCGACAGACAGGAAAAGCCGGTACCGAAGTCGTCGATCGCCAGTCCGACGCCAGCGGCGCGTGCCGCCCCCAAATTCGCCTGTACGGGGGGTGCGAGATCCATGAAAAGCGACTCCGTGAGTTCGAGCTCAAGCAAGTCCGGCGGTAAATTGGCGCACACCAGCGCGGCGTGCAGAGCCTGAGTGAACTTGGGCGAAATCAGTTGCGCTCGTGAAACATTGATCGCCATCTTGGTTGGGGTTCCCTGTTCGCGCAGGCGGGCGGCGCAACGCGCGCCCTGAAACAGGCTCCACTCGCCGAGGCGGACGATCAGCCCCGTTTTCTCGGCCACCGGGATGAAGCGCGCCGGAGTGATCTGATGCCCGTCGACGGCGCAGCGCATCAGCGCCTCGACTGCCTCGACCCCGCCGCTGGGGCGGACAATGGGCTGGAAGTGGAGGCACAGCTCACCATTTTCCAACGCACGGTGCAGGGCGTTTTCGATGGCCAGTTCCTCGCGCGCCAGTTCGACACCGAGGCGCCTGGTCAGCAACTCGTCGCCCGACGTCACCAGGCGGTTGCGGCCACGGCGCTTGGCCTCGCTCATCGCGCGGTCAGCCCGTTCGAGCCAGACCACCGGCTCCTCGTCACACAGCTTGACGGCAAGGCCGATGCTGACCGACGGATGGATCACGAGTTCGTCGACGTGCAAGGGCCGCCGTATCTCGAGCAACAGCCGGCGCGCCAAGTCGTTGGCCGACGCTTGGTCGAAGCCGGGGGCGAGCACGACGAACTCGTCGTCACCCATGCGCGACAAGCGGCACTGGACACCGGCGAGCGCGCGGATACGTTCGGCGATGTGGGCAATGACGCGGTCTCCGGCGCTATGCCCGAACGATTCATTGACCTGCCGAAAACGGTCGATATCCAGCCAGATGGCGCTCAGACCTGTGGCCACGGTGGCGGCCTCGGCCGCCAGAGCGATGGCTGCCTGCAGACAGGCCCGACGCGTAAGGAAACCAGTAATCGGGTCGAGCAGGGGATTCGCGGAGGGAGTCGTGGCGGCACGCCGCTGGCGTGTCGCTGCTGATGGACGGTCGGTCCGGTCGGTCATCGCTTGCTTTCCTGACGCAGAGGGGGCGGTGGTGCTCGCTGGCTTGGTCGAGTCGCCGAGCTTACGCAACCGGGTGGCAAGACGCTTGACCCGGCGCGTCTTCCGCATGACCATTCGTGCCATTGGGAGATTCAGCGCATCTGGGAGCCGCCGCCATGCCTAAACTGGAAAGTACCCTGGCCAGCCTATGGCTGATCGTGTTGCGGTTGGTTGAACTCCACGGTATCGATCCTCAACGCTTCCTGCACGAACTCGGGATCCGACCCGAGACGCTGCGCGATGTCCACGCGCGCCTGCCAAGTCGGCTGGCCGATGTCGCTTTTGCCAAAGCCGCGGCGCAGATTCCGGACCCGGCGTTCGGCTTGCGCGCCGGCGAGTGCTGGCACCCCTCCAATCTCGGGACGATGGGTTACGCTTGGTTGTCCAGCCGAACCCTGCACACCGGGCTCAAGCGGCTTGAGCGTTTTTCGTGCGTGCTGGGCAATCGCGCGACCTATCGCTGTGTCGACGAAGCGGCCGGTATACGCTTCCTATTCGACCACGGCCGCAAGGACGCGAAGGTCGGCTATCCGATGGCCGATTTCACACTGTCTGTTTTGATCGACATGTGCCGGACCAATTTCGGTAGCAAGCTGAACGCCGCCGCTCTGCGCCTGCGTCGCCCCCAACCCGACGACCCACGGGCCTGGTTGGAACTGTTCGGCTGCGACGTGCAGTTCGGCGCCGCCGAGGACAGCCTTCTGCTCGACCGCGAAACCGCTGACATGCCGCTGCCTTCGGCCAACATTCCATTGGCCAACACCTTCGATCGCATCCTGACCGAGCAATTGGCCTGCTTTTTCGACGACGACGTCGTCAGTCGCTGCAAGGCCCATCTGCTGCGGCAACTCACCTCGGGACCGCCGTCGGCGCAAGAAACGGCTAAAGATCTGGGTATGAGCCAGCGCACTCTGCAGCGCAGACTGGGCGAACTTGGCCTGACCTATCAACGCTTGTGTGACGAAACGCGTCACGAATTGGCACGTCGCTACCTCGACGACAGTCGCAAGTCGGTTACCGAGGTGACCTTTCTGCTCGGTTTTTCCGAGCAAAGTGCCTTCACCCGTGCCTTCAGGCGCTGGAGCGGCATGTCGCCGAGCGCTTATCGCTACGGTCCGGCCGCTTAGAAGCGGTGTCGGCAGCAAGCTCGGCCGCGCCCGTATATAATTGTCAGTTTTCCCCTTAGAAGATCAGAGGCATTATGGAAGCCGAACAGCTCAACATCCTAGACAGCCGCCTGGCCGACCTTGGCCTGCGCGCTTCCGAACTGCGGAGGTATCTTTGACTACGATCAGAAGGCCGATCAGCTAAAGACCGTCGAGCGCGAACTCGCCGATCCCAAGGTCTGGGAAGACGCCGAGCGCGCGCAGGATCTTGGTCGCGAAAAGCGATCGCTGGAAACCGTCGTGCTGACGCTGGACCGCGTCGGCGACAGTCTGCGCGATGCCGGCGAACTGTTCGCCATGGCGCGCGAGGAGGACGATGACGACACGCTGCACGCGCTGGTGTCGGATATCGACGGTATCGAGAAAGAGCTAGCCGGTCTGGAGTTCCGCCGCATGTTCAACAATCCGGCCGATCCGCTCAATTGTTTTCTCGACATCCAGGCCGGCGCCGGGGGTACCGAGGCACAGGACTGGGCGGCGATGCTCTTGCGCATGTACCTGCGCTACGCCGAGCGCAAGGGCTACGCGGTCGAAGTGCTCGAGGAGTCGGAAGGCGAGGTCGCCGGCATCAAGACGGCGAGCCTGAAGATTTCCGGCGATTACGCTTACGGCATGCTGCGATCGGAAACCGGCATTCACCGCCTGGTGCGCAAGTCGCCGTTCGATTCCAATGCCCGAAGACACACCAGTTTCTGCTCGGTTTCCGCCTATCCCGAGATCGACGACTCGTTCGAAGTGGAGATCAACCCGGCCGAACTGCGTATCGACACCTATCGCGCTTCCGGCGCGGGCGGTCAGCACATCAACAAGACCGATTCGGCGGTACGCATCACGCACTTGCCGACCAATATCGTCGTTCAATGTCAGAACGACCGCTCGCAGCACCGCAACCGTGCCGAGGCGATGGCGATGCTCAAGTCGCGCATCTACGAAGCCGAGATGCGCAAGCGCCAGGCCGAACAGCAGAAGCTCGAAGATGCCAAATCCGACATCGGATGGGGTCACCAGATCCGCTCCTACGTTCTCGACCAGTCACGAATCAAGGATTTGCGCACCAACGTCGAAGTCGGCAACACCCAGGGTGTGCTCGACGGCGACCTCGACCAGTTCATCGAAGCGAGCCTGAAACAAGGCGTCTGAGGTCGGCGACGTCGCGCCGACCGGACCCTGAAACTCCCGCACCCCAACCGATCACGAGATACCGCTAACCATGTCTCCAGACGACACTCAGGTCAAGGGCTTGCTGCCGCAAGACGAGAATCACATCATCGCCGAACGTCGCGCCAAACTGGCCGAATGGCGGCAGACCGGTCAAGCCTATCCGAACGATTTCCGGCGGGAGAATACCGCCGGCAAGATCAACGAGGTCTACGATGCGCGAAGCCGAGACGAACTCGCGGCTTCGCCGGTCGAGGTCAAGGTGGCGGGCCGTATCCTGCTCAAGCGCGTGATGGGTAAGGCGGCGTTCATCAGCATTCAGGACCTCTCCGGGCGCCTGCAGTTGTATGTCAGCCGCGACCAGCTCGGCGAGCAAGACTACGTCGCCTTCAAGCGCTGGGACATCGGCGACATCGTCGGCGCCGTCGGTACGCTGTTTCGCACCAGAACGGGCGAACTGACCGTCGATTGCTCGGCCATCCGCCTCCTCACGAAGTCGCTGCGACCGCTGCCGGAAAAGTTCCACGGCTTGACCGACCAGGAACAGAAGTACCGGATGCGTTACGTCGACCTGATCACCAACGAGCAATCGCGCCTTGCTTTCGCCATTCGCAGCCGTATCGTGCAGTCGATCCGCAACTTCATGGTGCGCCACGGTTTCCTCGAAGTCGAAACGCCGATGATGCACAGCATCCCCGGCGGTGCCGCGGCGCGGCCGTTCAGGACACATCACAATGCGCTGGAGATGGAACTCTTTCTGCGCATTGCCCCGGAATTGCACCTCAAGCGCCTGGTCGTCGGCGGCTTCGAGAAGGTCTTCGAAATCAACCGCAACTTCCGCAACGAAGGCTTGAGCCCGCGCCACAACCCCGAGTTCACCATGATGGAGTTCTACGAGGCGTACTCCGAGTATGGCCAGTTGATGGACTTTACCGAAGGGTTGTTGCGCCATAGCGCGCGCGAAGCGCTGGGGGGCGAGGTCTTCGCGTATCAGGGGCGGCCGCTGGACTTCGCCAAACCTTTCGCGCGTCTGACGATCAGCCAAGCGATTCATCGGTCGCACCCCGGTTTCAGCCTGACACAACTCGCCGATGCCGCCTGGTTGCGCGAAAAGCTCGCCGCACTCAAGGTCGAGGCGGGATCCGCGGCCGGGCTGGGGGCTTTGCAGCTGGCGCTCTTCGAAGCGACGACCGAGGTCGACCTGTGGAATCCGACCTTCATCGTCGATTACCCGGCCGAAGTCAGCCCGCTGGCGCGCCGCAGCGACCGCAACCCGGACGTCGCCGAGCGCTTCGAGCTGTTCATCGCCGGTCGCGAGATCGCCAACGGCTTCTCCGAACTGAACGACCCGGAAGACCAGGCGGCGCGCTTCCTCGAACAGGCGAAAGCCAAGGACGCCGGCGACGAGGAGGCCATGTACTACGACGCCGACTACATCCGGGCACTCGAATACGGGCTGCCGCCGACCGGCGGCTGCGGTATCGGTATCGACCGCCTGGTGATGCTGCTTACCGATGCGGCGAACATTCGGGACGTCATTCTTTTTCCGCAGATGCGGCCGGAGTAGGCCGCGACCGGGCGATGAACCGCCGGGCGATCGTCATCGGCGCCGGCCTGGCGGGCAGCAGCGTCGCCGAACGGCTGGCGGCGCGTGGCTGGTCGATCGAGCTGATCGAGCGTGCCGAAGCGGCAGGCCAAGGCGCTTCCGGAAATCTGGCCGGGGTTCTGCGGCCGCTGCCTTCGCTCGACGACAACCGTCTGGCGCGTCTGACGCGCGCCGGCTTCCTTTACGCCCGTCAACATTTCGCTGCGCTGGAGGCCGCCGGTCTGGCGCTGCGCTGGCGGCCGACCGGCGTGCTGCATCTGGCGCGCGACGAGGCGCATGCCGCCACGCAGCGACGTATTGTCGAGGCAAGGCAGCCGAGTGCCGACGAACTGCGTTTCGTGGACCGGCGGCAGGCCGCGCAACTCGCCGGCTGGCCGGTAAGCGGCGGCGGCTGGTGGTTCGCCGGGGGCGGCTGGGTTGCTCCGGCCTCGCTGTGCCGCGTCAATCTGGCACGCCACGCCGATCGCATCCGGCCGCACTACGGGCGCCAGGTGGCCTGTATCGACCGGCCGGCAGATCTCTGGCGAGCGTACGACAGCGCCGGCCAGATGATCGCCGAAGCACCGATTCTGGTTCTCGCCAATGCCGGTGACGCGAAACGCTTCGCCCTCGCCGAGCACTTGCCCTTGCGCGTGGCGCGTGGTCAGGTTTCGCATCTGCCGGCGCCCGCTGGCTCGCCGCCCGACGTAGTCGTTTGCCGATCGGGCTACGTCACCCCGGCGATCGACGGGGTGCGCTGCGTTGGCGCGACGTTTTCGGTCGACGACGGAGAACTCGGCCTGCGCCAGGCCGATACGGCCGAAAATCTGGCCAGACTCGATTTCATCCTGCCCGGCTATGGCGACGGACTGTCCGCCTCGATGCTCGGTGGCCGGGTCGGTTTCCGCCCGCTGGTGCCGGACCGTCTGCCAATGATTGGCGCCATCGGCGACGCTGCGGCGATCGACCCCGAGCGCCGCCCCGCGCGGCTGGCCGAAGTGCCGCGCGTTCCGGGGCTCTATCTGAACAACGGATTCGGTGCGCGCGGTATCGTCTGGTCTGCGCTGGCCGGCGAGCTGCTGGCTTGTCTGATTACCGGCGCGGCGCCGCCGCTCGCCGGCGATCTCGTAGGCGCGGTCGATCCGGGTCGCTTTCTGCTGCGCGGCCGTCAGCAACGGCTACGCAACCTTGCCGTCCAGCGTCCGCCGGGCTAGCCGAATTAGCCGAATTAGCCGGACCGGTGTAGCGGCCTGGTGCGGATCACGCGGCCTGCCGCCCATCTGTGGCCGCGCGCCCCACCCGGAAAGGCGGGACGGCGATTCACCGGTCGGAGGCAGGCTCTTTCAGGCTGGCCGACGGCGGCGTGCGGCGGCGAGACCGGTCAGTCCGATGGCCAGCAATGCGAGCGAGGCAGGCTCGGGGATTCGCGGGTCGGGCTCGAAATTCGCACGCAGGCCCATGACGCCGTTGATCTCATTGTCACCGTCCGAAATCAGGGCACCTGGCCCGCCATTGATCACCGAGGCGTAACGGAACGTGGCGCTGGTACCGGTGCCGACGGCATATACGAAACCGTCCCAGACGACCGAAGTGTCGCTGTAGAGTCCTTCCAGCCAGACACGTTCGGTCACTGCCAGCGTCCAGGTGATCAGGTCATTGGACAGGTAGACGGTGGATTCGATGGCTTCCTGGGGTAGCGGACCATGGTCGATGGTGTTGAAAATGGCTGCCTTGGTGGCCTGGAATCCGAGATCCCAGACCGAATTGCCGATCGTAGCATCGGTCTGAATCCAGTGCTGGTCGATCCCATTGCCGCCAGCGGCGGCGCCTACGCCGCTATACGTATAGTTGTAACTCCCCTGGTTGCCACCGTCGTTGACGCCCGGCTGATCGAGCGATGTGCCGTAGCTTCCGAAGGAGGGGTTGCTGACGACGTTGACGCCGTTGTACCGGATCATCTGCGCCGCGGCGAAGCCGGCCGCATTGAAGTTGCCGTCGTCGAGCAAATTGTTGGCGACTACCAGCGCACGGTTCGCCGGCGTGTCGGCGCCGTAATAGAGACTGGCGAAAGTGCCGACGGTGGCGCTCTGCCAGCTACGGGCGTCGTTGGGATCAGTGAGCAGCGCAGCGTGAGCGGCACCGACGGTAAGCAGCGATGCGGAGAGGAAAACGATTGGTTTGAGCATGAAACCTCCGTGGCGAAAGAGAGTCGGGACGGGAAGAGCTTGACGGTCGCCGGCCAGGTACTATCGGTGCGAAGACTGGTCACGTGCGATGGCTTGCGGCAAGCACAATTCATACCAGACTTTTTCGTCGATTGCAGAGTCGCTGTTATATCGGACAGTTGGCTTTTCTGACGGGAATCACTGGAACAGCGTCTCCACTCTCATGGCAATCCCTGTAAAGAATATCGACAGCGCGCTGCTGGCCTCGGCTTAGTTAGGTACGGCGACCTTCGAACCAATGGTTCGCTGTGCTCTGTAAACCGCGCTGGCCACCGCAGGTCCTGCACCCTGGTCAGGCGACCCTCACGCCAGCGTGTCACTGGCGCGACAGTCGTCCCGGACTCGCCGGTGGACAACGACCGGGCGCGGGAGAAGGCGACAGGGCCGCTACCTTGCACTTTCCTGCGCTTGCTTGGCCACCTGGTTCAGGTTCGCCTGGCGCTTGCTTCGGAAACTCAGGGCAAAGCAAGTGCGCTCCCCGGGAACGACGACGAGCGCTCCGTCGATTTGCCGGGTCAGGTTGAGCAGCAGCTGCCAAGCAAGGCTTTTCGTCGCCCGGTCGAGCCGGAAGCCTGCCGGCAACCCGACGCCGTCGTCGCTGACGGTGACGCCTACCGCGCCGTCCATGGCGATCGCCAGTTCGACATCGACACGACCGCGGCGGCCAGCAGGAAAACCGCGTTGCAAAGCGTTGGAAACCAGTCCGCTGACGATCAGGCTGCAGGGCAACGCGATCCCGATGTCGAGTGTGACCGCGGCCAGCGTACGGTGGAGGACGACACCCGCCGGCGTGTGCTGCTTGTCGACCTGCATGAGAAGCCGCTCGAGAAACTGATCGAAGGCGATGTCGGCGAGATTCGCGGTGTCGCACCGCGGCTCGCTCGCTGGCGCTATAGATTGTCGGTAGCCAGTTTTTTCCATGCGCACGACGCGCCCCGCCGGATCGGCAGTCGCGCGGCCCGGAATGCTTCGCAAAGCTGTCACTACGTGTGCCGGCTTCTTGACCGCATGACGATGCCGCAGGGCTTCCTCTTCCTCGAGCGCTGCCATGCTGCAGGCCAGCGCGCGTTTACGTTGCGTGACGTCGTGCACGATGGCATAGATGCCATCCGGAACGCCGGCGACGCTGGTCCGCAGGAAGGCACGCACTTCGACGGGAACGACAGTCCCATCGCGCCGGACGTACTCCTTCTCGTAGCTGTCGGAAAAGCCGCGCGGCAGAAGCTGCTGATCGATGATGCGGGATTCGCTGGTGTGCCAGCACGCCGGCGTCAGTTGAGTGTGGCTCAGGTTTCGCAGTTCGGTCAGCGTATAGCCGAGCATTTCCTGGAAGGCCGGGTTGGCGTCCTCAACCCGGCCAGTCATGTCGACGCTGACGAAGGCGTCGCGCAGGCTATGGCACAGGCGCCGATACTTGGCTTCGTTTTCGCGCTGTGCCTCCTCGATGGCGATACGTCCCTGGATTTCCCGGCGTAGCTCCTGGCTGTTGCGGATCAGATCTTCGGTGCGCTCGACGACCAGGCCTTCGAGGTGGCGGCTGACCTGTCGCAGTGCGTCTTCGGCGCGTTTGCGCTCGAAGATTTCGGCCTGCAAGGCCTGGTTCTGCGCTTCGACACGAGCCCGCAAGCGACGCAAACGAAGCTGTGTGTCGATCCGGGCGAGCACCTCGGCGCTCTCGAAGGGTTGGCTCAGATAGTCCGACGCGCCGACCTCGAAGGCCAGGACTTTGTCGAAGGGTTCGCCAGAGGGGCACAGCAAGATGATCGGAATGCCGGCCATAGGCGGATCGGCACGTAGGCGACGGCATACTTCGTAGGCGTCCATACCCGGCACGTTCAGGTCGAGCAGAATCAGGTCCGGTGGTTCGCGGCTGGCGCAGGTCAGCGCGGTCGCCGCCTCCGCTGGCGGACGAACGTCGTAGCCATGCGTGGACAAGACGCTGCCGAGAACACTTGGGTTCTCGCCGTCTTCGATCAGCAGAATGTCCGCGACCGCCGTCAGTGGTCGATGCTCAGTCATCACGCCTTCTCCCGCCTGAAGAAGCGCCGCCCGGCGCCGGGTTGAAGCGGCGCGCTTCGCCGACCAGGCCGCCATTGGCGGCCCTTTCCCGGTGCTTCAGCCGGTCGACGGCGGTCAGGTCGGCTCTCCGCCAAGCTGCATGATCATGGTGCTCGTCGTGTTTCACTAGACTTGTTTCCTTTGAAGTTCGTGCCGCGTAGTGGCCAGTCATCCCCGGCATCGTGCTGGCACACCGGGTTCAGAACGTCGTGTTCGATGCATTCTGGTGACGGCCCCGTGATCGCCTCGGCGACGATCCTGCGCCGACCTTACAGAGGTTCAGGCGCGCTACCAAGCGCGCTAGCGAGCCTGCCAGGAGGTAATACTAATCACAGGAAGGGCGGCAGACTATCCGCAGATATACGGAAGATCGGTAGAAGTACCGAGTCGGGCTTCGTTCCCTCCGCCGCGCAAGCTTTGGCCGCTTACGATTGACGGCGCTTGCCGACGGCTTCTATACTGGCCGTTGATTGTCCAACGGGCTGGTCGAGCGGTCGTTGGCCCGGACTCCGTCCGGAGAGTCCGCATTTTCAGGCGGTAGGCGGAGCGTCAAGGTTGGCGCGTACCGCTCGTCAGCACCGATTTTCCCCGCCGCCGGGCAGGCCGAAGGAGCACTGCATGTCCATGACGTCGATCCTGCGTCCGGTGGTGATGCCGCCCGAACTGATCGGCCAAGCCGCCCCCTGCGATCTGTTCAATGCCAGCGGTGTTTTGATGTTGCGGGCGGGCGCCCGCATTGGCCACGGTCGCCAGGATCCCTCCGAGCCGTTGCGCTTTCATTGTCCGGCGTCGTTCGCCGCCAGAATTTGTCACGTTAACCCGGCGCGGGAACTGTCGCGCATCGCGCTTGCGCTGGGCGACATGGCGGAGCGCGTCGCCAGTGGCGGGAATGTGTCGGCCAGCGAACTGCGTCGACTTGCCGATGACCTGCTCGAGGTTTGGCGACTCGACGCGGACGCCTGCCTGGGTGCCGTGCGGCTCAGCCGGTTTGCCCGGGCCGGTGTTCGCCACGCCATCCTCGTCGCTTTGCTGGCTCTCGAGACTGGCGCGGCGGGTGGGGTACCGATCCGGAGTCTGCCTACGCTGGCCGGCGCCGGACTCAGCATGAATCTGACCAAGCTGGCGCTGCACGACGAGATGTTCGAGCGGAGCGCGGCGCCCGATGCGGCGCAGCGGCGCGAGATCGTCAGCCATCCCGCCGAGGGCGCCCGCTTGCTGCGCCGCATCGGTCAGGGTTGCGAGGAATGGATACCGGCCGTTGCCGGACACCACGAGAACATCGACGGCAGTGGCTATCCGGCGGGATTGAAAGGCGCGTCGATTACCGTGACAGCGCGTATTCTGCGCGTCGCCGATACGCTGGCGGCGCGCTTGACCGGGCGCCGGGCGCGTTCGCCCGTCTATTGGAACCTGAGCCGCTCGGGAGACAGTTCGTTGCTGACGCGGCACGTCTTCGGTCCCGATCTCGCGCTGCTGGACAAGTCGCTGGCTGGTCAACTCATGAGGTCTCTCGGTCCATTTCCGCCGGGCAGTCTGGTTCGTTTGAGCAATCGCGAATTGGCGGTCGTCACGCGCCGGACTTTGGGTGCTGCGGCACAGCCGCGGCAGGTGTTCGCGATCACCGACACCGATGGCCGCCCCTTGGAAACCCCGACCTTTCGCAGAACGGGTCTTGGCTGGCTGGCGATACGGGCTTACGCGCAGGATGAGGCGAGCCGCCATCAGAGCCATGGCTGGAGTTCGGCCTGGGGCTACGATGTCTGACCGCGGCCCCGCCGGCGCTGGGCGGCGGCACAAACAGGGAGCCCACCTTGCGGCGGGCTCCTCTGGCAACCGGTTGCGGCGGCAATCGCCACCGCCAGGGTTCTACTCGAATTCGATGATCACCTGATCGACCGACAGGCTATCGCCGGGCGCGGCAACTACCTTCTTGACCTTGCAGTCGAGTTCGGCCTTGAGGACGTTTTCCATCTTCATCGCTTCGATGACAGCCAGCTTTTCACCGGCGCTGACCTGCTGTCCAACGACCACCGACACTTCGCGCAGCAGTCCCGGCATCGGCGAAAGCAGGAACTTCGACAGGTCCGGCGGCAGCTTCTTGGGCATCAGCGCCAGCATGCGGGCCGCGTTGGCTGTCATCACCGTCACCTTGACGTGCTTGCCGAAGTGCACGACGCGATAGAGCAATCCGATGCGCTCGAGTTGCAGACAGATCGGTGCGCCGTTGCAGGTGCCGCGAAAAACGAGTTCGCCGAATTTCCAGTCGGAAACGAGATCGTAGCGGTCCACTCCGTGCGTCACCGAGTAGCCCCCGGGAATCGGTTTCACGACCACAGGGTAGTCCTTGCCTTCCATCTGCACGACCCATTCGTCACCGACCTTGCGCTGGTGACCGGCCATCTGGCCGCTGACTTGGACGGCGCGGTCGATGTAGCGGCGGCGCCCAAAAGCGGCCAGCGCGGCCAGTAGCCCCGGATCCTCGTGAACGACGTCGGAAGCCACGAAGCCGTTCGGATATTCTTCGGCAATGAAATTGGTCGTGAACACCCCCGACAGGAAGCGCGGATTCTGCATCAGCGCTGCCTGGAACGGAATGTTCGAGTCGATGCCGCGGATCACGAAAGCGTTCAGCGCATCACGCATGCGGCTGATCGCCTGATCCCGCGTTGCCCCGTGGCAAATCAGTTTGGCGATCATCGAGTCGTAATACATCGAAATTTCGCCGCCCTCGAAGACGCCGGTGTCGACGCGGACCTGTCCTTCGGCGGTTTCCGGCGGCCGATACTTGACCAGGCGGCCGACCGACGGAAGAAAACCACGGAAGGGGTCTTCGGCGTTGATCCGGCACTCGATCGCCCAGCCGTTGGGCTTGATGTCGTTCTGCGTGAACGGCAGTTTCTCGCCGGCCGCGACACGAATCATCAGTTCGACGAGGTCGACGCCGGTAATCATTTCCGTCACCGGATGTTCGACCTGAAGGCGGGTGTTCATTTCGAGGAAATAGAACGACTTGTCGGAGCCGACGACGAACTCGACGGTGCCGGCGCTCTGGTAGTTGACGGCCTTGGCCAGTGCCACGGCCTGTTCGCCCATCGCCTTGCGGATGCTGTCGTCGATGAACGGCGAGGGAGCTTCCTCGAGCACCTTCTGGTGTCGCCGCTGGATCGAGCACTCGCGCTCGAGCAAGTAGACCGTGTTGCCGAAGGAGTCGGCGATCACCTGAATCTCGATGTGGTGCGGACCTTCGACGAACTTCTCGATGAACACGCGGTCGTCGCCAAAGCTGTTGCGGGCTTCGTTGCGGCAGGCCTCGAAGCCTTCGAAGGCTTCCTTGTCGTTGAAGGCGACGCGCAAGCCCTTGCCGCCGCCACCCGCGGATGCCTTGATCATCACCGGATAGCCGATTCCCTTGGCGATCTCGACCGCCTGCGCCGAGTCGGCGATTTCCGCGTTGTAGCCCGGGATGGTGTTGACCTTGGCTTCCATGGCCAGCTTCTTGGAGGCGATCTTGTCGCCCATGGCGGCTACCGAATAGTGTTTCGGGCCGATGAAAATGACGCCGTTGTCCTCGAGACGGCGCGAGAACTCCTCGTTCTCGGAGAGGAAGCCGTAGCCCGGATGGACCGCTTCGGCGCCGGTTGCCTTGCAGGCGTCGATGATCTTGTCGATCACCAGGTAGGATTCCTTCGAAGCGGCCGGGCCGATGCAAACGCTTTCGTCGGCCATCAGCACGTGCATCGAGTCCTTGTCCGCCTCGGAATAGACCGCGACCGTCTTGATGCCCATCTTCTTGGCGGTCTTCATGACCCGGCAGGCGATCTCGCCGCGGTTGGCGATCAGAATTTTCTTAAACATCTCTCTATGTCTCCCCGTCGATCAAAGCGGAATGTTGCCGTGCTTGCGCCACGGGTTTTCCAGATGCTTGTTGCGCAGCATCGCCAGCGAGCGGCAGATGCGCTTGCGTGTTTCGTTCGGCATGATGACGTCGTCGATGAAGCCACGTGCGCCGGCGACGAAAGGATTGGCGAACTTGGCCTTGTACTCGGCCTCGCGGGCCGCCAACTTGGCCGGGTCGTTCTTCTCCTCGCGGAAAATGATCTCGACCGCGCCCTTCGGCCCCATGACCGCGATTTCGGCCGACGGCCAGGCGAAATTGACGTCGCCGCGCAGGTGTTTCGATGCCATCACGTCGTACGCGCCGCCGTAAGCCTTGCGCGTGATCACGGTGATCTTCGGCACCGTGCACTCGGCATAGGCGTAGAGCAGTTTGGCGCCGTGTTTGATGATTCCGCCGTATTCCTGGGCCGTGCCGGGCATGAAGCCGGGGACGTCCACGAAGGTCACCACGGGGATGTTGAAAGCGTCGCAATAGCGGACGAAGCGCGCCGCCTTGATCGAGCTCTTGATGTCCAGGCAGCCAGCGAGGACCAGCGGCTGGTTGGCGACGATGCCGACCGTCGAACCGTCCATGCGCGCGAATCCGATCACGATGTTCTTGGCGTACTCGCGCTGCAGTTCGAAGAAGTCGCCGTCGTCGGCGATCTTGATGATCAGCTCCTTGATGTTGTACGGCTTGTTCGGATTGTCGGGAACCAGCGTGTCGAGCGAGAAGTCGAGGCGGTCGGCCGGATCCTGCGACGGCAGGCGCGGCGGTTTTTCCCGGTTGTTCGACGGCAGGAAGCTGATGAAGCGGCGAATCATCATCAGCGCTTCGACATCGTTCTCGAAAGCGAGGTCGGCGACCCCCGATTTGGTGGTGTGGGTGATCGCGCCGCCGAGTTCTTCGGACGTCACGTCTTCGTGCGTCACCGTCTTGACCACCTCCGGGCCGGTGACGAACATGTAGGACGAGTCCTTGACCATGAAGATGAAGTCGGTCATCGACGGGCTATAGACCGCACCGCCAGCGCACGGCCCCATGATCAGCGAGATCTGCGGCACGACGCCCGAAGCGAGAACGTTGCGCTGGAAAACATCGGCGTAACCCGCCAATGACGCGACGCCCTCCTGGATGCGCGCCCCGCCCGAGTCATTGAGGCCGATCACCGGTGCGCCGACCTTGATCGCGTGATCCATGACCTTGCAGATCTTCTCGGCGTGCGCCTCCGAGAGCGAGCCGCCAAAAACGGTGAAGTCCTGCGAAAAGACGAACATCAGCCGGCCGTTGATGGTCCCGCAGCCAATGACGACGCCGTCGCCAGGCACTGATTGCTCAGCCATGCCGAAGTCGTTGCAGCGGTGTTCCTTGAACATGTCCCACTCTTCGAAGGAGCCGCTGTCGAGCAGCAGCTCGATGCGCTCGCGGGCAGCCAGTTTGCCCTTGCTGTGCTGGTTGTCGATGCGTTTCTGGCCACCACCCAGGCAGGCCGCCGCGCGCTTTTCTGCCAGCTGGCGAATGATGTCATGCATATGTTCTACTCCCTAACGGTCGCGTCAATCAGAACTACAAACAAGTCGGAGGTTTCGGTGTGATAAGCGAAGTCAGTGCTTCAGGTAGGCCAGCAGCCGGGAGGCGGCGGCTCCGGGTGTCGTGCGTCCTTCCGCGACGTCGCCCGACAGCTCGGGCAGTGCCGAGCGGACTGCCGGGTGGGAACGGAAATAGTGACGCAGGCCCGAATCGATCAGGTTCCACATCCAGTCGACGGCTTGCCGACGTCGCTTCTCGTCGAACTCGCCGCTGGCGATCATGGTTGTCCGGTAGCGTTCGATCTCGGTCCAGAACTCGCTGATGCCGCGCTTGGCCAGTGCGCTGACGGTGAGAACCGGTGGCCGCCAGTTCGGGCTGGTGCTGCGCAGCATCGTCAGCGCCGCTTTCATCTGTCCGCGGGCAAAGGCCGCGGCGCGCTCGTCGATGTCGGCCTTGTTGAAGACCACCAGGTCGGCGATCTCGACGATTCCCTTCTTGATCGCCTGCAAGTCGTCGCCAGCGTTGGGCAGTTGCAGCAGGACAAAAGCGTCGACCATGCCGGCCACCGTCGTCTCGGACTGTCCGACGCCGACCGTTTCGACAATGATGACGTCGAAGCCGGCCGCTTCGCAGACCAGCATCGCCTCGCGCGTCTTGTCGGCTACGCCACCCAGCGAACCCGACGAAGGGCTGGGCCGGATGAACGCCTCGTCACGCTGACAAAGCATCTCCATGCGTGTCTTGTCGCCGAGAATCGAACCGCCCGAGACCGAGGAGGACGGGTCTACGGCGAGCACGGCGACGCGTCGGCCGGCGGCAATCAGATGCAGTCCGAGAGTTTCGATGAAGGTCGACTTGCCCGCGCCAGGGGCACCGGAAATGCCGACACGCATGGTTTTCCCGGTGTGCGGCAGGAGTGCCGTCAACACCTGCCGGGCGCGTCGCTGATGGTCGTGGCGCGTCGATTCGACGAGCGTGATGGTTTTTGCGAGCGCTCGCCGACGACCGGCCAGCACCCCTTCGACGAGATGC
Organism: Accumulibacter sp.; assembly: GCF_029255285.1. GTDB lineage: Bacteria > Pseudomonadota > Gammaproteobacteria > Burkholderiales > Rhodocyclaceae > Accumulibacter. The sequence continues at coordinate 55,446 of NZ_JAPUVI010000030.1, forward strand.
TGGTCGGCAGCCGAGAGGCCGGCGGCAGGGGGGCTGGTCATGTCGGTCGGCGAAAGATGCGCGGCGGCTGGCTCAGGCCGTGACCGGTGCGCGCGCTTTGCGGATTTCGGCGAGAACGGTCATCGCCGAATCCTCGATCCGGGTTCCTGGCCCGAAAATGGCTTTGGCGCCCGCCTGGTAGAGAAAGTCGTAGTCCTGCGCCGGAATGACGCCGCCGGCGAAGACGATGATGTCGTCGGCCCCTTGATCCTTCAGCGCCTGGACGAGCGCGGGGAGCAGCGTCTTGTGGCCGGCGGCGAGCGACGACACGCCGACGGCATGGACGTCGTTCTCTATCGCCAGACGGGCCGCTTCTTCCGGCGTCTGGAAAAGCGGTCCGACGTCGATGTCGAAACCGAGATCCGCGAAGGCGGTGGCCACTACCTTGGCGCCGCGGTCGTGGCCGTCCTGGCCAAGCTTGGCGATCATGATCCGCGGCCGGCGGCCTTCCTCGTCGTTGAACTTGGCGATCTCGGACTTCAGTGCCTCCCAGCTCGACAGGCCGTCGACGACCGCGCCATAGACGCCGGAAACCGTCTGCTGCGTGGCGCGGAAGCGGCCGAACACCTTCTCCATGGCGTCCGAAACCTCGCCGACGGTGGCGCGCAGGCGCATGGCCTTGACCGCGAACTCGAGCAGATTTCCGTCGCCGGTTTCGGCGCAACGCGTCAGGTCGGCCAGCGCCGCGTTGACCTGGTCGCTGTCGCGGGTGCTGCGGACTTGCTTGAGGCGAGCGATCTGCGATTCACGGACAGCGTTGTTGTCGATGTCGCGAATGTCGATCGTGTCTTCCTTGGCCAGCTTGTATTTGTTGACGCCGACGATCACGTCCTTGCCGGAATCGATGCGCGCCTGTTTGTCGGCCGCGCAGCCTTCGATCTTCATCTTCGCCCAGCCCGATTCGACGGCGTGCGTCATGCCACCCATGGCCTCGACTTCCTCGATGATCTTCCAGGCTTCGTCGACCAGATCCTGCGTCAGCTTTTCCATCATGTACGATCCGGCCCACGGATCGATGACATTCGTGATGTGCGTTTCCTCCTGAATGATGAGCTGTGTATTGCGTGCGATGCGGGCCGAGAACTCGGTCGGCAGGGCAATCGCTTCATCCAGGGCATTGGTGTGCAGCGACTGGGTACCGCCGAACACGGCGGCCATCGCTTCGATCGTCGTGCGCACGACATTGTTGTAGGGATCCTGTTCGGTCAGCGACCAGCCGGAGGTCTGGCAGTGCGTGCGCAGCATCATCGACTTGGCGCTTTTCGGCGAAAACTCCTGCATGACCTTCCACCAAAGCAGGCGCGCCGCGCGCAGCTTGGCCACCTCGAGGTAGAAGTTCATGCCGATGGCGAAGAAGAACGACAGGCGGCCGGCAAATTCGTCGACGTCGAGGCCGGAAGCGAGCGCCGTTTTCACGTACTCGCGGCCGTCGGCGATGGTGAAGGCAAGTTCCAGCGCCTGTGTCGCACCGGCTTCCTGCATGTGGTAACCCGAAATCGAGATCGAGTTGAACTTCGGCATGTGGTGCGCGGTGTAGCCGATGATGTCGGAAATGATCTTCATCGACGGCTTCGGTGGATAGATATAGGTGTTGCGAACCATGAACTCCTTGAGGATGTCGTTCTGGATCGTTCCCGAAAGCTTGTCCTGCGGTACGCCTTGCTCTTCAGCGGCGACGATGTAGCCAGCCAGAATCGGCAGAACGGCGCCGTTCATCGTCATCGACACCGAGATCTTCTCGAGCGGGATGCCGTTAAAGAGGATCTTCATGTCTTCGACTGAATCGATCGCCACGCCGGCCTTGCCGACGTCACCGGTAACGCGCGGATGATCGGAATCGTAGCCCCGATGGGTGGCCAGGTCGAAGGCGACCGAAACGCCCTGGCCACCGGCCGCCAGCGCCTTGCGATAGAAAGCGTTCGAGGCTTCGGCGGTGGAGAAGCCGGCGTACTGGCGAATGGTCCACGGACGCACGGCATACATCGTTGCTTGCGGGCCGCGGACGAAGGGCGCCAGACCGGGCAAGGTATCGGTGTACTCCAGACCTTCGATGTCGGCCTTTGTATACAGTGGCTTGACGACGATTCCTTCGGGCGTGACCCAGTTCAGGGCTTCGACCTGACCGCCGGGAGCCGATTTGGCGGCAGCCTTTTTCCAGGCTTCGAGATTTGCAGGGACTAAGGGCGCAGCTTTGTTCGCGTTGGACATGACGGAACCTTTCACGAAATCTGTGGAGTGGAGGCGGCGCTTCCGCCTTCTACGCAAGAATCATACCTGTCTGGAGAGTCATGTCGAATCACGGGAATCTGAAACGCTTGACACTCCGCCTGCCGAATAATACTGTATCCATAATTATGAAAGCAAGGTCCGATGGGGGCTTCGCACAGGTCGGTGAGAAAGGATCAATGGCTCCGAGTCGTATAGCCCAGACAGCGTTGTATCAGGAAGTTGCCGAAAGGTTGCGGCAGCGGATTTTTGCCCATCAGATACCGCCGGGAACGCGTATCGACGAGCAGGCACTGGCGATCGACTACGGCATCAGCCGGACCCCGTTGCGTGAGGCGCTCAAGGTGCTGGCCTCGGAAGGTTTGGTGACGCTGCGGCCGCGTCGAGGTTGTTTCGTGACCGAAATTTCGGAACAGGATCTCGACGAAATTCTGCCGCTGATGGCCATGCTCGAAGGCCGCTGCGCGCTCGAAGCGGCGCAGCGGGCGCAAGCCGCCGAAATCGTCAGGCTCGAATCGATCCACCGGCAACTCGAGCGCTTTGCCGAGGGCAACCAGATCGAACGCTTCTTCGAGGCCAACCAGGAGTTTCATTCCCTGATTCAGGAGATGGCCGGCAACCGCTGGCTGCGCCAGGTGATCCAGGACTTGCGCAAGGTGCTCAAGTTGACGCGTCTGTTGTCGCTGAGCATCGACGGTCGCCTCGAACAGTCGCTGATCGAGCATCGCACCATTCTGGCGGCGATCAAGGCCGGCGACGGGCCGCGCGCGCAGACGGCGATGCACGATCACATCCTCTCGGTCCGCCGGGCTCTGGTGCGGAGCTTGGCGCAGCATGAAGTGATGGCGTGAGCGGCCATATCGTCTGGGCTCGCGAGTCGGCGATCGCCACCATCACACTGGTCAATCCGGGCAAACGCAATGCCCTCGACTTCGCGATGTGGCAGCAGTTGGCCGAGATTGCCGGCCGACTGTCGAAGGACGACCAACTCCGTTGTGTGGTCGTGCGCGGTGATGGCGACCAAGCTTTCGCGGCTGGTGGCGACATTGCGGAGTTCCTCAGCCAGCGCGATACGCTCGATCGCGCCATGGCCTACCACGCGCAGGCAGGAGCCGCCTTGCAGGCGCTCTACGACTGCCGCCCGCCGACCATCGCGCTCATACAGGGGTCTTGTATCGGTGGTGGGCTGGAGATCGCTGCGCAGTGCGACCTGCGCATTTGCGGTGCTTCAGCCCGCTTCGGGGCGCCGATCAACCGGCTCGGCTTTTCGATGTATCCCGGTGAAATGCAGGCCTTGCTGCGTCTGCTCGGGCCGGCGACGATGCTCGAAATCCTTCTCGAAGGCCGCCTCCTCGACGCCCAGGAGGCACTCCTCAAGGGACTCGTGACGCGCCTGGTGGCCGATGCCGAGGTGGTCGATGAGGCCTATGCCACGGCGCGTCGCATCTGCGCCGGCGCGCCGTTGGTTGCGCGTACGCACAAGCAGTGGATACGCCGTCTGCAACAGCCGTCGCCACTGAGCGACGAAGAGCTGCGAGCGTCGTTCGCCTTTCTCGACACCGAGGACTACCGCGAAGGTCTGGCGGCATTTCTCGAGAAACGTCAGCCGCACTTCCGGGCGTGCTGAGTCGCGGTTTCAGGCGAAAAGACTCCACAGCATTTTCACGGCGAGCCCGATCAGAACGACTGCGAACAGACGTTTCAGCGTCGCTACGGGCAGGCTGTGCGCCAACCGGGCGCCAAGCGGCGCCATCAACATGCTGGACGGGACCAGCCAGACGAGGGCCGGCAAATAGATGTAGCCCAGGCTCCACTCCGGCAGCCCGGGATGCCCCCAGCCGTTGTAAAGGTAACCCAGCGAACCGCCGATGGCGATCGGAAAACCGATCGCGGCCGATGTCCCGATGGCGTGCTGGACGCGCACGTTGCACCAGGTCAGGAAAGGCACCGTCAGAGAGCCGCCGCCGATGGCGACCAGCGCCGAAACGGCGCCTATCCCGGCGCCGACGGCGAAGACACCGCGTGCGCCGGGCAGTTCGCGCGACGGCTTGGGCTTCAGATTCAGCAGCATCTGCAGCGCGACGAGGCAAACGAAGGCGGTGAAGAAGACGGCCAGCGGCTTGGCCGGGACACTCGATGCGAACAGCGTACCGGCCAGGGTGCCGAGGAGAATCCCCGGCGTGATCTGGCCGACGACGCGCCACAGTACGGCGCCGTGTCGGTGGTGGGCGCGCAAGCTGGCCAGGGCGGTGAACAGGATGGTGGCCATCGATGTGCCGAGCGCGAGATGAAGTACCTCGGAAGCCGGGACGGCCGCCTGCGCGGCGAACATCATGGTCAGCGCGGGAACCATGACCAACCCGCCGCCGATGCCGAGCATGCCGGCGAAGCAACCGGTGAATAGGCCCAGGGCGACATAGGCCAGCGACCAGAGCAATTCGAACCCCCGAACACGGCTGCCAGAAGGCCGTTATCATCCCACGATTCCGCTTGCGCGTGGCTGCTCCGAGCGAAAGCTCGTAGACGCGGCAAGGAGCGCCTTCCGTCGCCTCAGCGGGTGAAAATTTCTGCCAGCACGCGGTTTACTCCGACTCGCCAGTCGGGCAGCTCGACGGCGAAGGTATGGCGCAATTTGTCGGTAGCCAGACGCGAATTGTGCGGGCGTTGGGCTGGCGAGGGCCAGGCACTGGCCGGTACGGCTTCGATCGCGGTCGGGATGACGCGCGTCCCCCGGCCGGCCAGGCGCGCCTGCTCGACGATGTGACAGGCATAGCCGTGCCAGCTGGTTTCGCCACTGGCGGCGAGGTGATAGAGTCCGGCCAGGTGAGGCTGCCGCTGCACTTCGCGAACGGCGTGCGCGGTGACGTCGGCGATGAGTTCGGCGCCAGTCGGGGCGCCGATCTGATCGGCCACGACTCGCAGGTGATCGCGTTCGGCTGCCAGGCGCAGTATTGTCCGGACGAAGTTGTTGCCGCGGGCCGCATACACCCAACTGGAGCGGAAGATCAGGTGCTTGGCCCAACGGCTGACGGCCTGCTCGCCCGCCAGCTTGGTCTGCCCGTAGACGCTGAGTGGTCCGGTGGCATCGTTTTCACGCCAGGGGATTTCGCCGCTGCCGTCGAACACGTAATCGGTCGAGTAATGAACCAACCAGGCACCGAGGCGGCGGGCTTCGTCGGCCAGAACAGCGGGCGCCAGCGCGTTGATCGTGCGCGCCAGTTCCGGTTCCGACTCGGCCCGGTCGACGGCGGTATGAGCGGCGGCATTGACGATGACGTCCGGCGCCACTTCGCGCACACCAGCGGCCAGTCCGGCGAGATCGGTAAAATCACCGCCTGTCTGGCCATCGCCCTGCGCATCGAGAGCGATCAGCACGCCAAGTGGCGCCAGGCTGCGCTGCAGTTCCCAGCCGAGCTGACCACGTTTGCCGAAGAGCAGCAGTTTCAGCGGTCGCGCTCCCCGTAGTTCTTGTCGACCCAATCGCGATAGGCGCCGGACAGCACGTCGCTGATCCAGTCCGGGTTGTCCAGATACCAGAGAACCGTCTTGCGAATCCCGGTCGCGAAAGTCTCCGCCGGTCGCCAGCCCAGTTGGCGGGCAATCTTGCGGGCGTCGATGGCGTAGCGCCGGTCGTGTCCCGGGCGGTCGGCGACGCGGGTGATCTGCTCGGAGTAGGGTTTGCCGTCAGATCGCGGGCAGAGTTCGTCGAGCAGGGCGCAGAGCGTGTGCACGATCTCGAGGTTGGGTTTTTCGTTCCAGCCGCCGACATTGTAGGTCTCGCCAGGGTCGCCAGCCTCGAGAATGCGGCGGATCGCCGCGCAGTGGTCCTCGACATAGAGCCAGTCGCGAATCTGCCGGCCGTCGCCATAAACCGGCAGAGGTTTTCCGGCCAGGGCATTGACGATCATCAGCGGAATCAGTTTCTCCGGGAACTGGTAGGGGCCGTAGTTGTTGGAACAGTTGCTGGTCAATACGGGCAGACCGTAGCTCTGATGGTAGGCGCGCACCAGATGATCGCTCGCCGCTTTGCTGGCCGAATAGGGGCTGTTCGGCCGATAGCGATGGTTCTCGTCGAAGGCCGCTTCGTCGGGCGCCAGCGAACCGTAGACTTCGTCTGTCGACACGTGCAGAAAACGGAAGCGGCGCGCCGCTTCGGCCGGCAGATGCTGCCAGTAGCCGCGTGCGGCTTCGAGCAGACGGAAGGTGCCGACGATATTGGTCTGGACGAAGTCTTCCGGGCCGTGAAGCGATCGATCGACGTGCGACTCGGCGGCGAAATGAACGACCGCCCGTGGCTGGTAGCGCGCCAGCAGGCCGCTGATCAAAGGCAGGTCGTTGATGTCGCCGTGCACGAAAACGTGTCGCGGGTCGTTGCCCAGAGAGCAAAGGTTCTCGCGATTGCCGGCATAGGTCAGCTTGTCGAGGTTGATGATCGCTTCGTCGCTGTGAGCCAGCCAGCCGAGAACAAAATTGGCGCCGATGAAGCCGGCGCCACCTGTAACCAGAATCATGTCGCGATGCTTTCAGGGGATTCGTCGGCCGCTCGAGGTTTCGGTCGGCCGGCGGCTTCGGTCTACCTGCCGTAACTGTCTTGCAAGCGAACGATGTCATCCTCGCCAAGGTAGCTGCCGGACTGGATTTCGACGATTTCGAGGTCGATCTTGCCCGGATTCTCGAGCCGATGAACGACACCGAGCGGGATATAGGTCGACTGGTTCTCGGACAGCAGCAGCGATTCGTCACCGCGCGCGATCATCGCCGTTCCCTTGACGACAACCCAGTGTTCGGCGCGGTGATGGTGCTTCTGCAGGCTGAGGCTGGCTCCCGGTTTGACCAGGATGCGCTTGACCTGATAGCGCGGGCCAGTCGCCAGACCCTCGTAGCTGCCCCACGGGCGGTGCACGATGTGGCGGAACTCGGTCTCGCCGCGGGCGCCGAGTTTCAGCTCGGCGACCAGCGTCTTCACGTCCTGAGCTTTCGACTTGTCCGCCACCAGTACCGCGTCGGGCGTAGCGATGACGATCAGGTTGCGGACGCCGACCGTGGTGAGCAGGCGTCCTTCGGACAACAGCACGCAGTTTTCCGTATCGACGCTGTGTACGTCGCCCCGTTCGGTATTGCCGTTGCGGTCGGCCAGGCCGAGGGTGGCAAGCGCGTCCCAGGCACCGATGTCGTTCCAGCCGGCATCGAGCGGAATGACGACGCCACGGTCGGTTTTCTCCATCACCGCGTAGTCTATCGAGTCGGACGGGCTGGCAACGAACGCGTCGCGGTCGAGGCGCAGGAAATCGAGATCGTGCTGCGCGTTGGCCAGGGCGGCTACGATCGACTGCCGAATTTCCGGCGCGAAACGTTCGAGTGCCTCGAGGAAGCTGTCAGCACGAAACATGAACATGCCGCTGTTCCAGTAATAATCTCCGCAACTCAGGTAAGTCTGCGCCGTCTTGGCGTCGGGTTTCTCGACGAAACGGTCGAGAACGTAGCCGCCGACCACCGGCTCGCCGCGGCGAATATAGCCGTAACCCGTTTCCGGTCGGTCAGGCACCACACCGAAGGTAACGAGAGCGCCGGAGAGAGCGTGCGGAATGGCCGCCCTGACGGCGTCCTGCAAGGCCCCGACGTTGGCGATCACGTGATCGGAAGGCAGCACCAGGAGGAGGGTCTGCGCCGGGTCGCCTGCCGCGCTCAGGCTGTGCAAGGCGGCTGCCGCAACGGCCGGCGCCGTATTGCGGGCGGCGGGTTCGAGCAGAATGTCGGCCCGTAGTCCGATCTCGAGAAGCTGTTCGGCGACCAGGAAACGGTGGCTATCGTTGGCGACGGCGATGATGCGGGCGAGGCCCGGCAGCCCTTCGAGTCGGCGCAAGGTGTTCTGGAGAAGCGAAAACTCGTCCGCCAAACGCAGAAACTGCTTGGGGTAATGCGTTCGCGAGAGCGGCCACAAACGGGTCCCCGAGCCTCCGCAAAGGATGACCGGGCGAATCACAGGCAAGTTCATGTGCAGTGTCTCCAGGAGATTGGGCGCGCCGGAACGAGGGTTCGGGAGGCGGGATTATAGCGTCTCGCCGTGATCTCCTATAATGGGCGTCCATTTGCTTGCCGCCCGACTCACCGACCCTGACCGACCGATGCGCATCCTACTGGTAAAGACTTCGTCGCTCGGTGATGTAATCCACAACCTGCCAGTGGTCAGCGATTTGCGACGCATTTTTTCCGACGTGCGGATCGACTGGTGCGTCGAGGAGAGCTTTGCCGACCTTCCTCGCCTCCACCCGGCTGTCGACCAGGTCGTTCCCGTTGCCCTTCGGCGTTGGCGCAGGAAGCTCGGCCGTCTGACGACCTGGCGGGAAATTGGCGCCTTCCGACGGCGAATCTCGGCCGAGCGATACGACGTCGTGCTCGACACCCAGGGCCTGCTGAAGAGCGCGCTGATCACCCGGCTGGCGCGCGGCCGACGTTGCGGCTATGCGGCGGAGGCGGCGCGCGAACCGCTGGCGGCGCGCTTCTACGATTCCACTTTCGTCATTCCTCGCCCGGTGCATGCCGTCCAGCGCAACCGGTGGCTGGCCGCCGCCGCATTCGACTATCCGATCGATCTGCCGCTCGACTACGGAATCGTAGCGCCGGAAATCGATATCGCTTGGCTGGCGGATGACCGACTGGTCGTCCTGTTGACGGCGACCAGTCGTGACGACAAGCTGTGGGACGAACGGCTCTGGTGTGGCGTGGCGCGGGCGATGTGCGAGCGCGGCCTGACGCCGGTTCTGCCGGCCGGCAACGCCAGCGAACGTCAGCGTAGCGAGCGCATCGCGGCCACCGTCGCCGGGGCGGTCGTGGCACCACCGCTGAGCTTGCCGCAAGTCGCCGCACTGATCGCTCGAGCCCGGTTGACGATCGGTGTCGATACCGGTCTGGCGCATCTCGCGGCGGCTCTCGGCGTGCCGGTCATTGCGCTTTACGTGGCGACCGATCCGGCACTGACCGGCGTCTACGGAAGCGGTTTTGTCCGCAATCTCGGGCGCAGCGGCGCGCCGCCGACGCTCGCCGAGGTGCTTGCCGTTGCCGATCTGGCGTTGCGCTGATGTGGCTTTGGCTGTATTCGTTAGTCTTCTACCTGGTCATGCCGCTCGTCTGGCTGCGCCTATTGTGGCGCGCGCGCCGACAGCCTGAGTATCTGCAGCGGCTGGGCGAGCGGCACGGTTACTACGCGGCTTTTTCGCCAACGCCGCTGATCTGGGTGCACGCGGTTTCGGTCGGCGAAACGCGCGCTGCCGAACCTTTGGTCGAAGCCTTGCTGCGGCAGTATCCGGGGCATATCCTGCTGCTGACTCACATGACGCCGACCGGCCGGGCAAGCGGTGGCGAACTATTGGCGAGACACCCATCGAGGCTGATGCAGGCCTACCTGCCGTACGATCTGCCCGACGCTTGTGCTCGCTTTCTCGATCACTTCCAGCCGCAAGTCGGCCTGCTGATGGAAACCGAAATCTGGCCCAACCTGATTGCCGCGGCCGGACGACGCCGACTGCCCCTGGCCTTGGTCAACGCGCGTCTTTCTGCACGCTCGCTGGGTGGCTACAGCCGGCTGAAGACGCTGATCGGGCCGGCACTGGCGTCGCTGAGCGCCGTTGCTGCACAGAGTGCGGCCGACGCCGAACGCCTGCGCCAACTCGGCGCCAACGACATCAGCGTGAGCGGCAACCTGAAGTTCGATGTCGTACCGTCTCTGGAAAAGCTTCAGCTCGGCGCGGGTTGGCGGCAAGCGCTGGGCAGTCGACCGGTTTGGCTGGCGGCGAGCACGCGCGACGGCGAAGAGGCGTTGATCCTCGATGCTATTGACACACTGGACGTTCCCGGGCTGCTGCTGGTGCTGGTCGCCCGCCATCCGCAGCGCTTTGCGGAGGTCGCCGAACTGCTTCGTGTACGGGGTTTGACGTTCTCGCGCCGCAGCGACGAGACGTTACCGGACATCCGGACGCGGGTCTGGCTGGGTGACAGTATGGGCGAGATGGCGGCCTACTACGCCCTCGCGGACCTGGCGCTGATCGGCGGTACGCTGCTTCCGTTCGGCGGCCAGAATCTGATCGAAGCGGCGGCGTGCGGCTGTCCGGTGCTGCTCGGTCCGCACACCTTCAATTTCGCCCAGGCAAGTGAAGACGCCATCGCTTGCGGCGCGGCGCACCGGGTGCCTGACGCCGGCCGGGCGGCGCTGGTCGTAGGCGAACTGTTGCGTGACCGACAGCGCCTGGGGCAGATGCGCGTGGCCGCGGTGCGCTTCAGCGAAGCCCATCGTGGCGCTACCGAACGGACCGTGGCACTGGTCCGGCGTCTTATGGAGCTTCGAACAGCGTATTGATCGTTTCGAGATCGGTTTCGGCAAGCGAACCGACTGCCGCCTTGAGCTTGAGTTGCGAAAGCAGCGTGTTGAAACGGGCCCGTGCCAGGTCGCGCCGGGTGAGGTAGACCTGATTTTCGGCATTGAGGACGTCGATGTTGATGCGTACTCCGACCTCGTAACCGAGCCGGTTCGAGTCGAGCGAACTGAGGCTGGAAACCAGCGCGGCTTCCAGCGCCTTGACTTCGGCCAGACCATTGACGACGCCCAGGTAAGCCTGGCGGGCATTCAGTGCGGCGTTTCTCCGAGCGCTATCGAGGGTCGCGCGTTCGGCATCGCGCCTGGCGAGTGCTTCGCGCGTACGCGAATTCACTGCGCCGCCCTGAAAAATCGGGATAGTGAGCTGTAGGCCGACTTGCCGGGTGGTGGTGTCTACTTCGCCGAGACCGAACTGACCGGGACCATTGTTGGTCCCGTAGTTGGCGACGACATCCAGCGTCGGATAATGGCCAGCCCGCGTGATATCGACCGCCTTGCCCGCAGCCTCGGCCGCGGCCTGCTGTGCCTGGACGATAAGACTGTCGCGTTCCGCGGCCTCGACCCAGGGCTCCATGCTCGCCGGTTGCGGGGCTTCCATGACTGCCTTCGCCTTCAATCGATTCAAATCTCCGGGATCCTTCCCGACCAGCACGCCAAGCGCGTAGCGTTTGACTTCGAGTTCGTTTACGGCGGCAATTTCCTGCGCCGTCGCCAAGTCAAAGCGCGACTGGGATTCGTAGGTATCGGTGATCGTCGCCGTACCGACCTCGAAATTCTTCTTCGCCTGGGCCAGTTGCTGGCCGATTGCCGATTTGTTGGCCTGAACGGCGCGCAGATTCTCTATCGCGACCAGAACATCGAAATAGGCTTGGGCGACACGGAGAATCAGATCTTGTCCCGCCTGAGCGAAAGTGGCTTCGCTCTGCATGACCAGCAACTTAGATTGGTCGTACTGCACGAAATTCTGCCAGCGGAACAGTGGTTGCGTCAGGTTGACGCTGTAAGCGTTGCTGTTGTACTTGTTCCGGTAGAACGCCTTGCTGGTATCGAGCTTGACGTCGTAGCTCGTGTCGTTCCAAAAGGTGTTGCCGGTCGCGCCAAGCGTCGGCAGCAGGCCAGCCAGAGCCTGTGGCTGTTTTTCGCGTCCGGCTTCGGCCGTTGCTCGGGCAGCCGCATACTGAGCGTCATGGGCCAGCGCAGCGCGATAGACCTGCAGCAGGTCGGCGGCGTACGACGGGAAGACCGCGCAGAGGGCCAGCAACAGGAGGCTCGACTTGCGGACACCGGATTTCAGAGACATGCCGCTAGCTCACTTTCGGTACTTGGAGATTGCCCGGTCCGGGTCGCGCTCAGGCCAAGGCTCCCCGCAAGCTTGTCGATCGCAACGCGCCGTTGACGTCAGAACACGAAACGCTGGCGCTGGCGGGTTTTAAGTGGTGCGACTACAGTTTCGAACAGATTGATCGTGTTGAACGCCTTGTCGTCGGTGCGCGTGATGAGTTTTGTCTCCATCACTGGAGGCTCGCCGATGAAGGCCACCAATCGTCCACCAACCTTCAGTTGTTGCAAAAAAGCATCGGGCAGTTCGGGCAGCGAACCCGAGATGACGATTACGTCATAGGGCGAAGGTCCCGACCAGCCTTGCGACGCATCGCCGGTTTCCACGCTGACGTTGGCGATACCGGCCTGCCGCAGGTTTTGCCTGGCCGCGGCAGCCAGTTCGGGATCGATCTCTACGGTATAGACGTACTCCCCCTGCGATGCCAGCAGCGCGGCCATATAGCCGCTGCCGGTGCCGACTTCGAGAACGACATCGGTCGCCTTGACGCTGACTTCCTGCAATACGCGGGCATCGATTTTTGGCGGCAGCATGGTCTGACCCTTGCCAATCGGCAGTTCGAGGTCGGCAAAGGCGAGTGCCCGATGGGCCACCGGGACAAAATCCTCCCGTTTCACCGCCGCTAGCGCCTCGAGTACTTCGGGATCAAGCACTTCCCAAGGGCGAATCTGTTGCTCGATCATGTTGAAACGAGCCCGTTCCATATCCATTTTCAGCGCCGACATGACATTCCCCGTGACAATCGTAATATTAGCACAATCTAATATATTGTGCCTGTGGCAAAATTATACCGTGTATTAGCCAGGGGCCGCGCAAGTTGGCCTCGACAGCGCGGGCTCGACGTGTCGGCGAAAAAAAACGGCGCCCCGAGGGGGCGCCGCTTGGCGGGCCATCCCCTATCGCACTGAGATCACGCAGCGAGACCTTTGATCTGCGCCGAGAGCCGGCTCTTGTGGCGCGATGCCTTGTTCTTGTGAATGATGTTCTTGTCCGCGATACGGTCGATCACCGACACCGATTCCTGGTAAATGGTCTGGGCAGCCGCTTTGTCGCCCGCCACGATTGCTTTCTGCACACGCTTTACCGCTGTGCGCAGCGTCGAGCGCAGGCTGGCGTTGTGGGCGCGTTGCTTGACGGCTTGACGGGCCCGCTTGCGAGCTTGTGCGCTATTGGCCATGAATGTTGGTTCCTGTAAAAGCGGATGAATAGGTAGAAAGGCGCGGATTATAATGGCTGCCGCACGCCGGCGCAATACCTTGCCGAGTCTGGAACGGTGTCCGATTTCGTCGAAGCGGTGACAAAGTGTCTGATTCGTAGCGTCGTCCAGCCGACGAAAATTGTGTTAACCGAAACGGGCGCCGAAGCGCCCGCTGACCTGATGGCTGGTAAAAAATGATCAGAAGCTGTGGCGGATACCCGTTCCGAAGGTGTAGTTGGTCTCGCCGGCCGCGCCGATACCCGTACCGTCGCCAGCAACCTGCGTCTGCACCGGAATGGAGTACTTGTCGTTGTTGAAGTAGGTGTAAGCGGCGTACAGGGCCGTGCGCTTGGACAAGTTGTACTGGTACATGGCGCCCCAACCCCAGCTGTCGCCATCCGGTGCACCCTTTCTATCCAGAGAGAGCTTGCCGTAGCTCAGGCCAAAAACGCCGTTGCCGATCGGCGCGCTGAGCCCCAGGGTCCAGATCTTGTTGTCGTCGAGAAAACCCACGCGGTTTTTGTCGTCCAGCGCCTGGTAGCTGGCGTAGGCTTTGACGACCTTGAAATCCCAACTGCCGCCGACATACCATTCGTTGATGTCGTCGCCCAGACCGACCAAGCCGGGAATCGGGCGCGGGAGGCCAAGAGTGACGTTCTGACGGCTCTGGTAAACCGCGTCGAGATTGATCGGGCCGTTGGCATAATTGAGCCCGAGGCCGATCTTGCCGTTGTCCGAAGTGGAAACCAGCTTGTCGTTGAAGCCGCCAAAGCTGTCGCCGGTCTCGCCGAAACCGTAGATCGCGCTAATCGTGAAGCCCGAAAGATTGTTGCTGGTGTAGGCGATCGAGTTGTTGTAGCGCGCCGGGCTGTTGGGCGTGATGGAGTTGCCCGCATAAACGCTGAGGTTCGACTGAATGCTCATGTCGGTCGCTTCGAGGGCGTCGTTGTTGGCGGTGGCGTTGAAGCCGGGTGCGTACTGACGGCCAAGCGAAACCGTGCCGAAGTTGCTGGCCAGGCCGACGAACTGCTGGCGAGCATTGAGGCCACCCGTTCCGACGCCTTGGTTGACGTCCATACTGAGTCCGTACTCGAGCGTGAACACGGCCTTCAGGCCGTTGCCCAGGGCCTCCTCGCCTTTGAAGCCGAGACGGTTGCCGGAGGTGATACCGTTGGCGATGCCGCTGAAGACGTTCTTGCCGGGAATCTTGATGCCGAGAGCGTCACGTCCGGCATTGCCGGCACTGTAAACATAGCCGAGGTCGGCGACGCCGTAGACAGTCACGTTCGTCTGTGCCAGCACCGCGCTGGAGGCCATGCCGGTGACGGCTAGGGCGATGAGTTTCTTGTTCATGTGCGTCATCTCCTGAAAGGCTAAAAAAAGGTTTTGGAAATCTTTGCCGCCTCAACTTGCCAAGTATCGGAACGAATCGGCGAACGCTGAGGCGAATTTTCGCAAGCCAAGCGCAGATAGGCAACATTCATTGGTGTCAGCGGCGCAGGAGGCAGCGAATTGTTGCGGGAATGTGACATCTGCCGACGAGCGGGCCGGCTGGCCGGCCTTTCCGGGTCGTCGCGCGATCTGCGGATGTGCTGCACCAGAAGAAACACACCGCGCCGCAAACAGAGAAAGAGGCTAGACGTAAACGAAAAACGGGCGCCGAAGCGCCCGTTGTAACGACTAAGCGACGGATGTCGGATTAGAAAGCGTGACGAATGCCCGCCAGGAAAGTCTGGTTGCTCTGACCAACCGCGCCAACGCCATTGACCGGGCTGAAGCTGCCGTTGGTGTTGAGAGGAGCGAAGCTTTGATCGTCGTTGTCGACCCAGACATAGCCGGCGTAGAGGGTGGTCCGCTTCGACAGGCTGTGGGTGTAAGCGATGGCGGCCGAGTCTGTGTTGCCGTCGAAGAACCGGTTGACATCCCAACGGTTCTGGGCATAGCCCAGATGAATGTTGCCGTTGCCGACCGGAATGACGGCACCAACCGACCACACCTGGTTGTCGAGGTTGGTGACGTTCTTGTCGTTCTGTTCCTGATAGCTGGCCATCAGCTTGAGGAATTTGAGATCGAAGCTGCCGCCGATGAACCATTCCTCGATGTCGTCCAGACCTGCGACATTCTGGCGGACCTGGTAGAGAGCGTCGACGTTGAAGGCGCCGGTGGAGAAGTTGGCGCCCAGACCCCAGCGGCCGTTGTCGGTGGTCGACGTCAGCTTGTCGTTGAAGCCGCCGAAGCCGTCGCCGGTTTCGCCGAAGGAGTAGATCGCCTTACCGGTGAAGCCGCCCCAGTTCGGGGTGGTGTAGGTGACGGCGTTGTCCCAGCGGGCGCCGGAGTTCGGGGTGATGGTGTTGCCCGCCTGGGCGGTCAGGAAGGACTGCGGCGCAAACAAGGCGCCGGCGAAGGCGTCGTTTCTGGCGCTGGCGTCATAACCCGGAGCATATTGACGACCGAGGGCGACCGTACCGAAGCCGCCGGACAGGCCGACGAATTGCTGGCGAGCATTCAGGCCACCGGTGCCGACGCCGGTGTTGTTGTCGATGGTCAGCCCGTATTCGAGGGTGAAGATGGCCTTCAGGCCATTGCCCAGAGCTTCTTCGCCCTTGAAGCCGATACGCGAACCGCTCAGCAGGCCGGAAGCGATACCGCTGAACTTGTTGGTGCCGGGAACGAAGTCGTCACCCCAGCTATAGACATAGCCGGCATCGGCAATGCCGTACATCGTGACGTTGGTCTGGGCAAGAGCCGTGCCCGAGGCCAGACCGGCAACTGCCAGTGCGATGAGTTTCTTTTGCATGGTGAATCTCCTCTAGGTTTGAGATCGGTGAAGCCACCTGCCGCTCCACCAAACTGGACCTCTCGAAAAAGAAACGAGAAGTTGGGGCGATTCTGGCAAACGACATTGGCCGGAGCAAGTGCTGGGAGAGCTTTCGCTGTTGGCGACCACGGGTTTGTTGGTTTTTTGCTACAGGCCTGGGCGTTCTGTCCCGCGAGCGCATAGCCACGGCGCTTCAGCCGGCGTGCGTCCCTGAACTACCACCCAGCCCGCCGGCCGAAGTCCAAGCGCGGGCGCGCGTCGCCAGGCTGTGGGGTCAAGAAAACACTTCGGCCAGCGCCGCGCCGGGTTCGGCGGCGCGCATGAATGCTTCGCCGACCAGAAAGGCGTTGACGCCGTGCTCGCGCATCAAGCGCACATCCGTGCTGGCCAGGATGCCGCTTTCGGTGACGACGATACGCTCGGCGGGGACGGCCGACAGCAATTCGAGGGTCGTTCGCAAGCTGACCTCGAAAGTGCGCAGGTTCCGGTTGTTGATGCCGATCAGGGGCGTCGCGAGTTGCAGGGCGAGGTCGAGTTCCTGGCGGTCATGCACTTCGACGAGGACGGCCAGGCCGAGGCTGTGGGCGATGGCTTCGAAGTCGCGCATGGTCGGCAGGTCGAGCGCGGCGGCGATCAGCAGGATGGCGTCGGCCCCCATCGCGCGCGCTTCGTGGACCTGGTAGGCGTCGACCAGAAAGTCCTTGCGCAGGGCCGGCAAGCCGCAGGCGGCGCGGGCCGCGCCGAGATACTCCGGTGCGCCCTGGAAGAAAGCACGGTCGGTCAGCACCGACAGGCAGGCAGCGCCATGCCGCTCATAGCTGGCGGCGATGTCGGCCGGGCGAAAGTCGGTCCGCAGGACTCCCCGCGATGGGCTGGCCTTCTTGATTTCGGCGATGACCGCCGGCTGGCCGGCGGCGATACGCTGACGCAGCGCGCCGACGAAATCGCGCGCCGCCGGCTGACGCTCGGCCGCGGCGCGCACTTCGGCCAGCGGCTGGGTCGCCTGTGCGGCCGCGATTTCGTCACGCTTGACGGCGAGGATACGCGCGAGGATGTCGCTCACGACGAGCTGGCCTTCGGCGGCGTCAGACCGCCTTCACGGCGGCCGGCCGGCGCTTCCGCGCCGACTGCGCGCCGCGCCGGAGAAGCCGCAGCGGCACTGGCGCGCGGACTGTGGTCGTCGAGTAGCGGGAAGACCATGCGCAATGCCGGTGCTCGCTGGGTGTCGTTCAGGCCGAAAAACGTCGTGTATACGCCACGAACTCGTCCAGCTTGGCGCGCGCGGCACCCGAGGCGATGGCCTCGAAGGCCCGGTCGACACCGTCGGCCAGCGTCGCGGCCAGCCCGCTGACGTAGATGCTGGCGCCGGCGTTCAGTGCGACGATGTCGCGCGCGGCGCCGCTTCGGTTCTCCAACGCGGCGAGCAGCACGGCTTTCGATTCCTCGACGTTGGCGACGCGAAGGACGCGCGGGTCGTGCACCGGCAGGTTGAACTGTTCAGGGTGAATCGTGTACTCGTCGACCCGGCCGTTCTTCAGTTCGCCGACCAGCGTTTCACCGGAAATCGAGATTTCGTCGAGACCCTCGCGGCCGAAAACGGTCAGCGCGTGCGAGCTGCCAAGCCGCTGCAGGACCCGCACCTGGATGCCGACCAGATCGGGATGGAAGACGCCGAGCACCTGATTGGCCGCGCTGGCCGGGTTGGTCAGCGGGCCGAGGATGTTGAAGAGGGTGCGCACGCCCAGTTCGCGACGCACCGGCGCGGCGTGCTTCATGGCGCTGTGGTGGTTGGGCGCAAACATGAAGCCGATGCCGGTTTCGTCGATGCTGCTTCCGACCTGCTCCGGCGCCAGGTTGATGTTGGCGCCGAGCGCTTCGAGAACGTCGGCGCTACCCGACTGAGAGGATACCGAGCGGCCGCCATGCTTGGCGACGCGGGCGCCGGCGGCGGCGGCGACGAACATCGCCGCGGTCGAGATGTTGAAAGTCTGCGCACCGTCGCCACCGGTGCCGCAGGTATCGACCAGGTGGGCGCGGTCGCCGACCACCACCTTGGTCGACAACTCACGCATCACCTGCGCCGCGGCCGAGATCTCGCCGATCGTTTCCTTCTTGACACGCAGGCCGACGATGATCGCCGCGATCATGACTGGCGAGACTTCGCCGCTCATGATCTGGCGCATCAGCGAAACCATCTCGTCATGGAATATTTCGCGGTGTTCGATGACCCGCGTCAAGGCCTCCTGCGCTTTCATTGGGCATGCTCCTCGAGGAAGTTCTGCAACAGATCATGGCCATGCTCGGTGAGAATCGACTCCGGGTGGAACTGTACTCCCTCGACGGCCAAGGTGCGGTGGCGCAAGGCCATGATCTCGCCGTCGTCGGTCCACGCGGTCACTTCCAGGCAGGCCGGCAGCGATTCGCGCTCGACGGCCAGCGAATGATAACGCGTGCAGGTCAAGGGATCGGGTAGCCCGCGGAAAACGCCCCGATCGCGGTGATGCACCGGTGAAACCTTGCCGTGCATCAGTTGGCGGGCGTGCACGACGCGGCCGCCGAAGGCCTCGCCGATTGCCTGATGACCGAGGCAAACCCCGAGCAACGGAATCTTGCCGGCAAACTCGCGAATTGCGGCGAGCGAGATTCCAGCCTGAGCGGGCGTACAGGGGCCCGGGGAAATCACCAGTACGGCTGGTTCGAGGCGAGCGATCTGGCCGAGGCTGATGGCGTCGTTGCGGAATACCTGGACTTCCTGCCCCAATTCGCCGAAATACTGAACGAGGTTATAGGTGAAGGAATCGTAGTTATCGATCATGAGCAGCATAAATGGGCCAACCACTTGAAAGTACTGTGCATCGCCGATATCAACCGGAGTTCTTGCCCGGTAACTTATCCGGTTATTGATTCGCTGCCGCAGCCAGGGCAGAAAAACATGCCGGCCCCCGAAGACCGGCATTGTCGCACCGCACAAGCTGTCGGGCAAGGAGACGGCCGGCCGGGACGGTCAGCCGCCCGCCCGATGGGCGTTGGCGTCCGAGGCCGATAACGATTGCCGGTGGCGGGGCTCCATGGAGTGCGCACGTCGGCGCTATACTCGCGAGGTGGCGCCGCGACTGGCGCGGGTGGGACGAGGGAATTGGCCGATGCGATCGCGTGACCGGAGTTTCTGGGTATGGGCGGAGGCGCTTGATCTGCTCCAGGGCGGCGAGCAATGGCCGCGCCGTTGCTTTCGCCTCGAAACCCTGCAGCCCGTGCCCTGCTGGGCGCCAGCGGTGGACCTGTACGAAGACGGCGACGAACTCAGGGTGCTGATCGCTTTGCCGGGCGTCAGTGCGCGGCAGATCGAGGTCGTGCTCGACGAAACCGGACTGACGGTGCGCGGCGAGCGACCAATGCCCTCGACCTCTCCGCACGTCACCATCCATCGCCTCGAGATTCCCTACGGCAGGTTCGAGCGCCGGATCGCGCTGCCGCCCGGAAGCTACCGGGTGCACCGGCAATTCTTCGAGGACGGCTGTCTGGCCCTCGTCCTGCGCCTGCTTTGAAGCCAAGGAGTGATGCGAGCATGGCAAACGACGGCGCCGAACGGAACCGCGAGCGGGGCGCGCGGGGGACTGGCAGCTTGATCGTGCCGGAAGAGGCGCTGGCCATCGTTCCGGTACGCAACGTCGTGCTGTTTCCTGGCATGATCCTGCCGCTGACGATCGGTCGCGAACAGCCGATCCTGGCCGCGCAGCAGGCGGCGAAGACGGACCGGCCGGTGGGCATTCTTCTGCAGCGTGATGCCGAGGTCGAGGAGCCGGGTTCCGACGATCTCTGTCTGGTCGGTACGGTGGCCAACATCCTGCGCTACGTGACCTTGCCCGACAACACGCACGTCATCGTCTGCCAGGGTTTGCAACGCTTTCGCGTCGCCGAGTACTTGCCGGGCTATCCTTTCCTGGTAGCGCGCATCGGTCGCGTCGATGAATCCGAGGCGACTGACAGTGAGATCGAGGCGCGCTCCATCCAGCTTCGGGAGCGGGCGCTCGAAGTCCTGCGCTTCCTGCCGCAGGTTTCTCAGGAACTGGTCAGTGCGGTCAGCAACATCGCTCAGGCCGGGGCGCTGGCCGATCTCGTGGCGAGTGTTGCCGAAATCAAGATCGCCGAGCGGCAGCAGGTACTCGAGACCCTGGACCTCAAGCGGCGGCTCGATCTGGTGCTCGATTGCCTGCGCCGGCGCCTCGAGGTGCTGCGTCTGTCGCGCGAGATCGACGAACGCACCAAGGCCAGCATCGACCAGCATCAGCGCGAATACCTGCTGCGCGAGCAGTTGAAATCGATCCAGAAGGAACTCGGCGAAGGCGACGCTGGCAACAGCAGCGAGATCGCGTCGCTGCGCAAGGCGATAGGCGAGGCGCAGATGCCCGACGAGGTGGCGACTCAGGCGAACAAGGAGGTCAAGCGCCTCGAGCGGATGGCCGACGGTTCGGCCGAATATTCGATGATCCGCGCCTACCTCGACTGGCTGATCGAGTTGCCGTGGCGGGAACCCGAGCCTGACCGCATCGAGATCGCCGAAGCACGGCGCATCCTCGAGGCCGACCACTTCGGACTCGACCAGGTCAAAAAACGGATCATCGAGTTTCTCGCCGTGCGCAAGCTCAATCCGGGCGGCCACGGCCCGATCCTTTGTTTTGTCGGACCGCCCGGCGTCGGCAAGACCTCGCTCGGCCAGTCGATCGCCAGGGCGCTCGGGCGGAAGTTCGTGCGCGCCTCGTTGGGTGGCTGTCACGATGAAGCCGAAATTCGCGGCCATCGCCGTACCTACATCGGCGCCTTGCCCGGCACCATCATCCAGTCGATCCGCAAGGCGGGCTCGCGCGGCTGTGTGATGATGCTCGACGAGATCGACAAGCTGGGCAGCGGGATCCAGGGCGATCCCTCGGCGGCCTTGCTCGAGGTGCTCGATCCGGAACAGAACAACAGTTTTCGCGACAACTATCTGGCCTTGCCCTACGATCTCTCGCGCATGCTCTTCATCACCACCGCGAACGTGCTCGACAATATTCCCGGACCGCTGCGTGACCGGATGGAGATCATCCACTTGCCCGGCTATACGCAGGAAGAGAAGCGCGAGATTGCGCGACGCTACCTGCTCGGCCGCCAGATTGCCCAGAATGGCCTGCGCCCTGGACAGATCGAATTCTCTGACGCCGCGCTGACGGCGATCATCCGCGACTACACGCGCGAAGCCGGCGTGCGCTCGCTCGAACGACAGATCGGCGCGCTTTGCCGGCGCGCCGCGGTGAACATCGCCGAGGGGGTGGCGAACGCGATGCGGGTCGAGGAGAGCGATTTGGCGGCGATCCTCGGACCCAGCAAGTACGACAACGAGGTCGCGCTGCGTACCGGCGAGGCCGGCGTGGCGACCGGACTGGCGTGGACGCCGGTGGGTGGCGACATCCTGTTCATCGAAGCCAGCCGCACCAGCGGTGATGGCAAGCTGATCCTCACCGGGCAACTCGGCGAGGTGATGAAAGAATCGGCGCAGGCGGCGCTGACGCTGGTCAAGACGCGTGCGGCGAGCCTCGGCCTGGGCGCCGGCAGTTTCGACAAGATCGACGTCCATGTTCACGTTCCGGCGGGAGCGATTCCGAAAGACGGTCCGAGCGCGGGGCTGGCGATCTTCATCGCGCTGGCCTCGCTCTTCGTCGAGCGCCCCGTGTGCAACGATATCGCGATGACCGGCGAGATCAGCCTGCGTGGCCTGGTCTTGCCGGTTGGCGGGATCAAGGACAAGGTGCTCGCCGCCTTGCGGGCCGGAATCGCGCGCGTCATGCTGCCGGCCAGGAACCGGCGGGATCTCGATGAAGTGCCGGCGGAGGCGAAGGAACGGCTCGACTTCGTTTTCGTCGACCATGTCGACGATGCGGTGCGCCATGCGATGCCGCAATGAGGCCCTTGGCGGCGAGCCTGGCTGGGCCGTCCAGCCGGCCGCCGGGTAGCGACCTTGCCCGTTGCACGAGGCGATAGGAGGCGTACATGAGAACGAAGGATCTGTTTTTGGCAGCCGGTCTGTCGCTGCTCGGCGCGGTGGTCGGCCTGCCGTCGCCGGTGCGCGCCGGCGAGGTCATTCACGTCAGTGCGGGGATTGGCGACGACGACGCGATCGAGGTCGAGATGATGCGTCGCCTGCACAACCTGCAACTGATCTTTGCCGCGCAAGGCAGCGGATCGTATCTGGCCGACGTCCGGGTCGCGATCTACGACGCCACGGAAGGGAAGGTGTTGGCGGCAGTCTCGCCGGGCCCGCTGTTCTTCGCCACGCTGCCCTCGGGGCGTTACCGGATCGAGGCCGAATTCCGGGGCCGCTGGCTCAGCCGGACGACCAGGATCGCGCCGGTGGGTCGGCGGGATCTCTATTTCTACTGGCCGAGCGATTAGCCTGCCGGGCTGGCGGGCGACGACGGTCGGCGGGTGAATCAGCGGGTGGCTATCTGCTCGAAGCCGGGGCGCGTGCCGAGTTCGCCGGCGTTGCCTTCCTGGCAGACGACCCGATCGACGCGCGCCATCGACGGTCCGCGCTGGGCCCAGACGAGCAACGCGTCCACCGCCTCGGCCGGCCCGCGGACGAGCGCTTCGACCGTGCCGTCGCGCCGATTGCGTACCCAACCGGAGAGGCCGAGCCTTTGCGCTTCGCTACACAGCGACCAGCGATAGCCGACGCCCTGGACCCGGCCGCTGATGCGCAGATTCCGGCAGATTTCTTGCTCCAATTTGCCCCCGGGTGGTCTATCCGACGGCGCTCAGGTGGCCGTTACTGGCATAATCGTCGTCCATGAGAAGAAGAATTTCAAGGGAATTCTCGCGCCAGACCCCGTCGCTGCGTGCGTCCATCGCCGGCCGATGCTGAAAACGCTGCTCTTGCTGCCGCTGCTCGGCGCCGCGCTGCTGTCCGTGCTGCCGACGCGCAGCGTCGATCTGATGCGCTACGCGGCCAGCCTGGTCGCCGCGGCGACCATGGGCTGCGCCTTCCTGTTGGTGGCCAGTTTCGACCCCTCCGGCGCCGAGTTCCAGTTCTTCGAAACGCGGCCATGGAATCCGCGTGTCGGCTCCAGTCTGGCGCTCGGCGTGGATGGCATTTCCTTGCCGATGATCGTTCTGGCGACCGTTCTGAGTTTCGTCGCCATTTTCTCGTCGACCGGTATCCGCAGCGGCGCGCGGCTCTATTTCTCACTCTTGCTGGCGCTGGAAAGCTCGCTCCTGATCGTGTTCACCGCGCGTGACTGGTCGTTGTTCTATGTCTGCTGGGAGTTGACGCTGATTCCGCTGTTCTTCCTGATCGACCGCCTCGGCGGACCCAACCGGCATCGGGCCGCGCTCAACTTCGTGCTGTACACGCTCGGCGGCTCGGTGTTCATGCTGATTGCCTTGCTGTTGCTGTACGACGTGGCTCCCGGACACAGTTTTGCCATGGCCGACATGGCGGCCGGTGGCGCGCAGTTGCCGGCGCCAACGCAAGTGCTCATTTTTCTTGGCTTGCTGCTCGGTTTCGGCGTCAAGATGCCGATCGTCCCCTTGCACGGCTGGCTGCCGCTGGCGCACGTCGAAGCGCCGAGCCCGATCTCGATCCTGCTGTCGGGGATTCTCCTCAAGATGGGCGCCTACGGGCTGCTTCGCGCCGCCGCCACACTGCCGGCGGCGGTGCGCGCGCTGCAGGACGGGCTGGCGGTGCTGGCGCTGATCAGCCTGCTCTACGGTGCCGTACTCGCCTGGCGGCAGACCGATCTCAAAGCGATGATCGCCTACTCGTCGATCTCGCACATGGGCATCGTGCTGCTCGGCGTCGCGTCACTCAACCCGGCCGGCCTGAGCGGCGCCGTGACGCAGATGGTCGCGCACGGGCTGGCGGCGGGGCTGTTGTTCCTGCTCGTCGGCTTGCTCTACGAGCGCACGCACACGCGTGAGCTCGGGGACTACGGTTCGCTGAATCGCAGCGCGCCGCGTTTCGCCGTTTGCATCGCCTTTACGTTGCTCGCCTCGGTCGGCCTGCCGGGCAGTGCGGGTTTCGTCGCCGAACTGCAGGTACTGGTCGGCGCTTATCGCCGCTGGGGTGGCTGGCTGGCGATCGTGTCGCTCGCCGTCCTCATCTCGGCGGCCTACGCCCTGCGCGCGATCCGCTGCCTGACGAGCGACCGCGAACGGCCGGCCGCCAGCGCGCCGGCGGCTGTCGGCGGCTTCCCCGACCTCAGCCGAGGCGAGGCTGTGACGGCCGGCCTGCTGAGCCTGGGAATCGTCGCCATCGGCGTCTATCCGGCACCGCTGCTCGCCCTGATGGCGGCGTCGATGGCCCGGCTGGCGCAACAGCTTGGCGTCTGAGTCGGTGCCGGCGCCGTGACCGAAACCGTGTCGCCCACGACCAACGCTTCGTTCGACGCGCCGGGCGCCGCCGCGCTCGACCGATCGGCGGACTTTCGGGACTGTCTGGCGCGGCTCGCGCAGATCCTGCCGGCGCAGGCGCCGTTGCGTGATTTCGTCCATCACAACACCTTGCACGCATTCGAGCATCTGCCGTTTGCCGAGGCGCTGGCGGCGGTTCGACGGCTGACCGGCGCCCGCCCGTGGCTGGCCGAAGACCGTTGCCGCGAGCTCTACCGCCAGGGGCGGGTCAGCGCGGCAGACCTCGCGGCGGCGCTACGGCAAGTCCCCGGCGCCGCCGTCGACGACCTGCTGTTCGCCGGTGAAACTTGGCAACTGAGCCGTGGCCAGGTGTTGCAGGCAGCATTGCTGGGCACGCTCGAGCAGCCTTCGCCAGTCCACTTGCGCTGGCTGGCCGAGGAGAGCGCCGTCTTCGAGCGCTTGCCGGCCGATCTCGATGCGGCGACGCGGCGGCGTCTGCTGACCGCCGCCGCACTCGACGGTCACGGCGAAAAATCCGCCGTGGCCGACCTCTGGGCAGCCGCGCAGGAACTGCGCGCGGCGCGGCCGCTCGGGCCGCAGGCCGCTACTGAAGCGCGCGAACCGTCGACGGAGCAGGCTGCCGCGCTGTGGCAGGACTTGCTCGCGCGGCTCGGCGAGGAGTGGACGCTGTGCGATCTGCTCGCGCACCTGGTCGGCGACGATCGCCGCGAACTGCTGCATCCGGCACTGATACGCCAGCTTTCGGCACATCTCGACCAGGGGCTGGCCGCGTGGCGGAATCCGGCCCGCGGGCAGGGCTTCTACGCCGCGTGGCGGCACAGCGCCGGCCGCGACCTGACGTGGGAACTCGACGAGTTCGCCTGGGCTCGGCACGACATCGAGCGCCTGCCGGCAGACCCGTGGGAGGCCATGGCGGGCGAGTTTCTGCGCCTCGGCCTCGACCCGTCGCGCTACGGCGCCTACCTGCAACGGCTGGCGCTCGAGTTGCCGGGCTGGGCCGGGATGGTCCGTCGGCGCGAGTCGCAGACCGGCGCGGCGGAAGTGCCGGTCAGCCTGGCCGACTTCCTTGCCGTGCGCGTCGTTCTCGAACGCCTCTATGCCGAACAACTCGTCCGCCGTGTCTGGGGCTTGCCGCTGCACCTGCCGGGGCTCGGCGAGTACTTCGTCGACCGGCCGGCCGAGCTCTGGGTACGACACGCCTGCGGGAGCGGGCAGTTGTCGGAAGAGATGCGCCATCGGGTGGCGCCGCGTCTGGCCTCGCCGGGCGGCGAGGAAGCGGACTGGCGGGCGCTGGCTGCCCGGCTTGTCGAAGAGCGCCACGAAGCTGGCGCGGTCGCGCCGGACGCCTGGCCATTGTTCGACCTGGCGCGACGGCTGGGACTCTGTGGCCGGGAGTTGCGGTCCATTGGCACGGCGGGGGCGACGGCGCTGTTCGACTGCGCCGCCTCGCTCGATGCCGACCAGCGTGGCCGGGTCTGGCTGCTGGCCTACGAAGGGCATTATCGACAACAGATCCTGGCCGCCCTGGTGGCCAATCACGGCCGCGCGTCGCCGTTCGCTAGTACGCCGCAGGCGCAGTTCGTCCTCTGCATGGACGACCGCGAGGAGGGTACGCGGCGACACCTGGAGGAGGTCAATCCGGCTTTCGAAACCTTCGGCGCCGCCGGTTTCTTCGGCGTGCCGATGCTCTGGCAGGGTCTCGACGACGAGACGCCGACAGCCTTGTGCCCGATCGTCGTGCGGCCCGAAAACGCGCTGCGCGAGGCGCCGCCAGCGGGCGTCGACGCGGCCCTGCGGCAGCATAGGCGTCGGCGGCGAATGCTTTTCGCCTGGCGCGAACGCCTGCACCAGGGCAGCCGACGCGGCTGGCTGCCGGCCTCGCTGCTGATCGTCGCCGCCGGCCTGCCGGCCTTGCTCGGCTTGCTGGCGCGGACGCTGGCGCCGGGGCGCTGCGGCGGACTGCTGGAGGGCTGGCGCAAGGCCTTCGAGAAGCCGTTGCCAGGCGTCCTGCAACTGACCGCCGAGCCTGCCGAGGCGAGCCGTGTCGCCAGTGCGGCGCTACCCCGCCTGGGTTTCAGCGAAGAGGAACAGGTGGCGCGGGTCGCCGGCTTCCTGCGCAGCATCGGTTTGACGCGCAATTTCGCACCACTGGTGGTCATCGTCGGCCACGGTTCCGACAGTCGCAACAACCCGCATCTCGCGGCCTACGACTGCGGCGCCTGTTCCGGAAGGCATGGCGGGCCGAATGCCAGGGTGTTTGCGGCGCTGGCCAACCGTCCGGCGGTGCGTGCCGCGTTGGTGGGGCAGGGAATCGTCGTTTCCGACGCGACCCACTTCGTCGGCGCTGAGCACAACACCTGCGACGAGACTTTCGTCTGGTACGACCTCGGTCAGATCCCGGCCAGTCATCACACGGCATTCACCGCGCTGCGCCGTGACGTCGAGCAGGCGGCGCGGCGGCATGCCGTCGAACGCTGCCGGCGCTTCGCTTCGGCGCCACGCGCGCCGTCGCCGGAGCAGGCGCACCGTCATCTCGCCGCACGCCGCCACGACATCGCGCAGGCACGCCCCGAACTGGGCCATGCGACCGTCGCGGCGGCGTTCGTCGGCCGCCGTTCGCTGAGTCGGGGAGCCTTCTTCGACCGGCGCGTCTTTCTGATCTCCTATGATCCGCTGGCCGATGCCGACGGACGTGTGCTCGAAGCGACGCTGCTCGCCGCGGCACCGGTGGGTGCCGGAATCAACCTCGAGTACTACTTCTCGACGGTCGACAACGAGCGCTTCGGCTGCGGGTCGAAGATCATGCACAACCTCGCCGGACTGTTCGGCGTGATGCAGGGAGCCAGTTCGGACCTGCGCACCGGCTTGCCGCGGCAGATGGTCGAAGTTCATGAGCCGATGCGCCTGCTGGTGGTCGTCGAGCAGCGGCTCGAAATCGTCAGCGCGCTCTACCAGCGCCAAGCGCCGTTGCGCAAGCTGATCGGCAACGGCTGGATCGTTCTGGCTGCCAAGGATCCCGAGACGCCTGCGATCCATCTCTTCGATCCGACCGCCGGCTGGCAGGACTGGAAGGCCGGGCAGGCCGAGCCGCCCGCCCCGGTCGAGGTCGAACGTTCGATCGACTGGTTTGCCGGCCGACACGAAGCGCTGCCTCCGGCCTTGTTGCGCCGTCCGGTGGTCCAGCGATGAGCGGCGTCCAGCGGCTGATCTGGCGCGCGGCGCGCGAGCGCTGCCTGCGGCTGGCCGATCGGCGGACGGCAGGCACCTCACTGCGCCGCTTCACGGCTCCGGTGAGGGCCGACGGTCTTGTCCGCCTGGCCGACGACGCGCACCTGCAGCGCGTAGTCGGCCGTCTCGTTGCGCCGCGCGGCATGGCGCATGAGGTATACGCGCAGAGTGTAGACGCCGTCGGTGGGCAATTCGGCGGAAAACTCGTTGCCCGAGGTGGAACCGACGAACAGCGCCGAGTCGGCACCGGGCGCGATCACGTTGAAATAGGCGGACGGGTTGCTCGGCCGGAAGGCGACCACGATCGACTGTCCGGCGGCGGCGCGCAGCCGGTAATCGACGATCTGGTCGCCCTTGATCCTCCCCTTGAGCGTCGTACCGGTTTCGCCCTTCCTGAACTGCACTTGTTCCTGACGGTTGGCCGGCATGGCCGAGGCGGCGCTGCCGGCCAGCAGCAGTCCGGAAAGTACACTGGCAAGCAATCGAATCACTCGTCTTCCTCCCATGGTGATGGCCGCCGGCGCGTTCCGCCGAGCGATCGGATTGTACGCTTCGCCAGCCAACGAGTGTCAGGCACTGGCCGTTCGCACCTGGCGTTCCTTCGAGCCGACGCGTGCCTGGGGATGGCGGCGGCAGGTGTGCTAGCATCGCGCCGCCCACCCCGCGGCAGAGCACAACGGCGGCCAACCCTCACCATGCCGACGAGCGAAGCCGCCAAGGCCAGGAACTTTCTGCGATGAATGTCATCGACGCACTCGCCGTCGCGCTCGCCGCGTCGGTGCGCGGTATCTGGCTGGTACCGCTCTTGCCTCTGCTCGCCGCGCTGGCGATCGGACTGCGCCTGCTGCTGGGGCGAGAGGCTGGCGAACAGCACGAGTCGCTGACCGCCGGGCTGGCGAGCGGCGCGGCGCTCGCGGCGCTGCTCTTGCTGCTGCTCATCGACATGGCCGCGCTGGCCGGACTGTCGCCGCCCGGTTTGGCGTTCGGCGCGTGGTTGCGCATCGGCGAGCTACCGGTTCGCCTGTCGTTCAGCCTCGACGTCTGGAGTTTGCCGGCGGCGACGCTGGTCGCGCTGATTGCCTGGATCGCGCTCCGCTTCTCGGCGACCTACCTGCACCGCGAGAGCGGTTTCGCGCGCTTCTTCCTTGGCATGAGCCTCTTCCTCGGCGGCCTGTTACTGGTCGTCCTGGCCGGCAATGCGCTGCTCGCCTTCGTCGGCTGGGAACTGGCCGGCTTCAGCTCCTGGCTGTTGATCGCCTACGCCTGGGAGCGACCGGTGGCGACCGGCAACGCGCAGCTTGTCTTCCTTACCAACCGGGTCGGCGATGCCGGCTTCCTGCTCGGCATTGGCCTCGCCGTGTGGTCGGTGGGATCCGTCGAATGGGGCTCGCTGGCCGGCGACGGGACGCTGGGGACGGTTAGCGCACGCTTGCTGGCACTGGGTTTCGTCCTGGCCGCGCTGGTCAAGTCGGCGCAGTTGCCGTTTACCCCGTGGATTGCCCGGGCCCTCGAGGGGCCGACGCCGTCGTCGGCGGTCTTTTACGGATCGCTGATGGTGCACGCCGGCGTCTACCTGCTGTGCCGCTTGCAGGGCCTGCTCGTCCAGGTGCCCGACGTGCTGGCGCTGCTCCTCGTCGTCGGCCTGTCGACCGCTCTCTATGGCGGCCTGTGCGCGTTGGTGCAAAGCGACGTCAAGTCGGCGCTGATTTTTTCGACCGTGACGCAGGTCGGGTTGATGTTCCTGCTCTGCGGCCTCGGTCTGTTCTGGCTGGCGGCCGTCTACTCCGGCCTGCACGCCGCCTGGCGTGCCTATCAGTTTCTGCTGGCACCGGCCTACATGCATCTGGTGGGCCGCCCGGCACGACCGGTGGGGCGCTGGCTGGCCGGCTGGACCTGGCTCTACACCGCGGCGTTGCAGCGTTTCTGGATCGAAGCGCTGGCCAACAGCCTGCTCACGCGGCCGACGCTGGCCCTGGGGCGCGACGTGCGGGCGCTCGACGAACACTTTATCGACCCGCTCATCGGGGCGCCGCGCGACGAGACGCAGCGCGAGCTCCGCTCGGCGCCCGACGGCCGGCCGCCGAGTCCGATCGGCGACCCGGGCGACGCTCTGATTCGCGGCCACGGCCTGGCCGGGCGCGCGCTTCTCGGTTTCGCCGGATGGCTGCAGAACGTCGAGAACCACCTGTTGCTGAGCGGCGACGGGGCGTTGGCCGCCCTCCTGCAGCGCGCGGGACGACACGCGGACGCCGTCGAGTCGCTGCTCGAACAGCCGCGCTATCTGATGCTGATGGTGATGGCCACTTTCGTGGTGATCCTGTGAACGAAGTGCTGTGGGCGGCGCAGGCCGGCTACCCGCCACTGGCCACCCTGCAGTGCTTGCCGCTGGGCGGAGCGCTGCTCCTGCTGATCATGCGCGAGCAGGATCTCGCGCTGATCCTCGGCCGCGTTTTCGCGGTCGGCGAACTCGTCGTGGCGATCGACCTGTACGCGCGCATCGACGTCTCGACCAGCGCCCTGCAGTTCGCCGAGCACCTCGACCTGTTCGCCTACCATGCGGCCGCCGACGGCGTCAGCGTGCTGTTCGTCCTGCTCACCGCCCTGCTCGGCGCCCTGTTGTCCTTCTATGGCATGGCGCGGCAACAGATCTCGCCGGTCCAGTTGCTGAGCGTCCTGTTGTTGACCGAGGCCTCGCTGATGACCTTGCTGACGACGATGAACCTCTTGTGGTTCGCCGCCGCCTCGGCCGGGCAGTTGGCGCTTGTCGGCTACCTGTTGTGGCGCTGGGCGTCGTCGCCGGAAGAAAGCCTCGCCCTGTCGCGCTTCCTGCAGTACCAGTTGTTCGGCTGGTGCCTGTTCGTCGCCGGCGCCGTCGTCCTCGTCTGGAGCCATGCCGACGCCAGCGGCGGGCGCTGGAGCTTCGATCTTTTTGACCTGCTGCGCACGCCACAAATCGGCAAGTACCAGTCGGCGGCCTTTTACCTCCTGTTCTATGGCCTGGCGGTGCGCACGCCGCTGTTTCCGCTGCACGGCTGGCTGCCCAACTCGGCCGGCTACGGGCTGATCGCCGTCGGGCCGGTATTGTTGCTCGGT
The DNA here is from genome assembly GCF_029255285.1 of Accumulibacter sp. Lineage (GTDB taxonomy): Bacteria > Pseudomonadota > Gammaproteobacteria > Burkholderiales > Rhodocyclaceae > Accumulibacter. The sequence continues at coordinate 86,161 of NZ_JAPUVI010000030.1, forward strand.
GTCAAGGTGGGGATTTACGGCATGGCGCGCTTCCTGTTGCCGCTGACCGCCGAGGCGGTGATGATCTGGCAGCCCTACGTCGTCGCCTTCGCCATGGTCGGCGTCTTCTTCGCCGCGGTGATGGCCTTCCGGCAGGTGAACCTGCGGCGTCTGATGGCCTTCGCCGTCGTCAGCCATACCAGCCTGATCGTCATCGGCCTGTTCACGCTGCATCCCGCCGGTTTGCAAGGTGCTTTGCTGCTGGCGATCAATTTCGGTCTGGCGATCACCGTCATGCTGCTCATGGTGGGCTACGTCTACCGCCGCACCGGGACGACCGCTCTCGGCCGGCTCGGCGGGCTGTTCGATCGTGTCCCCTTCATTGCCGTCGCTTTCCTGATCGGCGGCCTGGCCATCCTCGGCATGCCCGGTACGCCGGGTTTCGATGCCGCGCACCTGGTCCTCGAAGCGTCGATCGAGACGTTTGGCGCGCTGCCGACGATCGCTACCGCGTTGGGTAACGTTGCCGCCGCCGGTTTTCTGCTCTGGGCTTTCCAGCGCGCCTTCCTGGCGCCGCGACCGCGAGACGTGCCGGTAGCCCGCATCGCGCGCACCCGTCCGATGGAATATTTCGTCGGCGGCACGACCTTGCTCGTCCTGCTGGCCGCCGGCTTCTGGCCCGAACCCTGGCTGCAGCTTACCGATACCGCGACGCAGGCGCTGGCGGCGTATTTTCAGCATGACTGAACTGAGCGCCTGGCCCTTGCTGAGCTTTCTGCTGGCGCTACCGGTGCTCGGTGCGCTGGTCACCGCGCTCCTGCGGCGTGCCCCCTGGGCGACCTGGCTGGCGTTCGGCGCCAGCCTATTGACGCTGCTCGTGGCACTGCTGGTGGTCGCCGCCTTCGACAGGACAGTGGCCGATTTTCAATTGCTCGACTCGGCGGACTGGATCGCCGGGCTCAACGTTCGCTATCTCGTCGGCGTCGATGGCATTTCGCTGCTCTTTCTGCCAGCCACGGCGCTCCTCTTCTGTGGCGCCGTCGTCGCCAGTTGGCGTGTCGGCGCCAACGCGTCGACGCTGGCTCCCGGACTGTACTTTTCCCTGCTGCTGCTGCTCGAAGCGGCGACGCTCGGCGTCTTCTGCGCGCTGGATACCGTCCTGTTCTTTTTCTGCTGGGAGTTTACGCTGCCGCCGCTCTACTTTCTGGTCAGTCTGTGGGGCGTCGGCGTCGGCCGGCAGGCGGCGGCGGTGCGCTATTTCCTGGTCATGCTGGCCGGCGGCGTACCGCTTCTCTTCGGCCTGCTGGCGGCAGCCTTCGGGCAGGCGGGGGGTGGCGGGCCGGTGTTCGACTTGCCGACGCTGCTCGCGACGCCGCTGCCCGAGGGCGCGCAGACCCTGGTTTTCCTGCTGCTGTTCGTCGGTTTCGCCGTCAAGGTGCCGCTCGTGCCGGTGCATACCTGGTTGCCGCCGATCGCCATCGCGGCGCCGGCAGCAGTCACGGCGCTCATCGTTGGCCTCAAACTGGGTGCCTACGGACTGATCCGCCTGGCCATTCCGCTCGCCCCCCTGGCCGCGCGCGACCTGCACTGGCTGCTTGCCGGTTGTGGCACCGTGGCG